>NZ_RQHV01000061.1 GCF_004771005.1 Leptospira ilyithenensis
ACTGTCGATGGAACAGCCTTGGGAATTCTTGATTCTCAAGTATGGGCGAGAGAATCAACCCTAGATGGAAGAACGCACAACCAAAAGAAAGTTGATAGAAAGAGGACACCGATTGAAGATAAGGAAAGTTATCGTTGGTTGAAATCATTTCAAAGATTATGTGAAATACAAGCGACAAGTAGTAAGTCTTTTCACTTTGTAAGTATCTGCGACAGGGAAGGTGATATTTTTGAATTGTTTCTGGAACATGCCAAAAACACCAATGAAAACAAGCCTGATCTGCTGATACGAGCCAGAACCAACAGAAACATCACTAGTGGTGAAACGAAATATTTATACGAAGAATTGAATCAAATCAGTGAATTTGCCGAGTATGATATCATAATACCTAAAAAGAAAAATTCACAAGCAAGAGAAGCAACACTCAGGTTAAAGTTTAAAGAAGTATCCATAAAACCTTCTTATGATTTACCAAAAAAAAATCAATATCCGAATATTCCATTATACGCCATCTCCGCCAGCGAAGTTAACCCGCCCAAAGGACGAGACCCTATTCATTGGATCATTCTAACAACAATTCCAATTCTCAATTTTAAAGATGCTTTCGAAAAAATAGAATGGTATCGCAGGAGGTGGGTGATTGAAACTTTCTTTAAGACTCTAAAGTCAGGCTGCAAAATTGAAGAACATCAATTTCAAACATTGGAACGATTACAAAGAGTTCTTGCCATTGATTCGATCATTGCCTGGAGAATTTTATTTCTAACAACACTTGGCAGAGAATGCCCTGATTTACCAGCATCCGTTTTATTTGAAGAACATGAATGGAAGGCACTTCACGCAAGACTGTATATGACCAAAGATGTTCCGAATGAAGTTCCTAAACTATCTTTAGTTATGCGCCAGATAGGGCAACTTGGCGGACATCTCGGTAGAAAAGGAGATGGACACCCTGGAGTTCTGGCTTTGGCTAGGGGACTTTACAAATTACAATCTGCGGCAATCATGTGGAAGTTACTTACTTATGGGTAACGGGATGGTGAACCACCCGCCACCCAATGAGTTCCAACTAACATATTCAGCTCGAACCGGCAACCCTTCCTTGCGTGTTCCCGAAAATTCTCGGAAAAAGTTCGCCTTTTTGCCGAAGAAGATCCTGAGCCTCGCAAAAACATGTTATTCGACTAAATCCAGGTCATCTAATAAATCCGAGGCGCCATCCCTAATCATCTGCCAATTGTAGAAACCAAAAATGGATCGGTCAAAAAGCCGAATCGTTTTTTATTTTTTAAAACCAATCTTCTTACTTTTTTCTCCTTACTTGCCAGGGGAAATATGAGATTACAAAACCTTGTCCTTGGATTTTTATTTGTCTGGTTTTTTTTATCCTGTATGCGAAAGGGAAATTCAGATTCGATTTTTCCATTTCCTATAGGGTCGTCTCTCAATTCACCGGTTTTTCAATTCAGTTACGGGGAAGAGATTTTCGATCAGGAATTTTCGGAAGAACGTTTTTTAGATTCGGGAGAGGATGGTTTTTGTCTATTATCCCTTCCGAAGGTTCTGTTCGACCGAGAAACAGGTGCTAAATTTAAAATTTGCCTTCCTTCCGATCCCGATACGAAACCGTATTGGGAAAACTCGTTTTCCCTATTGGATGAAATAATTCCTTCCGAACATCCTAGAGAGGGTTGGGGAAAAGGTTGGCATGCTAGACATCTGAAGCTTTCGGAATGGGAAAAAGAACATAGAAATCAGATCCCGTTGGAATCTTATGCAAAAAACTCATTGTCGGACGGCACGATCGCCTATTCCCGGTTTGATGTTCCTAATGCCGAATTTTACCGATGGTCTGAAAAAGAATGCGAAATCCTGTTCCCTTCCAGAATCCTAGCGACTACAGTTTCGCAGATTCGATTTATCTCTTTGGAATTCGCATGTTCCGATCCGATTTCATTGAAAGACAAGATCGTAGAACAAAATCAAAAATGGTTGCAGGTTTGCAGACCGGATTTGCCCGTGGTGTCCGAATCATTCCGCCATTCCGATTCGATTTACAAACGTTATCTGGAGTGGGAAAATCCTTCCGAAGAAGTGACTTGTCCCGAATATGAATCTTTCGGTTTCGAGGAAACGGATTCGCTGCCTGATAAAAAGATTTTTGCAAAGGATCTGGAATTTTTAAAATCATTTCACAAACTGATTCTTCCTAAATCGGTTTTTCTTTTTCGGGACTCGGACACAATGTCCGGTTTGAAATTGGACTCTGGTATGGCGGAAAAGATAGGGAAAGTAGGTTTTTGGAACCTGAACGGGAATTTGTCTATTGAGCCGAAATATATCTTTTCGCAAGGAGGGGAGTATTTTGCAAATAGTCGTCGGAAAGCAAGCTGTAGAAATACATTGAATTATTATATCACAAAAGATTCGTTTTGTGGTAACCCGGGACTTCCCAATGAGATTGCAGGCGCTCTTTTGGAAAGTAAGTTCAGGGAAAAGTCCTGCGTTGTGGAAAATATCCGACTCTCTGAATATTTTTCGGGTACAGGTCAGTCTACATTCAATTTGGGTGCCTACCTGGAGTGGGTCAATGACGGAGAAGTATGCGATCTTTCTTCTCTGGAATTGACGTATGAAGGAGATGTATTTCCATTGCAATCCAAATCAAAACCGGTTTCCCGAGGAGAGGTATTTTTAATTTCCAGATCTGTTTGGGAAGGTTGGTCCTTTTCATCTTTGACCAAACCATTTAGCACCAAACAAATCAAATACCAAATTCCCGAACTTAAAATTACGGAAAGAGAATCCGGCAAAAGCAAGATCATTTTTCGCTCCGAAGATCATTACGCTTTAACTCATAAAGGTGGCTTCGCGGAAAGGTCCATCCTAGTCAGTGCGGATGGAAGTTCTGTGCCGCATCCTAATTTGAATTCCCATCCTTACTTTGTTTCGAAAGGATTGCAGATTAGTCCGGGAGATGTATTTGTTTTTGACAGACATTCTTATTTACCTTTGGAGATTTCGGAGGTTCTATTCAAAGGAACCAAGGATGGAATAGGCAGTTATTCGGAAAGATTTTTGGAATGGAAAAGCCCATTGGACGCGGAAGGATTTGTATATTTTTCCATTGAAACGGATAGAAAAAGAAATTTTGTATTCTGGAAGGAGAAAGACAATTTTTTTCCTTTTGTTCATTCTGGCTCTTTCGCTTGTATATCGTTAGTTGGTATTGACCTTCCTGAAGGCATTCTAGGTGATTGGACCACCACAATTACCACTTCCGACTCTCTGTTTGGATCCGTGCGTTCCGGGAATCCAAAATTTCAATTTAGTTATAATCCTCTTATCTATCAGGACTTCGGCATAGATCAGAATATACGAGTGAGCATTCATCCCGAAACTCATCCGTTTCTAAATAGTTTTAGTAAAAAAACAAACGTTAGCTGTTCTGATTTCACGTATTTCAGTCCGGGCGAATTCAACCAAAAAGGGATTCAGATTGCCGGTTTGGAAAAACCTGTTTCCGAATCGGAAAAGATTTTAAAAACGGATGTTTATTTTCTGCTACCGGAAAATCTGAGAGAGGGGACAAGCAGGCTTTTTTCCGGCAATCATTCGGTTTCCTTTCCACTGATTTTCGAAACCTCTTTTTCGGAAACGAAACTTGCGAATGCTGAATTTCAAAATTTAGACGCGTTTCTTTCAGACGAAATCATCTTTTCCGAATTTTCTTTTTCTTTCGAAAACTTCCACCAAACAATGATTCATAGACAGGGAAGCGTTGTAATTGAAGGAGTATTTCCGAATCCTGCACAGTCTGGGAACGAATGGGTATATATTTGCAATCGTTCGAATCATTCGGAAGACTTAAGTCGGTTCTTAATCGAGGATGAAAACTCTTCGGATGGAATTGTTTCTTATCATACCCGATTTCCGAACAAGATACCGAATTTTCTTTCGAATTCCCATTTGGATTTTGGGTCGGGAGTTTTGGATCCGGGAGATTGCGGATGGATTGTCGATCCCGACGGAGAAAATTGGTATTTCCCACCAATCATTCGTAATACGGATAAACTTCTTACAGTGGTTTCCACTTCAACTATAGGAAACGGAATCGCCGCACAGGAAAAACTGGATCTTTATAAAATGGAAAACGGAGATAGAATCCATATTTCCAGTTATGGGAAAAAAACAACTCTGTCACCTTTTTCGGTAAAAACGGAAACGGATCAGTATTCCTTATTGATTCCCGGAAAAATAGGAAATGGCTCCAAAGATTTTCAAATCTTTCAGGCTCAAAATTGAAACCCTTATTTATTTCAATTTTAGTATTGTCACTAACAGGTTTTTTATATGCCGATAAACAAGGATTAAGTGTTAGCACCGGATCCAGAACAACGGAGGTTCAAATTCTTTATGAACGGCTAAGACCCGGCTTTGCTGAATCTCCCGGCTGGTATCTGCAAGATGGCTTTCCCGCAGCCAATGATTTGTCCGGGCAATATTTGAATCGCAATACGGAACAAGTTCATTTCGGCGGTTTCGGATATTCGGCTTCCTGGGAACGTTTGGAAATCCATTGGAATATGCAACTGGTGACAAGAGGAAATTCTTCCCGCCCGGACATTTATCTGGGGAAAAACAGTTATATCGCAGGTAAACTTTGGGGTCTCCTCTTAGGTGTTGGACGTAAGGAACATTCCTTTCGATCATCACCTTTCCTTGGTTATTCGGATGGAGGGGATGGACTTTTTTTTGAAAAAGTATTTTCCGAAAACTTAAAAACACAGGTATTTCTATGGGACTATTACCAAGGTTATAGGATTCTTGAAAAAGAATTTTTATCTCCCGGGATCATTTCAATCGGGAAGGCAGATCGGTCTGGCGGTCAAAGAAGAAGACATAGTTTGGGAGTCGTTTACGGGAAAAAATCATCTCTGTCATTGGGAATACAATATTTGGAACAAGGTTCTTGGGGAAAACAGACTCGTGAAATCGAATCGGATGTAAAAGAAAAAGGAGGGGATGGGGATTCCGTTGTTACGGGTGTTATAGGAGGAAAATTCGATTGGAATGAATTTTATCTGATGGGGGAATTTCTTTGGGCGAAAGGAACGGATCGAACATATTCAAAATCGATTCAAAATTCAGGTTCCTTGCCTATCGAAGGCGAAGCGATATCCTTGGGGGGTGGTTGGCAAAACCAACTGTACGGCGTAAGGTGGTCGAATTATTTGAATGATTCTGACAAACGATCCGATACCGGTAAATTGTCGTGTTTGGGTTTTACTGGAATGGGAACCCATCTCGGATCTACTCTGTTTCTTTCCCAAGTTTTACAAATTTACCCGGGAGGGTTTATCACCGGGAACGGTCTGGAAAGAAACCAAACATTGCTTAACGGACGGACTCCCGCATATTATTCCGAACTGATTTTATCATATCATACTGATTTATTTTACTTTCGTATGATCGGAGCCTATTTTTTACCCTATTTGGCCCAGGGAAAATCGGAGGGAAAAATCAGTTTCAAAAAGGAGAGTTTTGAATTGTTTTTTTTGGCTGAATCAGCTTTGGAAACAAGCCTTCATTTGGATGGAGTCTTGGAATTGGGAATCTTGCTAAGTTATCTTTGGTCTGCCGAAAGTTTGGGACTCAGTGGCACGATGGTCAGCGCATTCGGGAGGATTCATTTCTAATGAAGAAACTAACGATTATTTTCATTGCTGTTTTGTTTGTGAATTGCAAACCGAAGTCTAAAAACGATACCGATCTTTCAGCATTATTAACGCAAATTACTCCCGCCGAAACAATCTTTTATTTTGCCTATCCCGGACGTGATACTCCCGAAGATAGTAAATTTAAAGTTAGGCGAAAAATAGTGAGTTTTATCGATAGCGCCAAATTCAGGATAGACGGATTTATTTATAGTTTGGATGATCTGGATAGTTTGATTGCTTTAAGAAAAGCAAAATCGAGAGGAGTGAAAATCAATTTATTAGGAGATAAAGACGAGTCTTATGAAGAAGCGGAAAAATTCGGAATTCATGTGACTCCCTGGAAAGGATCGGGCATTCACCATACGAAGATCTTATTTGCTGATGAGGAAAGAGTCTTTCTTGGCACTGGAAATTTCAGCGGTCACGGACTGGTTCGGGACAATAATGTTTATTGGGAATGGACATTGCCAGCAGGTGAGATTAGAAAATTCAGAGAACACTTGGAAGAAGTCGATTTATCCGGGGTCTTTCTCTTTTCCAAAGGAATGATTTTATTTTCTCCCGAAGCAGGAAAACAAATTCAAGACAAAATCCTCGATTCCATTTTAAATGCAAAAACAAGCATACGTTATATGATCTATACTCATTATGATCCGGTGATCAGTTATGCGTTATTGGCCGCAAGCAAGAGGGGAGTGGTTGTTGAAGCAGTATATAATTTTCCGATCAATGATGAAGGAAAGATCCTCGGAGGTTTACTCTCCCATCCGTCCAAAGTTTATGTGGACGGAAACGAAGATGTAGAGGTAAAAGAGGGAAGTTTTCGAGGAGGATTGTTACATCATAAAACAATGATAATAGATGAAGAAAAGGTGCTCGTCGGATCTTATAATTACACAGTATCGGCAAGAGATGAAAATCGTGAATTTTTTATCGAATTTAATTCCGGAAAGATTGCCAAAGAATTTTTAGGAGAATGGGAAAGAGTCAAATCTGCAGCTTCCGAATACAATTCCGATCCTGAGTAAGAAAAAACATCCTATCATATCACTCGAATTGGTTCCAAGCTATTGAGTTCTTTCCTTTTGACAAAACAAACGGGTGCTTCCGCATTCGTTGACAGAAATTCTTCAGGGCTCGCAAATATTTTGAATGTTTCTTTGGACATAACGGAAGACGAATTCTATAAACAGGTTTTTCCCAATCGGTTTCAGGCCAGAGATTTTGTTTTGCCATCCGATTTTCAATGGATGAACGAACCTTTACGATCTCATTCTCATTGGTCTTTTCTAACATTTTGGGATAAATACAGATGGACTGCGGATGAAATGATTCAAATTCGGAAATTGATTTTATGGGACGGAAAAAAAGAACCGTCGGAATTTTATCCCGTTTCAGGAAATGATTTTGATCTCGATTTAAAAACAAAGATCGTTGGAGAAAATTGGATCATACTCGAAACGGATTCAGGTTATCGGCATATTTGTACGAAAAGAAAAAATACTGAGATTCCCGGCTGGATCCGGTATCTGCAACAAAAACAGAAAATGAATTCTAATGGCAGCGGAGTATCTGTATGTAAGGAATTTTAAAGTTCAATCCAGTTTGTCTTCCAGAAGAGGAACGATGATTTTGGCGATATCATCGTTCAATCGCATGAAATTATTGATGCCGAGATGTGCAATCCTCGTATTCACTTCAGTTAACATCGTTTTGATGATCTTTTCCAGTTCTTCTTTATGGGTAGCTGAAAGTTTTGAATCGTGAATGAAATCGCTCATAATTATCCCTAATCTTTTTCTATTGTAAATTTTTTTCCATCATTTTTTAAACCCAATCCTTTAGCTCTAATTTACGGAGTTTGGGAATAAACCTTGCAGATATTATGACGATCAAAACAGTCATAATTCCGCCGAATAATACTGACCCTACAGGTCCCATTGCTTCTGCGGTCGTTCCGGATTCGAATGCGCCGATTTCATTGGAGCTTCCGATAAAAATTTTATTGATGGAACTGACTCTTCCCCGCATCTCTTCCGGAGTCATCGTTTGCATGATGGTGGAACGTATAACGACGGAAACACTATCGAAAAAACCGGAGAGAAATAATGCAATGAGTGACATCCAAAACAAACTGGAAAGCCCGAACACCAACATACAAATTCCGAATCCGAAAACACTTCCCAAAAGCAGGCTGCCCGACCGTTTGAGAGGGGGCCTATGTGTCAGAAAATAAGCCATTACAAACGCACCAAGAGAAGGTGCTGCGCGCAAAATCCCCAAACCTTCCGATCCTACATCCAGAATATCCTTCGCAAATACGGGAAGTAGTGCAATCGCTCCTCCGAATAAAACGGCAAACATATCCAATGCCATAGCACCTAACATGATTTCGTTTTTCCAAACGAATTTGAGTCCCGCAGCAAGGCTTTGCGCCAAAGGTTCTCTTATCTTCTTTTCAGGAAGAGGTCGCGGTGCAATAAAGAGGGTCATTAAAAAGGGAAGTCCTATGCAAATACAGTCTAAAACATAAGCGGACTGAATGTTGATCCAACCGTAGAGTAAACCTCCGACCGCCGGCCCAAGGACGGCTCCTGCCTGAAAGGAAGTTCCCATCCATGCTGCGGATTGGGCGTATTTGTCTTTGGGGACGATTTGAGTCACAAAACTGAAGATAGCCGGTGAAATAAATCCTCTGGCAATCCCGGAAATGAAAATTACTATAAAGATGGGATAGGCTTTGAATTTTTCCAAAAGAAAGTAAAAAGGTCCCGTAAAACTAAGTAAAGCCAGAGAACAGAGAAATAAAACGAATAAGCAGATCAACATGATGCTTCTTCTTTCTTTAATGTCCGCTAAATGGCCTGCGTATAAAGCAACGATAATGGAAGGAATGGCCTCTGCAAGGCCGATCAAACCCAAGTCCAGTGTGCTCCCTGTTAGGTCATATACTTGCCAGCCGACGATCGTTGCCTGAATGTTGATGGCGATTATCATAAAAAATCGGGAAATAATGAAAAAACGAAAATCTCTGAATTGAAAGATGGAAAAATTGGAAAGGTATTTTGCCATGAACGGACTCTACCTTCATTAGTTTTTTCATAGGGGGTTCTGTCCACTCAAACAATGGGGCTTTTCCGCTTTCTGATTTGTTTTCTTGTTTTGATATATAGATTTAGCAAATGTTATGTTTTGTTTCGTTCATCGGATAGTGAAGGAACGTCTTGGGAGTTTTGTGTATTTTTTTGACAAAGAATTCAAGAAGACAATAAATATCTTTCCTGTTTCCGCTGGTAATTTTTCATTTCTTTAAACGAGGAAATACCACGCTCACATGTCTTTGAAAAAAAAAGCTTCTTTCTCTTCGGACCGTAATCATATTCGATTTTTTGTCTTTCTTATCGGTTTTTTTCTTGTTATTAGCCCGGTTTTGGCTGAGGAGGAGGCAACTACAACTCCTTACCATGTGGGAAATAGAAAAGGAAAATGGACATTCCAATGGGGATACAACCGATCAGGTTATACTCAAAGCGATATCAATTTTCGCGGACCTGGCTATCATTATACTTACAAGTCCGTAGACGCAAAAGACAAACCTGAACGACTTTCGGCAGTTTATATTGATCCTACCAAATTTGAGATTCCCCAATACAATCTGAAAGCTTCCTACTTTTTTTCGGACCATTTCTTCTTGGCGTTCGGCCAGGATCATATGAAGTATGTTGTCACGCAAGGACAGCCTGTAGCTTACTCAGGTTATGTGGATCCGCTTGCGATCCAAAAAAACAATCTGCATCCTGCAATTGAATCCATCGCATTCCAGTATTTATTTCCCGGCCATATCGCGCAGATGGCCGGTTATCACGGAGGAGAAGAGGTGATTACATTGACTCCCGATATCCTCAAGTTCGAACATACGGACGGTCTCAATTTTCTTTTCCTGGATGCGGGATATCTCATTCCTATGTGGACTGCTGCCAATGGAGAATCCGCTTTGAGTTGGGTAACATCCGCGGGCGGTGGAATGGTTGTTTGCAGGACGGACGCACGTGTGATGGGAAAAGGTCAGAATAATAATTTTCATATCTCTGGTTACGGAGTTTCGGGATATACTGCGGGACGTTATGAATTTATGAAAACCTACTTTCTTGAGTTAGGTGGAAAAGCCGGGTACATTGACTTGACCGATATTCTCACAAGTGGTGGTTCCAATCGCGCCTCTCAAAATTTCGGATTTGTGGAATTGGTTTTTTCCGGCGGAATTGCCATCTAAGATTTTTTCCCAAGCCCGGAAGCTTGTTTTTCAGGATACTGCGGATCCATCCATTTCAAGAACAGGCTGTGGTTTTTGAAAAAACGGGGACTTGTTCTGGCAGGATCCGCTACATTTTTCTGCCGAATTCCACCTATCACAAAACGGAAAAAAGATAAAACTCCGTAAATTTGCTTACTTAAAGTTTCTATTTTCCTTCTTTTTTTCGTCTGATTTCCTTAAATCATGGATTTCCATATATACCAAAGTCTGATTGAAGGCCTTCCTTATGGATTCGCCTACCACCGTCTGATTTCGGATGATAAAAACCAACCCAAAGATTATCAAATTTTAGCTGTAAATGCTGCTTTTGAGAATTTAACAGGTGTTTTTTCGGAAAATATTACCAATCGGTTTGCTTCCGAGGTAATGGGTTTATTACCAAAATCTGGCTTTGATAGAATTCAAGTTTACGGAAACATTACCGTCCACCGAACCAGAAGAGAGATCGAATATTACTTAAAAGAAAATGACCGTTGGTTCAAAGAAACCATTTATTATCACGAGCCGGATCATTTTGCCGTAGTTCTGGAAGACATTACGGAAAAGAAAAATACCAAGGGTGCTTTGCGGGAGAGTGTTACCAAATGGATTAAACTATTTGATATTCTTCCCATCGGTGTTTCCATCATTGATAAGAACCGTACCTTATTGGAATTCAACCAAACGTTGAGCGATATAGTAGGTATTACAAGAGAAGGTTTGGAACAAGGTTTATATAAATATAGAAAATATTACGGCTCCAACGGTAAACTCTTGTTACCTGAAGATATGCCTACGGCTAAAGCAATCAGAGAACAAAAGCCGATTCATTCTATGGAAGTAGGGATTGAAAAAGAAGACGGTTCCTTTATCTGGACGGAAGTAAGCGCCATGCCTCTCCCGTTTGAAGAAGAGTCCTGCGTGATAGTGACAACCGATATAACCGAAAAAAAACAATCCGAACAGGTTTTATTATTTGCTAAAGAACAAGCGGACGCCGCAAATCACGCCAAATCAGAGTTTGTTGCAAATATGAGTCATGAGATTAGAACTCCTTTGAACGGGGTGATTGGGTTCTCCGAGCTATTATCAAATACAGAACTTGATTCTTTGCAAAAAGAATACGTTCATAATACGATCGTTTCGGCCAATTCATTGCTTGGAATCATAAACGATATCTTGGATTTTTCTAAAATCGAAGCCCGCAAAATGGAACTCGATGAGGTGGAAGTGGATCTGGTTGAACTTTTGGAACAAATCATAGATATTCTAAAATATAAATCAGATGAAAAGAAACTGGAGTTATTGCTAAATTACGAGCCTGATTTGCCTCGTTTCATCACAGCGGATCCTATCCGTTTGAAACAGGTGTTGATGAATCTTTTAAGTAACGCAATCAAGTTTACCGATGCTGGCGAAGTTGAATTGCAAGTGATATTTAAAGAAAATGACCCCCCGAAAGGGCTTTTCCGATTTTCGGTAAGGGACACCGGAATCGGAATCAGCGAAAAAGACAGAAAGAAATTATTCAAAGAGTTTTCCCAGGGAGACGCTTCCACTACACGCAAGTTTGGCGGTACAGGGCTCGGTCTTACTATTTCCGATTCTCTTGTGGGGATGATGGGAGGAACTCTCAACTTGGAAACTGAAGTTGGGAAGGGAAGCATATTCTATTTTGATTTGGTTTCTGCATTTTCTAAGGATGAAAAGAAATTATTAGGTAAATTTGCAAATGCAAAGCGCATTTTGATTGTGGATGACAATGACAATAATCGCAGAATATTATCTCAAACGCTGATCGGTTCGAATCAAATCGTAGAGGAAGCAGGAAACGGTAAAGAAGCATTGGAAAAAATCATGAACTCCGATCCTTTTGATCTGGTCATTATGGATTACCAGATGCCTGTGCTTGATGGATTGGAAACAACCAGATGGATTAGGGAAGAGTTGAAACTTTCTCCTACGGATCTTCCTATCATTCTTCTTCATAGCTCGGGCGAGGACATGAAGATGATCAAGTATTCCGTAGAATATGGAATCAATCAAAAGCTTGTTAAGCCGGTAAAGTCTTACGATTTATACAAAGCGATCAAGTCCATTCATCAAAAGCAGTCAAATCATCGGTCAGTGATTTCCTCAAAAGAAAATAATCCGATTAAAAGCAATCTATCAGGCCCTAAGATTTTACTTGTAGAAGATAATCTGATCAACCGAAAACTTATGAAAAAATTCCTAAGTCAATGGTATCCGAATGCCTGTTTGATAGAAGCTGAAGACGGACAAGCAGCTGTTACACAATTTCAATCGAAAAGACCCGATTTGGTGCTTATGGACATTCAAATGCCGGTAATGGACGGTCTCACTGCAACAAAGATGATTAGAGAATCCGAAAATTCAAATGAAAGAACGGTTCCGATCATTGCCTTGACTGCTGGTGCATTGGTCGAAGAAAAAGATAAATGTTTTTCCGTAGGAATGAATGATTTTCTAACCAAGCCGGTTGATACGAAAGCATTGAAGGAAATTTTACAAAAATATCTGTAAAATAGTTTCCTATACATAACAAATTTGGATCCTAATGTTATATGTCGATTCAAAACGAAAGAGAATTGCAAGGTATTTTAAAGGCGGGGAAATTTGTAGCCCTTGTTCGTGATGTTTTGGTCCGATTGGTAAGACCCGGGATCAGTACAAAAGAATTGGATTCAGTTGCTGAAAGCTATTTTCATAAATTCGGAGCAATGTCGGCTCCTAAATTCGATTACAATTTCCCGGGCTTCACTTGCATCAGCGTTAATGAAGAAGCCGCTCATGGAATTCCTTCCGAAACAAAAATATTAAAAGAAGGCGATTTGGTAAATATCGACGTGTCCGGAAAGTTGGACGAATTTTACGCGGATTGCGGGATTTCTCTGACGGTAGGCAATTCCAATCCGGAAAGAACTCATCTCTGTCAGGCGGCAAGGAACAGCACTCTCGCTGGAATTTCCCAGGCAAAGACAGGAAATTATTTGCGAAATATAGGAAGGGCGATGCATCTTTCTGCAAAGAACGAAGGTTACACGATGGTAAGGAATTTAGCAGGCCATGGAACAGGCCGTAAATTGCACGAACCTCCTCAAGTGCTTCCTTATGAAGATAAAAAAGAAACCTTCAAATTGAATGAAGGTCTGGTTCTTGCAATTGAGTCTTTTGTTTCCACCGGCGCTCATTATGTGTATGAGGCAAATGACGGTTGGACATTGAAAACGAGAGACGGATCTCTCGTCACCCAGTTCGAACATACGGTGATTGTTACGAAGAACGGGGCGATTATAGCTACGGGATGATAATCAGTTCTTTTTTTCTTCCTGAACGGTTGCCACTGCGAGAGAACTGTAATTGATTTCAAACACTTGTGTCGTTTCTTTGTTTCCCACTTTATCTACGGAATATACAAGCAAGCGGTATTGGTTTTTGCATTCTGAGAAACTTTCTTTCAACGAGATGGGAGAAGTATACTTTTGGAAAGACGCAGATTCCGAATTTGTACACTGAACTGCATAAAAACTTTCTTGGATACCGCTTCCTAAATCAGTGGAATTCAAACTAAGTTTGGTTTCGGGAGAATAATAACCTGATGTTTGTCCATTCGTTTGTTTTTCATCCAACCACAACAAATTAGTCTTAGGCGCCAATGTATCTTTGATGAAATAAACGGAACGAGTTTCTTCTTTGTTTCCTACCCGGTCCACAGAGTAATACTGTAGATTATAATTACCTTCATCCGAAAAACTCAAAAATTCACCCGCAGGTAAAGTCTGCCAGATACCGTCATTAACCTTGTAATGCGTTACGAGTGTCCCTGCCATTGAGTCCGTAGTCGTGATCTTCAATTTTTCACGCGTCAGATAAAGGGTTACATTTCCTTTGTCGGGAATGGCTACAAAACTACCTGTATCACTCGGACGTTCCACCACCGGCTCTTCTACCTTTGCAAATACTTTGGGAGCTTGTTTGAATTCATTGGGAACGGAAAGTGGGGAACCCGGATCCACATCGGCGGAATACACTTGGGTCCAAAATCCTTTGGCTCCGAAATTTCCAATGCGTCTCACCCGAAAGAAAACAAATTCATCTTTCGGATTGACTTTGATTTTGTTTCCTCTGAATAAGATTACTTCAGGAACCGATTTGGTGATAGCATCACCATTTCCCGGATTTTCTTTCCAAAGCTCCAATTCAAAATTGGCATCTTCGGGAGAATCAATCAGGATACTGAGTTCCTTCTTTGGTTCCGAGAGAATGATAGTAGAAGAGAAAAGTAAAAGGATCCAAATTTTTTTCATTCGTATTCTTATTCGGCTTTTAGTTTGGGAGCTTCAGGAATCAAATAAGGTTCCACCGGAGCTTTTCCTTTTTCAACAAAAGTGGCCATACCTTCCGTAACTGTGACTGTTTTCCCTTGCGCGTTCACATCTACAACTCCTTCAAAACAGGAAGTTGTACTATTGAGTTTGGAATCCAATTCCACTCGGAACTCAGTTCCCCTAACACCCGCAGTCGCTGATGGATTTACTATTGTTAGTTTGTAGTCGCCTTGCTTTTGTGCGGACTTGTTTACTTTGGCATCAAGACTGCCTTTGAGAAGTGCTACTGAAACCGCAGAGTTAGGAGTTTCTTTTCCCTTCACCTCGAATAAGCTATCATGGAAAACCCGAATGAGTCCTACTTCTCTGATTTGAATGTCTACTTTGCCTTTTTCGGAAGTTTTGATCTGGTCTTTAGCGTGCAGTTCTTGTCCCAGTTTCATAGGAGTCCAAGGCCCTGTTCCTCCTGCACCGTTCCATTCCACTTTTCCGATGACAAAACTTGCCACTCCCATCACTGGTTTCCGAAGGAAGACGGGGATCACCAGATTCATACCCGGTTTGATCAAATTGGGATTTGGAATTTTATTATATTTTAATAGTTCGGACCAACGATTGGAATCTTCAAGATACTTTTTGGAAATGAGAGATAGATTTTCTCCCTTTTGCACAGTAATCGTAATCGGTTCTAGTTTGGGATCTTCCTCAGCCGTTAAAAACTGAGTTTGAAAAAGCAGGATTAAACACAAAATCAGAAAGGAGCGTGTCATTTTGTTCACCATTGGTCCATTATGATCTATTAAACGAAAATTTCTAGTTCTTTCGCATTTGTAGCGGATTTTTTGCAAGGATTTGCTAGAGTGAGACTGAATTTTTTCGGAGAAACCCTCAAAATAAAGGCGTTTATCCTAAACGATTGCATTAAGTTCTTTCTTGCTTTAAAAAATACAATCCTAGTGCTGCAGCCATATGAGGATGATGGATTTTGCCTTCGACTAAGTATTGTTTCACTTCTTCCGGTGAAGCGAGTAGGATTTCTATATCTTCTCCTTCGTCGAATTCGACGGGGCCCGTTTTTTCCACATCTTTTGCAATATAGGAGTAGGACCAGTTTGTGAACATCGCAGGGTTTCCTGAAAATTTGGATAGCAGTTCGTAATTTTCATCTTTGGCAGTGAATCCTGTTTCTTCACGTAACTCTCTTTTTGCGGAAACAAGAGACGCATCTCTTCCTTCCTCGTCTACAATCCCTCCCGGAATTTCCAAACTGATTTCTCCCAAACCATGGCGGAACTGGCGGATGAGAAGGATTTTTCCTTCTTTGGTAATCGGAATCACATTCACCCAATCTTTGGATTTCAATACGTAGTATGTTTTTATTTTTTGGGTTCTCGGTAGTTCCATATCGAAACTGGCAAGAGTGTAGATGGGGGTGGGATAAATATCTTTCCAATTATTACGTTCGTGTTTTGCCATGAGCCTATTAGTTAAATTTTTCGGCAGCAATTCTGAATACACATTTTCTAACGGTTTTCAATCGGAGATTGTCTAAGTTCTACGTAACAAACGTAAGCAAGGAGTGTTCTAAAATGAAACGTTTTACCTTTCTTTTTTTTCTAACTGTAGTTCTGGTTTGCTCATTCGTGAACTGCAAAGAGGAACCAAAGTCCAAAGTTTTTACCATTTCCTTTTTAAAGGGAGAAGCGGAAAAAAGTCAGGAACCCAAAAGCCTGAGGGCATATGATATTCTTCCGCAGTCTGAAGTGATCAGAACTGCAAAAGGCGCGAGCCTGGATCTTGCATCCGATCTGGGAACGATGCGTATGCTGGGAGACACTGTTGTCAGTTTGGACGCTCTTACGCAAGATGCACTCTCTCTTACCGTTTCCGAGGGAAATATACTTGTCAAAGCGGCAAAATTGAATAAGGGACAGTCCTTGAAAGTGGTGACTCCCACAGTCGTTGCTGCGGTAAGAGGCACTCAGTTTTGGGGCCAGGTAAACAAAGAAACGGAAACAGGTACGTTTGCAGTTCGGGACGGTGCAGTAGAGATCACCCGAAAGTCAGACAACGTTTCTTTCACAGTAGAGAAAGGGAATGCTTTGGATATAGATCCTAAAAACAAAGACTGGAAAATCCGCACCGCCAAACAAGGGGAATTGGATGCCATGTCTCAGATTGATGAAATCAAATAAATAGATGTTAAAAATACCGAAAGGCAGGCCTTTCGGGTTATTTTTCTGGTTTTCAGGTAGAACTTTGTACTTTTTCTGGATTATGTCCCTTTCCCGGGCGACTTAAAGAAAAAGAATATGAAACTCAACCCCGCCCAAATGGAAGCAGTCAATACAATACAAGGCCCGCTCCTTGTATTTGCGGGAGCAGGTTCCGGAAAAACCAGGGTGATCACAAACAGGATCGCCCATATGATTCAAAACAAAGAAATCTCTGCGGGAAGGATCGTGGCACTTTCCTTTACTAATAAAAGTGCAAAGGAACTTTCGGAAAGACTTAGGAAAATGGTGCCTCGTGAAAAACTGAAAGGAATCATACTTTCCACCTTTCATTCGTTAGGTCTCAGGATACTAAAAGAACATATTACCAAACTCGGTTATCACGAAACTTTTCTGTTATTCAACGGAGGAGACCAGGAATCCTTTGTTTCCGAACTTCTCAAAATCAAAAAAATAGATCCTAAGAAAGTCCCTCCGAAAGAAATCCTTCGGAGAATTTCCTATGCAAAAAATACGATGGGACTTTCGAGAAACGCTTCGCTCGATGTTTCCGAAGAGTTCAGTCTGATTGCACAAGAATTATTTCCCATGTATGAAGAAGGACTGAAGGAAAAAAATGCAATCGACTTTGATGATTTGATTTTACTTCCCAAAAGAATTTTGCACGAGTTTCCGGAAGTAGCAGAAGCGTATCATAAAAAATACCAGTACTTTCTTGTGGATGAGTTCCAGGATACCAACCAACTTCAATATGAATTCTTGTCTCTGTTCCGGGGGAAAAGCGATAACCTTTGTGTGGTGGGAGACGACGATCAGAGTATTTATGCTTTTCGAGGTTCCAACGTAGAACTCATTTTGAATTTTGAAAGAGAATTCCCTCATGCAAAAATAGTCCGATTGCTTGAAAATTACCGTTCTACACAACCCATCATAGAAGCCGCGCATTCACTTATCAAAAACAACAAGGGTCGAAAGGAAAAACAACTTTTCAGTCGGATTCAATCTGATGAGAATGTGGAGTATTACGAAACTGCGGATGAAAAAGAGGAAGCCATCTTTGTTGCCAGTCGGATTCAGTCCGTGCTTATCAAAAATGAATTTCAGGGAAACGAGATTGCTATTTTGTTCCGCACGAATTTTCAATCGAGACCGTTCGAAGAAGAACTTAGAAATAGAAACATTCCTTATAAGGTAGTAGGCGGTTATAATTTTTTCGATCGCAAAGAAGTGAGGGATTGTATCTGTTATCTCCGTTATGTGGCAAATCCGAAAGACGATTATTCCCTGCTTCGCATCATCAATTATCCCAAACGGGGAATCGGACCCACTACTGTAAATAAATTGCAGGAAGAAGCATTCAGCAAAGGCATTTCCATCTTCGATGTTTTCTTGAAAATCGTCGAAGATGTTGATTATTTAACAGAAGTTAAAACCAAAGTGCGCCAGGAGATTTATCATTTCGTGGAACTTGTGGAAACATTCAAAAAGAAATTTTCACTCTCTCCCAAACTGGCCCCGGTTTTGAAAGAGATGATCACCCAGATCGGTTTTGAAAGGGAGATTTCGATCGAGGAATCTGACGAAAAAGTCTCCAAAGCACGGATTTTCAACCTGAGCGAACTGGTCAATATGCTCGCCTTTTTCGAAAACGAGGAAAGAGAGGAAAAACCGAAAATTTTCGACTTTTTGCAACGCCTGGCCCTGATGATGGAGGACGAACCCAAGGAGGAGGAAAAGGACCGGAGAGTCCAACTCCTGACTATGCACCAGTCCAAGGGTCTGGAATACGATTTAGTTTTTTTAGTTGGACTGGAAGAGGGAATTTTACCGAACTCACGTGTTATAGAAGAAGGAGAAGCTGTCGATGAAGAAAGAAGGCTTCTCTACGTGGGAATGACTCGGCCAAGGCGAAAATTGTACTTGACCGCAGCCCGTTCCAGGCGAAAATTCGGAGAACAAATCGCGAGCGACCCGTCTCGATTTATAAAAGAGCTTTCCCGGGACGTGGTTCTCTATTTTCCTTTGGAAAAAGAGGATCGGGAAGCGGAAACATTGAATTTCCTAGAGGAATTAGAGAAACTGAAGGTAGGCTAATGAAACGACTTTACCCACTAACCCTGTTTATGGCGTTGGCGGTTGTGTTGAATTGTGCATCCACGGATGATTCCGTGCGCATGATAGGGGGATATCCTAAGATCAACACAAGTTCCCATTTTGCTCAGATCGAGTCCATCGACAAAGAGCTTAAAATCTCCAATGCATCTGACGAAACAAAATCCAAACTTTATCTTACGAAAGGAAGACTTCTTTTAGAGCTTGGTAAATACGACGATTCTATTGAGACTTTGAATCAAATTTTTTCTTTAAAAAATGCGAATGCGAATAGCCCGGAATTGAATTTATATCTTGGAAGAGCTCATATAGGCAAAAACCAATATGCAAAAGCGATCCAATACCTAAACCAATCCGAAAAATTAGACAAAACTTACAATCCTGAACGCAAAAAACTGGTAGTTCAGTCTTTGGTAGCAGAGAGGGAATATTACCCTGCACTTGCTGCTTTGACAAAAACATACCACAAAGGCAATCAGAAGAAAGACGAGTTTTATTATGAAACAGCGGCAAAAACCTATTTAAAAATGGGCTATGATTACAAAAACGCCGGGTTTTACCAAAAAGGACTCCAAGTGGCCAACTTAGGTCTGGAGGAGTTTCCTGAAAATGAAACTCTACGTTCCATCCAAAAAGAATGTATGGAAGTTCTTCAGCCGGAGGGAAAACTTTAATCTCCCTTGAAGTTTCCAATCGCCCTTCTATCTGACGAAGATTTAAGGGCTTATTTCTCCATCTTCCTATCTATCCTTCGAAAGCATCAAAAAACCATATATTCCTTTCTGGCATTGGGAGGAGTGTTCTTTTTACTTTCCCTGATCTATATCGGCTTTGAGTATTTTCTCAAAACGAAACGTATCCCTTTGGTTTCGGTAAGAGCCATCGTGACGGAAACAATCAATAAGGAAATCGGGAAAGCTGTCGATTTGGGTGTTGTCGACTTTTCCCTCAGAGAAGGTCTTATTCTGGAAGATCTTGTGATCTCGAGAGAAGAAGACTTCTCATTCAATGCACATCTTTTAAAAGTCAAAAAAGTTACCTTTCGATTGTCTTCTTATTTTACTAATAACCCTTATGTGGAACGGATTGATTTTTTCAGTCCGAATCTGGTTTTGGAAAATGATGAGGAGCTGGAAAAAAAGCTTATAGAATACTTTCAAAATACAAAGATCAAAGAAGTGATCTTTCATGATACCAGAATCAATTATAAAAAAGGAAACTCCACTATCCTCAATTGGAGGGAAGGTTGGGATATTTCCTTTCGGAGAAAAAACGACAAAATTTTTGTAAGTTATGATAACGGCTGGTTCTGGGTTCCTAATGCAACGCGCGTTAAAGGAGAAGGGTATTTTGCGGAAGGAAAATTCAATGAATATAAATTTGAATTTTTCTGGAAAAACTATCCTTCGGAAGAAGCTCCCTTACTTGTAAATTACCTGTTTGGCACGAACCTGCAATCCTCCGTCTTGTCGGGAGAAGCAGTCACCGAAAAAACATCTGACGGAAGTTATATGATTAAAGGGGATGTTGAATACGAAAATACGAATTTTTATCTGCCATGGATCAATTCCTATTTGGTCAAAGGCCTTCGTTTTAATGAAAAGTTTTTGTTTCAGGAAAACAAAGAGACCCGCGAGTATAGCTCTTATGATTTTCAGATTAAAGTGGAAGACATAGTAACTCCCGGAAAGGAAATTCTTTTACAAAAAAATATCCTGTTTGATGTAGCGGAATTGGAACCTCTCGCCGAACTATTGCAAGACTCTCAGACCGGAGATAAAGTGCCCCTTTCCGGCAAATTGAGGGGCAACTTGGAGATAAAGGAAACCGGGGAAAAAAATAAATGGTTCAAGGTAGCGGGAGAAGTTGCAGGCGATTCTTTAAGTTGGAATTCTCCTTTGCTTTTGATAAGGAATGCAAGCTTGAATTTAAGACTGACTGAAGATAACAACCTGAACTTACAGGCAAAAGGCGAAATTTTCGGTAAACCGGCCGGTCTCGAACTTTTATCACAACTGGATTGGACACGGCAGAAAAAAACGGACGGTTCTTTTTATTACCCGCTTTATTCGAAATCAAAAGGAAATTTGCAGATTCAGGATCTTGTTGCAAATAATCTATCCGAGTTATTTCAGTCTTGGAAAAAAGAAACAAACGAAGAGATCAAAGAGAGACAGGAGAAGTTGATTCCCGAAGAGTATTTTTATCAGAAAAAGATTTATAAATACTTTTTGGAATCCATGAATTTGGATTTAGGTCTGAAGATTTCCTCTTTTTATCCTTACGACGGTGCCGCAGATCAGGGAGAAGCAAAAGGAAGTTTTGTCATTAAAGACGGTAGACTTAATTTTGTTTTTGGGCTTGAGAAATCAGCATCGAAGTTAAACATCAGTTCCTATTTTGCTACAAAAACACCTAACTTCAGTTTTGGATTGTTATTGGATCGTTACCCTTGGAGTGAATCTTGGATGAAAGTCTGCGGGCTTCTACTTAAACCGCGCCTAGTTTCAATGGACTATTCTTTTGCAAGCCAGGGAAGCGATTATTATACTCTTTCCAAAGACGGTCGGATCAATTATTATTTGAAATTGGAAAATGCGATTTGGGAAGGAGAAGAGCTTTGGTTTAAAATGAATTTGCCTGATTCACTCTATAAAGAATCCTATACGATCGAATTCAATTTGGATCATTATTTCGAATCTGATTACATTCGAAATCTTTCTGTGATTTCCACTTCGACTGACTTAAAAGGATACGGACAAAATAAATCCGGATTTTTTCAGTATTCATTTTACGGGCTGATGGGAGAAAATAGAGGAAACTGGTCTTTTACAGAAGACGATACAAGGTGTGTGATCAAATGAACAGAATATATCTATCTGCATTTTCATCCAAATATTCTTTATTGATCTTTTTTATCCTTCTCATTGGTTTCCAAAATTGTTCCGAAAAATCCAGAGTTGCAGACACACCTCCCGATCTTTCCTCACTACCTGATTTTTCAGGTAAGTGGCAATTGGAAGGAGATGGCAACATTGTTGTCATTGATATAGATAAAGAGGCAAAGACTGCAAGTTTCGGAGAAGTGAAATTGATTTTGGAAATGGACTCTTTGGGGGTTCGATTGCGTCCGGAGGATAGAGAGAATGCGATCGGCTATTTTTTGTATTCCGAAATCAAAGACAAAACTTGGATTGGAACCTGGGACGATCGGGTTGTTCGTTTGATCCGTCTTTGATATTAAAATAATAGAATCTACTTTTGCAATGTCTGCCCGGCTTTTTAAGATTCTTCGGTGCCTAGTGAATCTATAAAATGGGAAATCTCTTTGGCTGCTAGTTTTCCTCCGTTACTCGCTCCCAATTCCCTTTCTTTCGTTTCTTTTAATAAACGAATCATTTTGTTTCTGAATTCGCTGTGATCCAAGATTCTTTTCGCTTCTTCAAAAATATACTTAGGCTTACATTCGTTTTGCGTAAGTTCCCTGCATACTTCTTGGCCGGAAAGTATATTGGCAAGTCCTATGAATTTGGACTTCATAAGCAATGAACCGATAAAATAGGTAAATAAACTCACCTTATACAAAATAATCATAGGCTTTTCGAAATACAAACCCTCTAATGTGGCCGTACCCGATGCGATCAATAATAAGTCGCTTGCGTTCATTACCTTTAGGGAACCGTCCCAAACGTAATGAATTTCAATGGAAGGTTCTTTGGTTTTAATTTCATCTAATTTCTGTTTGATGAAATTTTCCTGTTTAGAATTGATATTGGGAAGTAGGAATACTATTTTTTTGCCTTGAGAAGTTACATGTCTGTGCAATAGAACTGCTGTTCCCAAAATAGGATCGAGTAATTTTGTGATCTCTCCCGTTCGGGAACCCGGTAACAGGCCGATTACAAATCCTTCGTCCGTATGCGGAAGTCCGCCAGGCAAAGGGCTTTCTTTCTTTAATTTTTCCGGGATCCTTCTTACGATCGGATGGCCGACAAACTTTGCGTTGACTCCGTATTCTTTGTATATGGACTCTTCAAAACGAAACAACGTCAGCATCAGTGCAATATGTTCTTTGATAAAAAAAATGCGTTTGAATTTCCATGCCCAAATTTGAGGGGACACATAGAATATGGAAGGGATGCCTATTTTTTTTAATTCCCTCGCCAAGCGTAGGTTAAATCCTGGATAGTCTATCAGGACGGCGAGTTTTGTGTTCCTGTATTTTGCCTCTTCTACAATTTGAAATAGAACTCTTTTTAAAAAACTATACTTTTTGATTGCTTCCGAAAATCCGATTACGCTCAAAGCTTCTATATCTTCCAAAGATTCAAATCCGTGAGCTTTCATGGAATCGCCTCCGATTCCATAATAGGAAAAATCCGGCTTCATGGATTTTAGTTCACCTAGTAAATCTCCACCTAGTAAATCTCCAGAATGCTCTCCCGTTAGGATGAGAATGGAAGAGTCTGATGACTTAGATCTAGAGTGGCTTGATTTTTTTTTGGCTACCATTGATACCTTTTGTTTTTGAGGGTCCGTACACTACAAAGTTTAACTTGGATTTTGTAGCATAGTCTACAACTTCCTCGGGATCTACTACCAATGTTTCCCCCTCTCGGATACAAAGCGTTTTGCATCCGCTTTCTTTCATAATCTGAAGAGTATGAACCCCGACGGTAGGAAGGTCGAATCTTTCGTCTTGTTTGGATTTTGCGGATTTGCAGACGACTGCCGAACCTTTCTTTTTGGTGTATTCGCCGCCTCGTCTGATGGTAACGTCCGTACCTTCGACTGCTTCCACTGCAATGACAGATTCATCGCAAACAACGACGAGTTGCCCGATGTCCAGGTCCGCCATTTTTTCGGCATACATCATTCCGAATTCTATATCTTTGATGTCGGAAGAACTGAATTTTTTGGGTGTGTACCTTCCTTCTTTTAAAAGGAGAGATTTTAGATATTTTTTCTGAGAAATGACAGTGACCCCCATCCTTTTGAATTCATCCGCGATTGCTAAAAAAATAGGGTAGTCATTCCTGTTTATGGTTTTTGCCAGGATGGAAAGTGCTTTCAGGTCGAATTTTAATCCTTGGAACAAAAGGTCTTTGCGAACTTTTCCAAGCATAAGAACCCTATCTACATTTTGTTTTTCAATCGTTTTTAGAATTTTTCCTACTTGGGTTATATGGACCGGTATGGTTCTGGATTCGTAGCCTCTGGGTGAAAAATCGGATTCCTTTAGTCCGAGAAAGATTACGTCTTCCCCCGCAGCGATCGCTTCCGACATACCTACGTGCGGCAATTCCCCGCCTCCTGCGATGATGGCTAATTTTCCCATTGAGCGCCAGTTAGTTGTTTGAGGCTGGCTTTGTTTCGGTAGCGTTCGTTGGATTGGAAACGGCGGCTTCCGATTTGGGAGCGGTCTCAGTGCTCGGGGCTGCCTGAACCTGTCCTGGGCTTTCCGCTGGCCTTTTGGAAGAATCCTTTTTGTAATCCGTAACGTAGAATCCTGTTCCTTTAAAAATAATTCCGCCTGTGCTTGTAATCATTCTTTCCGCAGTCTCTGCACCGCATAATATGCATTTTGTGATCGGATCATCCTTCATCGATTGCACATATTCGAATTGTTGTCCGCAAGTTTTGCAATTGTAATCGTATGTTGCCATTTTGCTCCTGATAATTAATGAACACCGGTTCTAATTTCGAATAGTATGGCTTTTTCCCGATTGGGAGAAACCGCCTGGGGAAGACATACTTCCCAAGAACTATTTCCCTGTTTTAGGGAAGATTCATCCATCGGGAAGGAACCTATCTTTGGAAGCAGAACGGTATTTCTGTTCCGAAGACTTGCCAAAAGTTTGTCTCCCTTTCGGGATTCAATATGCAATGACAAATTCTCTCTTCTGTTTCTATCGTCCAGGATATATCTATTTTTACCAATCGAAATTGATTCTTTGTCCGTATGAATAGAATACGCTGGTTGACTTATCCCGGAAGACACCAGCCTGATTTCAAATAGAGGGATGTTTGTTTGGGAATCAGTCGGCTTGTAAGAAAACTCAAAATAATTTTTTTCGCCTTCTATTTTTCTGCAAATCAGTTCCCATTTTTCCGTTTTAGATCCGAAGAGCGCAAAGCCAGGTTTTCCGGAATCCACTTCTCTTTGTCTGGGAATATATTTTCCGTAAAAACCGGCAGGAATTTTTTCACCAGTCCAACCTTCGAAATCGATTCTAGTTTCGTTTTCGATTGATTTGAATCTTTTCTGAAATTCATCCATGTAACTTTGGTTAAGTTCTACTTTTGCTAAAAAGCCTGAAAATAGCCAGGCAGATCTTCCTAAACCCGGAAAATAACATTGAACCCAATGTCCTGTTTTGCCCGCCAAAGTTTCTTCCGTATTGTCCCTTTCAAAACAGAAAGTTGTTTCTGGGCTACTTACTTTACCCACTTCTTTGTTTTCTTTTCCGGGACCGCTTCGCAGGTTTACATTCTTTCCGTTTATTGAGAAATAATTTTCAAAAAATAATGAAGTAGGAGCGGCACTGAGTAAATGAAGTGTTTGCAAAAGAAACCCGGTTTCTATTTCTCCGATCGAATCCAGAGGGTAGCCGAGAACATTTGCAAGCGCTTCGCTGTAGGTTTGTTCCAGTCCTCTCGGGTCTTCTAAAATCAATAGAAGAAGATAATAGGTTGATTTGTCTTTGGGAATCATCTTTGAAAAAGAAGAGATTTTGGTAATAAGCGCTCTTTTGTAATGGGTTCCGTGTTTTTTCAATAAAGGAAAATAAGGATCTTCGATATGGTTGTAAATTCCAAGATTTGTTTCCCATTCAATGGTTTTGATCTTGGGAATTCTTTTTAAAAAATTTAAAGCGGTCTCTCTTTCTTTCGAATCGTTAGCCTTTCTTTCCAAACGGGAGATGGATTCGGAGAGTAGGGCGAGAACTCCTTCCGAATCAACTGTAGAATCTTCCTTGTAGAGGTTGATCACTTCCTCATATTGTTTTTCGGAAAAGTAAGCATAGGCTTTGTCTTCCTTTTCACGAAAATCTACAAATGAATAAATGAGAAGAAAGGTAAGTAAGGAAAAGATTCCTAAAGCGAGAAAAACACGGGATCTAATCACAATGAATAGCTCCCCCGTTTCTTTTATTTTTGAAATCCTTCCGGAAGCAGTTTTGAACGATCCACTCCGTATTCTTCAAATAACGCATTTTTTGAAACATAATAGCGGTGTAGATTGATATTGAAATCCACTTTTGCACGAACGAGTGCTAGTTGGTCCTGAACCAATGTATCCAATGAATTTTTAACAGTAAGCGCATTGAATCTTCCTTGTTGGAAAGACCGAAGAACACCTGCATAATATTTTTTAGCTTCTTCTTCCGTCTTTTTGGCATTCTCCATCACTTTATAGGAAGCTTTTAAGATATCAATTCTAGTTCTTACGTCATCAGCTACGGACTTTGTGAGGTCTTCTTCTTCCAAGCCAACTTGTCTTTTTTGAATTTCCGCATCCCGTAAACCGGCTTTGACACCAGTGTCTCCGATCGGGTAACTCATATCAATGGAACCTTGCATCACAGGATATGAACCTGTGAATACACCGTTTTTCCCTTCCGTGTAATTGGTCGCCCCGCCTTGTAAATTCTGAGCTTGGTATCCGTAAGTGCCTGCAGCTTTCAAGGTAGGTAAAGCATCGTTTTTGGCATTTTTAAGTGCTAGTTCCGCATTTTCTTTTTTGCGGGCGATACTTTTGAAATCCGCTCTATGCAAATAAGCATAATTGATATCGGCTTCGTAATTTATATTTTGAGGAAGTTCTTCCGAAAGAGGAGTTGTTTTGGAAAACACTGTAGTTTCCGGAAGATTGAGAGATCGGATCAATTTTCTTTTTGCCTCTTCTCTTTCCGCTTCCGCCTGAGCCATCTGTCCTTCCACTTGTGCGAGAAGTGCATTCCATTGGTTGACTTCGAAAGATTCGGAAAGACCTAATCCTTGTTTGCGGATAGTGAGGTCTCTCACTGTTTTGGTATTTTTTAAAAGTTGTTCGAATGTCTGGTAACTCGAATCTTTTACATTATAATTCCAATAATCCACGAGTGCATTGATTACCTTTTGGGAAACTTGTTCTTCCAGCTGATCTTTTAAGATCAAAGATTGGTTTTCGAGCATCGTCTCCACGTTTCTTTCTTTGTAACCGAATGCGTTTTTCAGCAAATCTTGGGAAATGGTTACGTTGATCGAATCCGTAAATAGAGGAGGGATTCCCAAAGCTCCGAATCCTGCAGGAGTCTTTAAAGGATCTTCGAATGCGTTCGAGTCAAATCTGGTTTGTTTTGCTTCTAATTTGAAATAAGTCCCTGTTGTAAAAAGTTTGTCAATCCCCGCAGAATAGTTATTAGTTTGGGTTTTTGTTCCTGTGAACAAATTGTTTTGGTTATAAGGAAATCTGTTTTGTTGAATGTCGGTTCCTGCCAATGCTCTCCAGGAATACTTACCTTCATTCTTCAAATACTCCGTATCCGATTTTGCAAGCTCCAGTCTGGCCCGCATCACATCACGGTTGTTATCTATCGCATAACGAACCGCATCTTTTAAGTTGAGTTCGAAATTTTTATCCGACTCTGCTGCGAGCAAAGCCAAGGATGAGAGAGTCAAAAAGAGAACTGAAATTGCTGAACGACGTTCCATATATACTAGTTTGACTCTCTCCCTTAAAAAATCGCTCTTTATTTTCCTAAAGCGGCCTTCATTTTTTCACCGACTTCCCCGATATGCGCGCAAATGCTCACACCAGCGTCTTTCATTGCGGCGATCTTGGAAGTAGCTGTTCCCATTCCCCCGGAAATGATCGCACCTGCGTGCCCCATTCTTTTGCCGGGCGGAGCAGTTTGACCTGCGATGAATCCCACAACCGGTTTTTTCACATGGGCTTTGATGTAAGCGGCAGCTTCCTCTTCCGAAGTTCCGCCGATTTCACCGATCATTACAATTCCCTCAGTGTCAGGATCTTCGTTCAAAAGGCGAACCGCTTCTACGTGATTCATTCCGGGAACCGGGTCTCCCCCGATTCCGATACAAGTAGACTGACCGAGTCCTGCCGCAGTGAGTGCTGCTACGGATTCGTAGGTCAAAGTTCCGGAACGGGAAACGATTCCGATTTTACCCGGGTTGTGGATAAAGCCGGGCATGATCCCCATTTTTACTTTGTGAAACGGATTGATCACACCGGGACAGTTCGGTCCGACCAGTTTGGTTTTAGAGTTACGAAGAACGCTATAAACTTTAAGCATATCGTGGGTTGGAATTCCTTCCGTGATACATACCACAAGAGGGATCTCGGCAAAAATGCCTTCCAAAATCGCATCAGCTGCAAACGGAGGCGGAACAAAGATGATCGCAGCATTGGCTCCGTCTTCTTTCATCGCGTCTTTGATTGTGTTACGTACAGGAACGGACTTGCCGGTTTCGGAAGTCCAAGTTTGACCACCTTTTCCCGGAGTCACTCCCGCCACAACCTTAGTGCCATAATCTAACATCTGTGTTGCGTGGAAAGTTCCTTCTTTACCGGTAATCCCTTGGACTACCACTTTTGTATTAGCATCTACTAAAACAGTCATATCTTCTCCCTACTTCCTTATGAGCGAAACGATCTTGTCGGCCGCATCACGGAGTCCTTCCACTCCTACGATATTGAGTCCTGATTCGTTCAGGATCTTTTTACCTTCTTCCGCGTTGGTTCCTTTCAACCGAACTACAACGGGAACATGGATGTTTACTTTTTTTGCAGCTTCGATCACACCGTTTGCTACTCGATCGCAACGAACGATTCCACCGAAGATATTTACGAAAATACCTTTTACGTTCGGATCGGATAGGATCAGACGGAAACCGTTTTCTACTGTTACAGGGTTCGCTCCGCCTCCGACATCCAGGAAGTTAGCCGGTTCTGCTCCCGCAAGTTTGACTATGTCCATAGTCGCCATGGCAAGACCCGCACCGTTTACCATACAACCGATGTTTCCATCCAGTTTTACGTAGTTCAGATTGAATTCTTTTGCTTTTACTTCGAACGGATCTTCTTCCGTTTCGTCGCGGTAAGCTTCGTTTTCAGTGTGTCTGTAGAGAGCGTTTTCGTCCAAGTCCATCTTGCAGTCACCTGCAACGATTTCATTTCCTTTTGTAAGGATGAGTGGGTTGATTTCAAGTAGCGCTGCATCTTCTTTGATATAAGCGCTGTAAATGGAATTTACAAGACTAGTAAAAGATTTTTGAGCTTCAGCAGGAATTCCCAATGCAAATGCCAGCTCTCTGATTTGAGAACCTTGGACACCGATACCCGGATCGATTTGGATTTTGATGATTTTTTCAGGATGGGTTTCCGCAACTTCTTCAATCTCCATACCACCTTCGGTGGATGCCATAATGATTGTTTTGCGGAATGCTCTGTCCAGAAGAATAGAGATATAATATTCTTTTGCGATGTCGATCCCTTGTTCCAGGTAAACCTTTAGGACTTTTTTTCCTTCGGGACCCGTTTGAGGAGTAATGAGCTGCATGCCTAAGATTTTGTCTACGGCTGCTTTCGCATCGTCTTTGGTTTTGGTAACTTTTACACCGCCACCTTTTCCACGCCCACCGGCATGGATCTGTGCTTTCACCACCACTACGGGTGATTTTTGAACTACTTCATTGTATGCTTTTTCCCAGTCAGCGGCATTATCGATGACTTTTCCGAAGGGAACGTTGGCATTATGTCTACGTAAGATTTCTTTTGCCTGGTATTCGTGGACTTTCATGGATTTCCTTGTCTCATTTGTGGAATCTAGTGCGTATGCACTAGATAACTTGGTTAAAAGTCGAATCTAAGGGCAGATTGTCAAGGCAGAACATGGGAGAAAATCTCAGGAAAGATACTGTACCAAGTGCGGGCGCGCTTAAGAGAAGTGATTTGTAAAAACGATGAATCAAATTCACGGCTCGTTCTGCCAGATGAATAGTCTAACGAAAGTAATTTGGCAGTCGTTTGTAAAACCGGGAAATTTTGAAGGATTGATTCGGTTTTCGGTTTAGGACGGATCTCCCCGCCCTGATTGGGTGGGGTGAACCACAAAGCCACCCAATGACTCCGCTTTAGCACGGATTTGGCGGTTTTGCAATCCAATCCTTTCTTTTTGGAAATTTATTTCAAATAAGTTCGCCTTTTTGCACTCAAATTTCGATTGTATCCGAATTTTCGTTAGATCTCCCGACCAGGGATACGTAGGGCTTGGTCGCATACGACCGCAGCGTTAGCGGAGCCCGAAGTAGCCCGGTCCCGCAGGGAGGGCGCCTAACTTAAGGTATGTTGACTTTTATTTTCTAAAAAGAAGAAACGCAACGGGTATAGTTTGTAGTGGTTGATTTTGCTATAAAACCATTTTCTCCGATTCCGAAACCGACAAACCATGCTTGTGCGGTTCCAGTTGGCAAAGTGGAGGAAGTCCAATAATAACTACTGCTTGTATTTGGGAAATAAACTGAGTCGATGGCGGCAGGGCTGGGTGTAATATACAAATCGGCGAGAGTCAATAGTTCCTTATTATTGGGAAGTCTCCAGGTTCTTCCCGCGAGACTCAATGCATTGCAGGTATTCATTGCACTTAACCAATCGGAAGTTGCGGCACTTCCTCCCGTACAATCTGTAACATTGGTGAATCCGGCTGTGCATTTTTGCCATACAAGAGACGTATTCAAATCTGTGACAGTTCCGTTTTGATTGTCTAAGTATCTTTTTGCGGTATCGAAAGTTGCGTTCGTGACACATCGCAGGTAGTGAGCATCCGTCAATGCACCCGCACCGTAGGTGCCTTCTATAAAAGTGGGATACCAGGCGATAGTCGGACTGGAAGGAGGAATGGTGTTTGTTTTATAATTGAATGAGACTGTTTGGGGGAAGTAGGTAGTAAAGATGGCAGGGTTCGTAGTATTATGATTGATCGTATATGAATACTCTTCCCGCTCGGGAATCCTCCATCCTTTTAAGTTGGCATATCCTGCCCCGGAGTTTAATGTATCTAAATTGCTGCATGCAGACTGCGCACCGGTATAACCAAATGTGCCGGCAGTACCTGTAAGACAATTGATGTCAGTTTGACCGATACTGCACGATGTCCATATAAGTCCTGTTACATTGTCTGTTGTAATCGGATCGGCACCGACAAGAGTCGGCCCGGTAAAATTATTAGAAGTGCCTAGCTGCAATGAGCCGTCTTGTCCTACGGGGCCTGTGCAAGTAGGGTCGCTTCCTCCGGAACTATCCCAACAACTCACTATATTTGTTTTGAATGGGAGCTTTCCCATAAACTTGGGATTGAAAGTGCAGGAGGCGGTTCCAAGCGAATTGGAACCTGTGATGGTATAATTTTTTAAAAAGCCTCTATATGAGGTGTAAGAACCGGTAATGTTTCCCGTTTTTGTATCTAAGGTCAGCCCGCTAGGGAGATCGGAATTGATGGAATAGGTAAGTTCCGTTCCGTTAGTTGTTACTTGCATTGCAACAGTATTTCCGTTTAGGATAGGAACTGTATCCGATGGACATTGGAACGTAGTAGGAGCTACGAGAACTTTGCTATTTTCTGTGGAAGAGGATTTTCCGCAGAAAATGCTATTGTCTCCTAATAATGTTCTTAGTAAGAGAGTAGATTTGTTTTTTTCGCCAAACGGATCGCATTGGTCATCCAGGGACGGTTTGCAGAATAGAATCGCAGGTAAAACAATCATGTATAAATATGTTTTTCTCTTATTAAAAATCTTATGACCTCGAATCATAAAATAGAAGCTAAAAAAAGATTCATCCTATGAAAGCAAAATATATAATTTTTTGACAAAATTAAAATTGATGTCACTCAAACGAGTAGTTGGTTTGAATTCGATGGTTTTTACATAGCTGGAAAAAGCATAAAGATTGAGCAATTTGCAATTGTATCATTCAGTTAGCTTCATCAGTACATCCGCATACCAGGCGCAGTTCAGATTCAACCTTTCGTCTTCTATGATATCTCTATTGATCACATCCATCCTGGACGTATGTATTCCGATTAGGCTCCAATCAAAATCTCCTCTTTTGGAAACCCCGGAATGTGTCTTTACTACAACGGGCGCACCGCTGGAACCTCTGTGCATTTGCGCGTCGGTTAAAAAATATCCATGACCTTGGAAGCGAATTCCGAAGGAGGAAGAAATCAGCGCTTGTCTCGCTACGGGAAGCTTATGAAGAGTGTCGTAAAAACCCAATGGAAATCCGACGATCACGGCAGAAGTACCAACTTCGATCTGATCCAGTTGTTTGATCAGGTGGTTGATGGTAAAGGCGCGAAGGAAAGTAGTTTCTCCCAAGGCTTTTCTGTCCAGTTCAATTACGCATACGTCGACGGCTCCTCCCGAATCATATCCTTCTTTCCAAACAGGTTTGCCGTTTTTATAAAGAGGTATGGAGAAATCAGTGGTAATCGTTATGTTTTGGCGATCTATATGAAGGTTGATGAGAAGTAAATTAGGTTCGTGGTTTGTCTGCTTGTCCAATACCACGTGCCTTGCTGTAACGAGATAAAGGCGATTTTCCCTTTCGAAGAAAAAACCAGTGGCTTTGGTGAGTTCCGACTGATTGAATTTTGTGGTAATGCTCGTGAGTGCTAATAATAGAGGTTCTATCAATGAAATTTCACCTTCTAGGCAATCCTGATTTACGGGAACAAAAATGCAAGCGATCGGGTTTCGCTTTTTGGAAAATGACTAGCAACAATCCTACTGCGAGAGTCCCGGCCAATTCGTTTATTTTAAAATGGCGATCCAAATCTCTTCCAAAGTTGCGACGATAGTTTCCGATTCATTCATTGCTTCGGAACATATTATATATTTCCTTTTGTCTTTTTCTTTCAGCCAGGTTCTGATTTTTATTTTTTCTTCCGACACCGGTGCCAAATAACGTATGGTTGCTGTTCCTGTCGCACCGCATTTGTATATGTCTTCCAGTATATAATGGATAAAAGCTCCCTGACTGGAATCCATTACCGTATAAAGCGCTCCTCCATGGAGGATTCCGTTCGGGTTAAAATGATCGGGAGATGCAATATATTCGTAGAAACATTCTTCCTTTGAAACAGAGATGCACTTCGATCCGAAGAGACCACCTAACTTATCATTGGTTTCGAAATTCTGGATGTAATCGAGAGTTTGTTTTTCCATTTAAATTCTTCTTTTTTTACCATGATGAGGATGACATCGGGCCTGTTCAATCCTGTTCGTTTGAAATTCTGAAAACTAATTGTGCCGGTTTGCGAATAAAAGATAGAAACGATCACTCTTCAGAATTGATCGCTTCTCTGTTCTTGAATTTTTTTCCTTCGGGGGTGATGCTCGGGAAAAAACCCGGCTCCGTTTCTTTTTCTCTTGCCAGAGTTTTTACTTTCTGAATCTGAATATAACATTCTTCCATAAACAATTGGTGACCGCATCCGAGTAGGTGGTATCCTTCATGGACCAATGTCGATTCGGGACTAGTAAATAATATCTGTAAGGTGGAGATGTATTTGGATTTGATATATCCCCTGGAATGGGTTTTCGAATCGACCGCTCCGTGAATTTCCAATTTCAAACCCACCCCAAGAAAAATTCCTAATGTGAAGAATTCGTATACTAAGTCTCCCAAGGTTCTTCCTTTTAGATATAGAATACGATCACATGGAGGTTCGAGGTCCAATGTATAAAGATAGGAAAAGATGGCACCTCCCGTAAACCCGGGTCTCTCCATTTTCCGATAAGGTATAGGAACAACTTTTATAGAATATAAATTCAACTCCTCATTCCAATAATCAAAGAGTTTATTTGTTTCTTCTTCCGAAACTCCTGTTTCCAGAATGGTGCAGATTTTAATTTCCGCGAAAGAACCGAAGTCGATGGCTGATCTTTTTGCTTCGCTATGAAAACCGACAGTAGTGCAGCGAACGAATAATAAGAGTCCGAAGATAAAAAAACTTTTTGGAAATAATAGATGAAAGGATGAGAATGATTTGTAAGAGGGCATATCCGGAATCTAGATTTGTTTTTGTTTTTTCAAAATCAATTCTTTATTGATCTTTTTCCACTTCTTCTATGGAAACTTTCCCGAGGTTTGGTTATTTTAATTACAAAGTCTCGGAAAATATCAAATCAAAAAATAAACATGAGTTAGTTTGAATTGTCGGTAAAAAAAGCGAGAACCGGCTTATAATTGATTATAAAAAGACATATTATGAACCTATGTTTGTTTTTATTAAGTCAAATCTATAAAGATAAGTAGAAAATCAAATTGCGATTTATAAGTCTAATTAAATAGTTAGTATAGAGATAAAGTTGAAGAGTTATTAGAATAACTTCAATTGAATCTTATAACGGAAAAATGAATGATTCGTCTCTCGTTCCGTTTCTACTTAATGAATTGAAAAACGACACTTTCCACTATTTTTCTAGTTAAATTGTTAGGAATACAAAGTTCACTTCTGTTCTGTTAGATGCAATGTCGATCGGAAAAATCAAGTTATAAGGAAAGGAAATTTGAAAAATAAAATCAAACTATAAAAACCAATTATATTGGTTAACTCGAGTTAAGTAAAGAGCGGGTTAGCTAAAGTGAGGATACTATGATTGTTACTTTTCAAAATAAAAAAGCCACCGATTTACAAATTCTTTTACCTTTGGTTCTGATCGTATTTACCGGTGTACTTTCTTTGGGAATTCCCCTTTCGATACTTGCCGTTCATGTAAAGGAAACTTTGGGATTAGATTCTTTTTGGGGAGGGGTTGTCATTGGCGTCGAATCCCTCTTTGCTGTTTTGTTTCGGCCATATATAGGAAATTTTTTAGATACAAAAGGCCCTAAAAACGCTATCTTACTAGGATTAGTCGTATCTTCCTTTTCAGGCATATTCTACTTACTTAGTAGTTTTTATTTAGATTCCGCATTTTTGGCCTTATCAATCATGATCTTAGGAAGTTCTTTTTTAGGTATTGGACAAGGGGCATTGATTTCCGGTGCATTGGCATGGGGAATCGGCTCTGTTGATCCAAAAAACTCTGGTAAGGCGATGGTTTGGTGTGGAATCGCAATGTACGGAGCAATCGGTGTGGGTTCCCCTATCGGAATGAATTTACTGGAATTTTACGGATTCAAGGTTCTTTCTTTCGGAATTTTATTTTTGCCTTTATTGGCTTTGGGATTTGCGTTTAGACTTCGCCCGGTTTACGCGATAGCAGGGAAAAAAGTTTCTTTTTGGACTGTCGTTTACAAGGTTTGCGGACCGGGGCTTGGCTTGTTTCTGTCAGGTTTGGGATTCGGAACGATCGCCGGTTTTATCAATTTGTATTTTATGAGCCGCGGATGGGAAAATGGTTCCATCGCTATGATCGTATTTGGTGGTTGTTATATAGGAACTAGGCTATTTTTTTCGGGTCTGCCTGACCGTTTCGGAGGCGCTCAAGTAGCGTTCATATCTTTATTCATCGAAGCATTCGGACAGTTATTGATTTGTTATTCTTCTTCTCCGTATCTTGCATTCGTGGGATCAGGATTAACAGGGATCGGTTACTCTTTCGTATTCCCTGCATTTGGAATCGAGGCGGTCAAAAGAGTAGGACCACAAAATAGAGGTTCGGCGATAGGGGCATATTCAGCTTTCTTCGATATTTCTCTTGGCATTTCCGCACCTACAGTAGGGCTCATTGTAAATTACTTTCAATATGAATCTGCTTATTTATTCGGCGGAATCGGTTCTCTTATGGGAGTGTTGATTGCTTGGAAGATGATAATGGATCAAAAACGATTGGAAATAGCTAATTCCTAAAGATCGGATCAAATAGGACCACCAGTCCAAAATCGGTGGTCTTTTATTTCTCCTTCTCTTTGAGACTCGGTTTCAATTTACCAATTTCCTTTCTCTTGCCAAAACTGTGTCATTTTCTTTGTTTGGATGGAATGAAATCTTTTCCTCATCTACTTGCACCTCTCGATTTAGGATTCACCATACTTAAGAACAGGACCTTGATGGGTTCCATGCACACCGGCCTCGAAGAAGCGGAAAACGGCTATCAAAGGATGGCGGCATTTTACGGCGAACGGGCGAAAGGAGGTTGCGGCCTCATTGTAACCGGTGGCATCGCTCCCAGTGAAGCCGGTCGCGTGGGAAAAGACGGAAGCGTCTTGGATAGTTTGGAAGTCGCCCTTCACCACAAACCTGTGACGGAAGCTGTTCATAGAGAAGGCGGAAAAATCGCCCTTCAGATTTTACATACGGGAAGATACGGTTATCACGACAAAATCGTGGGAGCCTCTACACTTCGCGCTCCCATCAACATATTCAGACCGCACCCTCTGACCGAAGAGGAAATTTGGAAAACCATCGATGAATTTGCAACTTGCGCAAGTCTTGCCCGGGAAGCAGGTTACGACGGAGTGGAAGTGATGGGATCGGAAGGATACCTGATCAACCAATTCATTGCTAGGCGAACCAACAATCGAACGGATGATTGGGGAGGAAGTTTTGAAAATAGGATTCGTTTCCCTTTGGAAATCATCAAAGCGGTTCGTAAAAAAGCCGGCAAAGATTTTATCATCATCTACCGACTTTCCATGCTTGATCTTGTGGAAGACGGCGGCAATATAGAAGAAGTACTTCAACTTGCCAAGGAAGTGGAAAAAGCGGGCACTACGATCATCAATACGGGAATCGGTTGGCATGAAGCGAGAATTCCTACGATCGGAATGATGGTTCCTCGTGCCGCATTCACATGGGTGACTGCGAAGGTAAAAGGTCATGTGGGCATTCCTTTGGTAACATCTAACAGAATCAATACGCCTGAAGTTGCGGAAGAAGTTTTGGCGCGCGGCGATGCCGATATGATTTCCATGGCACGTCCGTTTCTTGCCGATCCGGATTTTGTTAACAAAGCGGAAGCGGGCAAGCCGGAAGAAATCAATACTTGCATCGCATGTAACCAAGCATGTCTCGATCATATCTTTGTAGGAAAAATCACAAGCTGCCTAGTTAATCCGAGAGCTTGCCATGAAACGGAACTGATCATCGAACCGACAACGAAAAAGAAAAAGATCGCTGTGGTCGGAGCGGGTCCCGGAGGAATGTCTTGCGCTTCCACTTTGGCAGAAAGAGGACATGAAGTGGTCCTTTTTGATGCGCATTCGGAGTTAGGTGGTCAGTTGAATATCGCCAGAAGGATTCCCGGAAAAGAGGAATTCAAAGAAACAATTCGTTATTTCGGAAACAAAATCCAGAGAACAGGCGTTAAGGTACATCTGGGAAAAAAAGTAACCGCAGACGAATTGATTTCCGGGAAATACGATGAAGTGGTTCTTGCAACCGGTGTCGTTCCCCGTATTCCTTCGATTCCCGGTATGGAAAAGGCGAATGTACTCAGTTATGTGGACCTTGTTTTGAACGGAAAACCCGCAGGAAAAAACGTAGCAGTTATCGGAGCCGGTGGAATCGGATATGATGTGAGTTTGTATCTTACCGATGGAGGCCATCCTTTTACAAAAGAAAATTATCTGAAAGAATGGGGGATCAACACTTCTATCAGTGAAAACGGAGGACTATCCGTCAAACAAGAGATGAAATCGAATCGAAAGGTCACCATGTTGAAACGTTCCAATAATAAATTCGGTTCCACTCTCGGCAAAACCACAGGTTGGATTCATAAAACATCTTTGGAAGACAGGAAGGTTGCTCAGATCTCAGGTGTTACTTATAAGGAAATCGATAAAGAAGGAATCCTAATCGAAGTGAAAGGAAAAGACCAAAAGGTGGAAGCGGATACTATCGTGATATGTGCTGGTCAAGATCCCAATCGTGAACTTTTGGATTCATTGGAAAAAGCGGGAGTCAACGTACATTTGATAGGCGGAGCTGATTTGGCAGCGGAATTGGATGCAAAACGTGCGATCGACCAGGGAACAAGGCTCGCTGCAAGATTATAAAATCAATTTCGGGATCGCTTACTTGCAAAGGTGCTAGCGCCATTATGGGAGGATCGGTAAGAGATGGATTCGAAGCTTATACGATTGCACTATGATTGCTGGAGGGTTATACCCCTCCCTCCTGCTCGCTTTAAGAATCAATCGTTCGAAAATAAAACCTGAGCTATGCATAACTAACAATTCTAATTATAATTCCCATTGGGAAGGGAGGGGCGGCTCTTTCCTTTGAAAGAGAAAAACCCCTTTACAATCCGTTCCCAAATCGTATTGATAGATTCTTATACATGAATCTTTTGGAAAAGGAAACCCTGTGAATCTATTCAATCCCAGAACTGAAACATTTTCTCACTTAGATGAAAAATCTAGAAACCTTATGTTGAAAACTGTAAAGTTTTTCGAGACAAAAGGAAAACGAAAACTTATGCAAGACGACCATGACAAAGTATGGTATGCAGACTTTTTGGAATTTGTAAAAAGAGAAAAGGCATTTGCAATTCTTATGACTCCTAGCGGATACGGAGCAAGTGATTCCCGTTGGGACTGCAACCGGATCATGGCCTTCAATGAAATCCTCGGGTTTTACGGACTTTGTTATTGGTATACCTGGCAGGTTTCCATGCTCGGACTCGGTCCCATTTGGATCAGCAAAAATGAAGAGATCAAAAAGAAAGCCGCCAAACTTTTGGAAGACGGTGAAATTTTCGCTTTCGGCTTATCCGAAAAAGAACACGGCGCCGATCTGATCGGAAGTGACATGATGCTCATTCCCAATGGAGATGGAACTTATAAAGCTAGCGGTGACAAGTTTTATATCGGAAACGGAAACAAAGCTGCGATCGTATCCACATTTGGAAAAATGCAGGATACGGGAGAATTCGTATTCTTCGGAGTGAATTCGCAGCACAAAAATTATGAACTCAAACAAAACATCGTAACATCTCAAAACTACGTGGCTGAGTTTGAATTGCATGATTACCCGATTACGGAAGCGGACATTATTTCCAAAGGCAGAGCGGCATGGGATACATCACTTGCTACGATTGCATTTTGCAAATTCAATCTTGGTTGGGGTTCTGTCGGAATTTGCACACATTCCTTTTACGAAGCTCTCAATCATGCTGCACACAGAAGACTTTTTAATCAGTATGTAACCGACTTCCCGCATATCAAACAGATCTTTATGGATTCTTACACACGTCTCATAGCAATGAAACTTTTCTCAATAAGAGCAACCGATTATATGAGAACTGGGTCTGTTACTGACAAGCGTTATCTGTTATTCAATCCTATGGAAAAGATGAAGGTGACTACGCAAGGCGAAGAAGTGGTGATTGGCCTTTGGGATATCATTGCTGCCAAAGGACTGAATAAAGACGCCTATTTCGAAATGGCGATTCGTGATATTCAAATGCTTCCTAGATTGGAAGGAACCGTGCATGTAAATATGGTTCTCATTATGCGGTTTATGCAAAATTATTTTTTCAAATCGGAAACAAACCTTCCTGTGATTCCTAGAGTTTATGACGTCAAGGATGACAATTATCTGTTCAACCAGGGCGCAACAACCAAAGGATTTGATAAGATTTTCTTTCATGATTATAACATTGCTTATAATTCCTATAACCTTCCCAATATTTCGATCTTCAAAGAACAGATTGCGATATTCAAAGAGCTATTGGAAAAAGCAGCTCCCACGAAAGAACAAAATACTGATATCGGTTTTATGCTCACTGTGGGAGAGATGTTCACTCTGGTTGCTTACGGGCAATTGGTGTTGGAAAGCGCAAAATTGGAAAAAACAGATGAAGACATCATTGATCAAATCTTCGACTTTTTAGTACGGGATTTTTCAAAGTTCGCCACTCAGTTGTATTCCAAGCCGACTAGTACGTCAGCTCAACAAGAATACTGTTTGAAGATACTTCGCAAACCTGTGTTAAATGAAGAAAGATTCAATCGTATTTACAAAGACAAATTGCTTGCTTTGGTGGATACGTATGAGATGAATCCTTAATCGAAAGATCCCTTTGACCGTTGTCCTATTCAGGATAACGGTCGCTCCGGAAAAGATCTCAAAGTCACCTGCAAGTTGCCACGGTTCCATCGGGGTTGTATTTGACGCTCGCACCTGATGTGAATTGAATGTATTTCACTCCGTCCACACAGACTTCATCATAGCCAAAGTATTTGGCACACCCTCTCGAAATGCTTCCGCAGCCTACGAGTAATAAAGAGGAAAATAGAATTATTTTTTTCATACGGCACCTAACCTAAGGATTCTCCGTTTTCGGTTTTGTGTCGGATCGGGAGAATCATTCGGATTTTCAAACTCATTGTGGCGGATTTAAAAGAAAGGGAAAGAGAAAAAACTTTACTTATACATGATTCCGTCGGATAAAAACAGGCAATGACTTTAACCATTCAATTTGTCTTGGGTTATGGAATTTTTGTTTTGATTCCATTCTTGCAAAACATACTTAAGCCTGATCATACAAGGCTGAGATTTCTTTTACTACGGATTGCGTCCGCTGCGGGAGCCTTGAGTTTATTTTTTCCCGTACAAAATCATTTCGGTATTTTTTTTGCTTTGTTGTGGTTGTTATGGTGCATTGGAAATGCAGTTACTAGTTTTTCCGAGTTTCTGATTTGGGGTTATGACCATTTCGGAGTTTTTTTGAATTTCATTGCATCGGCTCTGCTTTTGGGAGGAAGTGTCTGGCTTTTTTCCACAAGGTTTTCCTGGCAGTTTCTCGGCTTCGGCGAACCTTGGAAAACTTTAACCGCAATCCATTTCCATTTTTCAGGATTTCTTCTTGTTTCCGTTTTTGCAGCTTACAGGGATAAGATTCGCAAGTGCTCTTCAGGTCTTGAATCAAAAACTTATATAACATTTAATTGCTTTTATCTTTTGGGTTTTGTCTTGGTTGCCATTGGTCTTACTGGACCAAGATTCATCGAAGTTTTTGGCACGTTTGTTTTATTCTCCTCTGCATTTGTTAATCTTTTTCTTCTATTAAAATCAGTTTGGAAAGATGCGTTTATTTATGATAGGGCGATTGTGTTGTGCATATTTGTTTTCGGTTTTCTTTCATTTTCTTTGGCATTAACCTATTCATTGCGGATTTTTTCTCCGTTGGATGTTTATTGGATGATTTTGACTCACGGACTTTTGAATGCATTCTTGTTTCTTCCTTTGCTGATTTATTTGACAAAGAGACAAAAAATCAGTCTTCCTCTTCGGAAATTCTCTTTTAGTAAAATTCATTCTAAGGGGAAAATAGAGTCGGATTTTTTTCATTCCTATCTTTCCGAAGACAAGGCCAAGGAAGGATTGACAGATGATTTTTCCGCATTCCGAAGAAATGATTTCGATCCGGAACTGACGCATCCTTCCGTAAGAAATTTTTACGAATTCACAGACAGATACGAATTGAATGTAAAAGCAAAGCCGAATCATTTCTTCCAAAGAATCTGGAAATTTTTGGTAAAACATTTTTTTGCAAAACTGCAACAATTGAATCTACCGGATCAGGATAAGAAAATTTTAGGAAGTATAAATTCTATATCTGAGGAAAAAGACGGTCGTCCTTCTCCCAGAGGATGGATGAGAGTTGACGCGCAGACAGGAAAGCCGATTTACGCTGCGGTTTACTCCATGCATGAAACGCATCAGGTAACTTATATGAATATCGCATTTCCGCTACCTTATTCCAATATGACAAGTGTCTTGCATATTGAATATTCCGATTTTACTTCCGGAATTCAACTAACAACGATTCATTCCCGCCATCCTTTGGGGGACCAGGGAGTGTATTTGGTAATTGCAGGTTTTGGAATTCGATTGCCCTTGGATGAAACCATCGAAGTTTGGTTTGACAACGGACTCAAAGCGCGGCATAGTATGTGGTTCTGTGGTTGGCTTTATTTAACTTTGGATTATACGATGGATTTGAAACATGAATGATCGGATGCAGTATAAAAAAGAAATTATTAATTCCCTGAATTCCAAAACTAAAAAAATTCAATTTGAAAACGATTCCGTTGCGGAAGTATTTTCCGGCTATCCTGAAAAGCTCAGAGAAAAACTACTTTATCTGAGACAGTTGATCTTGGATACGGCTTCCGGAAACGAAGTAGTAGGAAATCTGGAAGAGACTTTGAAATGGGGGGAACCCAGTTACCTGACGACTCAAACAAAATCGGGAAGTACGGTTCGTATTCATACGGTTAAGGAAAACCCTGAGCAATATGCGATGTATTTCAACTGCAAGACAAACCTAGTCGACGGTTTTAGAAAAAAATATTCCACCAAATTTACATTTGGTGGAAATCGAAGTATCATCTTCCACTTAAAAGACAAGATTCCTGTTAAGGAACTTGAGGATTGTATCTCACAGGCTTTGACCTATCATAAAAAGAAATCTTGAAAATGGATTATCTCCCTTCTGCCCAGGACTCCTTCCTCGGATCGGCTCCCCCTTTTAAAACGCCTGTTTCCGGATCTTTTAGAGAAATGCAGGGAGCACCGAAATCATATTCCCATTTGGGGCGACCTATCACATCATAACCTTTGTCTTTTAAAGCGGTTCCGTGTTTTTCGTAGATTTCTTCTTCCAATTCGATTCTTCCCGGATAATAAGAGTGAGGTGAAAATGAATCCGGCCAATTGAGAGATCGGAACCTAGGGGAGTTAACTGCTGCTTGTGGGTTCATTCCGAATACGAATAGATTTAAAAAGACTTGTACTGTTGCCTGGGTTTGCATATCTCCTCCAGGTGTTCCGAAACTCATTAGAAATTTTCCTTTCTGAAATATCATAGACGCATTGGGAGTGATTGTAGGTCGTTTTCCGGGAAGGAGAGCTGACGGATGATTCGGATCCAGACGAAACTGAGTCATTCGTATTCCGAGTGTTATGTCTCCCGCAATCATAGGAGACTGTGGAAAATCGCTTGGAGTGAGTGAAATGGAATTTCCTTTCGGGTCTATGATGCTTAAGTATGTCGTGTCCCTTCCTACTCTTCCGCTATCCGTTTTTTCCCAAAAGGAACGAGCGGGGATTTCCAATAATAAACTAACGTCATTTATATGATTATATCTGTGGAAATCAGGAATGATATTTGTATTCGGAATCAAATTTGATTGAGTTTTGTTTTTCACTTTCTCGAATGCAAAAGGATTTCCAAAGGGAGGAGTTTTACCGAATGCGTTTTTCTGAATCAAACTTCTTCTTTGTTTGGCATATCCTTTGCTGAGAAGTCCTTCCACAGGAACCACTACAAAATCGGGGTCTCCGAAGTACTTGTCCCTGTCAGCCATTGCAAGTTCAATCGCTTGGATCACTGTGTGAATATATTCAGGTGAGTTGTGACCCATAGATTTCAAATCGATTCCTTCCAAAATTTGTAACACAAGGGGGACTACCGCTCCTTGGTTCCAAGTCGGATTGGAAAAAACAGTATAATCATTGTAAGTTCCTTGAAGAGGGTTTTCCCAATGGCCTGAGTATTTTTTCAAATCATCCAAAATCATCGTTCCGTCATTTTCTCTGTGGGCTTTTGCTATTTTTTCCGCGATAGGGCCTTTGTAGAAATAATCTCTAATGGAAGTTAATGTCTCTTTTCTGGATTTACCCGCAGCCAGTGATTTTTTTTCGGCATCTGCGAGTTCGGACAATGTGTCCGCCAATTCAGGTCGGGTGAATTTTTCTTTATGAAACAAAGGTTTCCACCATTTTCCTTTGAGATATACTTCCGCATTATAAGGCATAAGCAATGAAAATCCGAATCGTTTGATCGGATTCATATTCAGGTTTCTCATTAGGATTTTATGTACTGGAAAACCTTGCCTTGCCATTTGAATCGCAGGGGCGCTGACTTCGGAAAAACTCATCGTTCCGTATTTCTGAAGTAAGGCGATGATCACATCGGGAGAAGCGGGAACCAACTGAGAGGAATATTTCAGAGTGGGGATGGTTTCATACCCTCTGGATCGGAAATACTCTATGGTAGCAAGGGAAGGGGCGACTCCCGCTCCTGTATAACTTTTCACTTTTCCCGAGGAAGAATCAAAATAGAGAAGGGGCGCAACTCCGGGAAAGGAAGCTTCTTCACCTTGAGTTACGTTTAATACAAGTAATGCGGCAACTCCTGCGTCTGCAGCGTTTCCTCCCTTTTCCATAATTTCCAGTGCGGTCCTGGTGGCATAAGGATGCCCCGTGGCAGCCATCATAGTTTTGCCGGAAGCAATCGGTCTGTCGGTATGGTAAGGATCATCGAATTTTAAAATCTCTTCCGGCCTGGACTTGAAATGGTAAACTATGAATGATATGATAAAGAGTAGTAGAAACGAAAGAACGATTTTTTTCAGTTTGGACTTCATAAAATACATCCGAGATTTAAATTTGATTCTAGATTAGAAAATCATAATATTGATTTGGATCAAGCGATTTCATGCCAGGGGCTTTTTTTATATTCGTTAATCTTCAGATTGTATCGGAAGTTTCCTTTGTGGCGAATAAATCCTGGTTTTCCAAACAATCAATGATATCAGGTTCGGGAAAATGTTGAAATGATTTTACCGTTTCCGAATTTTCTTTAAAACCGGTATATAAAATATCCAAAGAAAATCTTTCTTTGGAATAATCTCCTCTGTGCAGTAGATGGGCTGAGAAAACCAACAGATCCCTTTTGGTATGCGGGACTTTTTTACTCCCGTAAATTTCCTCCCCGTTTCCGTGACCATCCAACTCCAACCTAACGATCCTTTCTTCTTCAGTATCCCATCTGGAATGGGAGCCGGGAATGAAATCCAAACCGGGATCATCAAGGAATGGAATTCGAAAATGGAGAACGGAAGCCTTACCTATGATTTTTTTCTGTTCTTCTTCGGAAACACCTAAGTATTGTACGTCGCGGTGCCAATATGGTTTTTTGAAATTGTCTTTCGGATTATAAAATATTTGTGTGTTTAGAAAGTAGGGACCTGTCGGAATCAATTTCTTTGCGATGGAAAAAAGTTTCTTTTGTGATATCCATCGAAAGAAACGAATCCTTTCATCTCTGTCTTTACAATATTTAAGCGAAGTAAGGTAGCTGCTATTCACATAGGATGGATGAAAATTTGTTTTTTGCCATTCCTCGTTTGCTTTTGCAAGAACCTCGCCGAAATCATCGAGTTCCCGTTGTAGAAAGAAATTTCGAAAAAGATAAAATCCTTTTTTTTCAAATTCTTCGGCAAAATCCTCCATCGAAGAATAGCTTAACTTAAAAGCATTTGAAAACGATTTGTAAATTGATAGGCATCTCCCGGCCATCGTGCGGATAGATATTTCCCGTCCAAAACTGTAAATCCTAGATCAGGATTTTCCAAACTATCTCTCTGGGACAAACTTCCGCCTGTTTTGAATTGGTCTTTTGATTTTAAGAGACTTGTCACTTCCTCTTGCACGGTCAGCGGGTAAGTTTTGTAATAATTTCCCAGCCAAAGTCTTGTGGAATAATATGCGAGTAGTTCCTGCTTTTGCAAAAGTGCAGTCGTCTGTTTGTCGTATAATACCGATTTGTTTGTGTTCGGGTCGATACTTCTTGCTGCAAGCAAAACTCCGTGGCAGATGGCTGCTATCGGTTTTTCCGAATGAAAAAAATCAACTATGGCTTTTTGTAAAATATCCGATTCTAAATATTCTTTCATTCCGGGGGCGTGTCCCCCAGGCAAAAGAAGTGCCTTATAATCTTTTTCTTTTATATCCGAATAAGAAATCGGGTTTTGAAACTCTTTTGAATTTTCCATTTCCGCGTACGCATCTCTTGCGTCATTTCTTGCAATAAATCCCGGTTTTAAAATTCCGAAACCTTTTCCGGTTAACATTCTCTCATCCGCTTTCGCTTGTCTACCGTTAGGTGTAGCGAACTGAAATTTGAATTCTGACCTTGATAGTAACTTCCAAGGAAGGGATGCCTCACTCGGATCAAAATCATTACTAGGGAGAGGTATAAGGATCATCGTCGTTTTTTCCTTTGTTTGGGAATCCAATGCATTAGGTAAAACATGATCATAGCGAATATAAAATCAAACCATTACGGGAGCTTCTTTCTTAATTTGAGAAAGAATTTCATAAGAACGGATTCGTTTTTCATAATCATAAACCATAGTGTTTACGATCAATTCGTCAGCTCCCGTCCTTTCAATAAAATCATTTAGCTTTTGTTTTACGGTGGAAGGAGAGCCGAGGACGGAAGATCCCAACCTTTGTTCTATATGTGCTTTTTCCAAAGGAGTCCAGTGGCCTTCGAGACTCTCCAAAGGAGGACCCATTTGTTTCGGGTTTCCGCGAAGTAGTCCCAAAAAACTGATAATTTGGGAAGTAGCGAGTTTTTCCGCTTCTTCGTCGGATTCGGCAGCTACAAGATTAACACCTAACATGATATAGGGTTTGTCCAAAACATCTGAAGGAATGAAAACCCGTTTGTAAAGGTCGATGGCATACATCAATTGTTCTGGAGCGAAGTGACTTGCAAAGCTGAATGGCAAACCCAGTCTACCAGCAAGTTCCGCACTGTATCCGCTTGAACCGAGTAACCAAATCGGAGTTGTGGAACCCATTCCGGGAACGGCTCTTACTTTTTGTCCGGGGAAACCGGGAGCTAAAAAATATCTCAGTTCATCCAATTGATCGGAAAATTCCTGACCACCCGAGATTTTTTCTCTTCGCAGCGCATGTGTTGTTAGTTGGTCTGTGCCTGGTGCTCTGCCCAGGCCCAAATCGATTCTACCCGGAAAAAGTGCTTCCAGAGTTCCGAATTGTTCGGCAATCACCATAGGTGCGTGATTTGGCAACATGATCCCGCCGGAGCCAACTCTGATTTTGGATGTTCCGTTTGCCACATAACCTATGATAATCGATGTGGCGGCACTTCCTATCCCGAGCATATTATGATGTTCTGCGAACCAAATCCGGTTGTATCCGAGAGCTTCCGCTTTTTTGGCCAAATCCAAACTACGTTGGATGGACAAGGAAGGGCTCGTTCCTTCCGTTATGGGAACTAGATCCAAAATGGAAAGAGGGATATTAGAAATGGATTTGGCAGTTGGGTTCATGCTATTTGTTTTCGTTTTACAGTTGTTTTCTGAAGATTGTAAATCGTTTCCAAAAGACCGGGAAATTTGGAGTCTATCTCATCTTTACGAATTACGTTCATCACTTCGATTCCCTTTTTTTCAGAGCGAACCAAACCTGAATCTCTAAGCACTTTGTAATGAAAGGAAAGGGTGGATGGAGCCAGGTTGTCGCAAGTTTGGCTACAGCTTTTTCCTTCGCATCCGATCAAATTGAAAAGAATCAGTCTTCTCGTCGGGTCGCTTAGCGCATGAAGCAATCCGTCGAGTGTGATTTCTTTTAGTGATGGATGATAAAATGGTCGTGGCATAAAGAGCAGTTTTTCCTTAGTTCTAAATTGTTACAAATAATTCTTCTTTCGGTCTTCTTACTTTTTTTGCAGACACAAGAGGATCCGTTTCCTGGTTGCGGTAACCTAATGCAAGTAAGACTACTGACTTCAGCCCTTTTTCTTTTAGGCCTAAAACCTCATCCAGCGAGTTGGAATCGAATCCTTCCATAGGAGTTGCATCTACTCTTTCCAATGCAGCTGCGGCAATTCCCGTTCCTAAAGCAATATAAGCTTGTTTCGCCGTCCAGTTTACCAATTCTTCGGAGGATTTGCTCTGTAACTCGCTTGCAATCTTATTTCTAAAAGGGGTAAGGCTTTCCAGAGTCACGGACCTTTCATTTGCAATAAGTTCTATATACCGATCCACATTTTCCAAACTCGGACTAGTCCATGCAGCAAAAACAATCAAATGGGAACTCTCTGTGATTTGGGGTTGTTTGGATGCCTTTGACGAGATTTCCTTTTTAGTATCGGGACTTTCGATTACATAAATGGTATAAGGTTGGAAACCCATGGACGAGGGAGATAATTGGATTGCTTCCAGGATTTTGTCCAGTTTGTCTTTCGGGACTTTTGCTCCGTTCATTCTTTTGGTAGCGTAGCGCCATTGCAGTTGTTCTATCAGTTCCATGTAGGCTTTTGTCCTTTCATTTCAATACTTCAGGAATATTGAAATAATGATCATAATGCCAATAAAGAAACCCGTCTTTCATTTGTCAAGAAACAAATAAGGAAGGATTTCCCCGTCAGGGTCAGCTAGTCAGGTCAGTCGAAATCAGTTTGGCTTCAAGCCCGGTCCAAATGGAATCCAGTTTGTTTAAGTGCCAGTTGAGTTGGTTTTTATGATATAGGATCGTATTGTTTTTTTTAAGATTGTGAATGCTCTTTGGAATGATAGTGAGTTTGTCCAAAAGCACAATCGAATCTTCCTTGATGTCTATGTACTTTTCTCGAATCAGCTTTTTGAAAATAGGATCGAGTCCCTGTAAGGAAAAATTTTTTCTTAGACTGGAACCTTTTTTCAGACCTGGATATTCCTTTGTTATGTGATCGTTGAAATCATTCAAAACCAAATTCAATTTTTCCGTGGAAGTTTTTACCTGGCTTTCCAACTTGAACAGAACATAGGACAATAAATTTCCCATAGTCAAAACATAACCGCTTCCCAATTTTTCCTCTACCAATTGGGTAACGGTATCCGCATCCATTCCTTCTTCCAAAGAGAAAGGATTTCCGTAGGAAATATGGAGTGTGGATTTGTCAGTTGAGATGGAATCGTAAGTGAATGTAAACGAATTGAATTGCAAGTTTCCTATTTTGGATTTTAAGTAATATGCGCCTTTTCGGATTTGATTCAGATACCCGTCATGATTGTAGGTTCCTTCCGGAAACATAAACAAATTTCTTCCGTCTTTGATTTTGGAAACAAGGAAACTCCATTCTGCTTCCACGGTTTCTCTCAGTTCTCCCTTTTTCATCAGATCCCGGGCGTTGTCCCTAAAGGGACGTTTGATCGGATGCGCTCCGATATAGTTCAATAAAAAAGGAATGATATGGGATTTGTCAATTGCGGTAAGTAGAAGTTTTATAATACCTTTTGTACGGAATTCCTTTTGCAAAAAGTCATTTCTCAAGATATCTTCCCTGGCAGGTATGATGACTTTGACTCTGGGACTGAGCCTTCTGTAGACAGCAGAAAGAGCCGAGATGTCCGCCTCGGAAACATGATTTGCAATCAGTGCGGACGGGTAAGGAGAAGCGAAAGTATCTCTCTCATCGGAAAAATGTTCTTCAATGGAATGGAAGATCAGTCCTCTGGACTTATAAACAAGATTGATTAAAAAATCGTAGGGAAGGGTCGCACGGATCGGGTTTATTTTTTCTGGTTTCATTTAGTACGGCATTGCCAGTGTTTTCTTTGCTTAAGAATGCTTTAGCTCGCAGATTATGCGGTCAAGGAACTTTACTTATATTTTAGAGTGTTTCTAAAATTTCAAGTCTGCAACCGGAGCACTGTTATAAGCACTAGGAAATTTCTTTCTCGATTTTTAAATTTTTCAAGTTTAAGGTATAGTCTTTTGTTTTTTTTTAGAACAATGTGTATATTATATGAAAATACTGAGTCAATTATTTCTAGGTAATTTAGAAGCAGGGAAAATTTACCCCCATGCTCTTTTAAAATAGAAAGGATTAGGTTGATTTATGGCAGGTGAGTTAGTAGATTTTCGGGATTCGGGTGCTCAGATAGCAAATAGGATCCGCATCGGGTTTACGTTGATGATGTTTGCGGTTGGGATTTTTGCGATGGCTACCACCCAAGTCACTGCGATTTCCATTTTCAATGCTTTTCTCGAGATTATTATATTGAGTTATGCCTTTTGGCAAATAAGCCTATTAAGTAAAGGCAAGTCCATTGCCAAATTAGCCCGTTATTTCCTATTTTCTGACATGGTGATCTACTCGGTATTGTTTTTATCCTATACCTATACTGGTGCCAATGCCCAGGCAAAGTTAGTGATGGTAAACATGCCTTTCTTTATCATGATTTTATTCTTTATTTTGTTTTATTCAGGATTTTTGCTCTCTTATAAATTGACGCTTATTTCCGGTTATGCGGCGATGCTTGCATTGATTATAAATGATTTGATAGTGGTTTTGGCGGGAGTTCCTTATAGTTTTAATCCGACTGAGCCGGATCAGATATCTCTTTTCTTGGAAATCATCAAGTTTTCCTTTTTCATCACCGGGGTGTATATCATTGCATCCGTTGTAAAGTTTATGGTAAAGACCACTGACCAGGCAGCATTTTCTTCGGAAGAATCAGAAAAGAAAAGCAATCAGGCACTTTCCACTAAAAACAGAATCAAGGAAGAAGCGGATTCTCTCAATGGCAACGTTTCCAAGATGCAAAATTCCATGGATTCTTTGAACACGGAAATTCAGACTCAAGTTTCCAGTGTGGAAGAAATCAGCGCTTCCATGGAAGAGCTTGCAGCATCAATGGACAATGCTTCGCATTTCGTTCGGGTTCAATTTAAGAAAATTGAAGAGTTGAATCAGGAAAGCAATACGTTAAATCAGATTTTAAAGGAAGTACGTTCTGCAACGGACTCGTTGGGTGAAACTACTTTGGAATCTCAAAAATACGGCAAAGAAGTATCCAGTGCTATGGATTCTTTGAATGAAAATTTTCATGAAGTCGAAGGTTCCTTTCAGAAAGTGGAAGATGTAAACCAAATCATGCGTGAAATTGCCGACAGAACCAACTTGCTTGCGTTAAACGCTTCTATCGAAGCTGCACGTGCGGGAGACCAAGGAAGGGGATTTGCCGTAGTCGCACAAGAGGTTGCAAAACTTGCCGACAGTGCTTCCGAAAACGCATCACTTATTTCTAAAATCATTTCGCAAGCCGCCAAACAAATCCAAAACGGTAACAAAGCTGCGCTCGATACGAAAATGAGAGTGGGCACTCAGGAAAAGGGATTTTTCACTCTTGTTACCCATTTGGATCAGTTGAAGGACCGCGTTGGAAAGCAGGGAGTGATTCATGATTCCTTTTTGAATTCCTTTCAGGAATTATATTCCATATCGGAACAATTGGAAACCATCACTTCGGAACAAAAATCGGGAACATCGGAAATATCCCGCGCTTTGCAAACGATAGAACAATCCTCTTCAATGATTGCAGATAGTTCTTCCAACTTCCGTGAAAATTTGGAAGAACTTGCAGTTCAATCCGATCGTTTGGTAAGAGAAGACTGATAAGAACGAAAAGGCAGGACTTTTAAAAATAAGTTCTGCCTTTTTCGGTTAGGATGCCTTTGAAAAAAATTTGAATAAAAAACTGGTAAGCCGAACTTACATTCATATTGTATTTTGACAAAGGTTCGTAAGATATGAAATTTCTAACATAATAGATGAAAAAATCGGCGATGAGTTCCTTGTTGATGTCTTTGGTAATGTAACCTTTTGATATCCCTTCGTTTAATACTTTTTTAAATAGAGCGGGGAATTTTACTCTTCGAAACTCCTGCACCTCTTCCCAAACTTCGGGAGCTTGAAATTCCAGTTTTTTTAAAAAATCTTCATCAGCAAAATGAAGATCTTCATGGAACACTCTTAGAATGTCTTTGATCTTTTCCGAATATTCTTTTTTGGTATTCATGATAGAATCCATTTTCGTCAGAATGTCCGTATTTGTTTTGTTAAGCGCTTTAGAGAAAAGATCCTCTTTGCTTTCGAAGTATTTGTAAAGAGTCGGTTTCGTAATTCCAATTCGAACTACTATTTCATCAACAGTGATTCTGCTGACTCCTTTCCTTAGAAATTCTCTTTGGAAAAGGGAAATGATTTTGGCGGATTTTTCTTGTGCCATTTTGTTTCTTTGTTTTATATTTCGTCATTCTGCCGGGGTGGGAAGGAAAATCTTTGTTTTCCCTGTTTTTTTGTTTACTTATTTAGATAAACTTTACTAAAATTACTAAAATTACTAAAATAGTAAATATGGATAAGTGTATGAGTCTAAGTGTTTTTGAATCTGTTTTTCATTTTTCTTCCAAACATCTTTCCTCACTTTCCAAGGATTCTTCCTGGCAGCCTAGTCCTGCTGATTTGGAAGGATTTCGCAAAGCGCAAAACCTGGCATATTCCGCTGCAGTCGCCGTCTCCAAAGAATTGAGACCCGGCATATCGGAGAAGGAAGCCGCAAAACTTTTAAAAACATATCTGCATGACCATGGTGCACGGTCTTTTTTGCATCGCCCTTTTGCCTGGTTCGGGGATCGTTCCCGATTTCTCAACTTGGGTTTTTATATGAGGTATTTGCCGTCGGACAGAAAATTAAAAGAAGACGATGTTTATATCCTGGATGTTTCTCCCGTCGTGAACGGATACACGGGTGACATCGGTTATACGAGTTCGTTATCACCTCATCCCGAACTCACTCGTGCTAAAAATTTTCTATTGGACCTCCGAAAGGAAATTCCAGTTTTATTTTTAAAAGCAAAAACCCCCGGAGAAGTTTGGAAACGTGTGAACGAAAGGGTTCTGGAAGCCGGATTTGCCAATTGCCATGCGCTTTATCCTTTTGCGGTCCTGGGACATAGGGTTTATCGAAAGTTTCCATTTGCAAAATTCAGTTCCTATCTGCTTCCCATTAGTTATGTTAGTTGGTTCAGTTATCAGGCATTATTGTCTTTTAGCAAAAGAGGAGTGTTTCCGGAAACACTGACGGAAGAACACAAGGGTGAAAAGTTAGGTTTGTGGGCGATCGAACCTCATATAGGAGGAAATGGTTTCGGGGCCAAGTTTGAAGAAATCATAGTCGTCGAAAAAGACAGAGTCTATTGGCTTTCCGACGATGTTCCGCATATTACGGAAACAAAAGGGTAGTCTTACATGAAAATGCTAAAGATTGTTTTTTATATTACCGTTTTATCCGCTTTCACCTATTGTTCTACAGGGAATGTTAAAGTAGGAGATAAGTATTTGTTAGGTGATGTTCCGAAAGAAATTTCCTCAGTAGAATCCAAAAACGATCCTTTTCTGACAAAGTTGCAAGTTGATATGAAAGAACTTGTGGGACATGACGATTTGATCTTTGATTCCGATTTGCAATTGGGATATGCTTCGGGAATGGATGGTTGGATTTGGAAATTGGATTTTCAAAAAGGGATTGCGGAGAAGTGGGTGAAACCTCCCGTAAATCCTGCCGGCATGAGTTACTCCGGTGCAGCTAAAGATAAAATTTTATTTTGTGCATCAAGACTCGGAGGGGAATCCTATTCGGAAAAAGACCGTGTCGGTTTGTATGAAGTGGAAATAAAAACAAAAATCATACAAGCATTGGTAACAAATCTGCCGAAAACTGACAAACAAGAGTTTGAAAAGGTTTATCTTTCGGAAGAGAGAAAGACGATTCGGCAAAACCAATTGGATTCTTCAAATTCGCGTCCTTTTTCCTTGTGCAATGATCTGGCTGTTTCCAAAGACGGCAAACGTATTTATATTACGGAACCTTTTGAAAGAGAAGATGCTTCCATGGGAAGCGGTGCTGTCCCCGAAGCGATCGGACTTTATCCTCACGGTAAACTATGGTTATACGATCGGGAAAAAGATTCCATATCGCTTGTTTTAAACGGATTTACTTTTATCGACGGGATTCTTTTGGAAGAAGGTAAGGCGGGCGAAGAATCCGTTATCTTTACGGAAACTACCAAATTCAGAATTTTAAGAGCCGATATCTCGGGAAATAACAAAGGTAAGGTGCAAGTTCTGTTTGAAAATCTTCCCGGTCTTGCGGATGGATTGGAAAGGGACGAAAAGGGACGAATTTGGGTGGGGATCATCAAACCCAGATCGGGACTTGTCAATTTCGTACATAGAAATCCCTGGATTAAATCGTTTTTACTTTCTTTGCCGCAGAAATTATTGCCCATCGCAAAAAAAACAGGGATTCTCGTGTTGGATAGGACGGGGGAGAGAGCTCTTTATTATGTAATGCACGACGGAACCAAAATCAGGGACATATCCGTCGCAGTTCCTTACGGTAAAAAGGCATATTTCCCTGTGTTTGATAAAACATCAAGAGGACTCTATTCTGTCCCTCTTGAAACATTTCTATTAGGAGATTAAAATGTTTACAGGACATTATGCACCCGCGTTTGTTTTGAGGAGATTCCTGCCGAAACTGGGATTCTTTCATTTGTTTTTTGCAGCACAGTTTTTGGATTATTTGTTTATGTTCTTTTTGCTCTTTGGAGTGGAAAAGATGAGAATCGTGGAAGGGTTTACGGAATCAAATCCGTTTGATCTTTATTATATGCCGTTTTCTCATAGTTTGGTGATGTCGCTCATCTGGTCTGTTTTAGTATTTTTGATCTATTCAGGTTTTGTATTTAGAAAAGAGATAGGTAGAGACCGAATTCTTTTAGGACTAGTGATGGGATTTTGTGTATTCTCCCATTTCCTTCTGGATTTGCCGATGCATAGGGAAGATCTTCCTCTTTATTCCGATGATAGCCTGAAATTAGGCTTCGGAATTTGGAAATATAAATACATTGCCTTGGCGCTGGAAAACGGATTGATTTTGCTTTCCGTTTATTTCTATGCCCGCGCTCTGACGAATGAATCCAAAAAGAAAATATACTTGTTAGCGCTGATCCTTATCCTTATGAATGTAGGATTTTTATTTTTTCCAATCCCTTCCGCGACTTGGGAAATCAGCATACAAGCGTTATTGTCTTATATTGCTTTGAACGGATACGCTTATTATTTGGATCGTAAAATAGAATATCTCTGATTTTTGAGCGCTGGTTTCGGCATCTTTCTCTTTACAAAAATGGATTCATCCAATAGGTTAAGCCCATTGGCATTTATGAATGATATTCGATGGAAGAGCGCTTTTCAAATTACACCAAAGCATTGAATAAATTGTCGGAAATGGTATCCTTGTCAAGGCAAAGGGATTTTTCCGAGATTGAAAAACAGGGCATGATCAAAGCTTTTGAATACACTCATGAGCTTGCCTGGAATGTAATGAAAGATTATTTCTATGATCAGGGAAATTCCGATATTACCGGATCTAAAGACGCAATCCGTGAATCTTTTCACAAAGGTTTGATTTTAGAAGGGGATTTGTGGATGGAAACCATCCGCAGCAGAAATCTATCCTCACATACATATAATGAAAAGATTGCAGATGAAATTTATATGAAAATCCTGCAATCTTATGAATCTCTTTTTCTCGCATTTCATGAAAAGATGAAATCGTTACTTTGATATGAATTCATTTGGTCTTAAGGAAGAAACGGTTCAAAAAATCCTACAGGTATTTTTTGGGCATCCTAAAATTGAAAATGCGGTCATTTACGGTTCTCGGGCCAAGGGAAATTATCGAACAGGTTCCGATATTGATATTTGTTTGGAAGCAAGTGAGATGGATTTGTCCGAACTGATGCTGATTGAAACCGAGTTGGATGATTTGTTGCTACCTTATAAGATAGATTTATCTTTGAAACATAAAATTGAAAACAAAGATTTGTTAGACCATATAGAAAGAGTGGGGAAAAAATTGATTTAAATTTTAGACGGTTTGCCCTTGAGAGTCACGACCAAACTAGCGTTTGTTAGGGTGAGTCCTGTCTTTTCCTGATAACTCTGAGATAGATTTTCAAAAATTTGTTTTTCCAGATTTTCTTCCAGTTCAATATCTATGATTTCCCCGGTCTCTTCATTGAATGCATGGTGATGGCGGCCCGTATTGGAATCAAAATGAGTAATCCCTGATTTCAATTCCAAAGTTCCTATCACACCTTTCTCGGAGAAAAGTTTCAAATTATTGAAAATGGTGGCTCGGGAAGCATGTGGAAAATGCATATTGATCAAATGAAATACCTCATCCGCCTGGAGGTGTTGGTGTTTGGAAAGGATCAAATGTGCCATTTCCAGCCTTTGGGAAGTAGGACGGATTCCTGCTTTTTCCAAAATTTCCTTTGTTCTCTCGTAAGATTGGTCCATACTGCTAAATTCCTATTTTCTATTTTTTTGTCAATATTTAGACTAAATCTAAAAAAAGTTCTTGTCTAATTTTTCCATATATTTAGACTTGATCTAAATTGATACTAAGTCTCGGAAAAGTTCGTCTTTCCTTTTCCGAAAGGTAGAAGCGGCAAGTAGGGACAAACGGAGCTGGAAATGGAACAGACAATGTTAGCAAAAAAGGGGGAAGGGATGAAAGGAGAACCATCATCCGTTTCTACTTGGGAAAATTACCGTTCCACATTTGCAAATCCCGACAAAAGGCAGGCAGAAATTTTTGATGCCGCAAGGAAGGGGGACTTGATCGGTTTTTTGTCATTGCAGGTCACACAAGAAGAGCTGGAAGCAAAAAATGACAAAGGTTATACGGCACTTATGCTCTCTGCCTATAACGGTCGAGAGGATTTAACCAATATTTTGTTGGGATACGGGGCAAACCCGAACTCCGTAGATCATTCCGGAAACTCCATACTAATGGGAGTTAGTTTTAAAGGGAATTTGCAATTGGCAAAAATTTTGATTCAATCGGGTGCGGATCTCCATTATGCAAGTCCGAAGGGGCAGACTGCCGTACAAATGGCAGTGTTATTCGGAAGAACTGATCTTGTAGAATATTTTGAGAGTTTGACGCATTCCGATTCGCAAGAAGGAGAAATGAATTTGAAACGATCATCTTCATTCCGGTCTTTCTTTCGATTTGCAAAAGCTTGGGCTCAGTATCTGTTTTCATTTGTTTTTCAAAATCAACTCTATAAAAGCAAAAAAGAAGGAGGCTTAAGATGAGTAATGAAACTTTAACAACCGCAGGCGGACAACCGGTGCCGGAAAGCCAGCACAGTGTGACAGCCGGACCCAGAGGACCGATGCTTATTTCGGACACTCATCTGATTGAAAAATTGGCACATTTCAACAGAGAAAGAATTCCGGAAAGAGTCGTACATGCAAAAGGTGCAGGTGCATATGGAGTTTTAAGGATCACAAAAGATTTGTCGGCTTATACTCTTGCCAAAACATTTTCGGAAGTAGGAAAGGAAACTCCTCTCTTCCTTAGATTTTCCACTGTGGCGGGAGAGAAAGGTTCCGCAGATACGGAAAGAGATCCTCGTGGTTTTGCGATTAAGTTTTATACGGAAGACGGAATCTGGGATGTAGTCGGAAACAATACCCCTGTATTTTTTGAAAGAGATCCTTCCAAATTTCCGGACTTTATCCATTCTCAGAAAAGAGATCCGATTACCGGTTATAAAAATCCGGTTCGTATGTGGGACTATTGGTCGAAAGCTCCCGAGGCACTCCACCAAATGACGATTCTATTCAGCGACCGGGGGATTCCCGACGGGTACCGTTTTATGGACGGATTCGGATCCCATACATTCAGTTTTTGGAATAGAAAAGGGGAAAGGTATTGGGTGAAGTTTCACTTTAAATCCAAACAAGGGATCAAAACTTTAAGCCCGGAAAAAGCATCGGAACTTGCAGGAACTGATCCTGATTATGCGACGAGGGATTTGTTCGAAGCAATTGAAAGGAAAAAATTTCCACAATGGAGATTTTGCGTTCAGATTATGCCGGAAGCTGATGCGGAAAAATACAAAGTCAATCCTTTTGATTTAACAAAGATTTGGTCTCATAAGGATTATCCTTTGATTGAAGTAGGGACTTTGGAATTGAACAGAAACCCGAAAAATTATTTTGCGGAAGTGGAACAAGCGGCTTTCTCTCCATCCAATTTGGTACCGGGGATAGGAGCCTCTCCCGACAAGATGCTGCAAGGAAGATTGTTTGCTTATCCTGATGCGCAAAGATACAGATTGGGCGGAAATTACCAGCTAATTCCTGTAAATCGACCTAGGAATCAAGTGAACAATTACCAAAGGGACGGAGTTCGTTTCGATGAGAACGGTAGTTATGATAATTACGAACCGAATGGTTTCAGCGGGCCGGTGCAGGATGAAACTGCGAAAGAACCTCCTCTTCGTATCTCAGGCGATGCAGACAGGTACAATAGCCATTTGGGAAATGATGATTATTCTCAAGCGGGGGATTTGTACAGGTTGCTGACTCCGGACGCGAAGGAAAGACTAACTTCCGTCATAGCTGGAACGATGAAAACTGTTCCGGAAGATATTGTGAAAAAGAATCTTTCTCACTTCTCAAAATGCGATCCTGAATACGGCAAAAAGATTGCAGATAAGTTGGGGATCAAAGTTTAAAAGTAAACGAACCAAGGTCTTTCCGGGCGAAAGGCCTTGGTTTTAAGAACATTGAATTTAAGTGGAATGATTTATCGTCGGATTGTCAGTTTGTATAAACGTATTCGAATTTTCAAAGCCGATGCCTGAAAACAATTTCAAAAAAATCAAAGACAAGTTTGCCGCCGGAACGATTGTTTCCGATTTGGAATTCGATTCTATTTATCCTGAAAATGTAAGTGAGATTTCAAAATACCAATGGAGTCCCGTGGAAGTGATCTTGGAAGCGGTAACATTTTTGGCGGAAGATCAAAATGCAAAAGTATTGGATATCGGTTCGGGTTGCGGTAAGTTTTGTCATGTAGGGGCACTCTCCCGAAAGACGAAATTTTACGGAGTGGAAGAACGCTTTCATCTCTACGAAATTGCCGTGCAGGTTTCTAAAAAATTGAAATTGAATTCGAATCTTTTTCTTCATGCAAACATGAAAGATATTGATTGGAGTTTGTATGATTCTTTTTATTTGTTCAATCCGTTTTACGAACATATCACAAACAAAAACAGCATTGATGAAACAATTCCTAAGAAGGTAAGTCAATTCTTTGCTTATCTTGAGATTGTAAAAAGAAAACTGTTCAACTTGAAATCGGGAACGAAAGTGGTTACTTATAATTCTTTCGGAGGCAAAATGCCTTTAGGTTATAAACGGGTTAAATTGGACAAACGATTCGAGTCCGAACTTGAATTTTGGATCAAAGACTGAATATTTCATTTAATCGTAGTTTTGTGGATACTTATCCGTGTTTTCAATCCTGAAAAGGTAGATTCATCCGTTCCTGTTTGAAAATAGAAAATCGTTCCATTGCTTTGGAAAAACATATCCTAGTCATAGAATCTTTTGAAATATGGAAAGAGGAATTGATAAATCATATGAATGCTTTAGAAAAAAAATTTTATGAGATGAGAGATAAAAAGAACAACTCGACGGAAGATTCTTTTGCGCTCTTCGATCGTTTGGATACGGTCGATATCGGCTTTATGATGGGTCGTTGGCATGGTTCGGACTTTTCCACCGGACATACTATGGACGGAGCATTGGAAACATTCAATTGGTATGGAAAGGAATTTGTTGATCCCGATCATGTTCATCCTCTTGTTTTTAAGTCGTTCGGAAAAACTTTGTTCAAAGTAAATCCTTCTTTAATGCCTGTTCGTTTGGCAACATTGATTCCTTCCGCGCCGCTCCGGCCATTACGATATTTATTTTTAGCAGTTCGGTTTTTATTTCAAACACGAAAATCCAAAGCCCGTGTTCGGCTGATTGAATTTAGGGGAAAGTTGACTGCAACGATGATCTATGATCATTTGCCGATCCATGATGTATTCAGAAAGGTGAATGAAAATACTTTATTGGGATGTATGGACTTTAAAGAAATGAAACAGCCTTTCTTTTTTGTTTTGGAAAGGGATGAATAAGTGTTTTAAATCAATCTGAAAGTGGACCTAGCGCCTCCTCGCAAAAAGGATACGAAGGGCGCGGCACGCGGTCGCATCCTGCGACCGAAGCGAACGCGTAGCCCGTAGTAGCCTGACCCCGAAGGTAGAAGAGGGATTGCGATAAACAGGGAGTAGGTTGCTATATAGTCAAACAAAGTTTCGGGGGTTTGCCCCAAACGGGAAAAAGGCGAACTAAAAATTATTTTTTCGGAGGAAACTTGAAATTGGCTCTACGAAAACGACGGGGTGTGGTAAAGGAAGCCATTGGGTGGCTTTGTGGTTAACCCCTCCCAGTCTCATTAGGGCGGGGATATTATACCGTTGAATCCTTACGCCACCTAGCGAAATATAATTACCCGGTTTTTCCAGATGATTCCCCGGTGTTCCAGCACAAATCGCAATGCGCGCGCGAGAACTACTTTTTCAATATCTCTTCCATGTAACATTAGTTTGTCTTTTGTGAAACTGTGGTCTACGGGTACCACGTCTTGCGCGAGAATGGGTCCTTCATCCAATGATTCCGTAACATAATGCGCTGTGGCACCGATCAGTTTGACCCCCCGTTCGTATGCTTTCTGATAAGGGTTCGCACCGATGAATGCAGGAAGAAAGGAATGGTGTATATTTACAATTTTTTCCGGAAACCGGGATACGAAATCTTTGGATAAAATCCTCATGAATTTCGCAAGGACGATATAATCAAACTTTTGTTTGCTTAATATATCCAGGAGTCGGGCTTCATGTTCCTCCCTGGTGATTCCTTCGTGTCCCACATAACAAAATGGAAGGTGGAAATCGTTCACTAAAGATTCCAGTTCGGTATGGTTGGAAATGACAAGCGGTATATCTATCTCCAGTTCTCCCGATCTATGACGAAGCAATATATCTCCCAGGCAATGCGTTTCTTTGGTAGCAAATAGAATCACCCTTTGCCTTTTTTCCGTATGAATTTGAATCCATGCGCCTTCCGGCAAAAGCCCCGCCAAACGGACCTTCAATTCTTCCGATGGGATGGTTCCGAAAAATTCGGTTCGCATAAAAAAAACGGAATCGATCGGCTCTACAAATTCGTGATTGGAAACGATATTGGAGCCTTTTTCCAAAAGGAGGCCGGTAATGGAATGAATGAGTCCGGGACGATCCGTACATCGAATCAGCAGAACTTCTTTGGAGGATTGTGGGGAGTGCACAGAATAAGTATCGGAAATCGGCTTCGGGTTCTCGCAAAAATGGGTTTCGGAGTAGAGTTCAGTGATTGAACGCTTTGCTTGACGGATGGTGCTCCGTTTTACATTTTGAAAAGCACATGGGACTTAAGGGGCGAAGCTGTGCTCTGGAACCTGAAAAGAGAAAAAGGTAAAAAAACCAAATGAAAGGGATCATTCTTGCCGGCGGATCTGGGACCCGACTGTATCCAATCACCAGGGGGGTTGTGAAACAACTGCTTCCCGTTTACGACAAACCTATGATCTATTATCCTTTGTCTGTGCTAATGCTTGCAGGCATCCGGGAGATTTTAATCATTTCCACTCCTCTGGATACGGACCGATTTAAAGAAATGTTCGGAGACGGATCCGACCTCGGTTTAAGAATAGAATATAAAGTACAGCCGTCTCCCGATGGTTTAGCGCAAGCCTTTCTTTTGGGGGAAGAGTTCTTGAACGGGGACGATGCCTGTCTAGTGCTGGGAGATAATATTTTTTACGGACATGGGCTCACCGATTTACTCCGCAATTCCGTGAAGAAAGTAAAGGAAGAAGGTTCTTCCGTAGTATTCGGATATTATGTGAATGATCCGGAGAGATATGGAGTAGTTGAATTCGATTCTACCGGCAAAGCCTTGTCGATCGAAGAAAAGCCAAATCAACCTAAGAGTAATTACGCGGTAGTCGGACTTTATTTTTATACGTCCGATGTGGTAAAGGTGGCAAAAGAAATCAAACCGTCCGGCAGGGGAGAATTGGAAATCACCACAGTAAATCAGGTTTACCTGGACCGGGGCAAGCTGGATGTAAAACTGATGGGTCGCGGCTATGCTTGGCTAGACACGGGAACTCACGAAAGTCTTTTAGAGGCATCTAACTTTATTGAGGTGATCGAACGGCGTCAAGGTTTGAAGATCGCCTGCCTGGAAGAAATCGCATTCGAAATGGGATACATAGACCGGGAAAAATTATTAAAACTCGCTGAGCCTCTCAAGAAAAATCAATACGGTCAGTATTTATTGAAGTTAATCGAAAGAAAAAACGCAAATATTATTAAAAAGTAAAATCCAGTGATTATAACAGAAACAAGTTTAAAAGATGTTTATTTGATTGAGCCTAAGGTTTTAGGAGATCATCGTGGTTACTTTTTCGAAAGTTTTCGGGATGATATTCTGACTGAAAAAATTCGAAAAATCAATTGGGTCCAGGACAACGAGTCCCTTTCCGTCAAATCGGTATTACGCGGTCTTCATTACCAATTGCCTCCTTTTGCCCAGACAAAATTGGTTCGTATCACCAAAGGTTGTGTTTTGGATGTGGCAGTTGACATCCGGAAAGGATCTCCCAATTTCGGAAAACATATCGTTGTGGAATTGTCGGATGAAAACAAAAAACAATTATTCATTCCCCGTGGATTTGCTCACGGGTTTGTCGTATTAAGCGATACCGCAGTGTTTTCCTATAAAGTGGATAATTATTATTCAAAAGAAGCGGACAGGTCCATTCGTTGGAATGACCCGGAGATAGGAGTGGACTGGCAAGTGAAATTGGAAGACGTCCAACTCTCCGAAAAAGACATTCAGGCAAAACTATTGAAAGACTCCGATTTGTTTACCTATAGCGACAATCTATATGCATAATGTACTTGTAACAGGCGCAAACGGACAACTTGGTTCCGAGTTGAAGGATATTTCCGGAAAGTATTCTGATCAATTTGTTTTTCATTTTGCAGACCGTTCCGGTTTGAATCTTTCCGATGCAAACGAAGTGGATCGTTTTTTAAAGGAAAAAAAGATTCAATCCATTGTCAATGCAGCTGCATACACCGCAGTCGATTTGGCAGAGTCGGAAATAGACAAAGCAAGCGAGGGAAATGTTACCATCCCCAAACTTTTGGCGGAATTGTCGTTTCAACATCGAATTTATCTTATCCATTTCTCCACAGACTTTGTGTTTGATGGAAAATCTTCCATTCCATACAAGGAAGAAGATTTGAAATCTCCTGTTTCCGTTTATGGAAAGACAAAATCGGAAGGAGAGGATTTTGTTTTATCTTCCAACCCGAATGCTTCGATCATTCGCACTTCCTGGGTGTATTCCAAGTATGGGAAAAATTTTTTGAAAACAATTCTCAAACTTTCGAGTGAAAGACCGGAACTGAAAGTGATCTTTGATCAAGTGGGGACTCCTACCTGGGCAAATGATTTAGCGGGTGTTTGTATCGCCTTTCTTTTTAAACAGATGCCTGGAATATTTCACTATTCGAATGAAGGTGTGGCAAGCTGGTATGATTTTGCAAAAGAAATTGTGGAGATAAGTAAAAATAAATCCAATGTTTTGCCGATCGAAACGAAAGATTATCCCACTCCGGCCAAGAGACCGCATTATTCTTTATTAAACAAATCCAAGATCAAAACTTCTTTGGAAATTTCCATCCCTCATTGGAAAGACAGCCTGAAAGAGTGTATGAAAAGTTTGAGCGGGGCTTAAAACAAGTGGCAACCTATTATTCCTTAACCAAAAGAAAAAATCCGGGACTCCTGTCTTTGGTTATACCTTGTTATAACGAAGAAAAGGTGATTCCTTATCTGCAAGATTCTTTGAATGAGATTTTGCCTAAAATACCTGCAAATACTGAAGTCATTCTTGTGAACGACGGCAGCTCGGATAAAACGATCGAGTTTTTGGTTTCTTGGGCGAATAAAGACAAAAGGATCAAGGTTCTTAGTTTTGCACGAAATTTCGGTCACCAAATCGCTGTTACGGCGGGAATGGATCATGCTTTGGGCGATGCCATCGTCATCATGGATGCAGATTTGCAAGATCCGCCGGAAGTGATTCTCGAGATGCTCGCCAAATACAGAGAAGGTTATGATGTGGTTTACGGCAGAAGGGAAGAGAGAGCGGGGGAAACATTTTTTAAAACTGCATCCGCCTGGTTGTTCTACCGTTTGATGAAGATTTTGGTTCATAAGGATTTGCCTTTGGACTCGGGAGATTTCCGACTGATTTCCCGAAAATGCCTGAATGTTCTGAAAGATATGAGAGAAAACCACAGGTTCCTCAGGGGAATGGGTGCTTGGGTCGGGTTCCCGCAAACACCTGTTATCTATAAAAGGGCTCCTAGGGCCGCAGGAGAAACCAAATACCCGCTCCGAAAGATGTTGCGTCTTGCGATCAACGCGGCTGTTTCTTTTTCCCCTCTGCCGCTTCGGTTCAGCCTATCTTTCGGAATATTCATTGCATTTATAGGGTTTTTGGTAGGTATCAGTGCGATAGTAAAAGTGCTTATGTATTATTCCGGGCTTTATCCGAACTTTGTGTACAACCCGGGATGGGCGACTGTAGTCACATTGCTTTGTATTATAGGCGGAGCAATACTGATTGCGATCGGAATTTTGGGAGAGTATGTCGCCCGTATTTTTGAAGAAGTGAAAGGGCGCCCTTTGTATGTAATCGATTCGAAAATCAATGTTTCGGATAGGAAGAATAGGAGATAGTTTTGAAAAGTATTTTGGTTACAGGCGGAGCGGGATTCATAGGCTCCAATTTTCTTCCTTTTTTTATTGAGAAAAACCAGGATTACAAGGTCATTAATTTGGATCTTTTGACGTATGCCGGGGATTTGGAAAACTTGCACGAGTTAAATGGTCACCCTCGGTACGAATTTGTCAAAGGAGATATCCAGGACAAAGGCATGATCCGCAACCTTTTCCAAAAAGAGGATATACGCGGGGTAATTCATTTTGCCGCAGAAAGTCATGTGGATAATTCCATTAAAAACCCGGAAGTGTTTTTGCAAACGAACGTAATAGGAACTTTTGTTTTACTTCACGAGGCATACAATTATTGGATGGACAAACCGTTTCATTTCAAATCCGGTTATGAAAATTCCCGTTTTCTTCATGTTTCTACGGACGAAGTATACGGCACTCTGGGAACGGAAGGGTTATTTTCCGAAACTACTCCTTACGCACCGAATTCACCTTATAGCGCTAGTAAGGCGGGAAGCGATTTTGTAGTACGTAGCTATCATCACACATACGGATTGAATGTTGTTACTACGAATTGTTCCAATAATTACGGACCGAAACAGCATTCCGAAAAACTGATCCCCACGGTAATCCGAAAAAGCCTATCCGGTGAACCGATTCCCGTATACGGGCAAGGAACGAACATTCGGGATTGGTTGTATGTTTTGGATCATGCCAAAGGAATTGACCTTGCTTTTCATACGGGAAAGTCCGGCGAGACCTATAATATAGGCGGTCGTAACGAAAGGAACAATAACTACATTGTAAATAAAATCTGCGAGATTTTGGATAAAAAGAAGCCAAAGCCGGACGGTAAAAGTTATAAAACACAAATCACTTATGTTGCCGATCGGCCGGGACATGATCTTCGTTATGCGATTGATGCGACTAAGATCGAAACGGAACTCGACTGGAAGGCGGAAGAAAACTTTGAGTCCGGTATTGAAAAGACTGTGGACTGGTATTTGTCTAAAAAATAAGGAATGTTTATATTTCTACAGTTGGACCCTTGTTTAGACTACCAGGAAAAGTTGTAAGACCTTTTTGGTTGACAAATCGTAGAATCGGATCAGCTTTTAAGGCGCGGCTGATGCCGCTCGCAGGAAAGCGTTTAAGAAAAACCTACCTGTTGCGATTCTTAAAGATGGTAATGTCGTTCTTGTCTATAAAGATAAGAGTGAAATCATTGTTACATCTTCCGCACAAAGACAAATGCAATCACCTGTTAAAAAAAACATTCCAAAACAATCTAGAAAGATTAAGTGATACCTCGTTTTCGTATGTTTGCCGGACCGAATGGATCCGGCAAAAGTTCATTGTACAACCATCCGGATAAAATCACTTGACACACGGTTTTCTTTCATTAATTTCCGAAAGGATCTTTTCAATATTCATATGTCATCCTTGGATCAAAAACAGATTATTTCCAGACTAACAAACAATATGGAATCATTCAAGAATTTTGGAGTGGTTCATATTGGTTTATTCGGATCTTTTGCTCGGAATGAATCCCGATCTGATAGTGATATCGACATATTGGTCGAATTTGGTCCTGACCAGAAGACATTTGGCAATTATATGGGTTTAAAGATCTTTCTGGAAGATTTGTTTGGACGGAAGATTGATCTTGTTATCAAAGAAACAATTAAAGTAAAACTCAAAGATCAAATCCTGAACGAAACTATTTATGCCGCGTGATGTAGTCATTTTACTTGATGATATTCTTTCTGCCATAGATGAAATCTATCAGTTTTTAAATGGGATCGATGATCTTTCCCAATACAAGAATGATATATTGAGAAAACGGGCAGTGGAAAGGGATCTCGAAGTAATCGGTGAAGTAGTTAAAAAAATTCCCGAATCAATCAAATCATTAAACCCTGATATTGAGTGGCGTCAAATTGCCGGCTTACGTGACTTCATAGCTCATGGTTATTTTGAAATCGATGACTCTATCATTTGGAATACAATTGAAAATCATCTCGCTCCATTCAGAAAAAGAATTTTAGAAATGAGAGCGAATCTCTCGTAATCTGCCGGAATTCTTTCTTGAACTGAAGGTATTTCTCCTGGGATCTCTGAAATGGAGTTCCATATTTGTCGGCTGACGATCATTCCCCATCCACATTATGTCCCATATATTCTTTGTTCAACCTTTGAACAAAACTGCTTGCTTAATCCGGTTCAACTTTTGAACATGGGTGGAATTCTTGTTTTTTACGAGAATGGGACTCATGGGGCGAAGCTATGCGTTACCCCACCCCGAAATCTCCGGTTTTTATGTCTGAATTGGCTGAATTACATAATTATAAACTTTTAAAGTTGTTGGATGACAATCCGAACTTATCCCAAAGAGAGGCCGCCGATGTCTTGGGGATTAGTCTTGGTAAGGTCAATTATTGCCTGCGCGCATTGATTGATAAGGGATGGGTAAAGATCCAAAACTTTAAAAATAACAAAAACAAACTCGCGTACTCGTATCTTTTGACTCCTCATGGAATCGAAGAAAAGGCAAGACTGCTTCGGGAATTTTATGAAATCAAAAAGAAGGAATACGAAGAGTTAAAGAAAGAAGTCGAACTTCTAAAAACCGAGGAATAGATGGATTTAAATTCAAAGATATACGTAGCAGGTCATAAAGGTTTGGTCGGTTCCGCTCTGGTTCGCATTTTGAAGCAGGAAGGTTTTACCAATATTATAGGTAAAGCTAGGACGGAGCTGGATCTGACGGATCAGGGGAAGGTAAGTTCTTTTTTTGAAAAGGAAAAACCTGATTATGTTTTTCTGGCGGCCGCAAAAGTAGGTGGCATCCACGCGAATAACAGTTTCCCTGCCGAATTCATTTTTTCTAATATTCAAATTCAAAATAATATCATCGATGCTTGTTATCGTTATCAGGCAAAAAAACTTGTGTTCCTCGGTTCTTCCTGTATCTATCCGAAATTTGCAAAACAGCCGATGGACGAAGGTCAGCTTCTGGACGGAAAACTTGAGCCAACAAACGAGCCTTATGCGGTCGCTAAGATTGCAGGCATTATCATGTGCCAAAGTTACAACAGACAATACGGTACAAATTATATTTCGGTAATGCCCACGAATCTTTACGGTCCGGGAGACAATTACCATCCTCAAAACTCGCATGTTTTGCCGGCACTTATCAGAAGATTTCATGAAGCAAAAGTAACCGAAGCACCCGAAGTAGTGGTTTGGGGTACGGGCAAACCTCTAAGGGAGTTTTTATATTCCGATGATATGGCGCGGGCTTGCGTATATCTGATGAAAAATTATGATGTAACTGGCGATCCGAAAGGCGGAGAACATGTGAATGTCGGTTCCGGCATCGAGGTTAGCATCAAGGAACTTGCCGAAACGGTTAAAGATGTCGTCGGTTATTCCGGTAAATTGACTTTTGATCTGACAAAACCCGACGGAACTCCCAGAAAACTTTTGGATGTATCCAAATTGCACCAAATGGGTTGGAAACACCAAGTGGAATTGAGAGAAGGAATCCGAATTGCTTATGATGATTTTACCAAAACTGGCGGAGTGGAAAGGTAGTATGATGCGTGTTATGTGTAATAGCATCCGATTGTTTTAAAATATGAATCATCCGACTTCTTTGAAAAGTTTAATCCTTTCCGTCGTTAAAAATTACAGTTTGATTTGGCAAATGACCAAAAGAAATGTAATAGGAAAATACAAAGGTTCCTTTTTCGGCTTATTTTGGTCTTTTATCAATCCTTTGATAATGTTAGGAATCTATACATTTGCATTTAGCGTTGTATTTAAAGCAAAGTGGGGATTGGAAGAAGAGGGGCATATGGATTTCGCCCTTATCTTATTCGCAAGTTTAACCATATTCAATTTTTTCGGTGAAATCCTGAAAGAATCACCACTTTTGATCGTAAGCCAACCTAACTTTGTAAAGAAGGTAGTCTTTCCTTTGGAAATACTACCGATCGCAAATTTACTATCTGCGTCGGTACATATGGGTGCGAGTCTCGTCGTATTTTTGGTTTTTTACGGAATCGCCCATCTTTCCATTCCCTGGACGATCGTATTTTTGCCTTTTATTATCATTCCTTTGACCCTGCTTTCTCTCGGTGTTTCTTATATCTTGGCTTCGTTAGGTGTCTTTTTTCGCGATATCGGTTATTTTATGACACATATCATTACGATTCTGTTATTTACCAGCCCGGTCTTTTTTTCCATGGATAGAATACCGGAAAAATTCCGACATCTGATGTTAGTCAATCCTCTTGCCGCCTTACTTGAAAACGCAAGGTCAGTAATGGTTTTCGAAAAAACACCGGATTTTTTAATCTTGTCCGTTTATACCGTATTTGGAGTTCTTTTCCTGGTGTTCGGGTATTGGGTATTTCAAAAAACAAGAAAAGGTTTTTCCGATGTTTTGTAATTTGAAATTTATTGATAAAGAAGATTTTACATTCATTCTTAAATAACGGAGAAGGTTATGGACGCGAAGAAATTGGAAGAACAGTCGGTATTATTTGCAGATAAATTTTATAACGATATAGTGAAAAGCGTTGAAAGGATTGATAAAAAACTCGTCGCAGAGATCGCTTTACTGTTGTTTAACGCAAAAGAAAACGGCAAGCAGATTTTTTTCTTCGGGAACGGCGGAAGTCATAGCATAGCTACTCATTTAACCTGTGACTTGGGTAAAGGCACAAAGATTACCGGCAAAAAAAATCAGAAATTTTATAAGGTCTTCGCACTCGATAGCGAGGCTTGGCTTACTGCTCAAGCGAATGACGGTAAGGAACCTTTTACCGAAGGTGATTATCCCGGGACATATAACCACGGTTATGATGGAATATTCGTGGGACAAATGGAAAATTTTATCCAAAAAGGAGATATTGCTTTCGGTATCTCAAGCTCCGGAAATAGTCCGAACGTTGTGAACGCACTTTTGTATGCAAAGGAAAAAGGTGCGACTACCGTTGCTATGGTCGGTTTTGACGGAGGAAAAGCGGCAAGTATCGCAGATAAGGTGATCCTGGTTGCAACGGACAAAGGAAAATACGGAATCGTGGAAGCCGTTCACGAAGTGATACATCATTATATTTACGAACTTGCCAAAAAACTGGAAGCCGGTGAATAAGCGTTAGGTATATGAGAGAATTTTTCAAGACCAAAGATTGTTACATATTACTCTTTTTTTATACGATTTCCAATCTTTTACTCTTATTGAATTATGACGGTGTGTTTTGGGACGATTGGGTAACATACAATCAGAGTTTTGAAACATTAAAAATCATGTACGAGGAGATTCAGTTCGTATTGATAGGTTCTTTTGCGACCTTACTTACTAGAATCGGAAATCAAGTTTTTCCATTCCGGTTTTATATATTCGTATTCGGATTTCTAAATGGAGTTTTTCTTTATCAAATTCTAAAGAGTCTGAACCTATTCGATAGAAACTCCGTGTTTTTTCTTACAATGTTGTTTTTGGTGGTTCCTCTGTTCGGTGGAAAGAATGCAATGACACCTTACGGATTGCCTGTTTTTTGCTATTATTTCGGGTTTTATATTCTAACTATTTATTTCGAAAACCCTCGTTTGTGGAAAAGAGCCCTCGCTCTGCTTTTATTCTATTGTTCCTTTTCGTTGAATTCCTTTCTAGTGTTCTATTTTTTCGCCGGTGCATATATTTATTATATGGTTTGGAAACAGAATGGGAAGAAATTTTTCAAATCAAGTTATCTTACTATTTTAAAATATCCTGATTTTTTAATATTGCCGATAGCTTATTTTCTGGTTAAAACCATTTTCTTTGTTCCTTACGGAGACTATGTGGGATACAACGAAGTAAAGACTGAAGGAGTTTTAAACTCTTTCCCACTTTTGGTTGCGTCTTTTGATTTTTCGTATCTTTATCTATTCGAATCTTCCTGGCAAATTTCTAAAATTTTTTGGCCGATCATTTTGGTTGTTGCGGGACTCTTGTCTTTGCATCAACGGAAATTTAAAAATTATTCCTATTGGACAATTGCATATTTTCTTTTCGGTGCTTTTGCTTTTGCGCTGGCGGCATTCCCATATACGGTTGTCGGAAAGTTACCGATGTCTACAAATTTCAACTCCAGACATCAGGCGCTCCTACCTTTGGGAGCTGCTTTTATGACATATATGTCCGTCATAGGCATTTCCCAATTGGTAGGTGTTCGAAAGAAAATCACGCTTGCGACCCTTTGGTTTATCATATTGTTATTCGTAGGTAATAATATTCATCTTTCCTACCGTTTTCATAAAGATAATTTCTATCAGGTATCTTTGCAGGAAAATATGAAAGATAACAAGCTGATCAGAGAAAAGACCACCTTTCTTGCAGTGAATCAACTTGGTTCCAATTTGGTTTACGATCGGCCGATTGATTATTACGAGTGGAGCGGTCATTTGAAGAAAATATTCAACGATGAAACCAGACTTATGGTAAGCGTTGAATTTCTGGATAGATTGGATTTCACTTTAAAAGTGCAAAAATACAAACAAAACAATTTTTCGAATTGGACCCAGTCCGAACCCTATCTGGTTACCATATCCCCAAAACAGAGTTTGAATAAACGCGAGTTCTTATATTTATTTTATCTGCATCTTTTTGATAAAGCTTTGTTTCGGGAGAAATGTAAGCCGTTAACCGAGATAAGTGTGCAAAAGTATGTCGGCAAAGATTGGTTTAAGATTGCAAGGGGGTTGAAAAATGAAAATATCTGAAAATATAAAAAATTTCAACAAAGTATCGGAAGAAATACAATATCCCGTTTTGCCGGAAGTCGTATCGGTCAGTAGTAATGAAATCAAACAATTGATTGAAGAATCAAAGCACACTGATAGAAAAAGAATGAGACTGTGCACTCATACCGATCCTTCCCACGGTCTGCATGAGATGTTGATTGTGCACGAGAAAGATACTTATGTGCGTCCTCATAAACATTTGGGACGCACAGAGTCCTTTCATATCATACAAGGACGTACGGATGTTGTGGTCTATGAGGATGACGGAAATATTCGTGAGGTCGTTCAGATGGGCGAATATAATTCCGGATACAATTTTTATTATCGTTTGAATCAAAGTTTGTTTCATACGATGCTCATCTATTCCGATCATCTTGTTTTCCAGGAAACAACATCGGGACCGTTTGATCCGGCTCTGACATTATTCGCTCCTTGGTCTCCTGCACCAAGTGAGACCGAAGCTTCCGGGATTTTTTTGAAAAACTTAATTAAGGATATAGCAAATATTACTGCTAGTTCGAAACTGTAAAATAGAGGTTATGATGAGTGATTTAGTATATAAGAGAAAAATTTGTCGATTGTGCAATAGCCCGGATCTTGTTTTGGCTTTACCTTTGAAAGCGTCCGCTTTGGCCGATGAGTTTTTGCCTAAGGAGATGCTTCATAAAGAGCAACCTACCTATCCGTTGGATTTATTTTTATGCAAAAAATGCGGATTCTCCCAGTTAGTTGATATTGTCATACCAAAGGCGATTTATATCGATTATATGTATGAAACGGTCAGTTCTCTCGGTTTGGTCGAACACTTCAAAAGATATGCGAAAGAAATAGTTACCGAGCTTTCACTCGGCAAGGATGATCTTGTAGTGGATATAGGAAGTAACGACGGTTCGTTGCTTCGTGCTTTCAAAAGCAACGGAACAAAGGTATTGGGAGTGGATCCTGCGCGGGAGATTGCAAAAAAAGCAACCGAGTCTGGAATCGAAACATTGCCGGATTTTTTTACCCTGGAACTCGCGCAAAAAATCACTCAATCCCACGGCAAAGCAAACGTTATTACTGCAAACAATATATATGCGAATGTTGACGAGCTGGAGCCGCTAACACTCGCAATACGTGAGTTACTTGCGGACGACGGTGTTTTTGTCTTTGAAAGCTTTTATACCCTGGAATGGATTAAAAATATGGTATTTGATTTCATGTATCATGAACATTTGTCTTATTTTAGTGTTAAGCCGGTTCAGGAATTTTTTGATCGTCTGGGCATGGAACTAGTCGATGTATGGCCTATCCCTACCAAAGGCGGATCGATCAGATGTTTCATTCAAAAGAAAAACGGAAAACGTAAAATCAAACCTTCCGTCGAAAAATATATCGCAGATGAAAAAGCTTTCAAACTGCATGATTTGGAAACTTACAAAAAGTTTGAAAATGAAATCAACATTCGCAAACAAGCGGTTCTTGATTATATCAATCCACTACTCGCTTCTGGAAAGACTATTGCCGGTTTCGGAGCTTCGGCGACTACTACCACACTGATGTATCACTTCGAGTTGGAAGGAAAGATTACATTTATTGCAGATGATTATAAGGTGAAACAAAATACTTTCAGTCCGGGTCATCATATTCCCGTTTTACCTCCGGAAGCAATCTATGAAAAGAATCCTGATTACATCTTTATTTTTGCATGGCGTTATACGGACCCGATTGTTGCCAAACACCAAAAATTTTTGGACCAAGGCGGCAAATTCATAGTTCCGTTGCCTAATCTGAAGATCATCGAGAAATAAGATTTCGAATGAAGAAAGCCGAACAAATCCGTCATGTCAATCTGGTTGGTGGCACCAAGGGATTGGGAAACGTATTTCATGCAATTTGTGAAAAAGAAAATTGGCTTTCTTCTTTGGTCGCGAGAAATTCGTCAGCGAATGCAAAGGATGTGTTTCAATGCGATGTCACCGACAAGGATGACATTGCAAATTGTCTGAAACAAATTTCCGAAACAAACGGTCCATTGGATTCGATTGTTTTCTTTCAAAGATACCGTGGAGAAGGGGATTCCTGGAAAGGTCATTTTGAAGTTTCAGTCAATGCGATCGACGATTACATTAAAGAGTCGATCAAATATATGGATACTGATCCTAAAAAGGACAAGTCCATCGTCATCGTTTCTTCCATTTCTTCCTTATATGTTACGGAAGAACAAGACGTAGCATACCATGCTTCCCGTGCAGCGCAGGTTAGTTTGATGAAATACCACGCTTATAAATTGGGGGGTATGGGGATTCGGGTGAATGCGGTATCTTTCGGAAACATTCTTAAGGAAACGAATATAGATTATTTCAATGAAAACCGAAAGCTCAAAACTGCTTTTGAAAATTGCACTCCCTTGAGACGAATGGGAACTTCGGAAGAAATTGCAAATGCGATCAAGTTTCTCGTCTCGAAGGATTCTTCCTGGATTACAGGGCAAAATTTGGTTGTAGACGGCGGTTCCTCATTAGGTTGGATCGAGTCCCATTATCGGACCGAATACGATAAATAAGGCTATTCAAATTGGAAAGGGTTTAAAAGGAATAGACTTAATTACCAAATGCCGAATTTTCACCTCATATCACCGAAATATATTTCCTATATTAAATTACAAACTGCGTTGTAATGATTACAAAACAAGACTGGGTTAGGGTTCACAATGTCCGATATTAAATATAACAACGATTTTTTGGAACATTATACAAAAAATAAAATATCTCCCGTAAGACAGAATATAGTAAGTCTGGAAAATCATTTCTTGGTAAGAAAGGCGTTGTATCGTACTCTTGGTCTTTTGCCAGCAAATTTTAACGGCAAGAGAATTTTGGAAGTCGGTCCTGGCAGCGGGTACAACTCTTTGTATTTTGCAAGTCTCGAACCTTCCCAATTGGTTTTACTTGAGCCGAATCCGGTCGGAGTCACTCATATCAACAACCTTTTCGAAACTTATAAGATGCATTCCGAAAAAGTAGTCATTGAAAATCTGGTATTGGAAGAATATTCGTCGGCTGAGCCGTATGATATCGTGATCTGCGAAGGTCTTTTGCCAGGTATGAGAGACAAACAGGCGTTCCTTGATAAACTTGGTTCCCTTTTGAAACCGGACGGAGTATTGATTGTTACGACCTCCGATGAAGTCTCGATGTTTTTTGAAATCATCAGATATTTTATTGCTCAGAAACTAACGGAACATGTTTCCACTTTTGAGGAAAAAATAGAGATATTGGTCAATTCATTCGGAAGTCATTTGGATACTCTGAAGGGTTTTGGCAGATTGAAAGAAGATTGGTGTGCTGATAGTCTTTTGGGCAACGCGGTTTATAATTACGATATTTCCATGAAAGATTGTATGAACTATCTGGGAAATAAATTCTATTTTTACAATTCTTCTCCTTCCGTTTTGACCGATTATATTTGGTTCAAACAACAGGAATTGGATCCGATCAAGTACAATGAAAAATTCAGTGAACAATTTGAACTGATTCATCATAACTTCTTTCACTACCAGGCGATTCTTCCTGAGAGAGATCCTGAAAAAAACAGACAATTGGAAATTCATTGTGCAGGACTGCTTGAAGCAATGAGAAAACATTTTCATGAAGGTCAGCCTGACACAAATGTTCTTAATGAATTGAAAAACATACATGAAAACTTACTCAACCTAAGTCCCGTGATCGATGATTCTCTTAAAGAGTTGATTCAGATTTTGGAAGGGAAAAAATATTCTCCCGAGCTTATTAGCAAATCTTTCCCCGCATTCGCGTCTTCTTTCGGTAAGGGACAGCAGTATGTAAGCTTCGTGAAAAACAGGGAAACGATATGATAACGATAGGTGTACCTGCTTTTAATGAGGAAGCTGACTTAAATAGTACGATAGAAAGGATCTTTCAGGCGATCAAGTTAACCAAAAGCAAAGAATACGAGATTATTATTGTTAACGACGGTAGTACCGATCGAACTGCCGAAGTTATAAGACAAATTGAAAAAAAATACAAAGCCGTTCGTTCGATCCATCATGAAACGAACAAAGGTTTGGGTGTTTTTGTAAAAACGATTATTAAGGAAGCAAAATACGACAAATTCTGCCTGGTTGCGGGAGATGGCAACGTAACTCTAGATACATTAAAACATTATATTTTGAATGCTTATAAAGCCGAACTGGTATTTGTTTTTATTATGAACACAGAAGACCGATTGGCATCTCGCAGTGTGCTCTCCTTGTTCTATACTTTCGTTTACACCATATGTTTTAATATTCATGTTAAGTATATCAACGGTGCGGTTGTTTTTCCTACCAAATTGATGCGTGAATTGGAAATTAAGGGCAATCGATATAGTTTTGCTGCGGAAGTTGCCGTAAAGCTTCTGTTAAAGGGTTGTTCGTTTTATGAGATGACCGGTTATATAAAACCGAACGTTCATAAGAGTAGCGCCATGAAATGGCGGAACTTGATAGATGTTATTTTTGCGTTCTTTTATTTGCTATATGAGGTAAAAATAAAGTTCAAAAGCCTTTATTCCAAAAAGCCTTCACGGGTTTTTGATGAAGCCTGAGTTTTGATTTTATTTTTTAGTTATGCTGATATTTTTACTTACCGTTTCTTTATTTCTTTTTTCTTTTTTTCTAAACGCAGTTGTTTGGAGAATTCGTCGCCCGATTCAGGATACCCGTGCGATTTTTTTCCTATTTACAGGTGTTCTCGTCGGATTCGTCGTTTTGAATCTCTGCCTTGCTTTGATAAATTTGACGATTTGGAATTGGTTTCATTTTGTTCTGTTTTACTTGGGAATTACATTTGCCTATATGACGACATACAATGTAATCCCACAAGGTAGTCCTACTTTTACGATCCTAATGACTGTCAAAAAATCAAAACAAGCAGGCGTTAGTACCAAAGACTTTGAAGGTCTCGTGACAAATGAAATGTTTATTTCCTCCCGCATTCGCGAACTATTATTTGAAAATCAAATCGAAGAAAGAGGAAATCGTTATTATATTACGGAACCTGGCCTTAAATTTTTAAGAATATTTCTATTTATTAGAAAAATATTAAAGAAAGAAACAATAGGAGGGTAGCATGGATCAAAGTTTTTATTTTCTGTTTTTTCCATGCATTTCCATTTTGATTTTCGTCATTTTCCATATTGCCATTTTCCGTTCCGTAGAGAACATTTCGGTTTTGAAAAGTATTTTGGCAGCTTATGCGATCGGACTTTTTTCATTCCTTTTGATCGCCGCTTTCGTATTCTCTAACGGATTTTTATACTCGTACGCGGCACTGGAATATCTGTTATGCAATTATTTCTTTTACTCCGTTATGTGTTTTTGCTATTTTTGCCTGATCAATCTGACCGATACTTCACTTCGTTTGCGTATGTTATACGAATTGAAAGAGAAACAGTCGGAAGGACTTTCAAAGGAAGATATGCTGAAGTTCTATAACGCTAACGACATCATAAAGATTCGTTTGGAAAAATTGAACGGTGACGGACAGATCCTGAAAACGAATGACAGATATTATCACGGCAAAAGCAGATTGATTCTGGTAGCGTATTTTTTCGAGTTTTTAAGAATTATTTTAATACCGAAAAGTCAGAGATAACTCTGGGCAAAACTGATTATAAAGAAGGAAAAGACATTAATGAAAACAATTGTAACAGGCGGAGCAGGTTTTATCGGAAGTCACTTATGTGACCAATTGGTCCGCGAAGGTCATGAAATAACCGTAATTGATAATTGCAGCACGGGAAGAGTAGAGAATCTACAGCATTTAAAAGATAAAATCAAATTCGTTCAAGCCGATATTGGCACTCAGGGAGCTTGGCAGGATGAGTTCAAAGGAAAAGATTGGGTTTTTCATATTGCCGCTCTTGCCGACATTGTTCCTTCCATTCAGCAACCCAAACAGTATTTTGAAGCGAATGTGCAAGGCACATTTCACGTATTAAGTGCAGCACATGGAGCGGGCGTTAAACGATTGGTGTATTCCGCTTCTTCTTCCTGTTACGGAATTCCGGATGTATATCCCACGGAGGAAACGGCGGAAATAAAGCCTCAATACCCGTACGCCTTAACAAAAAGGATGGGCGAGGAGCTCGTGCTTCATTGGGGATTGATTTACAAACTTCCCGTAATATCACTTCGTTTTTTTAACGTATATGGTCCGAGATCCCGTACTTCCGGTACTTATGGTGCGGTACTCGGAGTATTTTTGGCGCAAAAATTGGCAGGAAAACCTTATACGGTAGTAGGTGACGGAGAGCAGACCCGCGATTTTACTTTTGTAACCGATATCGCCGATGCGATCGTTACCGCAGCAAAAAGCGATAAGTCCGGTCAGGTTTATAATGTGGGAAGCGGTAAAACCGTTTCAGTAAACAAACTGGTTGAACTGTTAGGCGGTGGAAAAGTTTTCATACCGAAACGTCCGGGAGAACCGGATACTACTTTTGCGGATATTTCCAAAATCCAAAAGGAATTATCATGGCTGCCTAAGGTTGATATCGAGACAGGTGTAAACGAGGTTCTGAAAAACATAGAGTATTGGAGAAATGCTCCCGTTTGGACACCTGACAGTATCAATGAAGCAACCAAAGACTGGTTTAAATTTTTAGGAAAGTAGATCTAAACTTGAATGATTGATTTATTATTAATGGAGAATATATGACTCAAAAAATCAAAAGCATATACATTACCGGTGGGGCAGGTTATGTCGGTGCCGTATTAGTTCCTCGTCTGTTAGCTGACGGGTATAGTGTTACCGTGTTGGATCTTATGATCTATGGTGAGGAAGTTCTGAAAGACCATCCAAAGCTCACTAAAATAAAAGGTGATATCAGGGATCAGGAACTTTTAAAGAAGACGATTCCGGGTCATGACTCAGTTATTCATCTGGCTTGTATTTCCAATGATCCCAGTTTTGAATTGAATCCTAACTTGGGTAAGTCGATCAATTTGGATGCGTTTCGTCCTCTTGTTGAAATCAGTAAAGACAACAAAGTTCAGAGATTCATCTATGCTTCCTCTTCTTCCGTTTACGGAGTAAAAGAAGAGCCGAATGTAACCGAGGATTTTTCCCTCGAACCTCTGACTGATTATTCAAAATTCAAAGCAGATTGCGAAAAAATCCTCGCGGAGTATCAGTCTACTGATTTTACAACAGTGACCATCCGACCGGCTACTGTTTGCGGATATTCTCCGAGACAAAGGCTGGACGTTGTTGTAAATATTCTGACAAACCTCGCTTTTCATAAAAGGGAAATCAGCGTATTCGGAGGAGCTCAACTCAGACCGAATATTCATATCGAAGATATGGTAGAGGCTTATTTGGTTTTATTGAACGCAGACAGCGAAAAAATCGGCGGTGAAATCTTTAACGCAGGTTATTTGAATTTTACAGTCTCTGAAATCGCAAATATGGTGAAGGAAGTAGTGGGTGAAGATGTGAAATTGGTTACAACTCCTACCAATGACAACCGCTCCTATCATATTTCTTCCGATAAAATATTCAATAAACTGGGATTTCGGGCGAATCGTTCGATTAAACTCGCTGCAGAAGATTTAAGAAAGGCATTTGAATCGGGATTACTTCCTAACTCATTATCCGATGAAAAATATTTTAACATTAAACGTATGCAATCGGTGCATTTGAGGTAATTCCATGGAAGTAAGATATTCTTATTTAAAACAACAATTCGAAAACTGTGACGATTTATGGGATGAATTGAAAAAATTTGTTCCGACCGGGGACTTTACCTTGGGCAAACCTTTGCAGGAATTCGAAGGTAAGTTTGCAAAACTGATGGGAACAAAACACGCGATAGGTGTAAATTCCGGAACGGATGCGATTAAATTGTCCTTGAAAGCGCTTGGTGTGGGTTTCGGTGATGAAGTGATCACTACTGCAAATACGTTTGTTGCAACTGTCGGTGCTATTGCAGAGCTTGGAGCAAAACCGGTGTTTGTGGATTGCAACGATACGTTTTGTATGGATGTGGATCTTTTGGAAAGAGCAATCACTGAAAAAACAAAAGCGATCGTTCCTGTTCATTTCACAGGTTATATGACCGATATGAGAAAGGTGCTTCCTATTGCTGAAAAGCACAAGCTCCCTATCGTGGAAGATGCCTGCCAGTCGATCTTAGGTGCCATTGACAATAAGAAGGCGGGAACTTGGGGGAATGCAGGTGCTTTCTCACTTCATCCTTTAAAAAACCTCAATGTTTGGTCTGACGGTGGAGTCATCGTAACTAACGATGATAAGTTGGCATTTCAATTGAATCTTCTGCGTAACCACGGTTTGATTGATCGGGACAATGTGGAAATTCTGGGATACAATTCCAGGCTTGATACGATCCAAGCGGTCGTTGGAAATTGGTTGATTCCGAATGCAGTTGATATTTCAAACAAGAGAATTGAAAATGCAAATTATTACGATAAAAATCTAAGCACGATTCCCGGGATCACTTTGCCTCCGAGACCCGTCGATTTCAGAATTGTTTATCACCTTTATATTGTTTTTGCGGAAAAAAGAGATCAGTTATTGGAACATTGTGTGAAGAAAGGAATTGAAGCCAAGGTTCATTACCCGATCCCGATTTACCGTCAAAGAGCACTTGCTTCTTACGGTTATAAGGAAGGCGATTTTCCTGTCACCGACGGTCATACCAAAAACATAATTACATTTCCTTGTGATCAGCATTTATCCAAAGAAGAAATGGATTATGTTATTTCCACAGTAAAAGAATTCTACGCTAAATAAGGACCAAACAATGATTAGTATCCCTTACATTAATTTAACCGAACAATGGAAGTTTGAACGGGAAGAATTATTACCGATTATTGATTCCGTTTTGAGTTCCGGTCAATATATCGGCGGACAAGAGGTAAGTAAGTTCGAAGAGAGTGTGGCAAAGTTCTGCGGGGTGAAATACGCAGTTGCTTTGAATAGCGGAACGGATGCGCTCATATTCGGACTTTGGGAACTTGGTGTGCGCCCGGGAGATGAGGTAATCACTCCTCCTAACTCTTTTATCGCTTCTACCGCTGCCATAGTTCAGTTAAAAGCGAAACCGGTTTTTGTCGATGTGGGTGAAGATCAGAATTTGGATCCTTCCAAATTGGAAAAAGCAATCACTTCCAAAACAAAAGCGATCATGCCGGTCCACTTGACAGGTAGAATTGCGGCAATGAACGAGATCATGAGTATTGCGAATCAACATTCCATACCGGTCATTGAAGATGCAGCACAGGCAATCGGTTCCAGGTATGATGGCAAACCGAGCGGTTCCATCGGAAGCATAGGATGTTTTTCCACACATCCTTTGAAAAATTTAAACGCATGCGGGGATGGCGGTTTCCTTACGACCAACGATGAAAAAGTTTATACATCCGTAAGTAGAACGCGAAACCATGGTTTGGTGGATAGAAATACCGTAGGTGAGTTCGGTTCTGTTTCCAGAATGGATGCTCTCCAGGCTGCCATCTTGAATTACCGCTTGGCCCGTATGCCGGAAGTAACTGAAAAAAGGCGCAAAAACGCAAAATCATACACTTCCTTATTGAACAAAAAGAACGTCTTTATCCCTGAAGATAAACCTTTTGAGTTTAACACCTATCATACCTTTGTGATCCAAGTGGACAAACGTGACGAGTTGAGAAATCATTTATTGTCTTTGGGAATCGAAACTTCCATTCATTACCCGATTCCCATTCACCTTCAACCGGCTAGCAAAGGTTTGGGTTACAAAAAAGGAGACTTCCCTGTGACTGAGAAACAGGCGGATCGAATTTTGACTTTACCTGTTCATCAATATTTGAAAGAAGCTGATTTGACCAAAATTGCGGAAACGATAAATCAATTTTATCAGTGAGCAATGAAGATAGGAATCGATCTCGATAATACGATCATATCGTACGATAAGTCCTTTGCACTTGCGGGAAAAAAGTTAAATTTAATCCCGGAAGATTGGTTCGGATCCAAATTGGAAGTTCGTGAGTTTTTGCGAAAATCTCCGGACGGCGAAGACAAATGGCAGAGGTTGCAAGGTAAGGTATACGGACGTTATCTTGATCTGGCGGAATTATACCCGGGAGTTTATCGGTTTTTATGGAGATGCAAAAAGAAGGGAATTCCGGTAGATATAGTCAGTCATAAAACGGAATACGGACATTATGATGATGAAAAAGTATCTCTTCGAAAAGCTGCGCTTGATTTTTTGTCCGCTAACGGACTAAATACGGCTGACGAAAAAAGTTTTATAAGGAATGTTTCCTTTCATAATACCAAAGAAGAAAAAGTCGGATATATAAAGAATCAAAACTATTCTTATTTTATAGACGATCTCAAGGAAATATTGATTCATCCTGATTTGGAAACCATCGAACGTAAGTTATTTTTCGATCCGAATCAGGCATATCAGGATTTTAGTTTAAAAAATACCGATGTGGTTACCAGTTGGGGAGAAATAGAAGATTCCATTCTTGGAAAATATACCCAGGAAGATTTGGAATATTTTCGTACGGAATTCGGTTTTCCCGAATTGAAAACCGCATATTGGTCGGAAGGGCAGGGCAATTCTAGGATTGCTTATTTGGAAACATCCGACTCGAAGAAGTTTGCTTTGAAACTTTATCCTGCCGATTCCAATCACAACCGTTTGAGTTCCGAATTTTTCGGATTTAAACTTCTACATCAGAATTCAGTTAAAAACGTTCCGCTTCCGATTCATTGCAGTCCTCAGTTGAATTGTGCCGTTTACGAATGGGTGAACGGGGAAAAGATTCATTCTTCCTCCGACGAAGTGTTGGATGCGATGCTTGGCATGATGAAGAATCTGAATGGGCTCGCAAAAACGGAGTTATTCGACGGGATGGCAAGGGCTTCTGCATCCTGTTTTTCCGGGCAGGACATAGAAAATCAAATTCAGCACAGATTAAAACTGCTTTATCCCGCTACTGAAGCACACAAAGATCTGAAAGAGTTTTTGGATAAGGATTTGGTACCGTTTAAGGATTTTTTGATCGGATGGGTAAAGGACCATTGGGGTGATGAAACCCGATATGATCTACCGATAGCAAAACAGTTTTTAACTTTAAGTCCTTCCGATTTCGGATTTCATAATATGTTGAAGAGCCAAAATGGAGAGATCGTTTTTTTGGATTTCGAATATTTCGGTTGGGATGATCCGGTCAAATTGATCGTGGATGTTTCCTTTCATCCTGCCATGAATTTGGAAGAAGATGCGATATCCTATTGGAAACAAGGTATGTTTTCCATTTTCGGCCGGTCTTTGGAAAAGAGGTATGAGACTACCTGGGCGATGTATTCTTTATGCTGGTGTTTGATTTTACTCAATGAATTCAGGAAAGATATCTGGATGAGAAGAGTATTGGCAAATAGCGATAAACAAAATAGCAAAACTGAAATTTTGAAAAAACAGTTAAACAAATCGATTCATTTATTTCAAATCATTAGACAAAGTTTTTATAAACAAATAGGGAAAGGTTAATTTCATATGGACGTTCGTTCCAAACAATTAAGAAGACTGATCGTAGAAATGATGGAAGTGGAAAAGAGAGGGCATATAGGTCCCGCACTTTCTTTGATAGAAATACTTCGTGTACTTTATGATGATATATTGAAATTCGATCCGAAGAAACCGAATTGGGAAGATAGGGACCGATTGATTCTGAGTAAGGGACACGGTTGTTTGGGATTGTATTCCATCCTTGCCGACAAAGGATTTTTTCCTATGGATGTTTTAAAAACATTCGGTAAGCCGGATTCGATTCTAGGAGGCCACCCCGAAAGAGACAAGGTTCCCGGTGTGGAAGCTTCCACAGGTGCTTTGGGGCATGGTCTGCCGATCGGTGTGGGAATTGCGATCGCATCAAAAATCAAAAAGAAAGATTTTCGGGTCTTTGTCATTACTGGTGACGGAGAAATCAATGAGGGTTCCGTATGGGAGGCTGCATTATGTGCTTCCAAGCATGCTTTGTCCAACCTAACAGTGATTGTCGACTATAATAAATTGCAATCGTACGGCCCTACAAAAGAGGTTTTGGATCTTGAACCGATTATGGACAAATGGATGAGTTTCGGATTTGCAACGGTAGAAGTGGACGGCCATAATGTTTCCGATCTGCAAACTCTATTCAAAAGCCTGCCTAAAGACAAAAACAAACCCACCGCGATCATAGCACATACGATCAAAGGGAAGGGGTTTCCTATGGCGGAGGGAAATCCTTTATGGCATCATAAAAACAAAATTTCTCCCGAAGAATTTTCCGCAATGTATCAAAGTTTGGAAGGATAAAATAAGATGCGTAATACTAGTTTAAAATCTGTTTATCAATTGGCTTTAAAAGATCCCAGGATTGTTTATATCGGTTCCGATTTGGGTGCGGGCATTCTGGATGAAATGAAAAGAGATATTCCCGATCGTTTCTTTATGGAAGGAGTCAGCGAACAACATATAGTCGGTATGTCGGCGGGACTTGCCATGGAAGGATTTATTCCTTATGTAAATACAATTGCAACTTTTCTTACGAGAAGATGTTTCGAACAAGTTGCTGTGGATTTATGTTTGCATGATTTACCTGTCCGTTTGATCGCAAACGGAGGAGGGGCGGTATATGCTCCGCTTGGGCCTACTCATTTGGCCGTTGAGGATATCGCAATTCTCAGAGCACTTCCGAATATGACGATCATTGCTCCGTGCGATGCGGAAGAAATGAAACGATTGATGCCTCATACCGTCGATTGGCCGCACCCTATCTACATTCGTCTCGGCAAAGGCGGGGATGCGATTGTCAGCAAACCGGAGTTAGATTTTAAAATAGGAAAAGCTATTTTATTAAAAGAACCAAAGGACGGAGTTTTTGTTTCCACCGGAGTAATGACTCAACTCGCACTTCAAGCGTGTGAAATATTGGCCGAAAAAGGATTTCATTGCGGAGTAATGCATATGCATACGATCAAACCTTTGGACAATGAAGCTCTTACGAAATGGCTTCCGAATGTGAAATCGGTAGTCACTGTGGAAGAACACACTCGTATCGGGGGACTCGGAAGTGCCGTATTGGAATTTTGCAATGATCATATGCCTGACCAAGCTTCCAAAATAAAAAGAATCGGAATCCCCGACAAATTTGCGGATAAATACGGCAGCCAGGATAGTCTTTTGGCGTATTGGGGGATTTCAAAAGAAACTCTTGCGCAGACGATGTTGGACAAATTGAAACCTTAAGAGTTTCAAATCTAGTAATGTAAGAGGTTCTAGTCTTGTTCTTAGATGATGATGAAATAAAACTATCGGATGAATATTTACTCAATGGATATATTATCCGCGATGCTCCGAATAAAGTCGCATTGGATTGGATAAAGGATAAAATTGCGGATATAGTCAGAGATATCCTTGGCATTTCCAAGAATGAAACTTCCGACGAATTATTAAACAATATTCATAAAAAAGTCAGCATAGCCGATTTGAATAACTTCAGATTGAAAGTGATTCAATCGATGAACAATCTGGAAGATTTGAGACTGAACTACTTTAAATCGGCTAGACCGTATTTGGAAAGTTTGGTGGGGAACGAACTTGCGATGCAGCTAAGAATCAATCTTAGCATTCAATTGCCGGATGACAGCAGTTCGTTGTTGCCTGTCCATGCGGATACATGGTCGGGAGATTCTCCTTACGAGATCGTGCTCTGGATCCCTCTTGTGGATTGTTTTAAAACCAAGTCGATGTATCATTTGTCGCCTAAACATTTTGACAGCTTGAGAGATGATTTTAAGTCAAGATCGGGATTAACAAGCGAAGAATTATATCAATCCATTTCAAAAGAAGTTAAGTTTTTGGAAATCAAATACGGCCAGGTTTTACTTTTCGACCAAGGACTTCCCCATGGCAATCGAGTGAACCGGGAACCCGAAACCCGTTGGTCTATGAACTGCAGATTCAAAGGAGTTTTTACTCCTTATGGAGATAAAAAAATAGGAGAGTTTTTCGATCCGATCACTCTTAGAGCTACCTCAAGGGTGGGAATGGGGTATAAGTTCCCAAGTGTCAAATGAAAGGTGTAAGAGGGTATGTATTCAGCAGATCCTTCTTAGGGGAAAGAGCTCCGCAACATGTTCAAAATATAGTCATCAGAGATTATTGTCAAAAAAACGGACTGCATTATCTATTGAGCGCTACCGAATATGCGATGGAAGATTGTTTTTTGATCCTAAAACAGGTATTAGACGACCTGGACAATCTGGACGGAATCATAGCTTATAGTTTATACCAACTGCCTACCGGGGAATCCGAACGACTTGCGATCTATGATACGATTTTAAAAAAGGGCAAAAAGTTTTACTTTGCGGTCGAAGGGATTAAACTCGAAAAACAATCGGATGCGGATAGAATTGAAAATCTTTGGAAAATAAAACTCATATTGCCTAATTGTTTGAATTACTGACATATGAATCATGCCGTTAAAGCATTAATTTATAGAGACGATACCCGCATCTTACTGCAACAGCGTGATTACAATCCGGGGATTGTCTTCCAAGGTTATTGGACTTTTTTTGGCGGACAGGTGGAAACAGGCGAGAGTCTGAAAGATGCGCTGAAACGGGAATTGTTAGAAGAGCTTGAATATAGTCCAGGCAATGTAGGCGAAGAGTTGTTTCAGTGGGAATGGAGAGGAGACAATCCTTTCTGTTGTAATCATTGTTTGCCGGTACTTATGAAAGCAGACGAAAATACTTTGGTTCTTAAGGAAGGTCTTGCGATGAAGTGGTTCTTGTTTGAAGAATTGCACGAAGAGCTTCCGTTAGTTCCGGGTGTTTACGAGAATCTCGGCAAGATTAAAGAATTTTTAGATCGGACTTTTTCTGAGAAAACATAGAACATTATGGGAAAATTAAAAAACATCGTTACTCCTTTGCATAAAGCTACCGCAAGGGATTATCTTGCACGTATGCAAGATAACAAAGTGGAATGCATGCTGAAAGCGAAAGAGTATGGTTTCGACTATTGGGATGGAGACAGAAGATTCGGCTACGGCGGATACAAATATATCCCGGGTAGATGGAAGCCTGTTGCGGAAGCGTTAATCAAGGATTATTCTTTGGGTCCGGGTTCGAAGGTTTTGGACATAGGTTGCGGAAAAGGTTTTTTGCTTTATGAAATGTTACTGATTGAACCCGGCTTGAAAATCGTCGGATTCGATTCATCCGATTATGGTTTAACGCACGCTAAAGAAGAAGTGAAGCCGTTTTTGTTCAATCATCGCGCGGAGAACGTCTATCCGTTCGGTGATAAAGAGTTCGATTTGGTGATCTCTCTCGGCACTTTTCACAATCTAAGATTGTCCCAATTGAAACAATCTTTAGGTGAAGTGGAAAGAGTCGGAAAACAGGGATATATCATGCTTGAAAGTTACCGTAACGAGCTGGAACTTTTTAACCTGGAATGTTGGGCTTTGACTGCCGAAACCCTTTTGGGTGTTTCCGATTGGATCTGGCTCTACCGGGAATTCGGATATTCCGGAGATTACGAATTTATCTTTTTTGAATAGAGAATCTTTCCGAAGATTGAAAATACAATTTAATGATTAAAATATTTATTAGCTTATCGATAGGTTTACTATTGTTTTATTTATCTGCTCGCGGGATTACCTTTTCTGAGCTTGGAGAAACAATAAGAAATATCAATTTTATTTATCTTATTCCCGTTTTCGGGATTCAGATGATTTTACCTCTGCTACGAGCCTATCGCTTGCAATATTTATATCGACCGTTGTATCGAATTGATTTTATGAAGACTCTTCGTATCAATTCCGTCGGTTATCTCTTCATCATGCTTTTGCCGATGCGCCTTGGTGAATTTATCATCCCTTATCTGATTAAGAAAAATACCACTCTTAGCATGAGTTCGTCGATGGCTGCGATCATAGTGGAACGAATTACCGATCTTTTTGTAATTCTATCCATATTGTTTGTCGTTCTATCCAATTTTTTCCTGCCTGTTTGGCTGATTCAATCGGCTCTAACTTCCGTATTCATACTCTTTATACTGATGGCTTTCTTTTCGCTCGTATACTTCAAGTCCGACTTTGTGTTCCCCTTGTTTTTGAAGATCTTTTCGTTTTTGCCAAAACCTTTTCATGGCAAACTGGAAACAATGATGACTGAATTTACCAAAGGACTTAAGGTAGTGCAGGGAAAAAGACAAGTCGTTCTACTTATCGTATTGTCCGTTTTTATTTGGCTGATGTCCGGTCTCGTCATTTATTTTCTGTTTGGTGCTTTGAATATCAAACTGAACATAACGCATGCCCTGATCGTAATGGCGATCAATATGATCGGAGTAGCGCTTCCGGCAGGACCGGGGATGATCGGAAACTTTCAGTATTCCTGCATCATCGCATTGGAATTATTTGCCATTGATAAAACTACCGCGTTTGCATTTGCAAATGTTTATTATGTGATCGGTATGGGACTCACCTTACTTTACGGATTTCTGTTATTGCCTTCGACTAATCTTTCATTTCGTGAAATCAAAAGAGACGTTTTCGTTCTTTTGGGAAAGTAATCTAACTTTCACCGGATAATCTCATGTATAAATACAAACTATGATCTTCTTTAAAAAAAGTATTTTCGCTTTTATCCTGACTCTACCTTGTTTGGGATTGATATTTTTAATCTTAAATCTGGAGATTTCTCCCAAGGAGATCGTATATGATGGCAGCATAAAGATATTATGGCGTAACCTTGCTTTGATATGTACCGTACCATATCTTTTGGTATTGTTTGTCGAACTAGGAAGACCGTTTTATCCAAGAGACCGAGGTTTTGTATCTTCCTTATATCCGGTTGAACGTTGGCTTGTTTCGGTTTTCACTGGGGCAGGCTTGCTTACAGTGATAGGCACTTTACTCGGTCTTTTAGGACTGCTCGTTCCATCGCTTCTTATTCTTATCATTTGCACTGCCAGCTTCAGTTTCTTTTTCCATAATTACGGTTTGTTCACCGTACAGATGAAAGAGGGTAGATGGAAAAAAGGTTGGGGACTGACAAGTGTAATTCGAATTCTGTCCTTGATCGTTTTTTTGGGTTTGATGTCTTCTCAGTTATGGAAATTGGAATCCGATATATTTCAAATGTACCGGTTTTATTTCGAACAGGCCAGGTTATCTGGAACAAGTGTAATCAATCCTGCAGTGAACGACGGATTCGGATTTTTGGTAGGCAGGGGACACGGGGTGATGCTTTTTTTTACCAGTCTGACCAACGTTGACGGATTGGGAATGGTATCTTATCTTTATATATTCCTGATTGCAATGATGGTTCGGCAAATTACCGTTAGGCTACTTTCCGGCATTGATGAGGTAGGATCACCTGTTCCTCTATCACACCTAACAGGACTCGTTCCGGATATTATGATGCTCTTTACGTTGTGGATCTGTTCGACATTTGCACCAAACGGAAATGTAACGGTAAATCCGGGAAGGCTTCATTCGGAAACAGGTGGATTTATGATGTATTTCATCTGGATTGTCTTTCTTATTAGCTATATAGACTCCGCTTCACGGTCGGCAATATTTAAGGTATTGTTGTTTCCTGCTATTGCGTTGCCGATTATGCTGCCTACTTCGATTTTCATTATTGCCCTCACGTTGGGAATCGGTTTTGTTTTGAGTTTTATATTAAAGGATGTTAGCGGAGCCATTCGGATCTTAGCTTTGGGATTCGTTTCACTGTTTTCGACGGCAATCTCCATCTATATCAATCAATCTTATGTAGGCATCGGAGAAGTGAATCCGTACCAATTGTTTTTACCATTTTCAGATAAACAAACATTCACATGCTGGAGTAGCCCTGAGTTCCTGGTTTATGTAAATAATTCCCAAGGCATCGCATTCACTCCTTCCTTAAACATGGACGGACTCTTGATGGTGGCTCGGGGATTTATCGAAAGGGTTTTACAAATTTCAATTGAGGCGGTGTTTCCGCTTTTTGCAGGAAAAATTCCTCCTACTTTTAATATCATTATATTTGCGATGATCGTCTGGATTGTCGTATCAATGATGCGGACTCTAAAAAGAATTTCCAGACGGTCGTTTTTTGCCTGGTCGGTTTTAATCACATACATTGTATCTACAAGTTTACTTTGCGCGCTTACCACTCATACAAGCCTTCATCGACTATTAGGTTTTCAGACAGCGTTCGGGCCGATCCTTCTTATCCTTCCGATTGTTTTTTTTAATTCGCTTACAGACAACTTCTCTCGGAATCATAGTCATTTTATCATTCTCTTTTGCATAACATTTTGCCTTTATCTGTTCTTTCCCTTATTCGTTGCGATAACCTTACTTGTGATTTCCCTGTTCAAGCCGGTCTGGAGATCGTTTGCAGCGGTTTTCGGATTACTTTTCGTTCAGTCCTTTTTTGATCTTCAAACTAACGAGCTTCAGGCGGTCTTGCTTCTTTGTTTCGGAGTTGTGCTTTACGATTTGCTAACAAAACGAGTGTTACCTCCCGGTCATCTGCATAAATATTTGAATCCGAAATCGGTTCTCCTTTTTTGGATTATACTCTTTAGTTTGTTTGTTCCTGTATTTAGTAATATTCATAACCCGCCTAACCGTATAATCTATGCCGGTTCTTTTACGAATCTGAAAAAACTGCCTTGGGCTTATTCGGAGTTCAAAAGACTCGGCAATTATACCCAGAGCTTTCAGGTCTTTTCCGGGCAGAAAGGATACTCTCATCTTGCTCCGTTTTTGAATGACATCAGGTGTGAAAGGTTTCTGGAAATTGTACCTAGAGAAAGTTCGGTTCTACCTTTGAATGGCGGGGCAACGATCATTCCGTTTTGCGCCGGATCTCCTTTGTTGAAGCCGGGTAAAATTATAGAAACGCTTCATCCTCCGTTTGCACCTGATTTCAGATCGGTTATGCTAGGAACTCCCGAACAAGCGATTGAAGTTTACCGCAAATGGAATGTTAACTACTTCCTGATTGAAAAGGGAGAACTTCATTATTGGGCATCAGGTGTAAGTGATCTTTTTTCGGAAGAGAATCTTTTGAAATATTTTGATACACAATACAGTGATGCTGATATAATTATTTTTACATGGCGGGGGAAAGGAAAATACCCCGTAAAACCGGAAGAAGCGAAGGAAGTGGAAACATGTCGAGGCCATGTAAATACGTCCGCCCCTTTTGCCGGTTTGGCCGCATTGAGGATATGGGATGCCGAACAACGTAAAGGAACAATCAAATAACATATGAAATACGATGTTGTGATCATTGGAGCAGGTGTGGTAGGATTGTCCACTGCATGGAATCTATTGAATAAAAATAGAAAATTAAAATTGCTTGTAATCGAAAAAGAATCTTCGTTTGCAAAACATCAAACCAGTCATAACAGCGGAGTCATACATTCGGGGATTTATTATAAACCGGGAAGTTTGAAAGCACAAAACTGTATCGAAGGTTATGATAAACTGATTAAGTTTTGTAATGAGAATGAAATTCCTTTCGAGTTATGCGGAAAAATCATAGTAGCGACCGACAAGTCCGAACTTCCGGCTCTTGAAAATATTTATAACAGAGGACTTGAGAACGGTTTGAAGAAACTGAGGAAACTCAAACAAGACGAGATCAAGGAAGTTGAACCGCATGCAGCCGGAGTTGCCGGGATTTTTGTTCCTCAAACGGGAATCGTTGACTATCTGAAATTTTCCGGCGTTTTGTATGAAAAAATTTTGAATCTTGGCGGAGAAGTTTTATTCAATCAAAAGGTTTTAAACATTCGGGACAAAAATCCGAACGAAGCGGAGATACGAAGTACAACAAACACCTATTCGTCGAAAGTGGTGATCACATGCGGTGGGCTTTATTCGGATAAGCTCGCATCTTCCACCGAATCCGTTGATTTTAAGATCATTCCTTTTCGGGGAGAGTATTACCAGTTGAAACCGGAAAAGTCGTATTTGGTAAAAACTTTGATCTACCCCGTTCCTGATCCTTCTTTTCCGTTTTTAGGAGTTCATTTTACCAAAAGAATAGATGGAAGTGTAGAAGCCGGACCGAATGCAGTGCTTGCTTTTGCACGCGAAGGTTATAAAAAATCGGACATCAATATCAAAGAATTTATAGAGACCATTTCTTTCAGCGGCTTTCATCATATTGCCAGAAAATATTGGCGGACCGGCCTTTCCGAATTTTATCGTTCTTATTCCAAAGCTCTTTTCGTAAAGGCTCTGCAAAAATTGATTCCTGAAATTTCAAAAGATGATTTAATCGCAGGTGGTTCCGGAGTTCGGGCACAGGCTTGCACAAATTCCGGAATTTTATTGGACGACTTTCATATTTTACATTCAAAAAATAAAATACACGTATGCAATGCTCCTTCTCCGGCCGCAACTTCATCCCTTGCAATAGGTTCGAAGATAGCTGCGATGTTTGTATCAAAATAAGATTCTAAAAATAAATTAAAGGTCAAATTTTCATGACAGTTCACCTAAACAAAATTAAAGAAATCAGCCAGGGAATTACCGGCGATAAGAAGATTATATTTGTTTCAGGAGTATTTAACATTGTCCATCCCGGCCATTTGAGATTATTAAGATTTGCTAAAGAATGCGGTGATATTTTGGTTGTGGGGGTTTTGAAAAAAACGCCCACTCAAGAGATCGTGGATTCAAAACTCCGATTGGAAGGTGTCGAATCGATCGGATTTGTTGATTTTGCTTTTATATTGGAAGAACCTCCTGAAAAATTTGTAGGCGATTTAAAACCGTATGCAGTTGTCAAAGGGCATGAGCACCAGGCTTATGATAATCCCGAATTGGCGGTTCTTGAATCCTACGGTGGAAAGTTGTTATTCGGAACGGGCGATATTATTTTTTCATCTTCCGATCTTTTGACTCGTGAATTCAATGAACTCAATTTTTCAACAATCAGAAAGAACATCGAATTTCCCGTAAGGCATGGCTTTAGTATGGATACCTTACGGGGTATCCTTGAAAAGTTTAAGAATCTGAGAGTATGTGTTATGGGGGACACGATTGTTGATGAATATATCTCATGCATTCCCCTTGGTATGTCGCAAGAAGATCCAACCATTGTCCTTTCCCCGATTCAATCTGAAATGTTTGTCGGAGGAGCTGCCATTGTGGCGGCGCATTCCCAAAGTATAGGAGCCTCCGTAAGTTTTTATAGCGTAGTTGGAAAAGACAAAACTCACGAATTTGTTGAGAATTACTTGCATGCGTTGGGAGTTAAAACCTATTTTTTATCCGATGAAAGCCGCCCGACAACTTTGAAACAAAGATATAGAGCGGGCAATAAAACCATGATGCGTGTTAGTCATTTGCGCCAACACGACTTGTCTCCCGAATTGATTGATGAAATGTATGAAATGTTCAAATCTTCGGTAGGCAATATAGAACTTTTGATATTTTCCGATTTCAATTACGGATTCCTACCGCAACAGCTTGTTGATAAAATCGTCGCTTATTGTTTGGAAAGAAACATTCTGATGGTTGCGGACAGTCAGTCATCCTCGCAGGTAGGAGACGTTTCAAGATTTAAAAATATGTATTTTTTAACTCCTACGGAGCGGGAAGCAAGACTTGCAACTAGAGACTTTAATTCCGGTTTGGTGGTCTTGGCTGAAAAGTTAAAAAAACAAGCGGATGCAAAAAATATTTTTATCACTTTGGGAGCGGACGGACTTTTCATTCAAGCGGGTGACAATACGGACAAGGATAATTTATGGCATACCGACCGACTCCCTTCTTTCAACAGCGCTCCTAAGGACACTGCGGGAGCAGGAGACTCCTTTTTGGTTGCATCTTCCATGGCGACAGTGGTTGGTGCTGACGTTTGGCAGAGTGCTTACATTGGTTCGCTTGCGGCTGCCTGTCAGGTGGGAAGGGTGGGAAATATTCCTCTCCGATATGAAGAAATTTTAAAAGAAATCGAAATGTGATTTTATAACCGATGAAAGCGTTATTACTTGCTGCAGGACTCGGGACAAGACTTCGTCCCATTACGAATGATATTCCAAAATGTTTGGTGCCTATCAATAGTAGACCTCTTTTGGACTATTGGCTGGAACTTTTAACCGATGCGAATGTAAAAGATATCCTGGTCAATCTGCACTACTTTCCCGAACAAGTTGTACGGTATATTGAAGGAAGCAAATATAAAGATATAGCAACAACTATTTTTGAACCGGAGCTTCTCGGAACCGGCGGCACTTTGCTTAAGAACCGTTCTTTCTTTGAAAATGATCAGGTTATGTTGATCCATGCGGACAATCTCTCAAAATTTAATATTCTAAATTTCATAGATAGCCATTATAACCGACCTTCCGGAACCGAAATGACGATGATGACTTTTGTAACGGATATACCCGAGACATGCGGGATCGTGGAGTTGGATGCGGAAAACAGATTGGTTCAATTTCATGAGAAGGTAAAAAATCCTCCCGGCAATGTTGCCAACGGAGCCGTATACATTTTGGAGCCTTCCGTGATTGATTTCCTTTCTTCTTTAAATCAGGACTTTATCGACTTTAGCACCGAGGTTATCCCGAAGTATTTGGGAAGGATCAATACTTTTCTGAATTCCACCTATCATAGAGATATTGGAAATTTGGAAAGTTATGCAAAAGCACAAGATGAATTTTCAAAACTTTTTTCAATTTAGATTCAAACAAAACCATAATGAATAAACAGAAAGTATTAGTAACCGGAGCGGACGGATTTATCGGATCGCATCTTGCTGAAATGCTGGTTAAAAACGGACATTCCGTAAAAGCCATGACCTATTATAATTCCTTTAATTCTTGGGGATGGTTGGATGAATCCCCGTATGCAAAAGAAATGGAAATTATTGCAGGAGATATCAGAGATCCTCATTTTTGTAAACAAATTACAAAAGGAACGGATACAGTATATCATTTGGCGGCACTCATTGCGATTCCGTATTCTTATTCGGCCCCTGACAGTTATATTGCGACAAATGTAACCGGGACTTTGAATATTTCCCAAGCAGCACTTGAGAATGGTGTCAAAAGAATCATTCATACTTCCACAAGCGAAGTTTATGGAACGGCGCAATACGTTCCTATCGACGAAAAACATCCTCTTCAGCCTCAGTCTCCCTATAGCGCAAGTAAGATCGGCGCGGACGCGATTGCGATGAGCTTTTACAATTCATTCAAGCTACCTCTTGTGATCGCAAGACCGTTTAACACCTACGGACCGAGACAGTCCGCACGAGCTGTCATACCTACCATTATTTCCCAGATTGCGAACGGAATCAAAAAGATCAAGTTAGGTGACGTTCGTCCTACGCGTGATTTCAATTATGTGGAAGATACTTGCAGGGGATTTACCTTCCTTGCAGATTGCGAGGCGGCAATAGGCAAGACCGTAAATATTGCGTCCAATTACGAAATATCCGTCGGAGATACTCTGAATTTGATTCGGGAACTTATGAATAGCGATGTGGAATTTATTTCGGAAGAAGAACGTTTGCGTCCCGAAAAATCGGAAGTCTTTCGTTTATGGGGAGAAAATAAGTTGATTCGGGATCTTACCGGATATGAACCGAAATATACTCTTAAGGAAGGATTGAAACATACGATCGAGTGGTTTACCCGTGCCGGGAATTTAGCAAAATACAAATCCGATTTATATAACGTTTAAATAATATATGTTTTCTCCGCTCATTCGGTTTATCCGAGACTATTACAAATCAAATGAATTCATTCCTTTGCATGCGCCCGTATTTCGGGGAAATGAAAAACAATACGTAGTCGATACGATTGATTCTACTTTTGTTTCAAGTGTAGGTTCTTATGTGGATCGTTTTGAAAGAGAGATCGCAAAATATTCGGGAAGTCCGAAAGCAGTTGCGACCGTAAATGGAACGGCAGCATTGCATATTGCATTGAAACTAGCGGGCGTACAGTCCGGTGAACTGGTCATCACGCAACCTTTGAGTTTTGTTGCTACATGCAATGCAATCACTTATACCGGAGCCGAACCTTTGTTTGTTGATGTAGACGGGGATACGTTGGGTTTATCACCGACGGCAGCTGACATATGGTTGAATGAAAATGCATTTGTCGGAGATGACGGACTTTGCCGTCATAAGGAAACTAATAAAATCATTCGCGCCTGCCTTCCCATGCATACATTCGGCCATCCTGTAAAACTTTCCGAACTCGTTGATGTTTGCAAAAGGTGGGGCATCATACTAATCGAAGATGCGGCCGAGTCTCTAGGCAGTTTGTATAAGGGACAACATACGGGAACTTTCGGACTCGCAGGTACTCTCAGCTTCAACGGAAATAAAATTCTGACGACCGGGGGAGGGGGAATGATACTGACCGGTGATGTTTTGGGGGAACGGGCAAAACATATTACAACTACCGCGAAGAAAGCTCATCCTTACGAATTTGTTCACGATGAAGTCGGATACAATTACCGTATGCCGAATTTAAATGCTGCCTTAGGTTGTGCGCAATTGGAACAACTGGAACAATTCATCGGACAAAAACGAAACCTTGCTATGCAATATGCCGAATTACTAAAAGGAAGCGAGCTTGCATTTTTTAAGGAACCAAATCATTGCCGCAGTAATTATTGGTTAAACGTTGTTATATGCAAAGACAAGGAACATCGGGACGATTTGCTGAAAAGTTCGAATGAACAGAATGTAATGACCCGTCCGATCTGGAAATTAATGAATCATCTGCCGATGTTTGCACATTGTATCAAAGGAACATTGCACCAAGCGGAATGGTTGGAAGCAAGAGTTGTAAATCTACCAAGCAGTGTAAGGATTGAAGTTTGAGAAAGGTTTGCGTTGTTACGGGAACTCGTGCGGAGTACGGGTTATTGTATTACTTGATGAAAGAAATCCTGGAAGATCGGGATTTGCGGTTGCAATTGGTTGTGACCGGAATGCATCTTTCTCCCGAATTCGGTCTGACATATAAACAGATTGAGTTCGACGGATTTACGATTGATGCAAAGGTGGAGATGTTATTATCCTCCGATACTTCCGTCGGCATTACTAAGTCGATTGGTTTGGGTTTACTCGGATTCGCTGATGTTTTGGAAAATCTGAAACCGGACATTATCGTTTTGCTCGGGGATCGGTTTGAAATTTTAGCTGCAGCACAAGCAGCACTGATTGCAAGGATTCCCATCGCTCATATACATGGCGGAGAATTAACAGAAGGTGCTTTTGATGAAAGCATTCGTCATGCAATTACCAAGTTATCCCAATTGCATTTCGTAGCTGCGGAAAGTTATAGAAAGCGAGTCGTTCAAATGGGAGAACATCCTGACAGGGTTTTTTATTTCGGCGCGCCAGGTCTTGATCATTTGAACGGAATGAATTGGATGGAAAAAAAGGAATTGGAATACGAACTGAAAATCGAATTAAAATCTCCCGTTTTTCTAGTTACATATCATCCGGTGACTTTGGAAGGAAAAGATCCTTCCGTATTCATGCAGGAACTTTTATCCGCATTGGATTTTTTCCCACAAGCAACTGTTATATTTACGTATCCGAATGCGGATACTGGCGGAAGGGCCTTGATCGAGCTAATCGACTCATTCGTTTCAAAAGATAAGGATCGAAGAAGAGCTTTTGCTTCGCTCGGACAGCGGAAATACTTGAGTTTAATGCGTATATCGGATGTTATACTGGGAAATTCTTCGAGCGGGATAACCGAAGCGCCTGCATTGAAGAAAGCTTCCGTCAATGTCGGGGACAGACAAAAAGGAAGATTGAGGGCGACGTCGGTGATCGACTGTCCCGAAGAAAAAGAATCAATCAAGAGCGCGATCGAAGTGGCTTTGGCCGACAAGTTTAGATCCGATTTGCCTGATACTGTTTCATTGTACGGTATGGGTGGTGCGAGTCGCAAAATCAAAGAGCAAATCAAACATTCCGATTTGGAAGTGAGAAAACCTTTTTTTGATTTGGAGCATAAATATTGATTATGCAAAGAACTTTTATAATAGCAGAGGCCGGAGTAAATCATAACGGCTCGGTAGAAAATGCAATCAAATTGATAGACGTTGCATCCGAATCCGGTGCCGATGCGGTGAAATTTCAAACTTTCAGTGCGGATGCACTCGTGAGTAAAAATTCTCCCAAAGCCGCTTATCAAAAGCTGACAACGGAAGCGGAAGAAACTCAATTCGAAATGCTCAAAAAACTCGAGTTAAGCGAAGACTCTCATCAAAAATTAATCGATCATGCAGGCCGCAAAGGAATCGAGTTTCTTTCCACTCCTTTTGATTTACAGAGTCTTTTTCTTCTGAATAAAAAATTTAATATTAAAAAAATAAAGATTCCTTCCGGTGAAATTACAAACGCTCCCTTTTTGGTTGAGATTGCAAGATGCGCGGATGAGATTATACTTTCAACAGGAATGAGCACTCTTGCAGAAGTGGAAGCCGCATTAGGGGTGATTGCTTTCGGTTTTATCGGAAAAATAAATACAAGACCTTCTTCGAAGGCATTTGCAGAAGCATATTCATCACAGGAAGGACAGGAACAACTTCGATCCAGATTGATTTTATTACACGCAACGACGGAGTATCCGGCTCCACCGGATGAAATCAATTTAAATGCGATGGATACTATGTCCGCTGCTTTCGGACTACGGGTAGGGTATTCCGATCATTCGCAAGGCGTTCATATTCCAGTAGCCGCTGTGGCCAAAGGTGCCTCTGTTATAGAAAAACATTTTACATTGGATAGAAGTCTTCCCGGCCCGGATCATAAAGCATCACTGGAGCCAACCGAACTGAAGTTAATGGTTCAATTGATCAGAGATGTGGAAAAAGCAATGGGAGACGGAATCAAAAGACCTACTCCTTCGGAATGGAAAAACAGGGAAGTCGCCAGAAAGAGTTTGGTTGCTACGGACAATATCGGTAAAGGCGAAATATTTACGGAAAAGAATCTGAGTTGCAAACGGCCCGGTAGCGGAATATCTCCCATTCAATATTGGGATTACATCGGACAAAAAGCTAATGCGGATTATCCGATCGACGGACCTATTACTTAAGATTTACAAGCAATGGAAAGAAAAAATTATCTAATTGCTTGCGGGGGACATGGACGGGTGCTTCTTGATACTTTGCTTTTGAATCAAGTAAACGTCGATGGAATCATTGACCCTAATATGAAAGAAGGCACTCAAGTCTTCGGAATCACTGTAATTGGAGACGATTCTTTTATACTGTCTTTAAATCCTTCCGAGATTCGTTTGATCAACGGGATCGGCGTCCAAAAGAATACAAACAAACGAAAGGAAATTTACGAAGAATGGACTTTTCTGGGTTATGAATTTCTGGGCGGCATTCACCCTTCTGCACTTATCAGTTCGGAGTGTTCTCTCTCTTCGTCAGCTCAGATCATGGCAGGTGCTGTTTTGCAAAATAGAGTTATTATCAAAGACAATGCAGTCATCAATACCCGGGCAAGTATCGATCATGATTGTTCTATCGGCAAACATGCATTTGTTTCTCCGGGAGCAATTGTATGCGGTGGAGTGACGATAGGAGATTCCGCATTTGTCGGTGCGGGGGCGATTCTTTTGCCGGGTCTTATAATCGGTGAAAATGCAGTCATCGGTGCGGGCGCAGTCGTAACAAAAAATGTTCCGCCAAATGTATGTCTTACGGGAAATCCCGCCAGGATCGTTAAAAGTTAATTATAATGGAACAATGGAAAAATAACGTTATTACTTCGAATGGCAAGTTAGTAGAAGCGATTCAAAAAATCGACGCGTCCGGCATTCAATTGGTTTTGGTCGTAAACGAAAGCGGCTATCTGGAGGGAGTGTTGACGGACGGTGACATTCGCCGGGCGATACTTAAGGGCAAAACTTTGGACATTCCGGTTGCCGAAGTTATGAATCGCAAACCTAGAACCGTTTTGGAAAACACATCTAGGGAAGAAATACTTTCCATTATGCGTCGGTACATGATGCACCATTTGCCAGTGTTAAATGCGGGTGGAAAAGTAGTTAAACTTGTAACTCTCGATGAATTGATAGGTGCAGTCGGAATACCCAACTGGGTTGTACTTATGGCAGGCGGACTCGGAAAACGTTTGCGTCCGTTAACTGATGACATACCCAAACCTTTGTTATCGGTAGGAGGAAAACCTATTTTGCAAAGTATACTGGAAAGTTTTTCGGAACAGGGATTCCGAAAGTTTTTTATCTCCGTGAATTATAAAGCCGATATGATTCGGAACTATTTCGGAAACGGAGAGAAGTTGGGAATCGATATCGAATATTTGCATGAAGAGAAAAGTTTGGGAACTGCGGGAGCGCTTTCCCTATTGCCTCATAAACCCGAACAACCGCTCATCGTAATGAATGCCGATCTTCTGACTCGAACTAATTTTGACGCAATGTTGAAATTTCATAATGAACATAAGTCAGTCGGAACCATGGCTGTAAGAGAATACGATCTTCAGGTGCCTTACGGTGTGGTGAATGTGGAAGAATATAAAATCAAAGGGATTGAAGAAAAGCCGATTCATAAGTTTTTCGTAAACGCAGGTATTTACGTTTTGGCACCTGAAGTTTTGGATTTTATAAAGCCTGATACGTTTTTCGATATGCCGACTTTATTCGAAAACTTACTCGCTGTCGATCATCCTGTTTCAGCATATCCATTGCGGGAATATTGGTTGGATGTGGGAAGGTTGGAAGAGTTTGAACGGGCACAAAGAGAATGGGGGAATGGTTTTCGTTGAAGGCGATTGTAGTCGGGTATGGTTCCATTGGAAAAAGACATGTCCGTGTATTAAATGATTTAGGCGTTAATGTTGCGGTTGTTAGTGGGCAAGAGCTTCCAACTGAGATTACAAAATTTTCAGATTTGAAAAACGCCATAAAGAATTGGGAGCCAGGGTACATAATCGTTGCGAACAAAACTCACGAACATTATAATTCGCTTAGGATTATTTCCGAAGAGGATTTTAAAGGAAAGGTTTTGGTGGAAAAACCTCTGTTTGACAAAGTAAATGATATTCCTCCAAACAATTTCTCCGATTTAAAAATTGCATACAATCTGAGATCTCATCCTTTATTGAAAAAAATTAAAACGATTTTAGACGGTAATAAAAAATCCGCAATCTCCGTCAATGTGTATGTCGGGTCCTATTTGCCCGGATGGCGACAAGATATGGATTATAAGAATAGTTATTCCGCATCTAAAGAAATGGGCGGAGGGGTTTTGCGTGATCTGAGTCATGAACTGGATTATATACTATGGATTTTCGGTCCTTGGAAAAAACTGACTGCGTTAAGCGGACATTTCAGCAATTTACAAATTAACAGTGACGATGCGGTCTCGATCCTGATGGAAACAACACGGTGTCCTCTTGTTAGCATTCATTTGAATTATTTGGACCGAAGGCCCCGTAGGGAAATTTTAATCAATACAAACGAAGAAACAATAAAGTTGGATCTTATTGCAAATATCATGGAAATAGGCGGCGACAAAACCGAAGTTAGTGTCGATAGGGATTTTACATACAAGGAAGAGCACCTTGCCATGTTAAACGGGGATTCCGAAGACATTTGTTCCGCGGAAGAAGCTTGTTTCACTTTAACAACGATCGCGGCTATTGAGAAAGCATCGGAATCGAAAATATGGATTCAAAGAACTTGAAAAGAATTTGTACAATTTGTGCGCGTGGCGGATCCAAGGGAGTTAAAAATAAAAACATACGGACTCTCGTTGGAAAACCTTTGATTGCATTTACCATCGAACAGGCATGGCAAAGTAATTTATTCGACGAAATAGCCGTGAGCAGCGACTCGGTTGAAATTTTGGAGGTGGCTGGCAGTTACGGCATTCGCCATTTGATCGTTAGACCTGCCGAACTCGCCACCGATTCCGCTGCAAAATTACCCGCTATCACTCATTGTGTCAGGTCGGTCGAATCAATCTTGAATACGGAATTCGATACGATCGTTGATCTTGATGCGACTTCTCCTTTACGTACGGTAGACGATATAAAAGGAGCAGTTGAACTCCTTGAGACGAAGTTCGTGTCCAATGTGATTACAGCAGCTCCCGCAAGACGCTCTCCTTACTTCAACTTAGTTGAATTAGGTGGCGACGATATAGTCAGATTGTCCAAACAATCCGATAAACCGATTGTGCGCAGACAGGATGCGCCGAAATGTTTTGATATGAACGCCTCGATTTATGTTTGGAGTAGAAAGGGATTATTCGATTTTCCTACTATTTTTAATTTTGATACGCGATTGTTTGTCATGCCGGAAGAACGATCTATTGACATTGACAGTGAATTGGATTTCGAAATCGTAGAATTACTTATGAAAAAGAGTCTTGATGCTAAAAAATAAAGTTATTTTTGTCGCAGGCGGAACAGGACTCCTCGGCAGACGGATTTCTAAAGCAGTTTTGATGAACGGAGGGAAATTGATTCTTGGTGATATCAATCGTTCCGCTTTGGATAAGTTCAAACTCGAGTTAGATGAAGAATTTCCTTCGCAAAAATATATCACAAGTTTGATTGATATAAACGAAAAAAACTCTATCCTTAATTCCATTCAAGATTCCATTCTTCCTTTCGGTCGGATTGATGCATTGGTCAATTCCGCATACCCTAGGAACAAAAATTACGGACGCCATTTTTTCGATGTCGAGTATTCCGATTTTTGCGAAAATCTTTCTCTTCATTTGGGCGGTTACTTCCTCGTTTCGCAACAGTTTGCAAAATATTTCTCCGAGAACCAAGGCGGAAATATAATCAACATAGCTTCCGTTTACGGAATGATCGCGCCTAAATTTGAAATATACAAAGATACTCCGATGACTATGCCTGTGGAGTATGCAGCCATTAAATCTGCTGTGATTCATTTGACTGCATATATGGCAAAGTATTTAAGCGATAAAAACATTCGTGTGAATTGCGTCAGCCCCGGAGGTATTCTGGACAATCAGCCTGAAGCGTTCCTAAAAAAATATAGAGAGAATTGTTTATCGAAAGGCATGCTTGATCCGGATGATGTTACAGGCAGTGTTGTTTTTTTACTTTCCGATCAATCGAAGTTCATTAACGGTCAAAATATCGTTATCGATGACGGATTTACATTGTAGTTAAAGAGAGAGGTTATGGGAAAAATCACATACTGTAAAAATTGTATGAATATGTCGACCAGACCGAGAATTCAATTCGATAGTCGTGGTTGGTGTAATGCTTGTCAGTGGATGGAAGAGAAGAAAAAACTGGATTGGCTTCCCCGCGAAAAGGAACTACTTGCACTTCTTGAAAAAAATAAGAATAAACATGCGACTTTCGATTGCATCGTTCCGGTAAGCGGCGGCAAAGACGGTTCTTATGTTGCCTATAGCTTAAAACATAAATACAACATGAGACCGTTGACAGTTACAATCCGTCCTCCTTTGGAGTTGGATCTTGGACGTTCCAATTTATTGAATTTTACCCAAAGCGGTTACGACCATATACATATCACTCCTGATTCCGAAGTAATGCGTCGGATGAACAAAATGGGATTTATTGAAAAAGGATTCCCTTATTATGGTTGGTTAACAGCTATTATGACGGCAGTGATCCGTGTAGCGATTAATTTCAAAATACCTTTGATTTTTTACGGAGAAGACGGAGAGGTTGAATACGGAGGGTCTACAGAGTCCAAGTACAAACCCATTTACGATATTCATTATATGAAAAAAATATATTTGGAAGGCGGGCATGATAAAGTTTTAAGTCAATGCGGAACACCCGAAGAATTGTATTTTTTTACTTTTCCAACCGATCTCGAAATCAAAGATGCCGATCTTTCTTTCACACATTGGTCTTATTACGAAGCATGGGACTCCTATAGAAATTATCTTATCGCAAAAGAACATTGCGGTTTGACGGAACAAGACTCACCAAACGCCGGTACGTTTACGAATTTCGCACAAAATGACCAGGCACTTTATGCTCTGCATGCTTATCTTATGTATCTCAAATTCGGATTCGGAAGAGCGACTCAAGACGCCGGAATCGAGATTAGGCGGGGTGCTATGACAAAAGACCAGGCCGTAGAATTGATAAAGCTGTTTGATAATCAGTATCCTGAGGAGTTCATTCAGGATTATTTGAAGTATTATCAAATGAGTATGGAAGAATTCGATTCCGTCTTGGACAAGTGGGTCAATCGGAAAATATTTACGAAAGTGGGCGGACGTTGGACTCCCACTTTCACGCCGGGTGAAGATTTCGAATGTTAGTCGGCATTGTGAATTACGGAGCGGGCAATCTGTACTCTATCATGGGAGCTTTGGAGTATTTGAAGATCCCTTATGAACTCGTTTCTTCACAGGAAAGATTATCGTCATGTTCCCATATCATACTTCCGGGAGTGGGGTCGTTTCGGAAAGCCATGGAAAAACTCCATGAATTGAATTTTTACGATCCGATCATCCATTGTACTCGGGAACTTAATATTCCTATTTTAGGAATTTGTCTGGGAATGCAGTTGCTTTGCACGTCCAGTGATGAAGACGGTTTTACGAAAGGTTTGAATTTGATAGGCGGACATTTTGCACTCTTTGATAGCTCCAGGAGGAAGGTTCCTCATGTTGGTTTTGATTCCGCGGTTCCCGACTCGGGTTCCGTTCTTTTTAAGGAAATTGCAGAGGAAGTGGATTTTTATTTTGTTCACAGTTACCGTTTGCTGGAAACGGATTCGGATACAAAATACGCTTACAGTGTTCATGACGGAGAAAGGTTTATTTCCGCTTTTGAAAAAAAGAATATATTCGGAACACAATTTCATCCTGAATTAAGTCAGGGAAACGGATTGAAACTTCTTGGAAATTTCGTTCAATTAACGACTGTAAATGGCTAAAAAAAGACTTATATTCACGCTGCATTATAGCTCCGAGTTTTTTTGTTTAAGTCGAAACTTCCGGTTACAAAAAGTCGGTGATTTGAATTGGCTGGATAAAAATTATAATTTTCCCAAAATCGCTTTTTCCATCGATGAGCTTGTCGTTCTTGATGTTTCCAGGGATGGAAGAGACACTCCCAAGTTTTTGGAAATTTTGAAAATGTTAGCGAAAGAAATTTTCGTTCCGGTGGCTGCGGGAGGCGGGATTAGAAAATTCGAAGATGCTAAACTTTTTTTTGAGTCAGGTGCGGATAAAATCGTAGTAAATGAAATATTAAGTGAAGATCCCGATGTTGTCAGATCCATTGCGGAAGTTTACGGCGCGCAAAGTATAGTCGCATCCGTTGATTATAAAATAAACGACAACGGAATCGCTGAAGTATTTATTGAAAACGGAACCAAAAAAAAAGAAACCTCACTCGAAGATCATATAAGATATATAAATACTCTTCCCATAGGAGAAATATACCTTCATTCCATGAGGCAAGACGGAACCGGTCAGGGATACGATATCAAAACATATTCCGAACTTGCAAAACAATTCGAAAAGCCTCTTATCATTTCAGGTGGAGCGGGAAATCGATATCATTTGGAAGAAGGGCTATCGCTTAACTTTGTGGATGCGGTTTCTACGGCAAACTTATTCAATTTTATCGGTAACGGACTACCGTCCGCTAGAGAACATCTGTTGGAAAAGAATTTCAATATTCCGAAATTCATCCAAACCAATCTTTAACAAAAGGAAAAATTCAATGGACTCAGAAAGAGAATTACTTATCAGTCAAATCAATTCTTTAATTAACGAAGAAATTCAAAACAACCCTGTTACCTATAATAAAGACAGGCCTTATCAATCTTATGAGCGCATCGGATTTGAAGGACTTCGATGGTCGGTTGAAAAGCGGATTAATGAATATGGCCTTGATCGTTTTTTTAATATAGAACATAACGTATTGGATATAGGAAGTAATTTCGGTTTTTTTGTAACTGAGTTTGCTTTGCATTGCAAAGAAGTGCATGGCATTGAGCCGAATCATTGGTTGAATACTATCGGAGAAATCACTGCAAAATATCTGAAAGTAGAAGATCGGGTAGGATTCTTCGATGTGTTTTTCGATGATTTTGTCAATCCGATTCAATACGATGTGGTTTTATCTTTGGCGGCCTTTTTTACTCAGGATAAAAGGGAAAGAAGCGAAGCTAAAAATTATTTTTCAAAAATCAAATCCATGTTAAATCCCCAAGGATACCTGTTTTACGAATCTACATCTTATACTAAAGATAAAGATAATTCACATTTCGTCGCCAAACTGGAAGCATTGGATGCGATAAAAGAAAATCTGGAATTGGAAAAAGAATGGGAGACCCCCTCCGGATCAGAAGGTTTTTTCCGACAATTCGCCATTGCGAGAAAAAAATAAATCTATTATGGTCATTTGGTTAATCGGACTTTCCGGTGCAGGTAAAACTGCAATTGGTCAAAGCTTATTCAATGAGCTGAAAAACGAATATTCCAATCTGGTCTATCTTGACGGCGATATAATCCGGGAAGTATTCGGGGATAACCTGGGTTATACGATAGAGGATAGAAAGAAAAATGCGGATCGGATTTGCCGGTTGTGCAAGATGCTTGATAGCCAAAAAATCCATGTTGTGTGTTCCATTCTTTCCATTTTTGAAGAATCAAGAGAATGGAATCGTACAAATTTAAGTCAGTATTTCGAAATATTCATCGATGTTTCCCGTGATGTTCTTTCCAAAAGAAATCAGAAAGGACTTTATGAAAAAGCGGAAAGAGGCGAGATTAAGAACGTTGTAGGATTTGATATTCCTTTTGAGATTCCTGAAAAACCGAACCTAATCATCAAGAATGATGATGATGTAAAAGAGTTCACTTCATTTGTTAAGTTAATCCGAAGCTCATTGCCTGATTTTAAATAAAATGAACCAATATACTTATACTTCAGAAAACAGAATCGAAAGCCCGCATAAATATATGTACACCCCCTATCAAGGCAGGGACTTTCTGGGTTATTACTTTGAGGATAGAAAAAACTTCATTCGAAAAACGGAAGTTTCGGATTATGATATTTTGGAAAAAACAATATACGATAATGTTTTAAAAACCTTCTCTTTGTTTGAAAATAACGATACGAATACTACCGTATTGAATTTGGGAAATATAATTTCAAGATCGATTTTAAGCGGGAAATTTTCCGAAGAAGATTCAACTTTGTTATCCTCATATATTAGAAAATTTGAAGTAACTAAAAAACTTTATCAAAACTACGATTTGGGCTTCAAGGCTCCTATCGGACAATTTGATGTAGCTACGAATTATATATTTCTTTCGATCGCAGCAAATCTGTTTTTCAAGTTGTATCGTAATTTTAAAATGTTGAATGTCGCTTTAAAAGTAGGCGATTTAGTCGTTTCCATCGACTCTTCACTGACTGAGTCGGAAAAGAACGATCTGGCAATTCCTGCAATATCTATGGAAATGAATCATATTTCATTACTTCTGAACGAGAAGGAGATCAAATATTGAATCTTGAATATCTGGCAATGCTTGCCATTCCGAATGCCCGTTCCATATCCTATTTGAATGAGTTAATTAAGAGAGAATGTTTACCGTCTTTTGTATGTTTGTTGAAGCCGGATTCGATGACTCCCGGACAAAAGAGTTTCGAAGAGAATGCAGTATTCGTATCGATTTTAAATGAAAACAGAATAGAATTTGAAACCTTCGATACAATGAATATAAATGATCCGCAGATAGTTGATTGTTTAAAAAAAAGAAAAGAAAACATTATCATCTATTCCGGCCCCGGTGGTGCTCTTCTCAAAGAAGATTTATTGTCCATAGGAAAAGAATATGTTCATGTCCATCCGGGCAAACTTCCCGAGTTCAGAGGAAGCACGACGATATACTATCACGTTTTGTCCGGTGTAAAGCCGGTAGCTACCGCCATTTTTTTGAGAAGTGCAATTGATACCGGTCCCATTTTAAAGGAGAAGGAATTTGATTTCCCGATAAATGAAGATATCGATTACGAATACGATCCTCGCATCCGAGCTGAAGTTTTGGGTGATCTGATAGAGGAGTATTCAAAAAAAGGTTCCTTTGGAACCAAAGAGCAATCCAAATCCAACGGTGAAACCTATTATATTATGCACCCAATGCTCCGTCATATTGCCAGATTAAGTTTCGAAAAATGAATTTTTCCAATCAAACAAAAGCTTCCATTCTTTTTGAATTAAAAAAGATCGCGACTACATTCAAAATTGAAAATCTATTTTTCTTCACTCAAGCGGATTGGAGTAGGTCAAGAACCGCAATCTTGGAGAAAATCAAAACTGATTTTCCGAACGGAAAATTGGTCGTCAGAAGTTCAGCGTTAAGCGAAGATTCCACTCATGAATCGATGGCCGGATATTTCAAAAGCATCATAAATGTTCCCACTAGCGATCCTTCTGCGATCGAAACTGCGATAGAGGAAGTTTTCGAATCGTACAAAAGAGGTGACTCCGTTAATGAATTGAACCAGATTTTAATTCAAGCTCAGACGGAGAACGTCCATATATCGGGAGTTATTTTAACTAGAGCAATCGGCAATAATGCTCCTTACTACGTAATCAATTACGACGATAGCGGCGAAACAGATACGGTTACTTCCGGTAAGGTAGCGAAGAGCGTCGCTATCTCGCGATTTGTAAAAGAACCTTATCAAGTCCGATGGGCAAATCTGCTATATTCCATTAAAGAAATCGAATCGTATTTTTCTTCTTTGCCTCTGGACATCGAATTTGCTGTGAAAAAATCCGGAGAAGTCGTCATATTCCAGGTAAGGTCGCTTGCTGCAAATTTCAATTTGGAGAATCATCAGGATGATTATTTTTCCCAATTGATTGAAAACATGAAACAGAAATTTGTCCGTTACAACTCTCCTGTTCCTCATCTCTCCGGTAAGAATACGATATACGGAGATATGCCTGATTGGAATCCTGCGGAGATTATCGGAGATAAGCCTGCTACGCTTGCGTACACATTGTACCGCTTTCTAATTACTAATAATATCTGGCATGAGGCTAGAAGCCTTCTCGGTTACTTTGATGTGTTCCCCGGCGAACTTATGACATCGTTCGGAAGAAAACCTTATATAGATACTAGACTGAGTTTTAATTCCTTCGTTCCCGCATCTATTTCAAAAGAAGTAAGGGATAAACTTGTAAAATATTATATAGATCAGTTGGCGATTTACCCGGAACGACAGGATAAAGTTGAGTTTGAAATTTTATGGACTTGTTATGATTTTTCTTTGGAAGAAAGAATTAAAGTTCTTGAGAAATTCGATTTTCCAAAAGATGAAATTTCAAATATCATTCATTCTTTAAAATCGCTAACGCTTAACATAATCGACACATCGGAAAAAATTTTCGACGAAGATTTGAAATCATGTAGTGAACTTTCCTCAAGAAGAGATCTGATTTTGACAAATCTTGAGCGCGAAAACGTTTCGTTTTGGGAACTGATGAGCGGAGCTCATTATATTCTGGATAATTGCAGAAAATTCGGAACACGTCCTTTTTCCAGGCTTGCAAGATTGGCTTTTATAGGAACTTCCATCTTAAGAAGTCTGACTGTTATCAAACAGATTGATGAGAAATGGATTAATGATTTTTTTCTATCCGTGTCCACCGTAGCTAAAAAGTTTTCGGATGATTTTGATACTTTAAATAAAGGGCTGTTGGATATTTCCGAATTTATTTCGTTATACGGTCATCTTCGTGCGGGAACTTACGATATCAATTCACCCAGATATGATCATCAATTGGATTCGATTATGAATTTTCAGGATTTAAAGACAAAGGAAAAAATAACAAATCATGATTTATCGTTTAGGTTTGACGATGAAGTCGAAGGTGAAATCAATTCTTTGTTGAAAGCATCCGGTTTTGATACCCTGACTGCAAATTCCCTTTTGGAATTTATCAGAAAGTCGATCGAATACAGGGAATTATCCAAATTCGAATTTACAAAAAGTTTAAGTGATGCTTTGGAACTGATTGCAAAGGCAGGCGAAATCATCGGAATTTCCAGAGAAGAAATTCAATATGCCGATTTGGGTTTACTCTTAAGTTTCAGAAATATGGAAGGATCGGATGTTGATTTTGTCAAAAACAGGATCAGCTCTTCGATAGAAAGGCACAAAAAAGATGCCGAGGTCTATAGGAATTTGATATTACCGGAAGTCATTTCCAAAGAGAGTGATTTTGAATACATCGAATTTTACGATTCAAGGCCCAATTACATTACCGACAAACAGATTGAAGGTGATATTGTCGCTATTGAAAAGAAGATCAGTAGTTACGACGAGATTGCCGGCAAAATCATTTTAATCGAAAGTGCCGATCCGGGTTATGATTGGATATTCGGATTGTCTCCGCTCGGTTTGGTCACGAAATTCGGCGGATCCAATTCCCATATGGCAATTAGATGTGCCGAGTTTGGAATCGCTGCGGTAATCGGGTGCGGAAATATAAAATTCGAACATATAAAAAAGCATAAAAGAATTAGAATTAACTGTAATGATAGAAAAATAGATTTTCTGTTATAGAAAATTAACTCTACCGTGGAGAATTCAAATTGAAAGATTTTAAACTGATTCGAACCGCCCAGCTGGTCGAAAAGATCGTTTTGGTTGACGGTTTAACCAGAACCGGCAAAAGCATGTTAGGTCCTATACTTGCCAGCCTTAAAGACATTGAAATAGAGAGAGTAGAGGAAATTTTCGAATACATCGCTTTAATGTCATCCCTTGGCAAAATCGATTATGATGCCGCAGTTCAATTGATTCAGCTTGAGGCTGATATGAAGTTTTATGAATCTATCATCGGAAGAAATACAAATTTCAGATATTCCGATCATTCCAGTGTTTTCAATAACCCGTTCAGATTTGATTATTTCAAAAGATTGTTTCAGAAAGAAGGTGAGGCCGCCGTTCAAAAAGTCAGAAATAACAAAATAACGTTTCAAGTACAAACCCACGATACTTTGGGATTGATTGATCCGTTCTTTACAGCTTTCGGTTCAAAACTCTATGTTTTGGAGATGATCCGCCATCCGATAGATTTGATCTATTCCTGGTTTAGGCGTGGTTGGGGAGAGAGGTGGGCAAACGATCCTTTATCGATGACTGTAACTGCAAATAACAAAGGTGAAATCGTACCTTGGTATTTTCTTTTCATAGATGAAGATTATTCTTCGTTAGTACCGATGGATAGAATATTGATCATGATAAATGTTCTACAAAGAAGAGTCTTGGACAAATACGAATCACTTTCCGAGTCCCAAAGGAAACAAATTCTCTGGATTTCCTTTGATGATTTTGTAACGAACTCAAACGATGAAATAAAACATATAGAGACTTTTTTGAATTCACCTTCAACTTCTAAAACAAAAAACACAATGAAGAAGGAAAATTGCCCTCGTGTAATCAAAGAGGCCGATCGTGACGGGAAGTTTGATGTAATCAAAAAGAATACGCAAAAATTGCATTTGGTCGAAGAAATTTTCAACTCCTATGAAAAAGCAAAAGGAATCATAGAATGGCAAAGAACAAATTTCTGATCTTGGTTAGCCTTAGAGTTGATTTGGTAAATAATTATAACGAATACAGAGACGGCTTGGACAACCGTTATGTTAAACTTTTGGATTCGTTGGGTTATGATGTTGTTTTATTGCCCAATGACAATTCCGATCGGGATGATATTTTAGAAAGATTGAAGCCGGACGGTATTCTTCTTTCCGGAGGGAATGATATTTCTCCCGAGCGTTATAAAGGGAACAAACTTTCTTCAAGGAACATATCGAAAGCAAGAGATTTGACGGAAGAGAAGATGATTCGTTACGGCTTAAAAAAAGGCATTCCCGTTTTGGGAATTTGCAGAGGAATGCAAATGATCAATGTATTTTTCGGAGGCAGTTTGTTTCAGGACTTAAACTCAAGAGAAAATAGCCAAATATCACATGTTAATACGATCCATAATATCACATTTGCCGAATCCTTTTTTATAAAAAAATATCAAAAGAAAAAAGTTAAAGTGAATTCGTTTCATAATCAAGGAATACTTGTTCCGAATCTTCACCAAGATTTGGTTCCTATGGCAATTTCGGATGACGGTGTAATTGAGGCACTCCGTCACAAATCTAAAACCGTTTACGGCATTCAATGGCATCCAGAGCGAACAAAAAGAACTTCGAGCCTGGATAAAGAACTGATCCAATATGTATTTAAAAGAAAGTAAATGATGGTAACAAGAGGAATTATTTTAGCTGCAGGTCAAGGGACAAGGTTGAGTCCGTATACGGATGACAAACCGAAATGTATGGTTGAGATCGGAGACAGATCGATCCTATCTTATACGATTTCCAATTTTAGAAACAATAAAATCGAAGATATATGCGTTCTTACCGGTTATAAATCCGAGAAAATCAATTTTCCGAATATAAATTACGTCAAAAATGAAAAGTTTGCGACAACTAACATGGTTTATACTTTGTTTTGTGCGGAACATTTGATGAATGAAGATTTGGTAATTTCATACGGAGACATCATTTACGAGCCTGGTGTTTTTGAGATGTTGCTTGCAAGTCCTGCGGATATATCGGTCGTTCTGGATGATAATTGGCTGGATCTATGGAAAATCAGAACGGATGATCCCATGTCCGATGCCGAAACGCTGAAGTTAGACGGAGATCGTATCGTAGAAATCGGAGACAAACCGAAATCATACTCGGACATCCAATCCCAATATATAGGATTGATTAAATGTACCAAAGCAGGCTTGGAGGTTTTGAAAAATATATATAACGAGTTAAAAAAGAGACCCTCTGATGAAAAAATCATTAGGAACAGAACTTTTTCAGAATTATATATGACCGATCTTCTTCAGCTAATAATTGATAGCGGAAGTCCTGTAAATGCAGTTCGTGTGAAAGGCGGTTTTTTGGAAGTAGATTCCGCTTTTGAATACGAAACTTATACCGCCAAACTTAAGAATGGTGAGTTGAGAAATATATGCGATTTGGATTTAGTTCCTAAGATATAGGATTTAAAATAATTTTATGAAATTTCTATTTGTATCCTATAATATGGGAATTTGGGTTCATACTTTTCCGGAAGCATTGATTGCCGATTCCTTACGAAAGGAAGGTCACGAAGTTAAATTTTTACATTGTGACCGTGTTTTCAATCAGCATTGCACCACAATGAGTGCTTATGGAGAAAACGAAAAATCTTCACAAGCTCAGAAAGAATTTGTTTGTTCGGAATGTATTAAGAACAAAACCATTGTACGGAAATATTTCAAGTTTGATACGTATGAAAATTCAAGTTTTTTGTCCGACTCGGATATCCGGGAAGCGGATCGTCTACTTTCCGAAGTTACTTTGGATAATTTTGAAAGTTTTTCATATAAGGGAATCAGTATAGGCAAATCTTCCCTATACGAACCGCTCATTCGATATAAAAAAAGAAGTATGAACTTTAGCAATGAAGAATTTGTCTTTTACAAAATATATTTGAGAAATGCGCTTTTATCGCTGATATCCTTCATCAAAGTTTTCGATTTGGAAAAACCCGATTCCGTTGTCATGTATAGCTCGGAATATGCAACAAACTTCGGGCCTTTTTCTTATGTACAATCGAAAGGTATTAACGTATATTCCATGTTTGCCGGTATGAATCTGGCGCATAGATTGCAAAGTATGGTGATTCTTAAGGGAAGCTACTGGGACATGAAGAAAACCATAAGAAAAAGATGGAGTGAACTCAAAGAGACCCCCGTAGTTAAGAAAAATATTCGAAGGGTAACCGATCATTACAAAACTCTTTTCGGTTCCAATTCGGTTTGGGCTTACTCGTCTGTGAAAACTTCCGACTTCGATATCAGGGATTTTTTTAAGATTAAACCGGAACGTAAAATCATCGGGATAACGATGAGCACCTATGATGAGATATTCGGCTCCTATGGTTCGGGACTTCAACCGAGAGAGATGACATTCAGTAAATTGTTTTATGACCAAGTGGATTGGGTAAAACATCTTACTGCGTTTGCAAAAACAAGACAGGATCTTCATTTTATTTTTAGAGTTCATCCGAGAGATTTTCCGAATAAACGCGAGCAGGGGATATCGGAGCAAGCACTGCAATTGTTGGAATTGTTTAAGGAAATGCCTGAAAATTGTTCGGTCAATTGGCCTGATCAAAATATATCGTTGTATGATTTGGCGGAGGAAGTGGATTTATTTTTGAATGGGCATTCCTCTACGGGTGTCGAGATGACTTTCTTGGGATTTCCCGTAGTCTTGTATGATCCCAATATCGTTCATTATCCCCCTGATTTGAATTATCATGATCCGGAAATTACTTTTGATGGATATTTTCGAAAGATAGATGAAGCCTTGGCGGGCGGCTGGAGTTTTGAAAATACCAGAAAGGCTTACAGATGGTTGAATTTATGGCAGAATAGATTGGCAGTTGATATTTCCGATGCGGTGCCTTTCAACGATAGCGGCAAACCACGATTAACCCTTAAGAATAAATTGGTTAAGGCCTTAGTGAAATATAAATACCCTGCTAAAGAAAGACAACTTCAGTCCTTTTTTCTTCCATCCAAGCTGAAAGCTTCGGGTGAAATCAAAAATCTTTTTGAAAACAATTTGGAAAATTTTTCATTTCTTAAAGATGCTAACGTTTCTTCCGTGCAAGATGAGACTGAAAACATAAAAGACAGTCTCAGGGACTTGTATCGAATTTTTTATAAAAAGGAGATCCCCATTAAAGCGAATACTTTGCGTGATCGGCTTTCCCGTATGTTGGAGATAAAATAGGATATAGAATGTCAGATTTCGCCATTGAAGTTAAAAATCTTTCCAAAGTTTATAATATTTATGATAAACCGATGCATCGACTTTACGATATGTTGGCTCCTCTTCTTTCTCTTGTTAGTAAAAGATTCGACCGACCGTTTCATCGAAAGTTTAAAGCTCTATCAAATATTAATTTTAAATTAAAGAAAGGACAATCCATCGGATTTATCGGCAAAAACGGCGCTGGAAAGTCCACGCTGCTGCAGATTATTGCAGGTACGCTTTCTCAGACGGAAGGTGACGTTCTCGTAAACGGAAGGATTAACGCCTTACTTGAGTTAGGGAGTGGGTTTAATCCGGAATTTACCGGCCGTGAAAATGTTTATATGAACGGAACGATACTTGGTTTTTCTAAGGAGTTTATCGATTCCAAGTTTGATGAGATTTATGAATTTTCCGAAGTAGGAAGTTTTATAGATCAGCCTGTCAAATCATACTCAAGCGGTATGTTTGTGAAATTGGCTTTTTCCGTACAAGCTCTTCTTGATCCTGAAATCCTGATTGTGGATGAAGCACTTAGCGTGGGAGATATTTTCTTTCAAAGAAAGTGTCATCAAATCATTCAGAAGCTGTTAGGTGGAAATACCACTTTTATTTTTGTAAGTCACGACATGGGCACTATCGTCAAATATTGCGAGAAGGCCATCTTGCTGAATAATGGAGAAGCAATTTACTACGGTGATTCGCTGAAAGCGACAAGTTTATATTATAAATTGGATCGAATGTCTCCGGAAGAGATTAAACTGGAAGCTTTGGAATTGGATAATCCGAAAAGAATTAGCAGCTTCGTTGAGAAAAAAATAAATTCAAAGGTATCTTATCATTCTTCGGATGGTTGCGATATTCTTTCAGGCAGTTATGATCGGATTTTTTTCTCCGGGTATGCTCTTTTGAACGAAGAGAAAGAACCTGCTACATCCTTCACAATTCAAGATACTGCATACTTCTGTTTTAGAATTCAAGCGATGCAGGATATGGATGCTCCGATTCTTAGCCTCTCCATTTTTAACAAACAAAATGTAACCATATTCGGTCGTTATGCATATCAATTCAAAGAATGCGATATTCCTTATGAATTAAAAGAAAATCAAGTCGTTGAAGTGGAACTCAAGCTTCAACTGGATCTTCATCCGGATGAATATATTTTCTGCGTTGGAGTCATTTCCATGAAAGAAGTCGATCTGAGAAATATAGAAAGTTTTTCAGTGCATTCCTATCAGGATAAATTCGAGCCGCTCGTTACGGTGCAGGTAGGTACGTTCAGCGTGGGTTTTCCTAAAACCGGTTTGTATTTGCCTTTCAACGGATTATCGGACCTGCCGTCCGATTGTAAATACATATTACACGAGTAATCAACATTATCATAATGCGAAAGTTAGTTTGTCTGATTTTAAAAATATCTGGTTAGGAAATTATATGAGTTTAATAGGGAAGGCAAAATTACTTTTACTTAAATCGTTTGGCTTATCCAATGAGGACATCGTTAATGTAAGTAAGATTAAAAAAGGATTTGATGAGTTTGCAAAAACGAATCAAACCCCGTCCGAATCATATCTAAGCATGATCAACTTATTTTGCAGTACGAAAGGTTATTCAAACGAATTCATACACTTTTTTATCTCTAAAAAATACCCGAAAATTAAATTGGAAAATCACGAAGGCACTTTGGGTACAAAATCCATAGCTGATGTAAGAAAGATTGCAGATGCAATCAAAAGAGACGGTTATTTCGTTTTCAAAAACGGAATAACGCGCAAGGTAGCCGAATACTTGTATGATTATGGAATCAATAACGAGGCAAGTGTTCTGCCATTGGAAACAAATAACGGGCCTTTGCGGAAAGAGAAGATAAATTTAAATGATCCAGTAACGATCCGTTATACTTTTTCAGAAGAGGATCTTATCAATGATCCTACGATTCAGGAATTAATGACTGACAATTCGATTCTTTCCGTTGCTCAGGAATACCTGGGCTGTATGCCTCGGGCCGACGGAACGAACATGTGGTGGCATACGGATTATTCCAATGAGCCGAATGAAGAAGCAGCTACGATGTGGCACTTTGACATGGATCGTGTGAAGTGGTTGAAGTTTTTTTTCTATCTAACGGACGTTACTACGGAAACCGGGCCTCACTGTTTTATAAAAGGTTCTCATAGAATAAAGGGCATACCCGATGACCTGCTTAAAAAAGGTTATTCCCGAATCACGGATGAAGAGGTTGAAAAATATTATACTCGTGATCGGATACTGGAATATATTGCAGAAAAAGGAACAGTCATTGCCGAAGACACAAGAGGCCTTCATAAAGGTAAGCCGGTGATTAAAGGAGCGCGATTGATATTTCAAATGCAATTCAGCGATCATTTATTCGGAGCAAGTCTTCCAAATGCAAAATTTTCCAATAAATTTTCTCCAAGAGTGGAGACGTTAATCAAAGATAACAAAGATATTTACGCAAGATACTTAGAGGCGTAGAGTTGTTTAGACTTCTTAAATATATACCTTTTGCCAATCGGTTTAAATCCGCGTTCTTAAATCGGATTGAGTTTATTGTAAATAAGATCATAGATTCCCGAAATATAAGAAATACATTACCGTATAATCTGGAATTGAAAGGCAAACTTGATCCCGCAAATTTTCCTTTTGGAATTGGTTGCAGTATTGTAATAGGTGAAAACAGTTCGCTTTGTATCGGAGAAAATTGTTATGTCGGCCGTTATGTTGAAATCGGTCCTACAGAAAAGATTTCAATCGGAGACTTTTCGTCGATTCAAGACCGCTGTGTGATTCTCGGCGATGTTTCTATCGGTAGATACTGTACTTTCGCACCGAATATATTTATCAGTTCGGGTATGCATTATTATAATTATTTTCCATGGATGAACATAAAAGACCAGGACGAGTATGTTTCTAAAACTCCTGAAGCAAGAGCGCAACATTATAGTCGTCCGGTCATAATTGAAGACGATGTATGGATCGGTGTCAATGCGGTAATCATGAAGGGAGTTAAGGTCGGAAAGGGTTCTGTGATCGGGTCAAGTTCCGTTGTAGTGAAAGACGTCCCTCCTTATTCTGTAGTGGCGGGCGTACCTGCGACTATCATTAAAAAGAGATTGGATTTCAATCCGCCTGAAAAGATTTTTTGGGAAAACGATAATGATCGTCCTTATTTTTACGAAGGCTTTCTTGTTTCCAATTTTGAAATTGATAAATATAAGAATGAGAGAGGGTATGCAGTTAAACAAACGTTTGCTGTTGCTCTCGGTTCGACTAATAAAAATAAAATTTTTATTAAACTTAAAAAAATATCGGAGTCGACCGTTTATTTGAAATATCAGGACAAAACTTTTTTATTGGAAAGCGATTTCTCTTTATTTGAGTTTTCCATTCATAAACATCCTGAAGATCTGTTTTACTTTGAATTGAATTCCCCGGATGCTCAGGGGACAAATTGTATGGTTGTTGTTTCGGAAGTTTATGTTGTCTAAAATGATTGAAAAATTAATTCGTAAAATAAGAAAAGCTACCGTTACGGGAAATTCGGACTTAGGCGGATTTCTTTCCTTCTCTCAGGAAGGAGAGGATATGATCCTTCGTGAAATTTTTGAAAATAAATCACAAGGGTTTTATGTAGATATAGGTGCTTATGACCCGGTTCGTTTTTCCAATACGAATTATTTTTATCAATTAGGATGGAGCGGTATCAACATCGAACCTTCTCCTGACGCGATCGAAAGATTCAATTTAAAGAGAACCAGAGATATCAATTTGAATTTCGGAGTGTCCGGGCAATCGGGAAACTTGGATTATTATTCTTTTGAAGAAGCGGCATTGAACACATTTGATTCGGAAAGAGTTGTTTTTCTCGAAAAAAATTCACCTTATAGGTCTAATAAAAAGTTAAATATACCTGTTTTGCCTTTAGCGGAAATTCTTTCCCGACATTGTGCAAACAAACAAATCGACTTTATGAATATTGATGTGGAATGGCATGAGTTGGATGTTTTAAAATCCAATGATTGGAATCGGTTCCGACCCAATGTTTTGCTAGTTGAGATTTTGAATTTTGATTTTGAAACAGTATCCAAAGATCCGGTACATATGTTGTTACAGGATCTTGGTTACAAATTCGAATGCAAAACTCCCCGAACTTCCTTTTATCTAGATACCAAATGAAATTTGCTCCTATTTGTTTATTTGTTTATAAAAGACCGGATCATCTGTCCCGTGTCATTGATTTTCTTTTAAAAAATAAAGAGTCTTCGCAAACCGATTTATATATTTTTTCTGATGGTTCCAAAGGTGAATCCGACAAAGAAGGTGTACAATCCGTCCGCAATTTTATAAAGACGATTTCCGGCTTTGCATCTGTAAAAATCAAATTAAATGTTACGAACCTGGGACTTGCGCGGTCGATTGTATCCGGCGTTACGGAAGTAATCAATGAACGCGGAAGAGTCATTGTTTTGGAAGATGATATTGTTGTAGGTAAATATTTTCTTCATTACATGAACACTGCATTGGAAAAATATTCCGACAAGGAAGAGGTGGCCGGAATTCACGGTTACAATTTACCGATTTCCAAGAAAGATTTGCCCGAAAGTTTTTTCCTAAAGGGAGCGGATTGTTGGGGTTGGGGAACATGGAAACGTTCCTGGGATTTGTTGGAATTGGACGGCCAAAAGTTACTGGATCGATTGGACAAAAAAGCTTTGGCATATAACTTTGATTTGGATGGAAGCCATCCTTATACCCAAATGCTTAAGGATCAGGTTGCAGGAAAAAACGACTCTTGGGCGATTCGTTGGCATGCGTCGATGTTTCTTGAAAATAAATTCACTCTACATCCTACTGAAAGTTTGGTTCAGAATATAGGCTTGGACTATAGCGGAACTCACGGGGGAAAGAGTGATCTTTTGAGTCCCGGCTATTCCGATAAAAAAATATCGTTTTTCCCCGATAAAATAGAAGAGAACGGTACAATCAGAAATCTAATCATCGGATTTTTTAAAAACCCTAATCAATCGGCGCCAAACGTTAAAAAAAGTTTTTTTCCATTTTCTATTAGAAGTAAAATCAGAACCGTCAAGCAACGGTTATATGAAATTCTTTTCTCTGCCAGAAATGCAAAGTTCAATGTGTTGAAAGAGTGGTATAAAGGAGATTATTCCTCTTGGGCGGATGCGCAGGCTGATTGTAACGGATACACCGCACCTAATATACTGGAAAGAGTGAAAACATCTCTTCTTAAGGTAAAAGGAGGAGATGCCGTTTATGAAAGGGATTCTGTTTTATTTGAAGAAGTCGAGTATTCGCTCCCGCTTTTGATTTGTCTTTTGTATGTAAATAGTGTATCCAAAAACAGACTGAATCTCGTTGATTTCGGGGGTTCTTTGGGAAGCACGTATTTTCAAAATCGAAAATATTTGGATTATGTTTCGGAACTCAGATGGTCGATTGTTGAACAAAAACATTTTGTAGATTGCGGAAAAGAGTTTTTCGAAGACAACGAATTGAAATTTTTTGATACAATTGCCGAATGCAAGAATAAAAATAATCCGAATTTAATACTTCTTTCCAGTGTATTGCCGTATTTGGAAAATCCATATCTTATCTTGGATGAAATCCTGGCATCTAACTTCGATTATGTTTTATTCGATCGGACCCCTTTTCTATTTGATGGCCAATCTGATAAACTTTTGATACAAATCGTTCCTCCCGAAATTTATGAAGCCGAGATTCCCATTTGGTTTTTAAATTATGAAAAGTTTCTGTCTTTTATGAATAAAAAATATGTTCTGCATAGTTCGTTTGATTCGATGGAAGAGGATTTCCCCTTACATCTAAATATAAAAAATAAATGCCTGTTGTTTAAAAAGGAAGAGTATGCAAGTAAGTAGTCCGATTACCGGTCAGAATAATGTAAAAATACTTAGAGAAGTTTTGACAAATGATATTGTTAATACTTGGAAGGAACTTTTCGGACTGGATATTAAAAAGGAATTTCGTGGAAATGAAAAAATTTATTTATGTTTATGCGTAGAGTCAGGGCTTCTATTTTATTCGCCTTCGGAAGTTGCGGGGTCGGATTCGTTATACAAAAGTCTCTCTGAAAAGTTTGATTGGTATTATGGGGATGATAAATGGGAATTTGATATAGCTTTCGATATCATAAAAAAATACAATCCGAAAAGTTTATTGGAGATCGGCGCTGGAAGAGGCCATTTTATCGAAAAGATCCAGTCTCTGGGTGTTTCTTCCCTGGGCCTTGAGTTCAACAAGGAAGCTTTGGCGTTTGCAGAAAATAAAAAACTACCTATTATCAATTCCACGATGGAGTCTTTGATTTTTCAGAAGAAGAGTTATGATGTAGTTGTGAGCTTTGAAGTTTTCGAACATCTTACCGACCCGAAAGCTTATTTGGAAGAATCATTGCAGTTGTTAACTCAAAACGGCTTAATGATTATCGCAGTTCCTAATAGAAAGAGTTTTATAAGACATGCTGACGTGGCTTTGGAAATGCCTCCTCATCATATGCTTTCCATGGATGTTGATTTTTTCAAATACATTGCCAAGTCGTATAATTTGGAAATTTTAAAAACGCTTTATGAACCTTTGGCGGAATACCATATTGATTATTATCTTTGGATGATCAAACAGGGATATCTTTCCTTTACCCCGAGTCGAAAAGTGAACAAAGTCATTTCTGTTTTCTTAAAAATGTTTAAAACATTGCTTGAGATAGGATGGATCAGGTCTCTCTTTCGCGGCCAAACGATCATGGTCGTATTTAAGAAAAAATAAAAACCCATTCGATATAAATTTAAAAATGACGAAACATAATTTAGACTTATCAATTATTAAGGAAATTAACTTCCAGGATCATAAGGATGATCGCGGTCGATTGACATCCGTTGAATACGGCAAAAATATTCCTTTTGAAATCAAAAGAACGTTCCTTGTCCATCAGGTTGTATCGGGCGGCACCAGAGGACGGCATGCACACACGGATACGGACCAGGTTTTAACAGTTGTTCATGGGTCATACGATCTTTTTATAAGTAACGGATCGGAATCCAGAACTTTCGTTGTCAATGATCCGAGCATCGGGATTTATATTCCCGCAATGTTCTGGATTCGGATGAGCAATTTTAAAGATGATGCTGTCTGCCTTGTTTATGCAAGTACCATCTATGATATGAAAAAATCAATCAGGACGTGGGAAGAGTATCTATCTGCATTGGGAATGGATTACCGAGCAGAAGATATATGAATTATTCCGAAAAAATATCATTATCCAAAGAAACCATAGAAGGCGAACATTCCCTTGACGATTTTTGGTCTTGGTATAACGCGCGACTTGCCTATAACAGATTTCAAATTACTGAGATTCCGCTAAGTAACGTTGGTAATTGGAACTATAATGATACTGAGATTTCTCACGCTTCAGGAAAATTTTTCAAGGTTTGCGGAATTGAAGTAAAGACGGATTTTTACGGAGAAAGAAATTGGTATCAACCCATTATCTCGCAGCCGGAGATAGGGATATTGGGTTTTATCGTTAGGGAAATAAAAGGCGTATTGCATTTTTTGGTTCAAGCGAAAATGGAACCGGGTAATGTCAATATTCTTCAGATTTCTCCTTCCGTTCAGGCAACTAAGAGCAATTATACGAGAGTCCATGGAGGAAACTCCACTCCATTCGTCGAATATTTTCTATTTAAGAACGATCATTCCGTTATATATGATCAATTACAATCCGAGCAAGGTTCCCGTTTCTTAAAGAAAAGAAACAGGAACATGATTTTGGATCTGACCGATGCGGATTTTCCGAATTCCATTCCCGATGATTTTTTTTGGTTAACATTGGGTCAGTTGAAAAATCTATTAAGTGTGGACAATATTATCAATATGGATTCGCGGACTGTTTTGTCGGGATTGCCCAATTATACGATTGGAAACTTATCCTATAGCAAAACCGTTTATTCCGAATCTCTTGCCGCGGAGGATGAAAATTCATTCCGAACATTACCTTATTTGTTTTCCTGGATTGCCAACTTAAAAGCAACATACGGAATCGAAACGAATTTCACGCCTTTGATTGCAATGAAAGGATGGGTAAAATCGGAAGAAAGAATCTATAATGAGAACAATTCTTCTTTCGATGTGATCGGAGTCAGGATAGAAGCTTCGAATCGTGAGGTAAAAACATGGTCCCAACCTATATTGAGATCGAATCATACTTTGTTAAACGGTATCGTTATACAGGAAATAGGTGGAATTCCGCATTTGCTCTTTCAGGCGGTCTTTGAACCTGGGAACTTTGACGGAGTCGAGTTTGCTCCGACTGTTCAAGGTTCTATTTTGGAATTTTGCACAGATTCAAATAATCCCAATTTGAAATATTCCGCTTATTTTAAAGAAAGTTTTTTAGAGAAGGAAGTTCTTTATGATTCGATTCAATCGGAAGAGGGTGGCCGGTTTTATCACGACCAAAATAGGTATTCCATCGTCCATTTGGCGGAAAATACCATCAGTGAGATTCCGAATAATTACATATGGCTCACTTTGAACCAAGTAAAGAGACTTATTTTAATCAATAATATATTTAACGTCGAATCCCGCAGTCTTTTGTCTTGCATGATTTAGGTTGCCTCTATGAATTTACTCATTATCGGATATTCTTCGTTAGTTGCCAGAAGGATACTTCCTGCAGCTTTAAAAATAAGCAGGATAAAGAAAATATATATCTGTTCGAAAAATCTAAAAGAAGTTTTACCGGAATGGACAAGTTCCAAGGAAATCGTTCTTATCGACGGATACGAAACGGATCTTTCTTCCCATGACACTCTCGTTTACATATCCACTCCCAATTCTTTGCATTTCCATTATGGACGTTATTATTTGGAAAGAGGTTTTCATGTAGTCATTGACAAACCCGCTGTTTTGAATTTGGGAGAGGCAGAAAGATTGACGGAGATTGCAAGAAAAAATTCCATTCTTCTCGCGGAAGCCAATGTTTGGTACCGCCATCCCATTGCAGGGACTTTTAAATCTTTGTTTGATTCCTGTGAACGAAATCATAATTTGAGAATCATTCAAACTTTTACAAACCCTCCACTTGATAAGTCCAATTTCAGATATAAAACTGATTTTGGAGGTGGAATTCTTTACGACAGAGCCTCCTATGCAATCAGTTTGAGTCGTTTTTTGTTATCGAAGTACCCTAAAGAAATCGATGTATTTGTAAATGAAAGAGATAACAACGGTTTGGATATTTCTTCCGAAGTATTGTTTCGTTTTGATGAGAGAAGTATACTTCTCTCATCCTATTTCAGTTTAAATGCGCAGTATTTTAATAAGCTTCAGTTGTTAGGCGAAAATATTCTGATCGAAGCAGAGAGACTTTTTACTCCGCCTGAAAATTATAATGGTAAAGTCTTGGTTTCGAATCGGAATAAAAGCAACGTAGTTGATGTTGAAATGGGGGATTCTTTTCAGTTGTTTCTGGAAGAAATTTTAGATTCTGTTTCGGGTGATGAATATAAAAGGTATTCGGAAGAGTTTTATAACGATTCGGTCGTTTTGGAAAAAATAATTAATCTTGGTAAAAAAGGTATTTATGAATCAGGTCATTAAAGTTTGGGATTATTTGGAAGAACTTCAGATAGAAAAAGATGAAGTTATGAAACTTATCGAAAAGGTTTTGTTCTCCGGTAGATTGATATTCGGAGAAAGCCTGCTCTCCTTTGAAAGATCATTATCAGAATACATCGGACTTAAATACGGAATCGGAGTTGATAATGCGACCAATGCAACAATGCTTTCTTTGAAAGCATTGAATATAGGAGAAAATGACGAAGTCATTACTGTACCCAATACTGCAGTACCGACAGTAAGTGCCATCATCAGTGCAGGGGCCAAACCGGTCTTTGTCGATATTGATCCTGAAACTTATTTGATGGACACGAGCCAAGTTCGCAAAGCAATCACTGATAAAACGAAAGCTATCGTCCCGGTGCATTTATACGGTCAATCCGTTGATATGGATCCTATTATCGCAATAGCGAAAGAATTTAATCTTAAAATATCGGAAGACTGCGCTCAATCGCATGGAGCGGAATACAAAGGCAAAAAAGCCGGATCTTTTTCGGATTGTTCCACATTCTCCTTTTATCCTACAAAACCGTTAGGCGGTTTCGGCGATGCGGGAATGATTTTAACAAATAACGCGGAAACAAATGATAAGCTGAGAAGACTGCGTTTTTACGGAATGGATAAAGTATATTATGCGGAAGAACACGGTTATAATTCCCGTGTAGACGAACTGCATGCAGCAATACTCGATTTTAAACTGAAGAAACTTGATGAAAATAATAATAAAAGAAGAGAGATCGCGACAAGATATAACGGGATTCTGAAGGACTCCGGTTTGAAACTACCTGTGGAAAAAGAATATAATAAACATGTTTATTATCTGTACGTAGTCGCCCATCCCGAAAGAGATCGTATCCTTGATGAACTTAAAAAAGAAAATATACTTTTAAACGTAAGTTATCCTTTTCCCATTCATACAATGCGTGGTTATTCGCATCTCGGTTACAAACAGGGAGATTTTCCGGTTACGGAAAAACTATCGAATGAAATATTTTCATTACCCATGTATCCGTATCTTTCGGAGGAATCCCAAACGCGGGTATGTAATGTGTTAAAGTCAATCATTGGTTGAGAAAGATTGACTGATCTCTTTCACGTAATCCGAAATCGAAATCACTTAAGTTGCCTTTCCGATTAACAACTTTTAATGACAAATCATATCACATTTAATTCCGTTCGATCTGTTTTCAAGAATATTCCTTTCGAAGGCTTACTTATATTTTTTGTCACTTATCTTACTTTAGGATATTATTCCTTTTACGGTTTGGATACGTACCATGAAGGAACTGTTTTTAAGCCGAGTTTGGACGTTTACAACGGTAGAAAAATATTTCTGGAAACTTTTTCTCATTATGGAGCGTTGAGTACTTACTTTAATGCCTGGGGAATGTTTCTGTTAGGCCCGTATCTGTCGTCAGTCCGGCTTACAATCGTATTTGCCTATAGTATTTCTTTTTTTATACTTTTTTCGTTATTTAAACTTTATTTTGGCCGAACAATCGCCTATATGCTTGTTATACTAGGGATCTGTTCGATTCCTTTTGTATTTGTCTGCGGATCCAATCTTTTTCTATCCTGGTCTTCCATTTACTGCTTACCCTTTCAATCCTACAGTCTTTATCTGATCTTTACCCTGAACAGGAAGAATGGATTTCGAAATTCATTCTTTATTGGAATTTGCACAGGTATATTGTTTCATATCAAACAACCGGTCGGAGCGACATTGCTTTTGGCATTATTTTGTGCGAACTGCTTTTATTTTTTTCAACGGTTGCTATTCAGTTTTAAGAAGGGTCGTTGGAATGGTTTTGTTTTTCAGTCCTTCGTTTTTGCGGGCTTTATCGTAATCAATGCTGTAATGTTGCTTCTTTTTTATTCACAAGGCAATCTCAGTTCCTATTGGGAACAAAATATCGTATATGCGTTAACCGGAGCAGCCAGTGTTCAAGGTTCGTTTGGTATTTTATTACAGAATCTTTTTCCAGGTTTCAGTCATGCAATTTTGTTTTTTTCCGTTTTTCTCGCAGCACTCTTGCTCATTCAAAATAGGGTATTATTATTCTTTTTTTTGTCTGGTTTATTCTTGATATCCAATTATTTTTTTGTCGGACTGGATCATCTGTTTCCTCTTTTTATATGCGGTTCGTTACTTATTTTTTTATTGAAAATGAATGCGGTTGTAAAACCGCTCGGAGCATATAAGTATTTGATTTTTCTTGCTTTTATTACCGCATCATGGAGTCAATTTCATCCGAATCCCACTCCTTATCATAGATCATGGTCGGTATTTCCGGCGTTATGCGTCGTTATCATATTTCTCAAGCAGTTAACAGTAAAATCTTTTCATTTGAAAATGGCGCTCCTTTTGCTTTTAATCTTATCGGTTATTTACAAGTTGGAACAAGTTGTTGCCTTACCTGTTAAATCGTTCGTTCATGTAAATGGAGGAATATTGAATGGTTTGTATGTTGAAACTCATACGTATCAATCTTTATTGAATGCGGAAGCAGCCATGAAAAAAGCCACTCTTGCGGGTGGTTACGATGAGAATCCCCCTGTTATAAATGCAACGAATAATCCCTATATTTCGTTATTAACATTCAACCCTTTTAATTATGATCCGACTAACTTTTTTTGGTTAGGTCTCCCGTTCAAGTTATATGTGAATTCGAAAAGCGACTTAACGGATTTACTTGTCATTCGTCCTGTAATTATTACTCAAACGATCATCGGCCAACCATTTCATATTAGTATGGAAGAAAAAATTAAAAAGTTAGGTTTCTATATGGCATCGAAGGCTGACATCGAATTTTCTTTTACACCAACTCGGGAATTGAAGTTCTGGGTTTTAACAAAAAATAGCAATAGGAATAAAGTTAATCATTAATCATATGAAAGTAGTAATTCTCGCAGGCGGCTACGGAACCAGAATCAGTGAAGAGTCTCATTTAAAACCCAAGCCAATGCTTGAAATCGGAGGAAAACCGATTTTGTGGCATATTATGAAAATTTACTCCCAATTTGGGTTTAATGATTTTATTATATGTTTGGGCTATAAGGCGTACGTAATCAAAGAATACTTTGCCAATTATTATCTTCATGAATCGGATGTTAGTTTTGATTTCCGCAAGGAAAACCAGATGGAGATTCATGGGAACACCGCGGAACCTTGGCGTGTAACTCTCGTTAATACTGGACTTGAGACTATGACGGGAAGCCGAGTCAAAAAAATTCAAAAATACGTTGGAAGCGAACCGTTCTTTCTTACTTACGGTGACGGTGTGTCCGATGTAAATATTCTCGAATTATATGAGTTTCATAAAAAACAAGGTAAGATTGCCACTGTAACAGCCATTCAACCCTCAGGAAGATGGGGTTCATTGGATATAGATGCAAATCATATTGTGAAAGGATTCAAAGAGAAACCGAAAGGAGACGGTGGTTGGATCAACGGAGGTTTTTTTGTTTTGGAAAATAGTTTCTTTGATTATATTTCCGACAGATCGGATGATATCGTTCTGGAAAAGGAACCTTTGGAAGCTTTGGCAAAAGAAGGTCAACTCAGTTCATTTCAACATGAGGGGTTTTGGCAGGCAATGGACACTCTTCGTGACAAAAATCATTTGGAAGATCTTTGGAAAGAGAATAACGCACCTTGGAAAGTATGGCATTGAATCAGGAATTTTGGAAAGATAAAAGAGTTCTTCTTACCGGTCATACCGGATTCAAAGGATCTTGGTTGAGTTTGTGGTTGTCCTCTCTTGGTGCCCGAGTATACGGTTACTCTTTATCCCCTCCTACCGATCCGTCTTTATTTGATTTAGCAAACGTTAGAGATGTTCTTGCCGGTTCGGAAATTGCAGATGTAAGAGATCTGACCAAGTTGAGCGGGTTCTTAAAAAGTTCCAATCCGGAAATAGTAATTCATATGGCAGCGCAACCTTTGGTGCGCGACTCTTATAAGATTCCAGTGGAAACCTATGCGATCAACGTAATGGGAACTGTGAATGTTTTGGAGGCGGTTCGTACATCCGGCAGAGGAGTAAAGGTCTTTCTGAATATCACTACCGACAAGGTTTATGAAAATAACGAATGGGTTTGGGGGTATAGGGAAGATGAAAGGTTGGGCGGGCATGATCCTTATTCAAATAGTAAAGCTTGTTCCGAGTTTGTGACTTCTACATATCGTAATTCTTTTTTTCCGCCTCAATTGTATATGGAACACGGTTTAGCAATTGCTACTGCTCGTGCGGGAAATGTAATCGGTGGAGGCGACTTCGCAGGCGATCGTCTAATTCCTGATATATTTCGATCCATTTTGAAAAAGGAAAAGGTGCAAATTCGTAATCCCAAGTCAGTCAGACCTTGGCAGCATGTTTTGGAACCTTTGAGCGGTTATCTGTCATTAGCCGAACATCTTTACAAACAAGGAGACTTGTTTTCCGAAGGTTGGAATTTCGGACCTAACGAATCTGATGCGAAGACGGTTCTTTCCATTGTGGAGGACATAGAAAGAAAGCTTTCCGATCGAAAGAATTCCGGTTTGGCTTTCCCCGGATTTGAGATAGAAAAAGGCGAACACCCTCATGAGGCGCATTTTCTCAAATTGGATATTTCAAAGGCAAAGTCCGGATTGAACTGGCATCCCAAGTGGACTTTGGAAACAGCCTTGGACAAAATCATAGATTGGTCTGAAATCTATGTAAGCAAACAGGATATTCGAAGTATCTGTCTGAATCAGATTCGTGATTATGAAAGCGCAAAATAGAAAGTTCGGAATATTCCGGTCTTTGATTTTAATAAAAAGGTAAAATAACCAATTGTTTGTAAGTTCCATAATTAAGCTGAATTCGACTTATAATCTTATGTCAAAAATTTCCCATATTGTTTTAGGGATTTTGGTTATCAATAGTTGCATTCTCAACATTGAACAATCGTTATTTGCCAATGACAGCCATCATTGGGGTCTTATGCTTTCCAATGTGATTTCTCTGTCAAATGGTTATAAGCCTCACGAGGAATTCGTAATTCAATACGGATTGGGAACCACCTTTATTCAGTTATTGTTTTGTAAAATCTTCGGTTACGGTTATTTTTCATTAGGTGCGTCTACTTCGATATTTTATTTACTCCGGACTTTGGTTGTTTATAAATTTGCAAGGCTGATTATGAATCAATCCCAGTCTGCGTTTATCACTTCTTTGGTGATTGTTTTCTCATCTAGCATCTCTTATCCTTGGTCGGATCATTATTCGGGTTTCTTTCTTGCACTTTCCTTTTATTCTCTTTATAAGCGGAGAATGGTAATTTCTGCACTAAGCTTGCTTCTTTTATTTTTATGCAGATATACTTATTTCCCCTGTGTAATTGTTTTTCTTGTTCTTCTTCCATTTTTAATACATGATAAAAGAAATAAATTACGGTTTTATCTTAGTTTTTTGATCGGATCTTTGTGCTTCGTTTTGATAATGAAGCTGCATTACGGGTCGGATTTTTCCGCTATCTATGAAAACTATTTTAAAGTTTTAGCAAGGCACGGACATGTGCAGTCTTTCTTTTTCATTGAAGAAATGATTTTTAAGATGGTGTCCAGCTTTGGAGATATTAAGAATTTCGGAATGTTAGCGGTCGTTATTTCTTCCGTGACCTTTGTTTTCACTCGAAGATCCATTTCCATTTTGAAGCAAACTTATCTGGATCGGTTTTTTCTTTTTGTTTTTTTCGTTTCTTTGTCAATGATTTATTATTTGATCCATAATTTATATGAATCTTTTCGCGCCGTGAATATTCTCAGCATCTTTATGGTAATTTCTTTCCGGTTTTATTATAAGGATCTTCGGCAATTTTTCAGTTTTTTGTTTTGCAGATCTTTCCGTTCCATGGAAATTTCCTTTTCCTTATCAATTTTCTTTCGTTTGTTCCTTTCCGTTTTTTTGTTCGATCATATTTTTTATTCACTACGCGTTCACTCGGACATTCCCAGTCATACGGGAGTTTATAAGAGTATCATTCAAGCTTCGGAAGGGAATCGTTTCTCACGAGTTCACGGAGTCGATTTTTTTTATGATGAATTTGCTTTGAAATATGAAAAGATGGACAAGTTGGTTTGCAGAAAGGATTACTTGGTTTTGAATTATACCCCGGATTTTCTGATCAGCGGGCTCTGTGGAAAGGATACGAAAGTTTTGGATTTATTATTTGGCGATTTCGTAAAGCCTATGAATGAATCGGGATTTCATTCCTTTCATACGAAAAATATCGTAATGATTCGCCCGGATGCATTGGATTTGAGACAAAAACCTTATCTAACAAACCATTTTGAAATTGATTCCCCCATGAAGGACTTATATTGGCCGGAGAAGTCTTATCATATTTATACTTTCTCTCCGTCATATAATATCAAATAGGCGACATTCTGAAATACGAACACGAAGATCATATCTCTATCTGCAATTACCTTATATCGTATTGATTTAAATCCAAAAGGAACCTGAGAAAATTAAAAATGACCGAATTACGAAAATACATTTCCGTCGATACGAATCGGAATATTTCATTGAATATACCGATTGAATTCGGAAACGAAGTCGAAGTGATTGTTCGCCGGAAAGGCGATCCTGAATCTCTTGAAAAACAATCAAATACCGGATTTGTTTTGCAGTTAATAAATGATCCGAAAGAGGATGTTTGGAATGACTTATAATTCATATCTAGGAAAGATCTTTAAGATCGAATTTTCTTCTGACGATCTTTCTTCTTCCAAACATAGAGCCGCTCTTGCCGTTTCCGAAAAAAACGAATTTGGGGATATTCAATTTGTTTTTGTAACAAGCCGGAATACGGAAGGCAAGAATCTAATTGAAGTGAAACTTGAGGATTGTTTGAGTTCCTCGCTTCCGTTCACGGCATACATTCATTCGCAAAATTCGATTGTTATAAACGAGTCTTCCGTTCGTAAGGAGCTCGCAGAACTAAAACCTCAATTGATGGATCGGACCTTTCGTGAGATTATCAAGGGCAATACGATTTCTCATTTTAATTCTTATCATAAAAAAAATATAGATCAGCCGTTCGTTGAAGGTTCTTCCCGGGTATCTTATGCCGGCAGGGTTTTTGATGAAAAGGAAGTTGTCAACTTGGTCGATTCTTCCTTGGATTTTTGGCTTACTACCGGACGTTATGCGGAAGAATTTGAGAAAACTTTTTCCAAGTTTATAGGAACTCGTCATACTCTTTTGGTGAATTCCGGATCTTCCGCAAACTTAATTGCCTTTTCAGCGCTTACTTCACCTTCTCTGAAAGACCGCCAAATCAAAAAAGGGGACGAAGTGATCGGGGTTGCCGCCGGATTTCCGACTACAATCAATCCTATTTTACAGTATGGCGCGGTACCTGTGTTAGTAGATATTAGTCTGCCTACTTATAATATTGATGTGAATCTCTTGGAACAAGCTTTGTCCCCGAAAACCAAAGCCGTTATGATTGCTCATTCTTTGGGAAATCCGTTTGATTTGCAGACGGTAAAGGATTTTTGCACAAAACACAATCTTTGGTTAGTTGAAGACAACTGTGATGCGTTGGGAAGCCGCTATTACTATAACGGTGAGTGGAAATATACAGGAACGGTCGGAGATATTGCCACATCCAGTTTTTATCCTCCTCATCATATGACAATGGGAGAAGGTGGTGCTGTGTATATGCAAGGCAACCGTTTGAAAAAGATTGCCGAATCTTATCGGGATTGGGGGCGTGATTGTTGGTGCCCTTCCGGAAAAGACAATACATGCGGGAAACGTTTTAATTGGGAACTGGGAGAGTTGCCTCATGCTTATGATCATAAGTATATATATTCGCATCTGGGTTATAATTTAAAAGTTACTGATATGCAGGCTGCAATCGGCGTTGCACAGTTAAAAAAACTTCCCGATTTCATAAAAGCAAGGCGTAAGAATTGGCAAAGATTGAGAGACGGACTTGCCGATTTGGAAGAGTTCTTTGTTTTGCCTGAGCCTACAAGGAATTCGGAGCCCAGCTGGTTCGGATTTTTGCTTACAGTAAAAGACAATGCGAAGTTTTCCCGAAAGGAAATTGTAGAATACTTAGAGGAAAAACGCATTCAAACCAGAATGTTATTTGCAGGAAATTACCTAAGGCATCCGGTCTTTGACGAGTTTCGCGGAACAAGCGCTTATCGGGTTGCGGGCAGTTTGGAAAATACTGATCGGGTGATGAATCATACATTCTGGCTGGGAGTTTATCCGGGTATGAGCGATATGATCGTCGACTATATGATTGAAAAGATAAGAGAGTTTATCAAAAAATAAAAGATTCATTTTTATGAATGAGGATTTATGAAACGCAAAGTAAGCGATATTGTTGCAGATTATTTAGTTAGGAGAAAAATTCGCCATGTATTCGGAATCGTTGGTGCGGGAAACGCACATCTTTTCGATTCAATCGGGACAAAAGGCGAAACAGAGATCATTTGCGTCCATCATGAACAGACGGCTACTATGGCTATGCAAACTTATTTTAGAACATCCGGTGTTGTAACGGCTGCTATATTGACAACCGGAGGCGGCTCGACAAACGGTGTTACCGGGGTTGTGGGAGCCTGGATGGATTCGATTCCTGGAGTGGTGATTTCCGGAAATGAAAATTCCAAATTTACTACGGATGACAATCCGCTTCGCGCCTACGGAGTGCAAGGTTATGATTCGGTTGAAATGGTTCGAAAGGTTACCAAGTATGCCGCCCGCAGTTTGGATCCGTTGAAAGTTTTATATGAATTGGAGAAGGCATTTTATATCGCTACTTCGGGGAGACCGGGACCTTGTTGGATCGATATTCCCATGAACATTCAATCAACCGTTGTTGAAGAAGGTGATATGGTTTTGTTTGATCCGCAAGAAATGGAAGGAACGAAATTTTTCCAGACAAACAAAACACTCTCATCAGAGTGTTCTGGTATTTTAAATTCTCTTCGAAATGCAAAAAGACCTCTGTTATGGCTTGGTCATGGGATTAGATTGGCGAGTGCTGTGGATCAGGTTCCTAAATTATTAGAAGCTTTGAATGTACCTGCGCTTGTTTCCTGGACAGGCATAGACATGATTGACTCGGACCATCCTCTTGTATTCGGAAGAGCGGGTGTGTACGGCCAAAGATCTGCAAATTTTGTTTTACAAAATGCGGATTATATTCTAACGATCGGAACAAGACTTGCTATCCCTCAAGTAGGTTACGATATCACAGAGCTCGCACGTGAGGCAGAAATCGCAGTTGTAGATATTGATCATGACGAGTTGAAAAAATACAAACAAAGATTTAAAACTTTAGTACAATGCGATGCAGGTTTGTTTATCAATGAATTGTTAGATCAGGTTGGAAAAGAAAAACTTCCTTTGAAAAAAGATTGGTTGGATCAGTGTCGGGGATTTCAATCGAAATACCCTTGGATCGGACCGGAACATAATGACACTGATTTTATCAACTCATACCGCTTTATGGATAAGTTGATCGGTTTTACCAAAAAAGATCAGATCGTTGTAACGGATATGGGAACCGCTTTATTAAGCGGCCATCAGGTTTTGAAGTTCAAATCGGGACAACGTTTGATGACATCGCAAGGTTTGGGAGAAATGGGGTTCGGGCTTCCCGGTGCCATCGGTGCTTCTTTCGCTCGGGATAAGGGAGAAGTTCTCTGTCTCAATTGTGATGGGGGAATGATGATGAATTTGCAAGAACTGCAAACAATTGTTCACCATAAACTCCCTATCAAAATCATTATTTTTAATAATGACGGTTATTTGATGATCAAACATACTCAAAACGCCTTATTTTCTGGAAGAAAGATCGCTACCGACCGAAAGAGTGGTGTTAGTTGCCCTGATTTCGGTTCATTGGCAAAAGCATTCGGGATGCCTTCCTTTCAGATACGTACTTGGGAAGATATGGAAACCGTTATTCCGAAATTCCAGGATCTCGCAGAACCGGCGATATGTGAAGTATTTATGCATCCGGAGCAGTTGTTTCTTCCGAAATTATCTTTAGCATCCAGAGAAGACGGAACACTTGTTTCTCCTCCGCTGGAGGATTTGAGTCCGCTTCTTTCCCGAGAGGAGCTCGGAAAAACAATGATAATACCGATTCATGAAAAGTCAAAACAGCTAAAACCATAATTCATAATGAATTCAACCGGAAAGAAACTAAAAATAGCTATTATAGGCAGCGGAAATATCGGAACTGATTTGCTCATTAAGGCAATTCATTCGGAATACCTCGAATGTTCTTTGTTTATCGGTAGGGATTTTAAATCCGCAGGATTAGCCAAAGCGATTAGTCTGGGCATCAAGGTTTCCGATCGGAGTATCAAAGCAATTGAGGAAAATCCCGACGTTTGTGATCTGGTATTCGATGCAACTTCCGCAAAAAACCATGAGGCCCATTGGGATATACTTAAGAAGCTTGGAAAACCGGTAATCGATATGACTCCTGCAAAGTTAGGTGCTATTTGCGTGCCTTCCGAAAATTTGCAAGAAGCTTCTCTCTCGGATAATATAAATATGATCACCTGCGGCGGCCAGGCATCCATTCCTATTGCATGTGCCATAAGAAGAGCTCATGCCAGTGAGCAACTTGATTATGTGGAGGTCGTCTCAAGTATTGCATCCAGAAGTGCCGGGCCTGCGACTAGGGCGAACATTGACGAATATGTCGAGACAACTGAAAAAGCGATCTGCCAGTTTTCCGGTAGTAAAAAATCGAAAGCAATATTGATTTTAAATCCTGCAGTTCCATGTATTGATATGCAAACATCTGTTACTGTAAAATTGGAAAAAGTAAATTTGGAACTTCTTAAAAAGGAAGTGGATGCTACAATTGCAAAAATTCAAAAATACGTTCCCGGATATAGTTTACTTCTCCCTCCTACATTTGAAAACGGAAGGGTCATTGTAACCGTCAAGGTGCAGGGAAACGGAGATTACCTTCCGAAATATGCAGGCAACTTGGATATCATCAATTGCGCGGCCATCTCGGTAGCTGAAGAGTTTTCGAAGAGAAAGTTTGGGGTTTAAGTAATGAGTAAAAAAGTATTAATCAGCGATCCGACATTAAGGGACGGAAACCATGCAATTGCTCATAAACTAACACCCGAGCAGGTGGCGAAATATGCAAAAGCTGCCGAAGCTGCCAAAGTTCCCATTGTCGAAGTAGGTCATGGAAACGGCATTGGAGCAAGTTCGTTTCAAGTTGGTTTGGCGGTTGCTGCTGATTACGATTTATTGAAAGCGGCAAGAGACAATCTGTCCGATTCCAAATTGGGAATTCATTCCATTCCCGGATTTTCCACAATCAAAAGGGACATTCAAAATGCAATTGATGTCGGTGTCGATGTTTTCCGTATTGCCTGCCACTGCACTGAAGCTGATATAACGGAAAAACATATAGGCTACTTGCGGGAAAAAGGAAAAACCGTTCATGGCGTTCTGATGATGAGTCATATGGCTTCCCCCGAAGTTCTTGCAGAAGAAGCCGCCAAGATGGAGTTATACGGTGCTGAGGCAGTTGTTTTTATGGATAGTGCCGGAGCTTATCTTCCACAGGATGTTTCGGAAAGAGTTGCCAAACTCGTTAGCAACTTGCGCATACCCGTGGGATTTCATGGCCATAATAACCTGGGTATGGCAGTGGCAAATACGGTCGCTGCAGTAGAAAGCGGCGCTTCCATCGTAGACGGTACTGTAAGAGGTTTTGGTGCCGGCGCAGGTAATACTCAATTAGAGGTGTTAGTTGCTGTTTTGGAAAAGCTGGGATATGATACGGGAATCGATTTGTATCGAATCTTGGATGCTGCTGATCTTGCGGAAAAAGAATTTATCCCGGTCGTACCTTTCGTTTCCTCTACTAGCGTAGTGAGCGGGCTTTCAGGAGTTTTTTCCGGATTTATCAAACATGTAAATCGGGTAGCTCTTGAATTCGGAGTTGATCCGAGAGATGTTTTTTTTGAGTTGGGAAAGCGAAAAGCGGTTGCCGGGCAAGAAGATATGATCGTTGAAGTGGCTGTCGCGTTGTCTCGTAAAAAATAGGAAAACTATCATGAGTAAAGAAAAACTAACAAGAGAGGATAGTGAAATATTATTAAATCATTACCAGACGGAGAGATTTTCCAAAATTCATAACTCGACGGTATTGATTACAGGGAGCGGTTTTTTCGCCCTTTGGTTGCTTGAAATTTTAACTTTATTGAATGATAAGTTTAATGCGAATATTCGAATTATTGTAATATCGAGAAACTTAAAATCGTTAAAGTCGGAAGCTCCGCAGTTTTTGACTAGAAAGGATATTATTTTTTTTGAAAAGGATATCAGACAAATAAGCGATTTGAATCAGGATATCGAATGGATCATCAATACGGTAGGCGACACAAATACTAGAAACCATGCGACTGATCCGGTTGGTACGATTGACTCAATTGTAAACGGTGCCAAAAACCTATTCGATCATTCGATTCGATTGGATAATATCAAGAAGATACTTCATCTCAGTTCGGGACTAGTGAATGGAAACACGGAAGGATCACAGGCATTAAAGGAATCGGATCTGGGAATTGTCGATTTTACTTTATCATCAAACTGTTATGTGGAAGCCAAAAGGTTTTCAGAAACCCTTTGCGCATCCTACCGAAGTGAATTTCGATTGCCGATTGTAATCGCCCGCCCGTTTGCATTTATCGGACCTTATCAATCGTTGGACAGCCCGTTTGCGCTGAATAATTTTTTGCGAGACGGTATGTCCGGGAATTTGATACGTGTGTTAGGTGATGGTGAAACGATTCGAAGTTATCTTTATGGCGCCGATGCAGCGTTTTTAGTTCTGAAGGTTTTAACTGAAGGCGAGCCCGGTTCCATATTCAATATCGGAAGTGAGGAAGGAATCAAAATTAAAGATCTCGCCGGTCGGATAGCAGGCAATTTCGGAAACCAGTCCAAGGTCGAATTGAATTACTTCGGATACAAAACGAATTATTCCGTACTTGTTCCCGATCTTTCTTTCGTAAAAAGAAAACTTGGATTTTCTCCCTATTTTACCCTGGAAGATTCTTTAAAGAGAACTATCGGATGGCATTCCCATCCGGCTTAGTGATTAAGTATCCTTTGTTATGAACCTATCCATCAGCAAGGAAGATCTGGATCATATTTTGAAGTATACTGATTTTCAAAAGTATAGAAATAAAAAGATCTTCATTACGGGCGGAACCGGCTTCTTTGGCAAATGGTTGCTCGAATCCTTATGTTATGCGAATGACAAACTCGCCCTGAATTGTCAAGTGTTGGCTTTGTCCCGTAATCCGAAAAAATTTTTGGACGCCAATGTTCATTTCAAACAATACGATAACCTCGGATTTCGAAAAGGTGACATTCTGGATTTCGAATTTCCGAAGGAAAAGTTTGATTTTATCATTCATGGCGCCACTGAAGCGAACGTGACAATGAACGTGGACAATCCGTCGTTGATGTTGGACACTATAGTTGATGGCACAAAAAGAATATTAGAATTTTCTAAAATATCCGGAATTTCACGATTGTTATTTCTTTCTTCCGGAGCGGTGTACGGTAAAAGATATTTTTCGGAAGGTCCGGTCGCGGAGGAAAATGTATCAGCTCCGGCAACTTCCGATCCTGCCGCAGCTTACGGAGAAGGCAAAAGAATTGCGGAACTTCTATGTTTCATTCATTGTAGAAATACTCATATTGATCTTTCCATTGCGAGATGTTTTGCTTTTTTCGGTCCTCATTTGCCCTTGGATAGTCACTTTGCATTTGGAAATTTTATTAAAAATATTCTTTCCGGAGAAAATATTCTTATAAAAGGAGATGGATCTCCTTATCGTTCTTATATGTATGCGGCGGATTTGGCTATTTGGTTATTTACTATTTTAACGGAGGCGAAATCGGGTTCGGTATATAATGTAGGCTCGGATGTTCCGATTTCCATCGGTGATCTGGCGGAAAAAATATCCATGCACGCAGAACAACCGTTATCGGTTGAAATTGCTAAGAAAAAGGATCCTTCGTCCGATCCCGAAATCTATGTTCCTTTGGTTGAGAAGGCCAAACGGGAACTGTCACTCAATGTTTTTATAAATTTGGAAGAAGGCATTAAGAAAACCCTCGAATGGCAAAAAAAAAGAAATTAATCAGTATTGTTACTCCTTGTTATAATGAAGAAGGCAATGTAGAGGAACTTTATAAACAGGTAAAGGCACTCTTTCTCAAATCGGATTATAAATACGAGCATATATTTATAGACAACGCTTCGAAAGATGCGACTCCGAAGATCTTGAGAGATTTAGCTTCTAAAGATAAGAATGTAAAAGTAATCTTGAACGCGCGGAATTTCGGACATATCCGTTCGCCTTATTATGCTTATTTGCAAGCAAAGGGGGATGCTGTGATTTCGATAGTTTCCGATTTGCAGGATCCACCCGAGCTGATTTCCGAGTTTCTTCAAAAATGGGAAGAGGGATTTAAGATCGTAGTAGGAGTTAAGATAGAGAGTGAAGAGTCAAAATTGTTTTTCTTAATAAGAAAATTATATTATACTTTAATAACCAAACTTTCCGATACGAATTTGATCAAAAATTTTACAGGCTTCGGACTTTACGACAAGAGAATCATAGAGATTCTCCGAAAGATTGAAGATCCTTATCCTTATTTTAGAGGTCTGATCTGCGATATCGGCTTTGATATATTTCAAATTCCTTATCATCAACCTTTGAGAAAGAGAGGATTCACAAAGAATAATTTTTATACTTTATACGATATCGCAATGCTTGGAATTACCAATCATTCTAAAATTCCTCTGAGACTGGCAGCTTTTTTGGGATTTTTATTGTCGGGAGTGAGTTTGTTTTTGGCAATTGCACAGTTGTTTTTAAAGGTTTTCCTTTGGAACAATTACACATTGGGAATTCCCACTTTGGCAATCGGCCTTTTTTTCTTTTCTTCGGTTCAGCTTTTTTTTATAGGAATTTTAGGAGAATACATCGGATCCATTCATACGCAAGTATTAAAACGACCTCTTGTCATTGAAAAGGAAAGAATAAACTTTTGATTCCGAAGAGGAATGTGAATCCCATATAATATGCAATACTATTGTACTTTATTTAATTCCAAATACGCATCCAGAGGTTTGGCGATGCTCAAATCTTTGGATGAGAATTCTAAAGATTATAAGATTTATGTTTTTGCTTTTGACGATGAAACATTTCTTCTATTGAAAAGCTTGAATTTGCCGAACGTAATCCCCGTATCCTTATCCGAATTTGAAGACGATGAATTAAAGAAGATAAAACAGGAACGTACTTTTCAGGAATACTGTTGGACCTGCACTTCTTTTTCCATACTCTACGCGATTACGAAATTCAATCTTCCGCAGATTACATATTTGGATGCCGATCTTTTGTTCTTTTCCGATCCGGAAACGCTTCTTCATGAGATGAAGGATCAGTCCGTTTTAATTACGGAACATAGGTATACCGAAAAATACGATCAATCGAAAACAAGCGGTCTCTACTGTATACAATTCTTATCTTTTAAGAATGATGAGTACGGATTGGAAGCACTTCGGTGGTGGAAAAACAGATGTGCTGAATGGTGTTATGCGAGACATGAAGACGGAAAGTTCGGAGACCAGAAATATCTGGATGACTGGACAACCAGATTTAAAAATGTTCATGTTCTTCGACATCTGGGAGGAGGGCTTGCTCCTTGGAATGCACAACAGTATGATTTGTTTTATGAAAATGATCGGTTGCAAGGACAGGAGATTTCTACCGGGATTCAATTTCCAGTAGTCTTTTATCATTTTCATGATTTCAAATTTCCTGAAATCGGTGCTTGGGGACATTCCGGTGATTATTATCTGAAGTTCGACGTTTATCAATTGATTTATAAAAAATATCTTCTGAAGTTATTGGAACTTAATTCCCTTTGTAAAAATATAAATTCCGATTTGATCAAACTTCCGAAAAAAGTTTCAGCATACGAATGGGAAAAATTGTTTTTGCCAAAATTGGATAGGACTGATAGAGATCACTTCCGCGCCATCTATAAAAACAATCATTCATTTTATGATTTGGATGATTCGTTCGATCAAATGGATTCTTCCGCAATTCTAAAATTAATTCAATATGATTTCAGACTGGAACAAAGTTATAATGATTATGGAAAGATTCGGGAATTTGTTTCCGAACCTGGCGAATTGAATGATTTACTGAATCAGAATACAGTAAGAACCGTTTTGTATCTTAAAAAAGAATCGGGCTTCGATTGGGAAAATTATATATTTCAAAATGTATCCTGTTCTCGTGATATGGCAGCTTTCGATATAAGATTTGCAATAGGTGAAGATCTGAATGGTTTTCTTTGGATGCCTATGTGGAAGAGTTCCTGTGTTTTGAACATCCGGGAAATCGTTTATGAAAGTAATTCGGAAGTAGAACGGATTCCGCTGAAACCGAATCATACGAACGGGATAACAAAAGAGAGCGGTTTGTATTTTTTTCATACTCATCCTACTCTTCAGTGGGAATCATTGCAACTTACCAAAGGATACATAAGGATCTCCGGTGAATGGAGGGTTTTGAATTCTTGGGAAGCGTATCAGGGAATACAGGAATTATTGGATTCCGATCGCAAACAAAATGGATTTTTCAGTATAAACCCTTTCCCTTTTCTTTGGTTAACATCAGTTCGTATTTTTCGAAGAATCAAAAGTTGGTAGTAATGCCTTTATTTTCCATTATCTCCGTCAGTTTTAATAACAAGGAGGGTTTGAAAAAAACTCTCAAAAGTCTGGAAAGGCAAAGGTGCAGAGACTTTGAAGTAATCATTGTGGACGGAGGATCTTCCGACGGCACCGGAGATTTTGTAAACGGGGTGATGGCTCCTTATATCAAATTCATCTCCGAAAAAGACGACGGTATTTATGACGCGCAAAACAAGGGAATAAGACTTTCATCGGGAGATTACCTGTTATTTTTAAATGCCGGTGACAGCTTTGAAAATGATCATGTGCTCCAAAGAATCAAGGATTCCTCGAAATCCGAGGACATTTTGTACGGTAACATCCTGATGATCGATAGGGCCAAAAACAGGATCGATGTCAAGTATCCAGATCATATATCCTATGAATATTGGTATCGTGAAAAGTATCTTTGTCACCAAGCTGTGTTTTTTCACAAAAGGATTTTTGAAAATTACGGTCTTTACGATTTAAAATATCGATTTGCAGCAGACTTTGATTTACTTCAAAGAGTTTGGTTCCGTCCGGGAATTACGAAGAAACATGTAGATACGGTGGTGGTCATTTATGATTTGGAAGGAGTAAGTGCCAAAAAGGAAAATGAGATCATTATAATTAACGAATATAAGACGATACAAAAAAAATACCATCCGTTTTTACTTTATCTTTTTTATTCATCTTTATACGATCCCAAGGTTTCCTTCTCAGTCCGATTTTATTTTAATCGGATGCTTTATTTAATAACAAAACCGTTTGTTGTCTTTGTTTATATTCTTAAAAGAATTTTGATCCGAAATGACAAAAAATTATACGAGAGTTTATCTATAGATAAAAATATAAAACCTTTTATTTTACATCTTTCCACTTCGGACAATTCGGGGGGAGCCGCAAAAGCTGCCTTTAATATTCATAAAGGTCTGATCAGGAAAGGTCAAAATTCTTTGATGCTGGTTTCTAAACGTGATTCGGATGAAGAGACCGTTGTTCTGGCGAAGGAGAGCAGCGGATTCGGGTTTTTAATCGATTCGATCGTTCATTTCATAAGAAACAGAAAATATAAAAAGGCTGTTTTTAAGAAAGAAGTAATGCATTCTTTTCAGAATTATTCCTTCCTGGATATAAAGCTGATATTGGATGTATTGAAACCGGATATAGTTCATTTGCATTGGATAGGAAATAATTTTATCGGTATTGAAGCGCTTTCCGAGATCAAGGTTCCTATCGTTTGGACCATGCATGATATGTGGCCATTTTTAGGTGCCGAACATGTCTGCTTCGACGAAGCATATAAAACGGGATATGCAAAAGATAATGTCAACTTTTCCGTTTGGGAAAGAAAAAGGAAAGTCTATTCGAGTTTGAAAATTTTTCCTGTTGGTGTTAGTCGGTGGATTGCAGGGATTGCGAGGGAAAGTCTTTTATTTTCCGAATTTCCAGTCAATGTAGTTCCCAATATCCTTCGGACGGAAATTTTTTCCCCAAGGGATTCTGCAGCTTCCCGTGATATTTTACGTCTTCCTTCCGAAAAAAGTTTACTGTTATTCGGTTCCGATTACAGAGACGGCAACAAAGGGTATTATATTATCGAAGAGTTGATCAAAAAATACGAAGAAGAAAGAAATGAAAATATTTCCTTCGTCGTTTTCGGTTCCGCTCCGATTGAATTAAAAACAAAATATGTAGATATCATTCATCTTGGCTATCTTAAATCCGCGGAAGACCTTGCTGTCATGTATTCCTCTGTTGATATAACACTTGTTCCGTCCAAGATAGAGTCTTTTTGTCTTACTGCCGCCGAATCGATTTCCTGCGGTACTCCTGTGGTTTCTTTTGATACTTCCGGATTAAAGGATATAGTTATGAACGGAGTTTCGGGATACAGAAGTCTTTGCTTTGACAAGGATGATTTTAAGAAAAATGTAGATAATGTCCTTTTGGAACAAAAAAGTGCAAAGTATAAAAGAGAAGAGTTATACCAATGGATAAAGAATCATTTTGCGGAAGAGAAGGTCGTTTCCGACTATATCGAACTATATAGCTCAATTCTAAGTAAACGTTGATATTGATTTTTTAAAGGATATTCATATTATGTTGTTTTCATTTTTCTTATTTTTGAATTTAGTTTTGCCGTATCTTTTTATAAGGAGAGTCGGCCAGATATCCGTAGAAAAAGTTTTATCCGTATTGATATTTTTCTGGTTTAATATCATACTGACCGGTTATATCACTTCCTTGTTCGGATTGCTCGGCAATCTTTATGCATACTTGTCCGTATCAGCCTTGCTTACTGCGATCTATATTGTATTTGTAATTCGCAAATACAGTCCAGAATTTCAATCGGATAGTTTTGGAAAAAAATACAGACTAGTCATTGTTTTGTGCATCGGTTCTTTTTTATGTTTGGTAATTGCAAATATATTTTTAGCATATTATTTTCTACCTAATAATCCGGATTCTGAAGCATATCGATTGGTTCGCACGTTTTTGTATGTTAATAGCGGAAATCTTTTGCATACCGCAAACGGGATCGATCCCAGAGTAATTTTTTATCCTTTGAGCGGGCCTTTGAGCCATGTTCCCTTCGTATTGTTTCAAATGGATGTTCATTGGCTGCATTTTTTTACAATGGGCGCATGGGCAATTTCCTACCTTGTGGTTTATTATTTTGCAAGAAACTTGGATTCAAGTATCTTCTCCGCTCATCTTGCGGCACTTATGGGAGTTAGTTCCGGTTTGATGTTCTGCATCGCCACTGCAGGAAACGATGAAGTTATGGCAGGCGTACCGATGGTACTTGCCGTCGCTTTTTTTCTCAAATGGATAAAAACAAACCAACCGTTTTTCTTTATCAGCTTTTCGCTTTCTGTTTTGATTTCGGTCACTATTAAAGAACATTATGTTTTTCTAATGCCTATTCTAGGTCTTGGATTTTTATATTCCCTGACAAAACTCAAAATCCGGGATTATCTTTTCCATTTGAAATCGAATAAAATCAAATATTCTTTCCTGTCATTTTTTCTTTTACTCGCAGTAACGATTCATTCCATTCTGAATTATATTTCTATTGGAAAGTTTTCGAGTGATTTGAGCAAAGCTATCATCAATAGCCAGATGAGCATTCATATGGGTTTTCAGAATTTTTATCTTTTTCTGGTCCAGTTAACATTTGCTAATCTGCCTGATTTTCTATATTTAAAAAAAATGGATGTTAGGTTGGAAACTTATACTTTAATTAAGGAGAAGTTATCGTTTCTGGTTTCTTGGATTGATTTAAATCCGACTTATTTCTCACCTTATGATCCGTTTAAGGGATTGTTTTTGATTCCTGAAGCCATTTTTCGTATGGAAACGACTGTTTGGTTGGGTTTTGTTCCGGTTTTTCTCATATATATATTGTTTCAGTTCACCGAGCTCAAAGCATGGAGAACGAGAATTTATCCTTGGTTGATTCTTACTTTTTTTTCCTGGATTTTTACTTTCGCATTCCTAATTAAATTTCAATACACTGTACAAACCTATTTTACTTATTCTTTCTTGTTTGCTATGCCTGCGGTTGCAAAGGCGATCGACTTGCATCATTCCTTACCGAGACTAAAGAGAAATATTTTCCGAACATTTTTAATCTTCGTGATCATCACCAATATTTACCAATGTATGGTGATTTTTAAAGATAATATCCGGAGAAGTTTGGTTCGTGCTATCGTTACCAATTTCGATAGGAACGCTGATTCCGATCCGAGCCCTGACTTGAAGATGTTCATGAAAGATTTGAAAAATGTAAATCTTGTTTATACGCATTGGGAAATGCCTTACCTCAAGCTAATCGGATTGAATACCAGTCCCAGATATTCAACTTCCAATTATTTGAATCTGAAAGATGGTGTTACCAATCTCATATTCAGCAATGCAAATAATTATTATATGAATCTCGGTTTGAAATTAAAATCTAAAACGACTCCGGGAATTGAAAAAAAAGGAAATCTTGGAGGAGGTGAGATCGAATATATCTTTTGTAAAAGCAATATACCTGAGGACAAATGCGGAGGGAAATATGTTTTGTTGTTTTACTCATTCACAACCGCATCTGAGAAGTATCATTTCAACGTTACTTTTCCATCAGTAGGAGAAAATCCGGAAGACGGGCTTTTGTATCATTTTGCTTTTGAGAAAGAAAACGGGAGTCCTGTTGTAAAAGGAACTTGGCGGTCTTTGTATGAATCGGGTACTGAGATCGTTTTTCCTGTCACCGATGAAACCGTACTTATGAATATTAAAGTTCGTAAAAAGAATTCGGATGAGTTATTGTATCAATATAAATTTCCGGTTAATAAACCTTATCAATTTAAATTATAAGCATGGTTTTCAGTTCAATCGTATTTCTACTTTTATTTCTGCCTCTAGTCATATCCTTCTATTTTTTAGTAAGAAGAGAATATCAGAATTCCGTTCTGATATCTTTCAGTTTGCTATTTTATTTTTGGGGGGAGTCATACTATTTGATTATACTCGTCGCATCCGTTGTCTTCAATTATCTTATCGGTATTTTTTTAGAAGAAAGAAAATCAAAGCCGATTTTGTTTTTCGGAATATTTATCAATCTATCTGCGATTGCTTATTTCAAATATTATAATTTTTTCCTACAAAATCTATTTCAGTTTTCAGGTGAGAAAATCGATCTTCTTGAGATTCATTTGCCGATAGGCATTTCTTTTTTTACATTTCAAATGATTTCCTACCTGATTGATATTTATAGAGGTCAGGTACATGCTCAATTTAAATTTTCCAGATTTTTATTGTATATTAGCTTTTTCCCGCAGCTGATAGCCGGCCCTATTGTTCGCTATATTGATATTCAGAGAGATTTGATTTCCAGAAAAATCAAATGGACCGATGTCGATGTAGGCCTAAAGAGATTCATCCTTGGTCTTGCTAAAAAAGTGTTAATTGCGAATCCTGCTGCGTTTGTTGCGGATAAAATATTTGCATTGCCTTCGACGGATTTGAATACTCCGCTTGCTTGGTTAGCCGTCCTGTCTTATACCATTCAGATTTATTATGATTTTTCCGGCTATTCGGACATGGCGATCGGGCTCGGGAGATTGTTTGGCTTTCATTTTATAGAAAATTTTAATCTTCCTTATTCGGCCAATTCCATTCAGGATTTTTGGAGAAGATGGCATATTTCACTCTCCACTTGGTTTCGGGACTATGTTTACGTACCTTTGGGTGGGAATCGGGTTTCCCAACATAGACTTGTTATGAATCTTCTGGTTGTTTTTTTTCTAACAGGTTTATGGCACGGTGCCAGTTGGAATTTTATCATCTGGGGTTTGTTACACGGATTTTTTCTTTTGGCTGAAAGATATTTTCTATCTGATATTTTGAAAAAAATTCCTTACTTCTTGGGAAATATTTATACAATTCTTACTGTAATGGTTGCTTGGGTGTTCTTCCGTGTGGAAGGTCTGAGGCCTGCACTGCACGTAGTCAAATTGTTGTTTAGTTTTAGGTTGGAAGATACTGTCTATCATCCCGGATTGTATATCAATTCGTTGTATCTTGTTTCTATCTTTTTTGGAATCGTTTTTTCATATCCGATAAAGAGAATCATCGGAATTCTTTTTGAAAGATTATTTGCTTCTTACGATCGATTTCCGAATTTATATTATATTACAAAATCCTTTGCAGTCATATTGCTGCTGGTTTTGTCTATTTTGAATCTTGCGGGAAGCACATACAATCCGTTCATTTATTTTAGATTCTGAAGTCCATATATAGAAAGAGAAATAGTGTAGATTATAATGCGTAATAAAAGTTTATGTGATATACAGTGGGCAAGTAAGTTATTTGTATGATACGTTCGAGTCTTTCAAAATTTTTCTCCGTATTGACTCTTGTCATTATTCTTGCACCCTTTTATTTGTTTTTATTCAACGTTTCCGATAATGATTTGAGCGAGAATCGCCTGTTAAGCGAGAGACCGGTCTTGAAAACCGTTTCCGAGCTTCCTGATTATCTTAGAAAATTCGATACTTTTTTTTCCGATAATTTTCCGTTTCGTGCAAAAGCGATCTTTGCATTGAGCTATATAAAATATTTTGTTTTTGGGGTATCGGCACACCAGGATATCGTAATCGGCAAAAACAATATGATGTATTATTTTACCAAAAGTAGCGGGGATACGATCGGTGATTACAGAGGTATCAATTACTTTACCCGAGAAGAGTTGAAAACAATAGAAACAAATATTCTTGAAAGGATGAATTTGTTTAAAAAGTTGAATATAGATTTTTATTTGGTATTTACTCCGAATAAAGAATCAATTTATCCGGAGTTTGTTCCTGATTACGTAAGAAAATATAAAAATAGGAATCGCTTCGATCAATTGGTTGAACATCTGAAAAAGAACAAAGAGATTCCTTTTCTTTCTCTGAAAGAAAATCTATTGCTCGAAAAATCAAATCACACTAACCTCTATTATTATTATGATACTCATTGGAATCCTTTGGGAGCTTATTTCGGCTATAAGGGTATCGTTGACTTTTTGCAAAAAGATTATCCAAGCATTTTAATTCGTCCTATTTCCGATTTTGAAATAAAAGAAGTTTCTGCAAGCGGGGATTTGGCAGGTATGATAGGACTTGGCGGAACCTTATTCGAACAATCGGTAAGCCTTATGCCTACTTTTAAAAAGAAAGCAAAACCCGGAAACAATATTGAACCGCATAACTTTGAATATGATACTGAAGAGAAAACATTCCCGAATGCGTATTTTTTCTGTGATTCCTTTGTAGTCTACGGCCCTAGAGACTTATTGGCCGAGAGTTTTCATAAATCTTATTTTATTTGGCATGGTTTGCCGCATAATTCCGATAAGATATCGTTTTCGGAAATCGACATTTTTGTTTTTGAATTATCTGAAAGATATATTGATATGTTAAGAATCCCTGTTAAGAATCCGTCCAAACCGTGGGTTTTATAGAAATTATTTTTTTGATTTAAAATCTCGGGCTTTTTATATTTTAGATTTTTATTTATAAGGACAAACAAGTATGTCGGATGCCTATATCAATTGGAAAAATTCTTTAAAGACAAACAATGGAATTTTCCTGATCTCCGAAGACAGGAGATTTACTCATGACGAATCCGAATATGAAGCTGATATGGATTTTTCCACTCTCACTCACGGATACGGTGTGATTCAATTAATGAAATCTCTTGGCTGCGATATAAATGGTCCTGCTATAGAGATTGGTGCAGGAAACGGTCTGATATCGGTCAGTCTTGCGGAAGCTCATGGTTTTTCCGATTTTATGGTCACAGATGCTTCTTCTGTATTTGTGGAAATTTGCCGCAACAATGTTGAAAAATACGCAAAAACTAAGTCTAACGTTAGTTATGGTATTTTCAACGGTGATGATTTGAAGGACTTGCCGGACAATGTTTACTCATTGGTTTGTATGGCAAATGCTTTGCACCATATTGAGTATTTTGAAGAATTTGTAACATTAGTTTCCGCAAAATTGAAAATAGGTGGCGCCTTTGTTTGCCAAGAACCGATTTCCGACGGCTTTTTGATGTTGGGTGTTTTAGCAAAAGCTTATCTTGTATTTTCTAAGAAACTTAGCAAACGACTGATCGAAAAGTTGGAAGAATTATCACTTACCATGTCCAATTCAAACCGACGGGATATGAATAAATCTCATTTGGAAGACAAACATATTTTTAATATCTATGAATTACAACAGCTTGCATCTAAAACAGGTATGAGGTTATTGGTTTATCCGAATATGGGTTTAGAGGCGTTTGCAGACGGACTCAATGAAACAAAATCAAAACAAGAATCTTTTTCCGAAATGTCAAAAGGATATATTCAGCATTGTTTGAATTGGGATCAGGATTTGAAAGATGAAGTTTTTTCAAAATTTGATGAGTTATTCAAATTTATCGATATTGCTTGCGGCGGTGGTTACTATCCGCCAGTGTCAGGTTCTTTTTGTATGGTTAAAGAAAGATAATAAGGTTATCTCGAAATTTATTTTTAAGGAAAAATGAGTGAAGACTACTGATAGATTGGCAATTTTACTTCCCGCCTATAATGAAGAATTAACGATCCGTGATACTATTTTGGATTTTTATAGAAAATTTCCGAAAGCTTTGATTGTTGTAATTAATAATAATTCAAAAGATAAAACTGAATCTATTGCGGCTGCTACGTTTAAAGAGTTCAAAGTGAACGGAAAGATTATAAATGAAACAAGACAAGGAAAGGCTTTTGCCGTTCGAACTGCTTTTCATGAAATCGAAGCGGATATTTACGTGATGTCGGATGCGGATTGTACTTATCAGGCATCCGATTTGAATCATTTGATCGATTCTCTTGTCAATGAATCCGCGGATATGATCGTCGGCGACAGACATCATAACGGCGCTTACAAAAACGAAAATAAACGCAAGTTCCACTACTTGGGAAATATGTTGGTGAAATGGTTTATCAATACTTTATTCCAATCGAAATTGAACGATATCATGTCGGGTTATCGTGTATTTAACAGAAAGTTCGTTAAGACATATCCTATCCTGTGCAAAGGTTTCGAATTGGAAACCGAAATGACCTTACATGCTTTGGACAAAGGTTTTAAAGTAAAGGAAGAGAGAATAGTTTATAAAGACAGACCAACTGGTAGTTTTTCCAAATTGAATACATTTAAAGACGGAATCAAAGTATTGAAAACGATTATTTGGATTTTTAAGTTTTACAAACCTTTTCATTTTTTCGGTTATTTATCCTTATCGTTGTTTTTTGCAGGTTTATTTTCCGCCTATCCGGTGTTTAAGGATTATTATTTGGAAAAATACATATATCATATCCCTCTTGCTATTCTTGCGACCGGTCTTATGATTACTTCTTTGATTTCGTTATCAATCGGACTGATTCTGGATACAAGCTCCCGATTTCATAAATTTGATTTTGAGTTGTATCTGTTGAACTACAAGGATGATAAAGGCGATGGCCGTAAATAAAGACTCGTCTTACTTCCGGTTTAACTCTTTGGGACTTTCTTCACTTGCGGAAAGATCCTTGAAATTGGTCCGACAAAGAATTTACAATCAATTTGCTGCAATTGCAAATGTGACCGAAAAAATCAAAGTATTGGATGTTGGTGTTTCCGCACAAGATCATCCTTCGTCCAATTTTTTTGAACAATATTTTCCCTATAAAAACAACATCACAGCCTTAGGTCTTGGCGATTTCAAGGAACTGGAAAAGATTTACCCGGGATTAACCTATGTTAAAGGGGATGGGCGGATTTTACCTTTTTCCGACAAGAGTTTTGATTGGGTCTTCTCACATGCGGTGATCGAACATGTTGGAAATTCTTCAAATCAGGAAGCATTTATTGCCGAGCTGATTCGTGTTTCTAAAAAAGGAGTGTTTTTGACATCACCCAATCGTTTGCATCCTTTGGAGTTTCATACGGGACTTCCGCTGTTTCATTATTTCCCTAAAGCATTGCATTTGAAGATTTATAAGATATTGGGACAAAGTTTTTATTGTACGGAAGAAAATTTAAATCTTTTATTTCCTTCCGATTTCAAGGATCGGATCGACGCAGCCTTCCGATTGATAGGAGTCTCTGAGTCGGCGGTTGTAAAAAGAAATTTTGCATATTGGCTCGGATTACCATCTAATACGCTTTATTCGATCATATTGACTTGAACAATCGGAGTCTGCTGATTTCATTGCAATTGCCGATTTTTTATGCCTAAACTTTCCGTTATAACAATCAATTTTAATAATAAAGACGGTCTTTTGAAGACAATCGAATCCGTTCGCTCTCAAACCTGGAGAGACTTCGAACATCTCATTATTGACGGTGGTTCCAAAGACGGGTCGTTGGATCTGATTTTGAAATTTCAGGATGGGTTTTCCTTTTGGGTAAGTGAGAAAGACAAGGGAATATACGATGCTCAGAACAAAGGAATTTTAAATTCAAAAAGTGAGTATTGTCTTTTTTTGAATTCCGGAGATTTTCTGGTAAACAGTTCTGTATTTGAAAAAGTTTTTGAGGCGAGTCCGGATTCTGATATTATTTACGGTGATATGTTAGTCGATCATGGAAATGGCAGGATTGACTATGGAAGAAGCCCTGCCCAGCTTACATTGCCTTTTTTAGCTTATGGAGTTCTTTGGCACTGCGCTACCATGATACGACGCAGCTTGTTTGATACGTACGGACTTTATGATTTATCTTATAAGATAATTGCCGATATTGATTTTTTTCTGAAAGCAATCGGAGTAGGAAATGCGAGCTTTACTTATGTTCCGGTTGCAATCAGTCAGTTTAACACCGAAGGATTCGGCTCGAATCCAAATAATGCTCCTCTATTGGAAGAAGAGAGGGTAAGAAGTAGAAAGCAACATTTGTCTCCACTTACAATTTCTCTGATTGAGAGATTTATCAAGATGGAAAATGATTTGTTCGTTTTTTCTCTTCTGAGATTACCTCAGCTAATGAATATTTTTCGGAATATAAAGTGGGTTCGAGCGATCGGGCTTTATTTTCTTAGATTGATCCGCTCTTTCGGATTGATCGACTAGAAGACATCCATTGGCAGCTAATAATGATAAGATTTTATTTTAAATTATGAAAATTCTTTGTTATATCAATCATTACTTCGGTCATAACCGATACTTTACGGGCCAATCTTCTCTCCCTTTAAACACAAGTGCGGATGAAATTGCCATGAGAGCTGGTTTACGGAAAAAGAATTTGGAAGATTGCATCGGGCAGTTGAAAAAACTCGGTGATATTGATATTAAAGTCTGCGGGATGGGCAATAATTCTTTGATACCGCTTGATCTTGATTTTTCTTCCGTTCAAAAAAATCCGATATTTTTGGTTTACGAAAGTTTGTCGAAGATGGCTGATTCTTCGGATAACTACGACTATTTTATCAATATCGAAGATGATATTTTTCTACCGAAAGAAACATTTCAGCATATAGTGGATTTTGACAAAGACTCTCTTGTCAATGAGGTGATTCTTCCGAATCGATTGGAGAAAGATCCACAAGGAAACGAGTATTGTGTGGATTGGTCTGCTTTGCCGGGTTGGACCCAACAAAATAAACAGATCCAAGGTAAATCGTTTCGAGTTGCTTTGAATCCTCATTCAGGGTTGTTGATCTTATCAAAGGAAAAATTTAAATTTACCATCTCCTTGATTGATCGAAACTTTCGCGGAATTACAGTGGGGACGGGAATGGAGTCTGCTTTTGCTTATTTTCATTCGCCGTTCGCTTTATTCCGATGTGAAGATATAAGCTATCATAATATTTATCATTTGGATAAATGGATGAATGTGATTCACAAAACAACCTTGCCCTTTAAAGAAAACATGATCTTATTTATAAAAATTCTGATCAAAGATATGACTCCTCCTTTTCTTTTCCGATCGGTAAAATTTCTGATCGGTAAAATTCTTCGCAAATAAACCAAATCATTGTCTATGCAATTATTATCATATACGAAATCAATCTATCACCTCTATTCCCGACTGGGAGGGAAACGCTTTTTGTTCCTAGTCCGATCCAAAGTATTGAAGTTCTTCTTTGAGAAAAAGAGGACTGATATTAACCTGTTTCCCGAAACGATCGGAAATGCGGAATATGCTCTTTGGTTACGGAAGTATTTCCCAAGAGAGTCCGATTGTGAAGGTATGAAAGATGTATGTAAAATACTTTCATACAAACCTTTGGTATCGATTATTACTCCGGTTTACAACCCTCCGATTCCGTTTTTTAAGGCAGCCATTGATTCCGTTCTCGCGCAAGTTTACGAAAATTGGGAATTGTGTTTGGCTGACGATGCGTCTACGGATACCGAGATCAAAAATATAATAGAAACCTATAGAAAAAAAGATTCCAGAATCAAAGTCATTTATAGAAACAAAAACGGCCATATTTCGGATGCATCCAATTCCGCATTGTCTATCGCAAAAGGCGAGTTTGTCGCTCTATTGGATCAGGACGATCTTTTGACCAAAGATGCTTTGTTTCAAAATATTCTTGCATTAAATAAAAACCGTTCCATCGACATGATTTATTCAGATGAAGATAAAATTACGGAAGATGGAAAATTATTCAGTCCTTTCTTCAAACCGGATTGGTCGCAGGAATCATATTTATCCCGTAACTATACCTGTCATTTTTCGTTGTATCGTAAAAAAATTATAGATCGGATCAAAGGATTTCGAAAAGGTCTGGAAGGAAGCCAGGATTATGATCTGATGCTTCGTTTTTCGGAAAAGACCGATCGGATCTATCATATTCCGAAGATATTATACCATTGGAGAACTCATATCAATTCGACTTCTCTCAATGCAGGTGCAAAATCTTATGCAGCCGTTGCAGGAGAGAGGGCACTTGTCGAGGCTTTGGAAAGACGTAAGGAAAAAGGAATTGTTGAACCTGTTCCCGGTTATGCGGGAAACTTCAATATTAGGTATTCACTAAAGAATAATCCCAAGGTATCAATTGTCATCCCAAGTAGAAATCAAAGCGCTTTTTTGGAAAAATGTCTGAACTCGATATTTGCCAAATCAAGTTATCAAAATATCGAAGTAGTTTTAGTGGATAACGGAACCGATGAAAAGAAGGCGATCAGTCTTATTCATCATTGGAAAGAAAAGGAGCCGGATCGTTTTCTTTGGCTAGAGTATGATATCCCGTTTAATTTTTCGAAATTGATCAACTATGGATGTGAAAATGCAAGCGGCGAATACTTGATTATTTTAAATAACGATACTGAAATCATTTCTCCCGATTGGGTTGAATCGTTACTCAGCCAGGCACAAAGAGAAAAGACCGGTGCCGTGGGATGTATGCTTCTTTACTCCGATGAAACAATTCAACACGCGGGAGTGATTTTGGGAGTAGGTGGGATTGCCAATCATTCAATGTTAGGTGAATATTGCGAATCGACGAAACATTATTGTTATTTGAAATTAACGAATAATGTTTCTGCAGTTACCGGTGCTTGTTTTATGATCAGCAAAAAGAAGTTTAAAAAAGTCGGCGGTTTGGATGAAAATTTTGCCGTTTCCTATAATGATATAGATTTTTGTTTAAAACTGGGAAAATTAGGTTATAGGAATTTATATCTTCCTTATGTTCGGATTTTCCATTATGAATCAAAATCAAGAGGCTCGGATGTCAGTCCTGAAAAGAAAATCCGCTTGGAGCGGGAATCGAAAATGATGGAAGAGAAATGGAAGGAAGTGATAGATAAAGATCCTTATTATAATCCGAACCTTTCAAGATCCAAGTTTGATTTCAGTTTGAATGTTTAAGCCATAGGCTGGTTTCTGTTTGCAAATTAAAATACACCAGATTTATTTTCATGAAAACCAAAAGGCTTCTCTTTTGGACGGGTTTATCCCGTATTTCAATCAAAGCAAAAACTTCAGACAACTCTATGAAACGGAAGTATTCTTTCATCTGTTTGACGAATCCGAATTAGTCGATGAAAATTTTTACGGTGCCGTATCATGGAAGTTCGGAGAGAAAACGGGTATTACCGGAAATGAGTTTTTTCAGTTTGTGCAATCGAATCCTAACAAGGAAGTGTATTTGGCAAACCCTTATCCTGAGCTGATTCATTTGTATGATAATCCGTGGATACAAGGAGAGAATGTTCATCCGGGACTTTTAAAAATATCTCAAACTGTCTTCGATCTCTCAAAGTATAGGATTGATTTAAGCAAAATCCGATTGGAGAAAGATAGACAACTTTATTGCAATTATTTTGCGGGTTCGGGCGTATTCTGGAAATCCTATCTGATCTTTTTAAAGGATATGGTTTCTGTCATTGAAACGGAATCCAAGATCCAGAAACTGATTAAAAGAAAGACTTCCTATATATACGAAGCTTCCTTTTTACCGTTCTTTTTGGAAAGGTTGTTGCCTACTTATTTATTTTTGAATCCTGAAATCAAAACGGTAAGTTACGGCTATAAGGATGAATTTTTGCTAAATAGGTATTTGAAAGTGATCAAAGAAAAGGAAGATGCTCTTTTCAGGCATCAAAGGATTTTTCGAAAGATTCCTTTTCTGAATTTATTGCGTAAGCTGGTAAAATATTGAATCGTTTTTCATTGCTTACCGTCCATTGGAATACAGCCGAACTCACGTTAAAGTTTATTGAATTGGTAATGCCTTATGTCATTGCAAATGATTGGCAGCTTTTTCTGTTGGAAAACAACTCCAATGATGCTGAAAAAAAGATCCTTAAGGAAGGTATCGAGAAAAAAGGACTCCATAAAAACGATTCCTTTCATCTTGTAGAAAGCGACGAGAATTTGGGATTTGCCGGCGGAATCAATTTGATCGCAGATCATGCATTTCAAAAATTTCCAGAACATCATTTTTGGGTATTAAATACGGATATTACAATTCCCGAAGAGACTATGAAATACATACACACGAGACTGGAGTTGAATGATCGTTTGGTGGGATCTTTGGTGTTTGACGAGACCGGAGACCGCTTATTGTTTTCCGGAGCATCCTTCCCTTTGACGATTTTCGGAGTTCAATATTCCAAATCAAAGAAAGTTTTGCCAAATGAAAAATGGGATACTTCTTATTGCGAAGGTTCTAGTCTTGTTATCAATAATTTCATATACAAAGATTTAACTTCGGAGCGGAAGACTCTTTTCGACCAAAAGCTTTTCCTATACTGTGAAGATCTTGAATTGGGTTTAAAGGCGAAAGAATTGGGATATTATTCCGAACTGGATACAAATCTGATTATTTATCACAAACATTCCCAAAGTGGGGGAGGTTCGGGGAATTTCTTAGCATTTTATTATATTACAAGAAATCGGATCTTGCTTGCGAAAGATTATCTCTCCTTTCCTGTGTTTCTGTTTTACATACTATTTTCGATTATCACTCGTTTGGTTATCAATCTTGTTTTGATGAGCAAACGAAACGTGAAGGTCCGTTTCGCAATTTTTAGAGGAATCGTTGATGGAATCTTGGGAAAAACGGGACGATGGGAAGGTCATCCTTCCTGAGATTCAATGCATTCGGAATATACATTCAAATCTTTGAGCATATTCATCATAGCAATTCGTTTGTTTTCAAATGTAAATTGACTCAGAATTCTTGCTCTGGCACGGGAACCCATCTTATTTCTTAACGGTTCGTTCTTAAGAATTTTTATCGTAGCTTCAACCATGGAATCAATAGACAAAGGATCCGTATATATGCCGGTATCTCCAACGACTTCGGTGATCGCACCATTTGCGCTTGTTAGAATCGGACATTCGCAGGCCATAGCTTCCGCAACCGCCAATCCGAAACCTTCGTAAAGTGTAGGTGCCATATAAAGGTCCGTTCTATGGAGAAGTTCTACTTTGAATTCTTCGGTTACGTTTCCATGAAATGTAACCAGGTGTTTGATCTCCAGATGATTTACATGTTGTTCCAAGTTTGCAAATCCCGGACCTGGCCGGCCACAAACATTGAAATGAATGGAAATGTCTTTTTCATCAAGAACCTTAACTACATTCATAAGTTGAAAGATTCTTTTTCTTTCCATATTATGTTGCTCTAGCCAGGAAATCACTGTTAGCTGGTATGGCGCTTTACCTGCTTGTTTGGATTTTTTTTTTGTGTTTTTTCGAGGGGAGTATTTTTTCCCATCAATACAGCAACCGATGATATATGGGTTTTTGACGGCTAGGTTTTTTTTTACATCGTTAAATTCGATGTCGGATATGAAAATATTCGCATCGGCAAAAATCAATCCCAATCGAACGAGAATTTTATATAAAAAACTTCTTCTGATGAAATCCGTTCCTTGCATCAAAGGAGTGCTGTAATGAAATGCTCCGGAAATAATCACTTTTTTGTTTCTTAAGTAACCTGCAATCAAACCGAAGATCGAGTAGGTCCACCACCATACGTAGATGAAATCGCATTTGGTAAGGAACAAATCCAAAATTCGATTTGTAACAATGACTTTATATCCCAGATCTTCGAGTGCACGGATGTCTTGTTCGTAGTAAGCAACGGTTTTAAAGAGAGTGAGGTCTTTTACATGGCTGAAGAAAATGATTGTTCGCATTTTTTATGTTAATTGGTTTTTTTGTTAGTAAAGAGTTTGAAATTGAATATAAATGAAACATCTATCTCGAAGAGATGAATGTTTATACATTGATCACTCGGGTATAATATTCAATGGAATTGAAATGATTCTTTTTACTCAAGAAAAAACTCTTTGGGGATTTGTTCTTTTCCGGATTTTGACTTAAATCGACGGATTCCAAAGTGACGAAATTCCTTGTTTGACATCCATCGAAGAAGCGGAAATATTAAAAAGAATAGATATGATTTTGGTAGAAAATAAATGAAAACAGTTTTAGTTACCGGTGGCGCGGGGTTTCTCGGATCGCACTTGGCATTGCGCTGGAAAGAAGAAAATCCGAACGATAAAATAATCGCCTTCGATAATCTCAAGAGAAGAGGTTCTGAATTAAATATTTCAAGATTACGTTCCAAGGGTATTGAATTCTTTCACGGAGATATCAGGATTAAAGAAGACCTGTTTGCTCTTCCGAAGATTGATTTGATTTTGGAATGTTCTGCGGAACCGTCCGTCATGGCAGGGATCAACAGCTCCCCTGATTACCTGATTCAAACCAATTTAATAGGAACTTTGAATTGTTTGGAATTGGCAAGAAGAGACAAATCCGATTTTGTATTTTTTTCAACCAGTAGAGTGTATCCGATCGAATCTTTGAATCAAGCCGATTGGAAGGAATCCGAAACCCGATTCGAATGGAACGATAAACAAAAGTTAAGCGGAGTGAGTTCGCTTGGAATTACCGAATCGTTTCCTTTGGAAAAACCTAGATCGCTCTACGGAAGTACGAAGCTTGCTTCCGAATTGATCATACAGGAATACGGAGATACCTACGGTTTAAGAACTCTGATCAACCGATGCGGAGTTTTGACCGGACCTTGGCAGATGGGGAAAATCGACCAAGGCGTCGTTGTATTTTGGTTAGCTTCTCATGTTTATAAAAGAAATTTGAAATACTTCGGATATGGCGGAAAAGGGAAACAAGTAAGAGATTTGCTTCATGTGGAAGATCTTTACGCTCTGCTTAAATTGCAGATTGGAAGTTGGGAATTAAGCAACGGACAAACTTTTAATGTCGGTGGAGGACGGGAAGTAAGTGTGAGTTTGTTGGAACTGACCGACATTTGTCAGAAAATCACAGGAAACAAAATTGAAATCGAATCCGTTCTCGAAGATAGACAGGCTGACATTCGAATCTATCTTTCCGATTGCACAAAAGTAAAAAATACATTCGGTTGGCGACCGAAATATGATCCGGAAACGATTTTGAAGGAAATCCATATTTGGATTCAAGAAAACTCTTTGATTTTGGCTAATATATTATAAAGGTAAGTAAAATGGGCGTAGTAATTATAACAGGATCGGCCGGCTTGATCGGTGCTGAATCCGTTCGGTTTTTTGCAAACAAGGGATACCAGATCGTCGGAATCGACAATGATATGCGTAAGGATTTTTTCGGTGAGGAGGCTTCTACTCATTGGCAAAGAAAACAACTCGAAGAGTCCATTCCGAATTACAAACATTATTCGGTCGATATTCGGAACCAAGAATCCATTTTTCCTATTTTCAAAGAATATAATGATGATATAGAACTTGTAATTCATGCGGCAGCGCAACCGTCGCACGATTGGGCAGCCAAAGATCCATTTAAGGATTTTACTGTAAATGCAAACGGAACTCTCGTTTTGCTTGAGGCTGTGAGACTATATTCTCCAAAATCCGTTTTTATCTTTACTTCTACTAACAAGGTTTACGGCGATACTCCCAACTATTTACCGTTAGTTGAAATGGAAAAACGCTGGGAGATTGATGAAAAACATCCTTACTTTCGGTACGGAATCGACGAATCCATGAGCATTGATCAAACCAAACACTCCCTGTTCGGCAGCTCGAAGGTAGCGGCCGACGTAATGGTTCAGGAATACGGAAAATACTTCGGGATAAAAACAGGAGTATTCAGGGGCGGGTGTTTGACCGGTCCGGGGCATTCCGGTACCGCATTACATGGGTTTCTTGCTTATCTGATGAAGTGTGCAATTACTGGCCAACATTATAACGTATTCGGATATAAAGGCAAGCAGGTTCGGGACAATATTCATAGTTATGATTTGGTAAATATGTTTTACCATTTTTTAAAAAATCCGAAAGCCGGAGAGGTTTATAATGCGGGAGGAAGCCGCCATTCCAATTGTTCCATGATGGAAGCGATCGAACAATGTGAAAAAATTACCGGCAAAAAAATGAATTATACTTATATGGAAGACAACCGGATCGGAGATCATATTTGGTATATCAGCGATGTTCGTAAATTTCAAAAACATTATCCCGATTGGAAATATAATTACGACTTAAACGATATTCTTGTTCAGATTTATGATGCTACTTCCCTGCGGGTTTAATCATGATCAAGAAAGATAAACTCAGTATTATCATTCCAGCTTATAACGAGGAGGAAAACATCATTCCTACCGTCTCGCAGATCGTTCCTTTTTTAAAACAGGACAAGATTCCTTTTGAGATCGTAATCGTAAATGATAACAGTAAGGATAAAACTCCGGAGAAAGTAAAAGAATTACAACGTACGTATCCTGAAGTGAAATTGGTTTCGAGAACCGCACCGGGTGGTTTCGGAAGAGCCATTCGAACCGGATTGGAAAATTTTACCGGTGACGTAGTGGTAATTGTAATGGCTGATTTGTCCGATGATCCGGAAGATATAGTCAGGTATTATAACAAAATACAGGAAGGGTACGATTGCGTATTCGGAAGCCGTTTCCGAAACGGATCCGTTGTAAAAGAATATCCGGTAATAAAATACTATGTAAACCGAATCGTAAATTCTTTTTTGCAGTTATTATTTTTAACCCGGCATAACGATTTAACGAATGCGTTTAAAGCATACAGAGCTTCCGTTATAAAAAATATACATCCTCTTCATGCCTGCCATTTTAATATCACGATCGAACTTTCACTTTCCGCGCTGATCCGCGATTATAAAATCGCATCCATTCCTATCAATTGGTATGGTAGAAAGTGGGGACAGTCCAATTTAAAACTTCGTGCTATGGGCAGAAGGTATCTCGCTACATTACTTAAGATTTGGTTTGAAAGATTACTCATTCTTGATGATCTTCTTGCGGAGAAATCGGATATAAAATGATCTTCTTTCATTTGAAGAAAAAATTTCATAAATATCAGATATTCTTAACCGTATTCTTTCTGGTCTGGTCCATTCGTTTGCTATGGATCGGTTTGTACGGAGTGGACGTTCCCTTTTGGGATCAGTGGGATGGTGAGGCGGATTCCATTTATTTGCCCATTCTTCGGGGCGATTATGATCTCAAGCATTTGATTTCCCAACACAATGAACATCGGATTTTCTTTACCAGGATCCTGAGCATCGTCATCTTTTTGTTAAATGGACATTGGAATACTGTTCTTGTGATGCAGATACAGGCAATGATTCCCGGTGCAATCGCAGGTTTTCTTGCACAAACTTTTTGGAAGATCAACCGCTCTTATTCTGCTTGTTTGGGGATTGCCGTTTATTTTGCCGCTCCTTTGGGAACGGAGAATATGTTATGGGGATTTCAAAGTCAGTTTTACTTTATGGTTTTGTTTTCCGTTATCTCCATCTATTATTCTTCTTTCGGAGAATCAAATAGGAAATTCGTTCTATCGGCCTTTGTGTTTTCCGTATTTGCTTTTTTTAATATAGCAAGCGGAGCATTGGTAGCATTTGTCATATCTGTTGTTTCCTGTTTGAAACTAATCTTTGGTCTTTCAGAAGATAAAAAGAAAACGATTCTTATCTCTATCTCATTTCTATTATTATTTGTTTTTGAAATATTTTTTACAAAATTGCCTTCCGGGCACGAAGAACTTCACGCTTCGGATTATCATACTTATTTGAATTCCTTATCGTTATACATGGGTTGGCCGGGTATAAATAAAATCGGATTCGGTTATTATATTCACGGATTTACCTTTTCTTTATTTTTTATTATCCTGATTTTTAAAAGGGAAAAACTAAAAAACCCGTATGTTCAATATCTGATAAGTTTGCAGATTTGGATTTATGCACAAATTCTATTGCTTGTATATGCAAGAGGAGGCGGCTCTGAAGCAAATATTGCAAATCGTTATTTGGACATACTATCCCTTGGTCCGTTATTTACTTTTTTTATCCTTATCTGTTTGTTAAATCGGAAACGGATAATCCTATTTGCAAATCTTTCCTTCTTATTGTTATCTATTGTTTTTACCAATCGGGTAATAAGAGAAGGTTTTATCGAAAGGGCGAGTTTGTTTTTGCAAAGGGAAAAGATGTTATCCGTTTTGGTGACTGCCAAACGGATGGAGGCAAAGGAAAAAGGTTCCTCCTTACCGTTCCTTCTTGCGAAAACACCCGTATTGGAATTGCCTTATCCTGATGCGACCCGATTGCATATGTTACTGACCGATCCGTTATTTGATAAGATGATGCCGATTTTGTCTTATCGGGAATGATCTTCCGGATATTATCTTCTAAGGGAACATCAGAAAGTGGAATAAGGATAATTGGAATTGTTTGAGATGTTTCAAACAATAAACTCGAAGAGTTTGGTAAAGTATTTGGAATAGATTTTAAAATAGTTTGTTTTGATTCCCAACCCGTCACAGGCTTGTTTGATTTCCTTGTTGATGATCAGATTGCTTTTGAATCCTTTTGTACTTTCCCCGCCTGTTTGCATAATGACCCAAGTTTCGGGTATGTATTTATAATGGATGTTAGCTTGGAAAAAACGGGCAAGCAGTTCGAAGTCGGCGGCGATTTTGAATTTTATATCGAATACTCCCAATCGGTCATAAACTTCTTTTTTTGCATAAAAACTTGGATGAGCGGGCATTTTGCCGAAGGCAAAATCTTTCGGTTTGAAGTTGCCGGATTTGTATTTACGAATTAATTTTCCAGATGAATTTATAAAAATAATATCGGCAAAGACCGCATCTATATCTTCTTTGGAGAATGTTTCCGCAATCCTGGCCAATACGAAATCATCAGCAAATCTGTCATCGGAATGAAGTAGGCCAATCACATCGCCCGTTGCAGCACGGAGACCTTTGTTCAAAGCATCGTAAATCCCTTTGTCAGGTTCCGAGATAAATCTTTGTATCTTGTTTCCGTAGGATTGTATTATTTCCTTCGTTCCGTCTTTCGATCCGCCGTCCACAATGATATATTCGATCGTTATATTTTTTTGAGCGAGGACTGACTCAATACATTGACGGATTGTATCTTTTCTATTATAAACAGCTGTTATGATGGAGATCTTCATTCAAGTTCTATTGGTAAGAAAAATGAAAATGGATTGTTTTAACAATGTTTTTATTTATAAATGTTTAAGAAAAGAAAACGACTATGAAACCTTTTAAGATTTTCGTATCTACCTTCCCATTTGGTAAAGTAGACCCTAGTCCTCGTAATTTATTAAAGGAGGAAGAGGGTGTGGAAATTATTTATAATCCTCTTTCCCGTAAACTTTCCAAGTCCGAGATTGCCGAATTTGCATCTGATTGCGACGGATTGATTGCGGGAACGGAAGATCTGAGTGAATTGATTTCCGGGACTTCCAGGTTGCAGTTGATTTCGAGAGTGGGGATTGGGCTTGACAGTGTGGATTTATGGAAGTGCAAGGAAAAAAACATTAAGGTCTGTTATACGCCAGATGCGGTTACTATGGCAGTTGCAGAGTTGACGATCGGACTTATTCTCGCTTTAACCCGTAGAGTGGGACTTGCTGATCGTGAGATTCGTGGTGGAAAATGGATACGACATTTTGGAAAAAGACTAGGCGAATCTATAATTGGACTTATCGGATTCGGTAGAGTCGGAACAAATGTCGCCCGACTTCTTTTGCCCTTCGGTGCTAAGATTCTTGTGAATGATAAAAAGGATATTGTTTCGGAAATGCAATCTCTCGCGGATTTGGGACTTGATATTCATTTCGCATCGAAGGAAGAAATTTATTCCGGATCGGATGTGATCAGCTTGCATGTTCCCGCTTATCAACTGACTAGGGAGCTTGTCAATAAAGAGAGTTTGAAGTTTTTTAAACCGGATTCGTTTCTTATCAATACTGCGCGAGGAGAACTTGTGAATGAAAATGATCTGTATGAATGTTTGAAACAGGGAAAAATCGCAGGTGCTGCATTGGACGTTTTTGAAAAAGAGCCGTATAACGGAGATTTTGTTTCTCTGGACAATGTGATTTTGACTCAACACATGGGTTCCTGTTCTTATGATTGCAGATTGAATATGGAAAAACAGGCGGCGGAAGATATGATTCGTTTTAAAAAAGGTCTCCCTTTGTTACGCGAAGTGCCTATGTCGGAATACGAATACCAATGAGGCAAATACTATTTTTTATGAATTTTATTTCAAGATATCCTTTTATTATATTTTTGATTGTTTCGTTGCCTTTGACGTTTTTGTTAGCACCCGATTACGGGATTTCCTATGACGAAACATTTCATAAAAATTACGGAAACTTTATCATTGAGTATTATATGTCTTTCGGTAAAAATCCCGTTGCAGTATCTTATATAGATCTGTTTTATTACGGCGGATTCTATGATGTGATTTCACAAATATTTACAAATTCAATTTTATACTTATTCAATTCGGATTCCATTTATGAAGTGAGGCATTTTTTCAACGGATGGATCGGGCTTCTCGGATTTTATTTTGTATATAAAATCTGTGAAATTTCTTTTTCCAAACGAGTGGGGCTTTTGGCATATATTTTTCTTTTGGGAATTCCAGAATACACAGGTCATATTTTTTTTAATCCTAAAGATATTCCGTTTTCCAGTTTTTATATCGGTGCTGTTTATTTTTTCATTCGTTACACCAAATTAAAATCTCCTAAGTTGACCGATTTTCTTTTGTTTTCCGTTTTTACCGGCTTTGCCATTGGGGTTCGGATTTTGGGAATTTTACTTTGGCCTATTTTCGGTTTGTTCCTTCTTTCGTTTCATTATCGTAAGGATTCGAATTTAAAAGATAATTTAAAGATCTTGCTATCAAAAGGATTACAGTTCTTTGTTATCTCATATACAACTGCTCTTCTTTTCTGGCCTTACTTATTAAAGTCTCCAGTCTTGAATGCAATTCGGACTTTTAAGACCATGTCTCAATTTCCATGGGCGGGTCCGGTGATGTTTGCCGGAGAAAAAATCAAAGCTCCCGAAATAGGAAGAAAATATCTACCTACTTTCTTTGCTTATACTTTGCCGGATTATCTATTTCTGGTTTGTATCATCGGTTTGGGCATATTGGCTTATTTGATTGTATTTAAAAAAGAATTTTTTAAAAATTTAAAAATTGATCAGGGCTTTTGGATATTAGTATTTGCAGGATTAGGTGCTCTTTTTATCATTATATTGAAAAAGCCTGTTTTATACAACGGATACAGGCAGGTTTTTTTCGTATTACCGCCTATCATTTGTATTTTGGCAAAAGTTTTTTCAGATCTTATCGGTCAGCTTGATAAAAAGATTCGGGTTTTATCTCTAATTCTCATCGCTATTGCGATGGCGGATAGTTTTTATATCATGTACCGGATGCATCCTTACGAATATATTTACTTCAACCGTACGTTTAGTTCGGGAATGGAAGAAGGTTGGAAAAAATTCGACTCCGATTATTGGGCAACCAGTATCAAAGAGGGAAGCCTTTGGTTGAAGAATCATTTAAAGAATGATCCGAGACAGGTAAGGGTTTCCAACTCGGCAACAGCAAGTCAGTCGGATTATTATTTCAACAAGCAGGAATTTTATAAATCCGAGTTGGAATACAGACAATTTGCAAGTTCTCGTACAAAGGCAAATTTATTCACGGACGAAAGTATGGAGAGGATTGGTCATTTTGATCTGATGAAACATTCGGGAAAACAAAAATTCCTTTTTGCAAAAAGAGGGGCGCCTTCCGATTATTTATTAGCCACCAGAGTGCTCGATTTCTATAAAGAATACCCGGGAGACATCATTCATACAGTGGAAAGAATGGGGATTCCCATTCTTTATGTAATGAAAAGAAGATAGATTTATTTTTTCTTTTTTGAATTTGTTTTGAAACCGATTGCCTCACTTACCAAATAAACCGGTCTTTGTTTCACTTCATGAAACACTCTGGCAATATACTCGCCCAAAACACCGATGCCTATCAACTGAATCCCACCTAAGAAAAGTACGATGACGATCGTCGAATCGTATCCCGGAACATCTATCCCTCGGATCAGAACCCGAATGATTCGAAAGATCAGATAAAAAAAAGCAAATCCGGAAACCGCAAATCCGATATAACTCCATATCTTCAATGGTATCGTGCTAAACATCAGAATTCCGTCCAAAGCAAAATTCCACAACTTCCAGTAATTCCACTTCGTATTTCCTTCGAATCTGGCATCTCTATCATACTCGATGAACGTATGTTTGAATCCCACCCAGGCGAAGATCCCCTTCATAAATCTATTTCGTTCTCCCATGCTGTTGATCGCGTCTACCACCTTGCGATCGATTAGGCGAAAATCTCCCACGTCTCTCGGTATTTCCACATCACTCATGTAGCTGATGCTTTTGTAAAAAAAATTCGCAGTCAGTTTTTTGAACCAACTTTCCCCGGCCCTTTCCTTTCGTTTCGCGTAAACGACTTCATAACCTTCTTTCCATTTTTGAATCATATTGGGAATGATTTCGGGAGGATCTTGCAGATCGGAGTCAATGGGAATGACCATATCTCCGCTGCTAAAAGCAAGTCCGGCCGAAAGTCCCGCTTCTTTTCCGAAGTTTCTGGAAAAATTAAGTACCTTGATTTTCGGATTTCTTTTTTGTTCCGAAAGTAAAATGGATAAGGTATTGTCGCGACTTCCGTCATTGATCGTAATGATTTCGTATGAGTAAGGGAGTTTGGAAAGAACGGATTCCACCCTTGAAAAAAATTCTTTCGCTCCGCTTTCTTCGTTATAAAAAGGGGCAATGATGCTGATTTGGGTAAGGTTGGATTTCATCGTTTACAAAGATTAGTATTTGAAACTTTCCGTCTTTGTCCAGAGATTCTTTGTTAAACCATTGACGATATATAGCAAACACTAAATTAGTAATAACCATGGCTTCATCTAAAATAAAAAAAACTACAAAATCACCGAAATCGAATTTACCAACTACTTCACTGATCATTCCGATCTATAATGAAGCCGGTCATTTGTTGGAATTTTTAGAGAAGGTAGATGCTTTGAAAATCCCGACAGCGAAAGAATTGGTGTTCATTGATGATTGCTCTAAAGATGAATCCAGAACTATCTTGAAACAATTTTCTTTTCGTTCCGAGCATCAATTGATTTTCCAAGAGAAAAATCAAGGTAAGGGTGCTGCCTTACGGAGAGGGATACAGGCGGCAAAGGGAGATATCATTATTGTTCAAGATGCCGATTTTGAATATGATATGGAAGAGATTCCGATGCTCATTGAACCTGTAGCATCAGGCAAAGCGGATGTTGTGTTCGGTTCCCGTTTCAAGAAGGACGGTAGACAAGTCCATCGTACGTTTCACTATCTGATCAATCGTTTTCTAACCATCTTATCAAACTTTCTAAGCGGGCTTTATCTTACCGATATGGAAACTTGTTATAAAGTTTTTAAGGCAGAGATCATAAAAAACATTCATTTGGAATCGAATCGGTTCGGATTCGAACCGGAGGTAACTGCAAAAGTAGGAAGATTGAAAGTCAGAGTTCAGGAATTTCCGATTTCTTACTATCCTAGAAATTATCTGGAGGGCAAAAAAATCACCTGGAAAGACGGAGTGGCGGCGCTTCGTCATATCATTTATTATAACTGGTTTGCGCCGAAAAAAGATTTTTTTACAAAAAACATTCCCGGGAAATACATCCCGCGAGGAGCTAACTGGCTTTAGGTTTATTTGGTAAGTACATAGACTTTGATTCCCCAAATGGGAATCATTTGCGAGCTACTTACTTGTTTTTCAATTCGAACTCTTTCCGCTTCCGGAAAAACGGATTGCATATTCGACTCCACCAGAAATATTTTCCTGCCTTTGGGAATAGCTTTTAATATTTCCAAATCCAATTGATTTTCCTTTTTAGGAAATTCCAAAACACGCATATGATTGTGTTCCGGCATTTGTTGAAAATAATAATTAAAAAATCTGTCTTCTCCGTAAGAGTAGATACTTGATCCTTTTGCTTCATGTAACAGAAAAGATACTGTTTGTTTGTAATGCTCTTTGAAAGGTTTATAATAGCTTCGGGTAAAAGAAAAAATGAAAAACAAAGAAAAGAAACAAACTAAAGCGAGTTTTATGTTTCTTTTCGGTTTAACGAATATTTCTATCGTGATCGAAATGAACAAAATCAAAGGATAAGACAATACAAGCAAGTTTCTACCGGTAAGAACCGGTTTGTAGATGGAAATGATATTTGTTGTGGATAGAAACAAAAGGATGACTCCTCCCAAGAGATATAGATTTTCTTTGGTCGGGGAATTTGATTTGTCTTTTAAATAAGAAATAGCGGCCTTGAAATTGATTCCTATGGAAACGGAATATAACAGAAAACAAATCAATATGACCTGGATTCCTTTGTAAGGAAGCAGAAAAAAAGTGTAATTGAATATTTCGAAAAACACAAAAATACCCGTAGAAGGAATCCACGAAATCCGATCCGTTTGGGGCAAGAGAAAAACCAGTTTGTATATCTCGGGAAAATACAATAATAACTGTAGGACACCTGCCGTAATTAGTATGGGAATTTGTCTGAATTCATTTTTTAAAACCAGATAAACCGACAAAACAAAGTAGAGATGCGCAGAATACAATAGCCCGAAGTAATGCGTGTAAGACGCCAAAGTCCCGAACAATATAAAAAGACCGTAAGTTTTATAGTCGTTTCGTTTCTCGGAAGAGTTCTTTGCGATTTTTAAAAACCAGATTGTAGTAAGGATCGAAAAAAATACCAACATGGAATAGGATCTGGCTTCTTGGGAATAGTATACCGCACCGAAACTCGCTGATAAAAATAAAAATGAATAAAGATCCGAATCTTTTTTTGAAAAATAAAATTTGATGATCAGCACAAGTAGGGATAAAATTCCGAAAAATGCGCTGAGTGACCTAACGGACGTAGGTGAGTTGGAAAAGTAATAAATCCAATAATGCAATATGATTCCGTGCAATGGCGGATTCGTTTCCTGTTCGAACGTTTTTAAAGTATCCGAAAGATTCGGGAGGGACGAGTTCAATACGGAAAAAAGCTCATCAGCCCATAAGGATTGAATATCTATGTTGTGGGTTCTGAAATAGATGCCGATCAGGAGAAAAACAGGAATGATGACATATAAGGAAACTTTTTCATAACTAAGTGCAAAACGAACACCGGTTTTATTATTCATAAATCTTAGTAGGAAATATCTATCAACCCGTTTTGTTTGTCACGATAAAAACGGATGTTTGCGCTCAAAATTACAAGTTGACCATTCCGCCCCGAGATATTTTTTTACTGGTATCGCTATGCCTCAGTTTTCCCTTATTTTACCTACTTACAATGAAAAGGAAAATCTAATCCTCCTTCTTCCCAAATTGGTTGCTTTATTTAAATCGAAAAAGATTGATTATGAGATCATCGTCGTGGATGATGATTCACCCGATTTAACTTGGAAATGGTTCCAGACAAAGGAAAAGGATTTTCCTTCCGTTCGGCTGATCCGCAGAATCCATGAAAAAGGATTGAGTTCTGCTGTCCTTACCGGAATGGCATCGGCGGCGGGGGATTATCTCGGTGTTATGGACGCCGATCTTCAACATGATGAAAACATTCTGCCCGAGATGATTTCAAAATTATCCGCTTCGGATATAGTGATCGGATCGCGCAGGGTGGATAATGGAAGTTATGGGGAGATGTCTTCCATACGAAAGTTTATCAGCTATTCGGCGGCGATGCTTGCAAAGATTTTTTTGCCATTGCCTACGACTGATCCGATGAGCGGATTTTTTGCCCTTCGCAGGGAAGTTTTTGAAACTGCAAAATCCGAAATCAATCCCCGTGGATTTAAGATCCTGCTAGAGTTTTTGGGAAGGACCAAAAACCTGAAAGTGAGTGAAGTAGGTTACTCCTTTCGAAAAAGAAATCACGGCGAGACAAAACTTTCCGGTTCCGTGATGCAACAGTATCTGATTGCACTTTTCGAAATGCGATTCGGTTCTTATATTTCTTTGGAGTTCATTAAATATGGACTGACGGGATTGTCGGGAGTTATTGTAAACTTAGGCGGTCAGTTTGTATATAACAACATTTTGGCGATTGATGTTGCAAACCAGATCAGATCCGCCATTTCCTTGCCTTCAGGCGCAATAGGATTCGGATTCGAATTAAGCGTACTTACCAATTATTTATTAAACAATTTTTGGACTTTTTCGGATCGTAAAAATATCGGATTTATAGGCAATGCGATCGGATTTTTCAAATTCAACCTGATCAGTCTTCTCGGTTTTGTGATCCAATTTTCAACCTGGTTTTTTTTGGTTCAATACTTTCAATTGAATTACCCTGAGTTTTTAACAAGCTGGATCACTTATATGGGAAATGCAGTAGGAATCGTTCTGGCAACTGCAACCAATTATTTTTTAAACAGAAATTTTACATGGAAGTCATAAACTACTCTATTCATGAAAATATATTTAATTTTTTTATTCAGTAGTTTGTGTTTATTTTTTGGAATCAAAACAGATTTTGAAATAGTATACGGAGATTCCGGATTTATGTGGGTTCAGATTATGGATTTAATCCATTCCGGATATTCCTGTTTTTCTTTTTCTTATCCTGGAAAAGAGATTGATCCCAAAGGAGAATTTATATCTATTCCATTTCCATTTTTAGGAATTCATAATTCCAGTTATTATATAGTTTTTCCGCCTTATTTTCCTTTGGTGGCATCCTTTGGCAAAAGTTTATTTGGTTCTAATTTAGTAATTTATCTGATTCAGATTTTGTTTTTTTCCGGCTCCTTATATTTTTTGTATCTTTTATTTTCTGAATTTTCAAAACGAAACGGCCTTGTTATATCTTTTGTATATCTTTATCTTTTTGGGACATCGGTTTTTGTTTATAACTTAGTTATTCATGAATATTCATTGGGTTTATTTTTTTTATACGGAGGGATTTATTTTTATCAAAAGTTTCTAAAAGAAAACCAACATCTGAATCTTATATATTCATCTCTTTTTTTCGGACTTTCACTATATTTACGTCTGGAATTTATTATCATTATTTTTGTCCTTACTGGTTTGAGTTTTTTACTTCAAAAGGAAATTCGAAAACAAATTTTATGCTATTGGGTGCCGGGATTTTTAATTATACTCAGTTCTTTACTTGCATTTAATATATACATTCATGGTCATCCCCTTGGTATGAGATATGTATTAAATATGGATGATCCTGCTATGGGCGAAGTAGTTCGCCACGAATTGATTTTTGATTTGTTGTTCAGTAAAAAAATGGGATTCCTTTATCAATCCTCTTATTTGGCACTTACGATTTTATTTTCGATCATAGTTATATCTTATAAGGGTCTATGGAAAGAATGGAAGTCTTATACTTTTTTATACTTATCTGTATCAATTCTATCCATGAGTTTTATTTTGATGACAGCTCCCAATGATGGAGGGCATCTTTCGGCAAGGTATCTATTTGGTGTTTATCCATTTCTTTTTGTATTAGGATTGGTTCTTTTCGAATCACTTTTGAATTCGAAAAGAACAGCAACATACTGGGCTTTCGTTTTTGTTATCAGTGTTTCTGTATTATTTTCTTTTCGACAATGGATTCATTCCGTACAGTTCATACGCAAAGCAGACAAAAATGTTGGGTTTATGGTTGATTTTTTTCGATCTACAAAGAAACAATATTTGGTTTTTACCGACAGTCATTTTCCCAAAAATCTGCAATCTTTGATGTATGAAAAAACAATCTTGATAGTTCCCAAGAACCAATTGATTACTGAGTTTTTACCAAATGAAAATTTAAAAATAGATCCAAGCCAAGTTTTAATTGTTCGTCTTACTTCAACCGACTTGCCTATAGATGAAAAGGGTTGTATCTTAGGCTACCGTTATTGCAAGATACCAACACCGATTCCTTTTATCGAAGCCTATACTTATATGCTGCCTTAAAATGTTTTTTGTTTCGGTGTCCGTTCGATTTTTGCGAGTTTCATTAACCTTTGAATGCCTTTTCGAGCAAATCTATCACTATCTTTCTGTCCCCGTCGGCAAACTCAGGTACTGTTAGTTTTTCCAACTGACCCAGTATCTGGGCCTCATCAATCACCTTTCCATCCACCCATTTTCCTATCATTTCACTCACAACAGGAAAAACTTGTGCGAACTCCAAATGTCCCTTTGCATGCAAAATGACACTCATGCCCAGAGCACTTTCCGTTCCGAAAAATGCGTCTTCCTTTACGAACACTTGTTCCCAAATATTTTCCGGAAGGGCTTCCTTCACAAGTTTTACCATCTCTTTGTGTTTCGGACCTTTTTCCGTTTGATTGATAAGTGATAGTGTAACTGGATTTAGACGGCCATGGATGCGTACATTTTCTTCGCCTAATTTGCGAATCCTTCTTGCAGCATCTCTCGTGATCGCATCTCTTCCCAGAAAATTCAAATCATAAAGATAATCTTCCAAAGCATCACCTTCGATTTTGCCGAGACAAATCAATTGGTAGAGAGTGAAGATCATATAATCCGATTCCGTATTGTCTCCCATCAGAATCTCTTTGGAGTTAGTCGGTTGGAAAACCCTATCATAAAGCAGAATGGAAAGTTTATAAGCCATCTGATCAAAGAGACTTTGGTAGGACGCACCTAGGAATTTTTTAGTCCTGGACCAAGCGGGTTTGAACCCGTTCTGCAAAAAATCAATCGGGTTGAAGATGGTATCGACTACTTTGTCAAATACTCCTTTGATCGTTCCTTCCAAATACTTTAAGTGCAAGGATTCGATTTCGATTTTATGAGTGGCAATGGTCGCAAGCATAGTCCTGCGAAAAAAATGAGGACTTGCAGAGATAAAGGCAAGCGGAGCATTGTTCAGTCCTTTTCGCAGTTGATGGTAAAGCTCGGGCATTCCCGGGAGAGCCCGCTTTTGCTCGGGAGTTTCAAACAGTGTGGAGAACTTTCCTTTTCCGGAATGAATGTCTGTAGCAAGATAAGTTTGATCTATGTCGGAAGTAACAATATAGCCGGAATATTCTTCCGCGAGGATTCTTAATTTTCCTTTTCCTACGATCGTGGTTTTGCCCAGGATCGAGTCTTCCGTGGAATTGAGATGTGCCAGGTCTTTGGAATACTGACGGAAGCTGTCCAAACCTTCCAGGATAACGTGGAACGTATGTTTGCCGACAGGAAGGCGGTCTCTGATTTCACAGGAAAAAAATCCGTCCTCGTCCGCTTTTACTTTTCCCGAGCCGAATATCTTAGTCCCGGACTCATTGTACACTTCGATCCGAAGGACCGGTTTACGAACCGGTGCCAGGGAAAAATCCAAAAAAGGAGTGATTCGTTTTTCATCTCCTGAAAAAAGACCGGTCACCAAATCCCAGAGTCCTTCCGCACGCATCAAATCAGTGATTCCTATGTCCACCACCTGCCCTCGGATAAAGGACCTGCGCTCCCGGCCAAGGGAACCGCCACAAACAGCGATTCGTTTGATATCTGTGATGGACGGACTTTGCGAAGATGGATTTGATTCAGGCATATGATGAAAAACTTGTCCGCTCAGTCTAATGGAGGAAATTTAGTTTTCCAACCCTTTTTTTATGCCAAACATTCGATCCACACATGATTTTATCCAAGTTCTGAAAAGAGAAGGGGAAGTTTTCGTTTTCCCGAAAGAAGTAGATCCTTATCTTGAGCTCGCAGAAATCCAAAGAAGGGTTGTGGAAAGAAAAGGCCCCGCACTTCTATTTCCGCAAGTGAAGGGAACCAAATTTCCTGTTGCGACCAATCTGTACGGATCGGAAAAAAGAATTCATCTCGCCTTTGGAGAAAAACCGGTGAGAACCATCGAGAGACTCGCTAGGTTTGCTAAGGAAATTTTACCGCCTAAGATGGGTAAACTTTGGAAAGAAAAATCACTCGCACTCCTTCCCTTTATGGTGGGAATGAAAAGAGTGAGCAAGGCTCCCGTTTTGGCAAATAGGCTAGGACCCAAAGGATTACTCGAACTTCCTAATTTCGTATCCTGGCCCGAAGACGGAGGCCCGTTCGTTACACTTCCGTTAGTTTATACAGAGCACCCCGAATCGGGAAACGGAAACCTGGGAATGTACAGGATTCAATTATTCAATGAAACCACCGCAGGGATGCATATACAGATTCATAGAGGAGGGGGTTTTCATTATTATGAAGCGGAAAAAAAGGGAAATTCTTTGCCGGCGCATATCTATGTGGGAGGCCCCCCCGCACTTACCATTGCAGCAGTTGCACCTCTCCCGGAAGAGATCCCCGAACTGGTGTTTGCTTCCTTTCTTATGGGAGAAAAATTAAGAATCACTAGAAACGAAAAAATTTCACCTTACCCTCTCGTGGCAGATGCCGACTTTGCCATCATCGGAAATATTCCTCCTTATAAAAGAAAACCGGAAGGACCTTTCGGAGATCATTACGGTTATTATTCCTTGCAGCACGATTATCCCTATCTGGATGTAACAAACGTTTATCATCGAAAGGATGCGATCTGGGCTGCCACTGTCGTGGGAAGACCACCTCAGGAAGATCATTATATCGCAGAATTTTTGCAGGATTTGTTATCCCCCATGTTTCCTCTGGTCATGCCACAGGTGTTAGGTGTTTGGGCCTATGAAGAATCGGGTGTTCATTCTCTTGCCGCCGCGATCGTCAAAGAACGTTATTTCCGGGAAGCGTTTATGGGAGCACTTAGGATTTTGGGAGAAGGACAACTCTCGCTTACGAAATGTTTACTTGTTACAAACGAAAGAGTGGAGTTGAAAAACTTTTCGGAAACATTCAAAACGATCGTGGAAAGATGCGATCCTGAAACGGACATTCACGTTTTCAATCATATCAGCCAGGATACTTTGGATTACACCAGCGGTAAGGTAAACAAAGGCAGCAAGATGTTGCTTATGGGACTCGGAGAACCCAAGTTCAAAGATCTTCCTACTTCGTTTAACGGAAGTTTTAAAGACAAAAGATTTACAAACCCCCGGGTATTTATGCCGGGAGTGCTTGTGGTTCAAGGAAGTTCTTTTTTGAAAGACGATAGATTGGCACTTTCGCTTCTGGAAGAAAACTTGGGAGGATTCCGGTTTGTATTTCTGGTAGATGACTCGGACGACGCCGTGAAAACGGATCATGATTTTATTTGGACTATGTTTACAAGAATGGAACCTGCATCTGACTTTTACTCCAAACAAATCGTAGAAAACAATCATATTCGCTTTTTGGTTCCTCTTGTATTCGATTGCAGGATGAAGCCCTGGATTCCGGGAGTGCTCGTTCCCGATCCGCAAACTGTAAAAAATGTGGATGAAAAATTCGGAAGTATTATAGATTCTATATTCCGATAGATTTTATTAAGACTTTGCTGATATGATTGAATCCTACCACCAGGCACTGAGCGAATCACTTTTGCAAAAAACCGGAATTCGGATCGACGCAAAAGAAAAATGGGATCTCATTCGAAATCATTTTCAGGAATTCCAATTGATTCCCCTTTTGGAAGATCCGAATCATCCGCTTTGGGACAAGTTATTCAACGTATTAAATATTTCGGAAACCTATTTTAACCGGGATCCCATCCAGCTGGGATCGATCTTCCGTCAGATTTTGCCCGAATATATCCAAAAAACCAACAAACGGATATTATCCGTTTGGAGCGCCGGTTCTTCTACGGGAGAAGAAGCATACACTCTTGCCTTGTTTTTGCAAGTGATGAAGGAAGAGGGAGAGATTGAAGATTATCATGTGACAGGCACCGACTTACAAAAAAAATCGGTGGATATCGCGGTTAAGGGAGAATATTATCCTTATTCCGTCAGAAACGAACTCCCGAAAGGTTTTTCCGATTTTTTGATCATTTCCGGCAACTCGGTTCATATTCACTCTGACATCCAATCTAAAGTTGAGTTTCGGGAAGGAAACTTGCTCGACCCGATGCCTGCCACTTTCGATTTGATCGTATGTAGAAATGTATTTATTTATTTGGACGAGATTTCCAAACAAACGATACTCACTCATTTTTCCAATTCCATCCTTCCTTGGGGAAATATCATTCTCGGACATGCAGAGTATTCCAATATTCCACCTAATGATCTAAAGGTGATTTCGATTGCATCTGAAACTTCCTATTTTCAAAAAATAGGAAAAGAGGAAAATCCTCCGAAGGAATCCTCCGTTCGTCCTGAAGAAACAAATCATTCGAAACATTCCATTGTTTCGGAAAAAGGAACCGCACTTCGTGAAAGCAGCTCTTCCGGGAATCTGAGTGGTTCGTCTTTTTCCGGTGTGCCGGTCATTTCCCGTGATTCCAAAGAAAACGCTAGGGTTGCGGCGGGAAATGGGAATTCCCTCTTTTTAGCGTTCCGGGAGAAGGAGAAGGGAAATTGGGAAGAGGCCCATTTTTTTTGGAAACAGGCCTTGTACGAAGATCCTTACGCTATTTCAGCCTATTATGAGCTGGCGAACTACTTTTGGGAAAAAGGAGACCGCAAAACTGCGAGGTCTTATCAGGCACAAGCGCAGACTGTTCTCAAGAATGACCCTCTGCGGGTCGATTTTATAAAGAAGAGTGGGAATTGGGTCTCGGAATGGGATGAATTTTTGAATCACTCTCTTTAAAAATTATGACTGAAATCTCAGACTGGCTTTTATTCGAAATGCGAGACAGACAATTTGCGGTGGGAGCCCAAGTTGTAAGAGAGATTTTATGGTTACTTCCTTTGACTCCTACCACAATGGGAGGAGCGGGATTTTTTGCCACGTTCCCTTTGCGGGGAGAGATAGTTCCCGTCCTTGATCCGTTTTTTTATTGGGGAACAAAACCTTCACCTTACGAGACTTCGTATCAGTTATTGTTATTAAATTCAGGTACAGCCATTCCCATTATGAAAGTATCCGAAGTGATCTCTTGGGAAAATCCTAAAAGAAAATCCGATCCGGATTCCAGCGGAGTTTGGGAAGAAAGGGTTTGGAAAAACAAAGTGGTGACCTTGCTCGATGTGGATCATTTTTATCCCGGCGGTAAAAAGGATTTTGATCTGACGGAAGATGAAGTGCAAGGATCGGATTCGGAACCGGAAAAATCCTGGGACGAATTTTTTATAAAAGGCGAAGAAAGAGCCAAACTTGCCTGGTATGAAGAGTCTTACGGAAAGATTCATGAAGATGAAATCAGCGAATTGGAATTTCGAGCCATCTCCTATGCCGACTCCCTGACCCCGATTGATCACGGTGGTTTGGAACCGATCTCCATTGTAAAAGTGGCGGACGAAAGTTACGGAATCTCTTTGGACTGTGTCCTGGAATTTTCCGACCCAAGTCATTTAACACCTGTTCCGGGAATGTCTCCCATATTGAAAGGTTGTATGAATCTGCGAGGCGAAGTTTTACCCGTTCTCGGTTTGGATGAAATTTTGGGAAACCAAATCAAAAAACCGTTCGGGTTTGGGAAAGTAGTGATTATTAAATCGGAAACCAGCCAATTCGGACTACTTGTGGATGAGTTGGTGGATGTTGTTTATAAGAAAGAAGATGAAAAGAGGACTCCTCCTCTCGGAACGAAAGATTATGGCGGGGTATTGGAATCTTCCTACCAACATGGTAACGGATTTATCAATCTGTTGAGTATTCCCACCATATTAAAAAAAATAAAACAAGAATTAAGTTAGGGCAGGGATGAGTATGGATGGTAATTTACTAATGAAAAGAATGCAAGGCTTAAGCCTAAAGATACGGTTACTTATTTTTTCCATAGGTTCCGTAGTTCTCGTTTCTGTTAGTTTGTCTTTCATGTATCTTTATATTGCAAAAAACGCAATCGTAGAAAACTTTGAACTCCAAATGAACAGCATCCGAGAGGCCAAAAAACTTCAGATTGAGACTTATTTTAAAAACAAAAGATCCGATCTGACTGCATTTGACGGTTCTTTGGACATCATCATTGCTTATAATGAATTTAAAGCTGCATACCAGACTCTTCGCGCACAATCATCTCGTGCGGGTGCCGAGGCCTACTTGCAGGAAAAATATATTTTTCAAAATCCGAATCCGATCGGAAAAAAAGATCAACTGGAAGATGCTTTGGACGGATCGGAATACAGCAAAGTTCATAAAAAGTTTCAGCCTTTTTTCAGAAGTTATATCAAACAAAAATACTTTTACGACCTGTTCATTGTGGATAATGACGGAACTTTATTATATACTGTTTTTAAAGAAAACGATTACGCCACAAATCTGTTAGATGGGAAATACAAAGATACGAATATCGGAACATTATTTCGCAAAGCGCGCACATCCCATGATCCGGGTGAAGTATTATACGTGGATTTTGAAAACTATGCTCCTTCCAACGGAGATCCCGCTTCTTTTATTGCTATGCCGATCGTTATTAACGGTAGAACGGAAGCCGTTCTTATGGCGCAAATGCCGATCGACGAAATCAATGAATCCATGAAAGACAGTTTCCTCGGCCAGAATGGTGCAGTTTATCTGGTAGGAAAAGATAAATTGTTCAGAACTTACGATTACAGATATCCGAATGAGGAATTTATCTTAAGAAAAAGAAATGATTCTCCAGTGATTGATTTGGCATTTAGCGACCAAATCGGTGTTAAACAAGAATTAAATTATCGTGGCGAAGAAGTTTTCACTTCCTATATGCCGATTGAAATTATGGGAACAAAGTATGCATTGATTTCCGAATATGAAGCGGACGCGGCCCTGGTATTATTGAGAGAGATCAAAGTGAAAATACTTTCCGCCTTTCTCATTCTGATCGGAGTCATCGTAGTGATTACATTTTTTGTATCGCGTGCTATTTCCAATCCGATCGTTCAGGCAGTGACGATTCTGTCTTCTTCCACACGCGAAATCGCAGCAACCATCGAACAACAGGAGAAAACGGCACAGATGCAATCCGCATCCGTCAACCAAACCAGTACTACGATGGCAGAACTCGGTTCCAGTGCCAAACACACCGCAGAACAGTCACAGACGGTTTCCGAAAAATCAAGAGATGCACAGGAATCCGCGAAAGACGGAACTCATAAGATTACGGAAATGGTTCATTCGATGGAAGACCTGAAAGACAAGGTTCTTGTCATCAGTGATCAGATCCTTCAATTGTCCGAAAAAAACAACCAAATTGGAAATATCATAGGACTTGTCTCCGATATCGCCAACCAAACCAATATGCTTGCTTTGAATGCTGCTGTGGAAGCTGCGAGGGCGGGGGAATATGGAAAAGGTTTTGCCGTGGTAGCGGGAGAGATCCGCAAACTCGCGGACGAATCGAAGAGATCTGCGGAAAAAATCCAAGACATACTTTCTGAAATCAAAAAAGCAACAGACTCGACTGTAATGGCAGCAGAGGAAGGAAATAAAAAAGTGGATCGCTCTGCAACGCTCGGCCAGGAAGTAGTGCGCGCGTTCGACGGAGTGTATCAATCTATCAACGGCGTATTTACGAGCACCGAACAAATCACTTTGAATGTGAAACAACAATCCATTGCTATTAACGAAGTTGTACAAGCGATGACCAGTTTGAATCGCGGTTCGCAGGAAACTTCGACAGGAATCACCCAAACAAAACAGGGAATCCAGCAAATGAAGGAAGCGACTTTAAGTTTGAAACATACGGTTGATGGTAACAAAACAACGGTTATATGATGATCGAAGATGCAGAGTTCCGCGAACTCTTTCAGATTGATAGTGATGAACATATTCAGAAAATAGAATCTGGTGTTTTAGAACTCGAATCTGATCCCAAAAACGCAGATGTATTAAAGACCATTTTCAGAGAAGCCCATAGCATGAAAGGTGCTGCAGGACTTCTCGGTCTGAAGGAAATCGAGGGTATCACTCACGTATTGGAAGATCAGCTTGGTAAACTCACCAAAGGTCTCACGGAGTACCGGGCAAGTGATGCGGATCGGATTTATTATACATTGGATATGCTGAAGCTTCTTGTTGAAGAAGCTGTGACCGGCAAGAAAGCGAATGTTGATTTGGCGAAGACCATCGCCGTTTTGAATGGTACGGAACAACTTGCTACTTCATCAGTACAATCTCAAGTTCGTTCTGCGGATAATACGGCTTCCCATAAGGAAATCGCTTCCCCATTGAAAAATGAACCTTCATCGGAAAAACATTCGGATGCGAAGGAGGCCGAAAAAAAAGAAACCAAACCTTCCGTTAAAAAAATAGAACCTTCCAAATTCAAAATTGATACGATGCGGGTGGATCCCGTCAAACTGGATTCTTTGCTCAGTTATGCGGGAGAACTTACCGTTAGCAAGAACCGAATCCAAAAAAGAGCCACAGAGATTTTCGATCTGCTTTTTCTTGCGGAAGATCAGACGAAACAATGGAATGATAAAAAGAAATTATTTTCGGAATGGGAAAGATATGCAAAACAGTTTCAACTCCCTCCCAGTTTTTTAGAATCCATCCGTTCTCTTCATGCGGACGAAAAAAGAAAATGGGACGGATTTGCTCAAAAACTCTCCTCCTTAAAAGTAAAATCCATCCAAGACTCCGCCAAGCTGGATTTGATCGCACAAAAAATGGAAGAGGGGATACAAAATGTACGGCTTCTTCCTCTGTCTTCCGTGTTTGATATTTTTCCAAGAACCGTTCGGGATATGAGTCGTGAATTGGGGAAGGAAGTTTACCTAACGCTGGAAGGCGGAAATGTCACTGCGGACAAATTGGTGATCGAAGAATTGAAAGATCCTTTGATGCATCTACTTAGAAATTCCTTGGATCATGGAATTGAAACGAGAGAAGAAAGAGAAAAGGAAAACAAACCGAACCCTGCTCGTATCCGAGTGGGAGGAAAACAAGTCAACAATGCAATCTGGATCGAGATAGAAGATGACGGTCATGGTTTGGATGTAAATAAAATCAAAGCCCGTGCCATACAAAAGGAAATTTATACGGAAGAAGAAGTGAATTCTTTTTCCGAGACGGAAATACAGGAAATCATCTTTCACCCCGGTTTTTCCACAAGAGAGCAAGTAACAAATGTTTCCGGGCGTGGAGTGGGGATGGATGTGGTTAAGTCCTTTGTGGAAAAATTCAAAGGATCCATCACGATTGATTCCACATTTCATTTGGGAACCAAGTTTACATTAAAACTTCCGATCAATTTCAGTACAAATCATGTTTTGATCATCCATCTGAACGGATGGAAATACGGAATTCCAACCGAACACATTGATCAAAGTTTATTCATCAGACCGGAACAAATTCTATCCGTAGAAGGCAAACCCGCGATATCATTGGGAGACGAACCGATCAGATTGGTTTATCTGAATGATTATCTTCCACTCAGATATCCGAAAGAAACAAATTCCAAATCAAACAAAAATTTATCCTGTATGGTTCTTCGTTATAATGGGGAAAAGCTTGCGATTATCATCGATTCCATTTTGGATAAGCAGGAAATTCTTTTGAAACCGTTCACAGGGATCCTGGAAAACGTTCCCAAACTTGCGGGAACCACCATACTTGAGTCAGGTGAGATATGCTATATGATTCAGGTTCCCGAACTCTTGAACGATGTAAAAGGAAAATCTGCGGATCATTCCCGGGTCTTCGATGAAACGCAATCAAAAACGGCAAAAACCATTTTGATTGCGGAAGACAGTTTGATCACAAGGGCGCAGATACAAAGGATATTGGAAGAAAACGGATATCAGGTTGTTACTGCGGTTGACGGGCAAGATGCATTCGAAAAATTTCTGAAATCGGATTTTTCTCTGGTCATTACCGATGTGGAGATGCCCAAAAAAGACGGAATCACTCTTGTCAGAAATATAAGAGAAACAAAAGATACTCCAATCATCGTTTTAACTAGTCTTGGTTCCGAGGAACAAATTCAAAATGGAAAAAACGCCGGTGCAAATAGCTATTTAATTAAATCCCAATTTGATCAAAACGTGCTCTTACATACAGTAGAAAGACTACTCGCAGAATAAGCAAATGACTGAAACCATCAAAGTATTAATAGTCGAAGACAACCTGCTCATCCAAGCGGCTTATAAAAAAGCACTTTCATCAGTAGGCGGAATTGAAGTCGTAGCAACTGCTTCCAACGGAAAGGAAGGTGTTCAATTCGTTCACTCTGCCAATCCGGATGTAATTATATGTGATTTGAATATGCCTGTGATGGACGGATTCGAATTTACAAAGATCGTTATGGAGGAAAATCCAAAACCTATCTTAATTATATCCGACCTGGTACAAAAAGAAGATGAAGTGAATATATTCAAAGTATTGCAGTTGGGCGCGGTCGAAGTATTACCCAAACCTAGAGTAGGCGGTGATATATCTTTGCTTGCGGAAGAATTGGGGCGTAGGGTAAAAATATTAAGCGGAGTGATCGTCTTTAAAAAAAGAAAACCGGAAGAAATCATAACCGCTCACAATCCGGAAACATTCAATATCAATCAAAAATTCAAACTGCTTGTCATCGGTGCTTCCACCGGCGGCCCGCAAGCCTATTTGGAAATCCTGAAGGACATACCTGCGGGATTTCCTCTACCTATCGTATGCATTCAACATATAAGTACCGGTTTTTCCGAAAGTCTTGTGGATTGGTTAAAACAGGTTTCAAAACTTAAAGTGGAAATTGTAAAAGAAAAGACAAGTTTGGAAAAAGGAAAGATATACTTTCCTTTGGATGATCATCATTTGGTGATTGATTCCGAAAATTTATATGTCAATCAGGATCCCAGTTTCAAAGGACACAGACCTTCCGTGGATGTTTTATTCAAATCCGCATCCCAATCGTTCCATAATCAAGTGTTAGGTGTTTTGCTGACAGGAATGGGCGATGACGGAGCTCAAGGATTGAAAGAGATAAAAGACCATGGCGGTTATACGATCGCCCAGGATGAATCCAGTTCCGTAGTGTACGGAATGCCAAGAGTTGCTTTGGAAATAGGCGCTACAAAGGAAATCCTTCCTTTGAATCAGATAACACGTAGGTTATTGGAGTTATGCCATGTCTAAAAAGATTCTATTTGCCGAAGACAACTCCATACAAGGCGTAGTATTAAAACGGTTGTTGACAGCGCAGGGTTTTACAATCGCTTGGGGAAAAAACGGAAAAGAAGCGTTACATCTTCTGGAAACATTCAAACCGGATTTGATCATCACCGATGTTGAGATGCCGGAGATGGATGGATTCGAGTTCTGCCAGGTAGTCAAATCCCATCCTGAAGATAAAAAAATCCCTTTGATCATTTGCTCATCGCTTTCCGAACCGGAAGATATCATTCGCGGAATCGAAGTAGGTGCCAACGGGTATGTCACCAAACCTTACGAAGAAACGTTTCTGATGTATAGGATCAATGCTTTATTAAACAATCCGATCGGGGATTCTGAAGAGGAAGCACCGGTTAACATCAATTATGCCGGTAGGGAATATCAGATCACTGCGGATAAGATGCATATTTTGCAGATGCTTCTTTCCATTTATGAAAATACGATCAAACAGAACAAAGAACTTATGGCCGCGCAAATCGAGATCACTCAGAAAGCCCAAGCCTTGGAAAAAAGTTTGGATGAGTCGGAACGTTTATTGAAAAATATTTTACCGGTTAAGATTGCGGATCGTTTGAAACACCACGGTTATGACGAGCCTGAATCATTTTCAAGCGTATCCGTATTATTTACCGATTTTAAAGGTTTTACGGATGTGGCGGAATTTCTTTCTCCGAAGGAACTTGTTGAACAATTGGATTTGTGTTTTGCCCAGTTTGATGCAATCACCGAGATGTACAATTTGGAAAAATTAAAGACAATCGGCGATTCTTATATGGCGGCGGGAGGACTCCCCGAAATCAATTTTACACATCCGGTCGACACGGTTCGCGCAGCTCTCGAGATTAAAGATTTTATGGATACAACGAAATCCATTCGAATCAACCAAGGGTTGCCTTATTGGGAACTTAGAATCGGAATTCATTCGGGCCCCGTTGTTGCCGGTGTAATTGGTAATAAAAAATTTGCCTATGATATGTGGGGTGATACTGTAAACACAGCAAGCCGAATGGAATCTTCCGGTGAAATAGGAAAGGTAAATATTTCCCGCGCCACTTATGAGTTGGTAAAGGATTTTTTTGATTGTGAATACCGTGGCAAAGTGGAGGCAAAAAACAAAGGCACAATCGATATGTTCTTTGTGGAAAGAATCAAACCTGATCTGGCTCGTGATGCGGAAGGAAAAGTTCCCAATCAAAAATTTATGGAAATGTACAACAAAATCAAACCCCAGGAATAAAATTTCTGATATATGAAAAAAAATAAAATATTAGTTACAGGCGGAGCAGGCCTCATCGGCTCCCAAGTCATTCAAGACTTAAACGAACAAGGTTTGTACGACATCATCGTATGCGATCATTTAGGCACTTCCGAAAAATGGAAAAATCTGAGACGAAACCAATATCTGGATTATATTGAAAAAGATACATTGCAAAAGTACATAAACGATCCCAAAGATTTTTTCAAAAATATATCACATATCATTCACTTGGGCGCTTGTTCCGCAACTACGGAAAAGGATTCAAGTTATTTGGTTCACAACAATTATACTTTTACGAAAGATCTGGCGCATATTGCAGTTAAAAATAAAACTTCTTTTGTTTATGCATCCAGTGCGGCAACCTATGGCGACGGCGAGTTTGGTTATGATGAGATCATTTCTCTCGAATTTTTAAAACCTTTGAATATGTACGGTTATTCCAAACATTTATTTGATTTATATGCACAGAGGACCGGACTTATGAGCGAGATCACCGGGATCAAATACTTCAATGTATTCGGTTTCGGAGAAGAACATAAAGGTGATATGCGCAGCCTTGTGTTAAAAGGTTATGAACAAATTAAAAATACGGGCAAGCTGAATCTTTTCAAATCCTATAAGCCCGAATACAAAGACGGAGAACAAAAAAGGGATTTTCTGTATGTAAAGGACGCGAGCAAGATCACTTTATTCCTGTTATGGGAAAGGAAAACAGGGATTTATAATCTGGGAAGAGGGATCGCTGAAACCTGGAACGATCTGGCCGCTTCACTCTTCGGTGCTATGGGAAAACCGATTCAAATCGAATATGTGGAGATGCCCGAAACATTAAAGGCAAAATACCAATACTATACTTGCGCAAACACCAATAAATTGATGAGCACCGGTTACGATCAAGGTTTTACTAGTTTGAAGGATGCTGTCACGGATTACGTGGTCCTTCTCGGAAAAGAAGGACCTGAATGAGTTTTTTATTTTTTGTAAATCTTTACAATGGTGTTGATTAGTTCTTTGAATTTAGGGTCTTTCAAAGAATAATAAACTTGGTTTGAAGACTTTCTTGAATCCAAAATTCCATTGTTTTTCATTTTGCTTAGGTGTTGAGACGCAGCTGATTGGCTTGTCCCTAACAATTCTACAAGTTGACCCACTGACTTTTCTTCCTTTGCGAGTGTGTAAAGGATAAGAAGTCTTATGGGGTGAGCGATACCTTGGATCCCCTTGATAGCAAGATCCAATTGTTGTTTTGTTAATTCTGTTTTTATTTTCATCTTTGGCGAATTCCAATATTCTCTTATGACGAATATACCCGCAAAGGGACTACGCATTTTTTTTTAGTTTGGAAAAAAATTTACTAAATTAAGTATAAATCGTACAAATCCCCAACTAAAATGGTATCTTTGTGAGTAGAATCATAATTTCTAATATAGAATATGTTAAATCCTAACACCGCCGGAAATTTCTAGAACCACGCCTGTTACCAAATCATTTTCGATGATAAATTGAGCAGTTTGTGCAATTTCATCAGGTTCTCCCAGTCTTCCGATCGGGATCACGGATTTCCATTTTTCCAAAGCTTCGGGATTCATATCTTTCAAAACCATTTCCGTTCCGATAAAACCAGGTGCAATCCCTGCCACTCTGATTCCGAATCGGGAAAGTTCTTTCGACCATGTTATAGTCATTGCGGCTACACCGGCTTTTGCGGCGCTATAATTGGTTTGACCTGAATTGCCATGCATTGCGATCGAAGCAATCGGAATGATCACTCCTTTCTTTTGTTCAGCCATATGAGCGGCTGCTTCCCTTGCTGTTAAAAAAACACCTGTTAAGTTGACATCGATTACGGATTGCCATTGGTCGACCCCCATCTTTGCTTTGACTTTGCCTGTTTCTTTATCCACTCGAATGAGTAATCCGTCGCGTAAGATACCTGCATTTAAAATAGCGACGTCCAGTCTTCCAAACTGGGAGACGGACTCCGCAATCAAACGGACGCTATCTTCTTCTCGCGCCACATTGGCAACAATGCCGATCGTTTCGATTCCTTCTTTTTGAAATTCGGAAACAGTTGCATCCAATTTTTCCTTTTGAATGTCGGATAATATAATCTTGGCACCTTGTTTTCCCAAACGATGCGCCATTGCTTTTCCAAGCCCACCGGCAGAACCGGTTACTAAAACACTTAAACCTTTTAATTCCATGCCCTCCAAACTAGAAAGACTATCATGAAAAGTCTAGGAAATTAGACGTTCGGTGTTTCCAAGCAAAGGTTTCTAGCGAAAATCGTTACAACGGGAGTAGGGGGCTTTGGCAAAAAGGCGAACTTATTGGAAGAAAATTCTAAAAAGCAACCGCTTCGATTTACAGCTAAAAGGCGGTGTGGTAAGTAGGACGCATTGGGTGGGGCGGGTGTAGTTCCCCACCCAAAAAGATCAGCTTTGCTGATGATTCTTCGAATACTTCTTTTTACTTCTATTGGCGTAAAAAGAAGGGGCGGGGATACCAGAATCCCATCTAAACACTGCAAGTTAGTTCAGATCGGCGAGCTCACCGCTGCGGATGGAAACATAGTTTTCCGTAAACGGAATCTCCACCCTGGCGATGGTTTTGTCCGGATAGGTGATAATTCTAAATAGATTCGGATCGACCCCTTCGTTTTTCAAAAGAATCATGATGAGAGCAATTCCCAAGCCCGCGCCTTCGGTATTGTCCATATTGTCCATGTAGAACTCTGCAATATCACTGTATCCCATGGACTTTTTCATTTTTTCCCGCATTCTGGTCTCTTCCGCTTTGATGACAGGGGTATTGTTCGTGACTTCCACCATCAGTCCGTCTTTGCAGTAATTGAATTTCAGGTGAATGTAGACACCGCGCGCGAGACAACGTCTTCCATACTGGTCCGCCATCTTTTCCGAGAACTTTTTGGAATAATCTTTGATCCCTTTTTCATAATCTTCGGTATTTGTGATGTCGAGCCCCTCATCCTCAAAGAAAACCCGCTTTTGGTTAGCTTTGATTCCATTGATGGTAAGTTCTTTGGTAATGGTGTAGAGCATCTCTACAAACCGCTCCTGGTCCATTTCTACCAGGATTTTGGTAAGTAGGGCGAGAACGTATTGTTCCAATGGGCGGTTCATCCGTGAGGAACGGACAGAAATTTTGGAATTTGCCTTTACCAATTCCGGGATCTGTGCTTCTAATTCTAAAAAGGGTTTTGCCACTAGGAAATCCTGCTCAAATATCTATGGATGCATTATGATTATCGAACTTGCAATCCTTAAAACTGAGTTTAAGGGAAATTCACTCACCATTTTCTAAAATTTACCAATCTATTGGAAATAAAAGCAATTTCCATTGACCAAACAGGCTCATTTAAAATAGTGTAAAAAACCTAGCCCTGCTTGGGAGCCCTGCGCTTTGGGTGGGAATTAGAAATTGCCCTCTTAGCTCAGTGGTAGAGCACTTCCATGGTAAGGAAGGGGTCACCAGTTCAAGCCTGGTAGAGGGCTTGTAATAGGGCTGTAGTTTAGTGGTAGAACTAGGATCTCCAAAGTCCTTGGTGGGAGTTCGATTCTCTCCAGCCCTGCCAAAGAACGACGGAATTTCAAAGAAAAAGAGAATTTTAGGATCACGATGAAAGCTACAAGTTTCATTCAAGAATGCAAAGCAGAACTAGAAAAAGTTCATTGGCCAACTCGCCAAGAAGTAGTTAGTTCTACAATTGTAGTCCTTGTAACAGTTATTATATTTTCAGTATTTTTATCTACATCAGATTATCTTTTTCTAAAACTTTTGAAATGGTTTTGGTCGGTAGCGGCGTAGGGAACGGGATTCAGTCACCAATGAGCGAGTCTGCGGAAAAAAAATGGTATGTCCTTCAGACCTATTCGGGTCATGAAAATAAGGTCAAAACCAATATTGAAAAAATGGTTCAACAACAAAAGTTGGAGGATCAGATTTTCTCAGTAAAGATTCCTTCGATGGACGTTGCTGAGATGAAGAACGGTAAAAAGAAAGTAACCAAGAAAAAACTTATGCCTGGTTACGTGTTAGTTGAAATGAACATGACTGACGATTTGAGATTCAAAATTCAAAATCTTCCGTCGGTTTCAACGTTTGTTGGTGGAAAAGGAAAAGGCCCTGAACCTTTGTCTTTGGATGAGATCAAAAATCTATTCAGCGACGTAGGTGATGTGGAATCGGAAGAAGTCTCCCGCCCTCGTTTCCTTTTCAAAGTTGGTGAAACTTTAAAAATCATCGATGGTCCGTTTGCCAATTTCAGTGGGCTTGTGGATGAAATTTTTCCTGACAAGGGAAGATTACGTGTAAGAGTAGAGATCTTCGGGCGTTCAACCCCTGTCGAACTAGATTACTTACAAGTAAAATCAGAACCGTAATAGATAGTTGTTAATTAAGGATTTTTAGCGAGATGGCTGCAAAAAAAGTAGTAAAACAAATTAAACTCCAAGTGGAAGCAGGAAAAGCAAACCCAGCTCCTCCAGTTGGTCCCGCACTTGGACAAGCTGGTTTGAATATCATGGAATTTTGCAAACAATTCAATGAAAGAACCAAAGCTCAAATCGGACTTAAACTTCCTGTTGTTATCACCGTATATACAGATAGAAGTTTTACTTTTGTTACAAAATCACCTCCTGCGGCGCTTTTGGTTCTCAAGACATTGGGAATTCCATCCGGTTCCGCAACACCTCACTTAGTGAAGGTGGGAACCATCAAACGCGCACAATTAGAAGAAATTGCTAAAACAAAAATGGAAGATCTAAACGCAAACGACCTGAACGCAGCCGTGCAAATCATTGCAGGAACATGCCGTTCTATGGGCGTAAACGTAGAGCTCTAAGGATTCTGGTAATCATAAAATGAAACACGGTAAAAAATACATTCAACTGAAAGAAAAAGTCGATCGCGTAAAGGCTTATGCACTTCCTGAGGCAGTCAGTCTTGCGAAGAGTGTTTCTTATTCCAAGTTCGATGGAACATTGGAAATTTCGACTAAAATCAATTATAAATCCCTTCAAAACGTAAGAGGAACGATTTCTCTTCCGCATGGAACAGGCAAGACGATCAAAGTTTTGGTTTTCTGCAAAGGAGACAAACAAAACGAAGCCCGTGCCGCTGGTGCTGACTTCGTTGGTGATATGGACTTGATTGAAAAAGTTGCCGGTGGTTGGACTGATTTTGATGCTTGCGTTGCTACTCCTGATATGATGAAGGAAGTGGGAAAACTGGGACCAGTTCTCGGACGTAAAGGTCTTATGCCAAAACCGAAAGCAGGAACGGTAACTACGGATGTTACCCGTGCCGTAAAAGAACTAAAAGCAGGACGTATTGAATACCGCCCTGACAAAGGGGGAGTGGTTCACTTAGGTGTTGGAAAAGTTTCCTTCCCTGATGACAAACTTCAAGAAAATATCAATGCAGTCGTTGCCACTCTTATGAAAGACAAACCATCCGATGCAAAGGGTGACTACCTTCGTTCTTTCTCCGTTTCCGCTACTATGGGAATCGGTGTAAAGGTTGATGTGAAAGAATTAGTAAACGCTAATATATAACGAGTATTAAAATGGCAAATGCAGCAAAAATAGAAGCAGTAGCGGATTTAAAAGAAAAACTGGAAAAAGGGCCGAATTTTATTTTGGCTTCTTACAGTGGTTTGACGGTAGAAGACATGACAAACTTGAGAGCGAAACTTCGTAAAGAAGGTTCGACTATGAAGGTGATTAAAAACAATCTCTTCCTTCGCGCTCTAAAAGAGTCTTCTGCGCATAAAGACAAAACAATCGAATTTGGTGATATTTATAAAGGACCGCTTGCGGCGATTTTTTCAACTGAGTCTCTTCCTGCCGTTGCGAAAGTTTGCAAAGACTTCGCAAAAGACAAAAAAGAATTAGAAGTGAAAACCGGCTTTATGGATGGCCAAGTTTTAGACAAAACTGGAGTGGAAGCAATTGCCGGTCTTCCTTCCAAGCAAGAGCTTCTGTCTCAGATAGCTCGCGGTCTAAACGCACCAGCAACACAAATTGCATCCGGGGTAAACCAAATTATGGCAAGCCTCGCAAGAGCAATCAATGCTGTCGGTGAGAAAAACGGTTAATTTTACAACAATTGAATAGTGATTTAGTTTAAGGAGAATATAGGATGGCTGTTGACGCGCTATTAGAACAAATTGGAAGTCTTACACTGGTTCAGGCTGCTGAACTCGTGAAAAAGATGGAGGACAAATTCGGGATTTCGGCTGCTGCACCTGTTGCGGTTGCTGCTGTTGCTGGTGGAGCTGCGGCTGCCGCTGAAGAACCTGCAACTTTCAATGTAATCTTGAAAGCACACGGAGATAAAAAAATCGACGTGATTAAACTCGTAAGAGAAATCACTGGTCTTGGTTTAGCTGACGCTAAAACTCTTGTTGAAGCTGGTGGAAAACCGGTAAAAGAGGGCGTTTCTAAAGATGAGGCTGCTGATCTTAAGAAAAAACTCGAAGGTGCTGGGGCTCAAGTAGAAGTTGCTGCTGCCGGTTAATCACCAGCTTGCAGGATATTCCATCCCCTTTCTTCAAATTGATAGAGGCAGGGAGGCCATAGGCTTTCCCACCTCTATTTTGTTATTTATTTTTACACCTATACTTTTGTCGTTCCTAGGGAGAATGTTCCATGAATACCCGGATACAATCTAGAAAGCGGGTAAATTTCGGTAAAATTACCGACCTCAATTTACTTCCGAATCTAATTTATGTACAGAAAAAATCCTTTGATTGGTTTTTACAGGCAGAAGCCAAAGATCCAACCAAACGAGCCAACCAAGGCTTGGAAGCTGTATTTCGTGAATCCTTTCCTATTGAAAGTCCAAACAATGACATGGTTATGGAATACGGTCATTATATTTTGGGGGATGCAAAAAGAAACCCTCAAGAATCCAAAGATACAGATTCCTCTTATGCCGCTCCGTTAAAAGCAGTTATACGATTAATTATCAAAGAAACGGGTGAGATCAGAGAGCAAGTGGTTTATATGGGAGACCTTCCTGTTATGACGGACCACGGGACTTTTATCATCAATGGCGCTGAGCGCGTTGTGGTAAGCCAATTGCACAGATCCCCCGGTATTTTCTTTTCTTACGACCAAGCAAGAGATACATTTTCAGCGCGTGTGATTCCTTATCGCGGATCCTGGCTCGAATTTGAAATGGACAATAAGGGTATCCTTGTTGCCAAAATCGACCGTAAGAAAAAATTCCCGGCTACATTACTTGTAAAATCCATGGGAATGGGAACAAACGAAGAAGTATTACGTTTGTTCTACGGCTCTTCCAAAATGAAGATCGCAGGTGCGGGTCCGAAAGAACTCAAACGACTCATCGGCAGAAGAACCATCGCGGATATCATCAATATGGAAACTGGCGAGGTAATGCTCGATGCAGGTTCCAAGATCAACGAAGACAATATTTCCATCCTTCGCGAGATGAAAGTAAAAGAAGTGGATGTCATCGAATTTCCGAAAGGAAAAGACAATCCTGTTCTTATCAACTGTCTTGAAAAAGACGGAGTGAACGATTACGAAGATGCGATCAAAAAATTTCATACGATCATGCGTCCCGGCGAACCCTCTACGATTGAAAATGCAGAGTCCGAGCTCAGGAGACTTTTCTTTTCCCCAAAAACTTTTGATTTAGGGATAGTCGGTCGTTACAAAATCAATAGCAAATTCGAATTCAATAATCCGAAAGATTTCAATAAAGTGGAAGATAGAGTTCTTCGTAAGGAAGACATCATAGAAACAGTACGTTATCTTGTGATGCTTATGTCCGACGCGGAAAACTTCTATCCGGATGATATTGACCATTTGGGAAACAGAAGGATTCGTTCCGTGGGAGAGCTTATCTCCAACCAATTGAAACTTGGTTTTTCCAGAGTGGAAAGAGTGATCAAAGAGAGAATGACGGTTCAGGAACCGGAACAACAAACTCCTCAACTTTTGATTTCCATTAAGCCGATCACTGCTGTAATCAATGAATTTTTCGGATCTTCCCAGCTATCTCAGTTTATGGATCAAACAAATCCTCTTGCGGAATTGACCCACAAACGAAGATTAAATGCACTTGGACCGGGAGGACTTTCCCGTGACCGCGCTGGTTTCGAAGTGCGTGACGTTCATTATTCGCATTATGGAAGAATGTGCCCGATTGAAACTCCGGAAGGCCCGAATATCGGACTTATTCTTTCCATGTCCAGTTTTGCCCGGGTGAACGATTACGGTTTTCTCGAAACTCCTTACCGAGTGGTTAAAAACGGAAAAGTAATCAAACAAATCGAGTATTTAACAGCCGATAAAGAAGAATACCATTACATGGCGCAAGCTTCTTCCGCTGTGGATGAAAAAGGGGATTTCCAATCCAAACTTATCTCCACTCGCCACAGAGGGGATTTCCCTTTCAGAAGCCCGAGCGAAATCCAATACATGGACTTGGCTCCTTTGCAAGTAGTATCCGTTTCTACGGCACTCATTCCGTTCCTGGAGCATGACGATGCGAACCGCGCACTTATGGGTTCCAACATGCAACGCCAAGCTGTACCTCTACTGATCGAAGAAGCTCCGTTTGTCGGAACAGGAATCGAATCCAGAGCGGCTTATGATGCGGGAGTTTGTATCGTTGCGAAAAAGGATGGGGTTGTTTCCAAAGTGGACGCTTCCGGAATTTGGATCAAAGAAGACGCTTCCAAAGAAATCGTAAATTATTCTTTGATTAAGTTCAAAAAAACCAACCAGGGAACTTGTTTCAATCAAAAACCAAACGTAAGTATGCTTCACAATTTGGAAGGTGGTAAGGTTTCAAAAGTTTCCAAGGAAAAAATTGAAATCACACTGAACAACGGTGAAAAGGTCCCTTACGATCTCCTCATCTCCGACGAATTGCAATACGCGCCCGTTGTGAAAGAAGGACAAGAAGTTCCTTCCGGATTTGCAATTGCAGGTCAAGTCATCAAAGGTGAGAAAGTAGGGGAATACGGTGCCATCCTTCAAAAAGGAACCGTGCTTGCCAACGGCCCATCCACTGACGAAGGTTATCTTGCGTTGGGACGTAACGTTCTGGTTGCATTCATGCCTTGGGAAGGATACAATTTTGAGGATGCGATTCTAATTTCAGAACGTATTATCAAAGAAGATGTATTTTCATCCATTCACATTGAAGAGTTCGAAATCCAAGCTCGCGAAACGAAATTGGGACAAGAACAAATCACCCGTGATATTCCAAACCTTTCCGACAAAGCTTTCCGCGACCTCGACGAATCCGGTGTGATTCGAATTGGTGCCGAAGTGAAACCGGGAGATATTCTGGTAGGGATGGTGACTCCAAAAGGAGAAACCGATCTTACTCCGGAATACAAACTACTTCATTCCATTTTTGGCGAAAAAGCAAAAGAAGTAAGAGATTCTTCTCTTCGCATGCCAAACGGTTTCGAAGGAACAGTGATCGATATTAAAAGATTTTCACGGGACAACGGCGACGAACTCGCTGCCGGCGTGGAAGAAATGGTAAAAGTTTATGTTGCCCGCAAACGTAAGTTACTCGTTGGGGACAAGATGGCGGGACGTCACGGAAACAAAGGGGTTGTCGCTCGTGTAATGGCACAAGAAGACATGCCTTATATGGAAGACGGCACTCCTGTTGACATCGTGCTGAACCCACTTGGGGTTCCTTCTCGTATGAACTTGGGTCAGATTTTTGAGACCCAGCTCGGTTTTGCCGCAAAAAAACTGGGACTGAATTTCGAAACACCTGTATTTGACGGTGCAACGGAAGATGACGTTCAGGAATTTTGCCGCCAAGCAGGACTTCCCGGCAACAGCAAATTTAAGTTATACGACGGAAGAACCGGTGATAGTTTTATCAACCAGGTATTCTGTGGTTATATCTACATGTTGAAACTGGCTCACTTGGTAGATGATAAAATCCATGCCCGTTCTACTGGACCATACTCACTTGTGACGCAACAACCTCTTGGTGGTAAAGCACAGTTCGGTGGTCAAAGATTAGGGGAGATGGAAGTTTGGGCATTGGAAGCATACGGTGCTTCTCATACCTTACAAGAATTACTTACAATCAAGTCGGATGATATGTTGGGTCGCGCTCGTATTTACGAAGCGATCGTTAAAGGGATCCATTCCATTAAACCTGGAATTCCTGAGTCCTTTAACGTTCTCGTTCAAGAATTACGCGGTCTGGCTCTTGACATCATCATCAAAGACTCCGAAGGATCGGAAGTGGATATTTCTGATTACGAAGATGAATTCTCGAAAAACAAAAAGAAAATCAAATTCGAGACCATCGAAAACGCGTAGGGGAAAAACGGACAAACATGAGAAATTACAATACTTTTGAATCAATCACGATTCGTTTGGCTTCACCCGAACGAATCAAAGAATGGTCGTTTGGCGAAGTTAAAAAACCGGAAACCATCAATTACCGTACTCTAAAACCGGAAAGAGATGGTCTGTTCTGTGAGAAGATTTTTGGAACGACTAAGGATTGGGAATGTTACTGCGGTAAATTCAAATCCATTCGTTACAAGGGTGTTGTCTGCGACAAATGCGGAGTGGAAGTAACTCACTCCAAAGTTCGTAGAGAAAGAATGGGGCATATCGAACTTGCAGCTCCGGTTTCTCATATCTGGTATTACAGATCCGTTCCTTCCCGTATGGGTCTTCTTTTGGATATGACCATCAACCAATTGAAGAGCGTTCTCTATTTTGAAAAATATGTAATCATCGATCCTGCTGATTCCGGTAGAAACAGAGGGGAACTCATTGATGAAGACGAATATCACAACTACCTGGACGAATATGGCGACAAATTCATCGCAGGTATCGGCGGGGACGCCATTAAGGAACTACTTGCACGTATCGATGTAGATGCTGAAGCAAGAGTGATCCGTCAAAAGATCCAAGACAGAAATAAAATTTCTGACAAACGTATTTACAAAAGATTAGAAGTTCTGGAAGCATTCCGTGATTCCGGAAACCGTCCGGAATGGATGGTATTGGATGTAGTTCCGGTGATTCCGCCGGAACTTCGCCCTATGGTTCAATTGGAAGGGGGAAGATTTGCAACTTCCGATTTGAACGATTTGTACAGAAGAGTGATCAACCGTAACAACCGTTTGAAACGCCTTCTTGCTTTGAAAGCACCGGAAATCATTGTTCGTAACGAAAAACGGATGTTACAGGAAGCAGTGGATGCACTTTTCGATAACAGTCGTCGTAAAAGAACTGTGAAAGGAAAGGGAAACCGGCCTTTGAAATCCATTTCCGACATGTTGAAAGGAAAACAAGGCCGATTCCGCCAAAACCTACTTGGTAAACGGGTGGATTACTCCGGTCGTTCCGTAATCGTTGTCGGTCCCGAACTCAAATATCATCAAATGGGTCTTCCTAAAAAGATGGCCCTCGAGTTGTTCAAACCTTTCATCATGAAACGTTTGGTTGACTTGGAACTTGCACCAAACATCAAGTCTGCGAAGAAAAAAATCGAGACGGAAGACAAAGAAGTTTTCGATGTTTTGGACACTGTTGTTAAAGAACACCCTGTTATGTTGAACAGAGCTCCGACTCTGCACAGACTCGGTATTCAGGCATTTTTACCTATCCTTGTAGAAGGAAAAGCAATCAAACTTCACCCACTCGTATGTCATGCGTTCAACGCCGACTTCGACGGGGATCAGATGGCGATTCATGTTCCACTTGCTCCGAAGGCGCAATTGGAAACTTGGATGCTGATGCTTTCTCCTCATAATATCCTGAACCCTGCGAACGGCCAACCGATCTGCGGACCGACTCAAGATATCGTACTTGGGATTTACTACCTCACTTCCGAAGTGAAAGACGCAAAAGGCCAGGGAAAATTTTTCACCGGTCTTGACGAAGTGATGTATGCGATCGAATCCAAAACCATTGAGATTCGAACAAAAATTTCAGTTCTTCACGAAGGTAAAATCATCGAGACAACACCTGGTAGACTTATTTTCAACCAAGTGATGCCGAAAGGTTATGTTTACGTAAACAGAGTCCTAGGTGACAAAGAAACAAACAAAATCATCGCAGACGTTTATGAAAAATTCGGTCCTGGCCAAACTGTGGTTATGCTCGACGAAGTAAAACGTCTGGGTTATAAATACGCGACTTATTTTGCGCCGACTATCTCCATCGAAGACATCCGGGTTTCTCCACATAAAGAGGGACTTGTGAACGATGCCAACAGAGAAGTGGAAAAAGCCGATATGGAGTATCGTAAAGGTATTATCACTAACGAAGAACGCCGTAAAAAGGTAATCGAGATTTGGACCAAAACCAATGACAAGATTACCGACGGGATGTTTAAAGAATTGGAAAAAGACCAAGGCGGATTCAATCCTGTTTTCGTCATGGCTGCTTCCGGAGCCCGCGGATCAAAACAACAGATTCGTCAGCTTGCAGGGATGAGGGGACTTATGGCGAAGCCAAGTGGCGAGATCATCGAACTTGCCATTCGTTCCAACTTCCGTGAAGGTTTGGGCGTTCTCGAATTTTTTATCTCTACTCATGGTGCGAGGAAAGGTCTTGCCGATACTGCCTTGAAAACAGCCGATGCGGGTTATTTGACTCGTCGTTTGGTGGATATTTCCCAAGACGTAATCGTTTCTGAAGAAGATTGCGGAACAAAAGACAATATCACTCTCGGACTTGTAAAAGAAGGGGAAAACATTATCGTTTCCCTTGCAGATCGCGTATTCGGTCGTTATACGGCAGAAGATTTGATCGACCCTGTTACAGAAAAAGTAGTATTTCCAAAAGATACCGTAATCACAAGAGCAATCGGTCAAAAGATTGAAAATCTAGGTTACGATAAAATCAAAGTTCGTTCTCCTCTGACTTGCCGTTCACGTCACGGTATCTGTACAAAATGTTACGGTATGGATATGGCGCGCCTTGTGCCGGCAGAGATCGGAGAAGCAGTGGGAACCATTGCAGCTCAGTCCATCGGTCAACCGGGAACTCAGCTTACAATGAGAACTTTCCACGTAGGTGGAGCCGCTTCCGCAACGATTCAAGAGAAAGAACATAAAGTTCCATACCGCTCTTTGGTTAAATCAGTAAACGGCCGTTTGGTGAAAAACCAATCGGGTGCAACCGTATTTGCCCGCCGCGGAACAATCGTCATCCAAAGATTAGTTCAGGAATTCCAAACAACCGATCTTTCCAATGTTCGCGTAATAGACGCGCAACGTTTGGAAAAAGGGGAAGTGTTCGGAACTCAGCTCACGGAAAACGGTGAGCAAATGGTGACAGCAGACCAACCGGGAACTGTTTCCTTACAAGGAACAAGACTTAGAGTTCTCGGGGAAGAAGTAGTTATCCCTGTAAAAATCGGAACCATTGTGAAATGCAAAGAAGACGAAATTGTAGATGAGAACAAACCTCTTGCAGAGTTTGATCCATACAACGAAGTCATCGTTGCCGAGATAGAAGGAACTGTTCATTGGGAAGATTTGGAAGTCGGTAAAAACGTAAGAAGAGACGTAGACCCTAAAACTTCAAATATCATCCTGAAAGTAGTGGAACAGAAAAAAGACAGACTCTTCCCGCAAATCATAGTGGGCGGAGAAGCTTACGCGGTTCCAATCGATGCATTATTGCAATACCAATCCGGTGATAAAGTAAAAGACGGAGACATTCTATTCAAGATTCCTTCCGTTGCTGAAAAAACAAGAGATATCACCGGGGGTCTTCCTAGGGTAGACGAACTTTTCGAAGCTCGTCGTCCGAAAGATGCCTGCACACTTGCAGAAATCGACGGTAAGATCGAAGACCGTGGTGAAATCGTAAAAGAAAAACGTATCCTTTATATCATTTCCGAATCTGCTGATGTGGAAAAAGTAAAAGTAGCGATCCCGATCGGTAAACAACTTCGTGTTCGTCACGGAGACTTTGTTAAAACCGGTGATCAAATCGACGAAGGAAACTTTGACCCGCATGATATCCTTAGCATCAAAGGACCGAATGCACTTCACAACTATCTGGTTTCCGAAGTTCAGGAAGTTTATCGTTTGCAAGGGGTTCATATCAATGACAAACACATCGAAGTAGTTGTTCGCCAAATGCTTCGTAAGGTGACAATCACTGATAGTGGGGATACATCTTTTGTAAACCAACAGCAAGTGGATAAATTTCAATTCCAAGAGGAAAACGATCGAGTGATCGGAGAAGGGGGAAGCCCTGCGCAATGCCAACCGATTTTACTTGGTCTGACAAAAGCATCTCTTAACACGGAATCTTATTTCTCTGCGGCTTCTTTCCAGGAAACTACAAAGGTTCTTACCGATGCAGCGATCAAAGGAAAAACAGACGTGCTTGCTGGTCTCAAGGAAAACGTGATCATCGGTCATATGATCCCTGCAGGAACTGGTATGAAAAAATACCGTGATGTTGAAGTTTTCAGAGACATTCCGGGAGACTTGGATTGGGATCTGGATTCGGAAGAAGATGAAGAAGAAGTTTCCGAACTTCCGGAATCCACTCCTGTTTCTACCGCCACACTTTCCCGTCTGGTAGAAGAAGAGGATGAAGATGAAGACGAATTGGAATCTGACGATGATGATTCGGAAGAAGAGGACGACGAATAGATCGTCGTTGTCACCTACAGGATTTTTTGGGTTTTCGTTTACAAAATAGCCATTTCCAGGATTTTGGACAAAACCGTCATATATTTTTAAGTAGATAGAGAGTAAGAAGGAATCGAATGCCTACAATCAATCAGCTCATCCGCCATGGAAGAGACGCACAAAAGAAAAGAACTAAATCTCCCGCTCTAAAGGCATGTCCTCAAAGAAGAGGTGTTTGCACTAGAGTAATGACATTTACTCCTAAAAAGCCGAACTCTGCCCTTCGAAAGGTAGCAAGGGTTCGATTGACTACCGGGATTGAAGTGACTGCTTACATTCCTGGCGAAGGTCATAATTTACAAGAGCACAACGTGGTACTGATCCGTGGTGGAAGAGTAAAGGATTTACCAGGGGTTCGTTATCATATCATTCGCGGAACACTGGATACTCTCGGTGTGGACAAACGCCGCAAAAGCCGTTCTAAATACGGTGCGAAAAAACCTAAGGCTTAAGTAAGGGAAAGATTATATGTCAAGAAGAAGAGGAAAAGTAGAGCCCCGCGAAATCATTGGAGATCCGAAATACAATGATAAGGTGGTTACTAAGTTCATCAATTGCCTTATGGTTGATGGAAAGAAAAGCGTCGCAGAATCCGTGTTTTATGATGCTTTGGAAGTTATTAATAAAAAGACCGGCGCTGATCCATTCCAAGTTTTCCAAGAAGCGTTGGAGAATGTAAAACCACAAGTGGAAGTGAAATCCAGAAGAGTGGGCGGGGTGACTTATCAGGTTCCTATCGAAGTTCGTCCGGAAAGAAGACTTGCTCTTGGAATCAGATGGCTTATCCGTTACAGCCGTGACAGAAACGAAAAATCAATGAAGAACAAATTAGCTGCAGAATTTATGGAAGCTCAAAAAGGCACCGGATCTGCAATTAAGAAGAAAGAAGATATCAGAAAAATGGCAGATGCAAACAAAGCATTCTCTCATTACCGCTGGTAGCAAGATAGATTCGATTCTAAATTTGAGGAAAAAGCCGAGTTCAGAACCCGGCTTTTTGTTTTTATGGACTACAGAACCGTTGGAATATTCGCTCATATCGATTCTGGGAAAACCACCCTCACCGAACGGATCTTATTTGAGGCAGGTAAGATTTCTGCCGTAGGCTCGATCGAAGACGGAACTACAGAATCCGACACACTAAAAGAAGAGATAGAGCGGGGGATTTCCATCCGAACCACGTTCCATTCCATTCAATGGAAAACCGGTTTTGGAGAATATTGTCTTCAGATTGTAGACACCCCGGGTCATATCGATTTTAAAAACCAAATCACAGACATTCTACCTGCCATCCAAATTGCGATTGTGATCTTGGAGGGAGGCTCTTCCGTCCAGTCCCAGGCGAGACTTGTCATTGAAGAGTTACGGGAAAGCCGGATTCCCATTGTTTTTTTTATCAATAAACTGGATCGCTTTCAAGATGATTATTTGGATTCTTTGATTTCTCTGGAAGAAATCCTGGGAAAGGCTCCCGAAGTTCTTTTTGAAGAAAATAAGGAAAAACCGGGGGAATGGGTCTATTATTTGGAATCGGAGCATTCCTTCCCTCCTTCTGTTCATGAAAATTTACTCAAATGGTCCGACGAGTTGTTGTTATCCCAGTGGAATGACCCCGAGAGCAATACCAAATGGAATATGATCGGGTTGTCCCAAGGAACTAGAGACAATTTTATTTTTCCTATCTATGGCGGATCCGCAAAGACAGGTCAGGGAGTGAAAGAGCTTCTCAATCTGATTGCCTGGATTCGTCCGAAGGAAAAGAAAACCGATTTGAGCTTATCGCAATACACTCTTTTTCGTAGAGTGCATCCACAATACGGACGTTATGCTATTATCTTTGGCGAAAAAGAGATCAGTTTGCCTTTTCTTTTGAAAGAGGGAAAAAGGGAAGCCAAGATCCAAGAGGCGTATCAGGAAGAAAACGGGGAGTGGGTTGAAATCTCCAAGATTTCGGGGGGAATGTTGTATTACATTCGGGAAACCAGGGAATTGGATACAACTCCTGGAAACTATTTGTCCCCCTCCTTTTCGGGCAAAAAAAGAGAGTTAGGAGACATAATGTCCGTTAGTCCCTTCTCTGTTACGATCGAACCGGAATCGGAATCAGACAAACCGGATTGGCTGAAGGCTCTTGCGAATCTTTCCTGGGAAGACCCCGGATACCATTTTGAAGAGGATCCTGATACGGGACAGATTCATCTTTGGGGGAGAGGAGAACTTCATATTGAGATCGGGCTCCGTAGAATTCAAGAGAATTCACAAAAAAAAATACAAACAGGATCTATAAACATTGCTAGATTTGAGCGTTTGAAAAAAATGGCTCATAAGGTTGCACTAGAGCACCGTGCCTTTGAAGATTCAAAGTCGAGTGGCACGCTCATCGCAGTCCTGGAAGATACTGCCGACTTTTCAAAGCAAATTGCCTTTGAGGTAAGTCTTCCGGAAGAAGTAAAAAATTCTATCGAAGCGGCTTTCTTTGAATCCACATTATTTGGGTTCTATGGAAGAGAGGTCATCGGCTTAAGGCTGGTTGTCCTTGGTTTTGAGTTTCCTGGTAAAGACAAAGAACATTTGTCCTCTTTACTAAAGGTTGCGATCCATTCAGGAATGAAGGATCTGTTTCGTGAGAACACCATTTTGGTTGGTCCTATGACTGAGATCGAAGTTTCAGTCGATACAACACAACTTGGTGTAGTTCTTTCTGAGCTAAATCGCCGTTCTGCGAAAATCCATTCTGTGGATGAGGAACGAGCGGGTAAGAGTCGCTTAAAAGCCACAGCATCGGCAGAAAACCTGCTTGGCTTTTCAGGGTCTCTTAGAAATATGACCAAAGGGATAGGCATTTCTTGGGAAAGGACTGCTTTTACCTCTGAATTTTACGCAGTTTTAAAGGAGTAAAGAACCCGAATCGGGTCTTTGAACCACGATTGAGGAGTAGATTTTAACAATGGCTAAAGAAAAATTTGACCGTTCAAAACCACATTTAAACATCGGAACAATTGGTCACGTCGACCATGGTAAGACCACTCTAACTGCCGCTATTACTACAACATTAGCAAAAGTAGTCGGTGGAAAGAACAAAGCAATTGCTTACGACCAAATCGATAACGCACCAGAAGAAAAGGCTCGTGGGATTACTATTGCTACTTCCCACCAAGAATATGAAACTCCTAATCGCCATTATGCACATGTGGATTGTCCAGGTCACGCTGACTATGTGAAAAACATGATCACTGGCGCAGCTCAAATGGACGCAGCGATCCTTGTGGTTTCTGCAACTGATGGCGCTATGCCTCAGACAAAAGAGCACATCCTTCTTGCTCGCCAAGTTGGTGTTCCATACATCGTAGTTTATCTTAACAAAGCAGACATGCTAGCTGCTGATGAAAGAGAAGACATGATTGAGATGGTGAAAGAAGAGATTAAAGACCTTCTTAACAAATACAACTTCCCAGGTGACAAAACTCCTTTCGTTTCAGGTTCTGCTCTGAAAGCACTTGAAGGCGAGGACACTGATCTTGGAATGAAATCCATCATCAAACTTATGGAAGCGGTTGATACTTACGTTCCAAACCCTACCCGTATTATTGACAAACCTTTCCTTATGCCTGTTGAAGACGTTTTCTCGATCACTGGTCGTGGAACTGTTGCAACCGGTCGTGTGGAGCAAGGTATTCTTAAAATCAACGACGAGATCGAAATCGTTGGAATCCGTGATACTACCAAGTCTGTTGTTACCGGAATTGAAATGTTCCGTAAACTATTAGACCAGGCAGAAGCTGGTGACAACATCGGTGCTCTACTTCGCGGGACTAAAAAAGAAGACATCGAAAGAGGTCAGGTTCTTGCGAAACCGGGGACTATCACTCCGCACAGAAAATTCAAAGCGGAAGTTTACGTTCTTACCAAAGATGAAGGCGGACGTCACACTCCTTTCTTCAATAACTATCGTCCACAATTCTACTTCCGAACTACTGACATCACTGGTGTTTGTAACCTTCCTGGTGGAATGGAAATGGTTATGCCTGGTGACAACGTAACGATGTCAATTGAATTGATTCATCCGATTGCGATGGACCAAGGACTCAAGTTTGCAATTCGTGAAGGTGGAAGAACCATCGGATCGGGTGTCGTAGCGGAGATCGTTGAGTAATCCAAATGGCTGGACAAAGAATTCGCGTTAAATTAAAAGCTTTCGATCATAGACTGATTGACCAATCGACCTATGAAATCGTAGCGACAGCGAAAAGGACCGGAGCAACAGTTTCCGGTCCCATCCCGCTTCCTACTAAAAAAGAAATCTATACTGTATTACGTTCTCCCCACGTGAATAAAAAAGCTAGAGAACAATTCGAAATGAGAACTCACAAGAGACTCATAGATATTTTAAATACTAATGAAGATACTGTAGAAGCTCTGATGAAGCTTCAACTCCCCGCCGGAGTTTCAGTAGATATCAAATCCTAAGGGATAGGATCCATGGCAAAAGGTTTACTCGCAGAAAAATTGGGCATGGCCCACATCTTTAACAACGAAGGTAAAATGGTTACTGTAACCGTTTTGCGCGTGGGTCCTTGTTTTGTTTCACAAATCAAGACGACAGCAAATGACGGTTACGAAGCTGTTCAACTTGCGTTTGCTGAAGCGAAAGAAAAAAATCTTTCCAAAGCAGAACTAGGCCACTTGAAAAAAGCAAGTATCGGAGCAAAACGACACTTAGCGGAATTCAAAGGGTTTGATTCCGTTGCAGTCGGTGCAGAACTGAAAGCATCCGACATTTTCGCTTTAAATGATACTGTTAAAGTTTCAGGAACTTCCAAAGGGAAGGGAACACAAGGTGTTATCAAAAGACATGGTTTCGCAGGTGGTCCAGCAGGCCACGGTTCCAGATTCCAAAGACATCCCGGTTCCATTGGTTCCAACACAACTCCTGGCCGCGTTTTCAAAGGTTTGAAGATGGGTGGGCGTATGGGAAATGCACAAAGCACTGTTAGAAATCTGAAAGTTGTTAAAATAGAAGCCGATCAAAATTTAATCTTCGTATCAGGATCAGTTCCTGGCCGCGACACTTCTATTGTTACAATCGAGAAAATTGGTAACTAGGTAAATATATGAAAGCACGTAAATATAATAAAGAAGGCGTGTTCCTAAGTGAAGTGGAGCTTCCTAGCGCACTTTTCGAAACAGGAATCAGCCAAGGTGCTATTTATGACGCAGTGAAAGCAGAAAATGCAAACCTTCGTCAGGGAACTCACTCTACAAAAGATCGTTCTGAAGTGCGCGGTGGTGGTAAAAAACCTTGGGCACAAAAAGGAACGGGTCGTGCGAGACAAGGTTCCATCAGAGCTCCTCATTTCGTAGGTGGTGGTATCATTCATGGACCAAAACCAAGAGATTATTCTTCTAATCTTTCCCGAAGTGTAAAAAGAAAAGCAGTTCTTTCCATCTTAAACAAGAAAGCGGAAGAGAACAGGATTTCTATCATTGAGGATGTGGAACCTGCTTCCTATTCGACAAAATCCATTTTCAATATTTTGAAAAAGATGGAGATTGCGGAAAAAGGAAATGTAGGCTTTGTAGTGGCTGGTGAAAACCAATTCCTCAAAAAATCAACTCGCAATATCGAAAACTTAAAGTATGTAAACAGCAAACGTATTGTTTGCCGCGACATCCTTTACAATAACAATCTTGTAATTTCCGAAAGTGCTTTGAAAGAATTACTTTCGCAATACTCAAAAAAGCAGGGATAGATTCGTGAATTTAGAAAATGTAATCCTCTCTCCGGTTGTGACTGAAAAGTCGCAAGATCTTCAAACTATCGGAGAACGTTTAGGAAAAAGAACCGTAAAGTATACTTTTAAAGTTCATTCCGATGCGAACAAGACACTCATCAAACAAGCATTAAAGAAAATGTATGGTGTTGTTCCAAGCGCAGTAAACGTTTCTGTTTTTCGCGGTAAAATGAAAAAGTTTAGAAATATGCCGGCTCCACGACCACATTATAAGAAAGCGGTCGTGACTTTCGCTGATGGCGCAAATTTGGACTTCGCTAAGGTTTAAAAATGGGAATTAGAAAATTAAAACCAACTACCCAGTCTTCACGTTTTTATTCTGTATTAGATTTCAAAGAAATCACAGAAGCGACTCCGCACAAAGCTTTGACACTCAATATCAGCTACAAGGCTGGTAGAGATAACAAAGGTAGAATTGCGGTTCGTAGAAAGGGCGGAAGAAACAAAAGAAAGTTCCGTATTATCGATTTCAAAAGAAACAAAGTCGGAATCCAAGCGACTGTTAAAACAATCGAATACGATCCGAATCGTTCTGCGTTTATCGCACTTGTTTGTTATGCGGATGGAGAATACAGATACATTCTGGCTCCGAACGGTCTCAAAGTAGGGGACAAAGTGATTTCCGGTCCAACAGCGGAAATCAAATTGGGAAACACTCTTCCTTTGGATAAGATCCCTGCAGGAACGAACGTTCATAATATCGAATTACATATCGGAAAAGGCGGTCAGATCGCAAGAACCGCAGGTTCTTTTGCAGTGATTGCTGCGAAAGACGGTGACTATGTAAGTTTAAGACTTCCTTCTTCGGAAGTTCGTAAAATTCGCAAAGAATGTGTAGCAACGATCGGAGAGCTTTCCAACAAAGACCACAACCAGGTCATCATTGGAAAAGCGGGAAGAAATCGTTGGTTAGGAAAACGTCCAAAGGTTCGCGGGGTGGTAATGAACCCGGTGGATCACCCACTCGGTGGTGGGGAAGGTAGAACTTCCGGAGGTCGCCACCCGGTGACTCCTTGGGGTAAACCGACAAAAGGTTTCAAAACTCGTAAAACGAGACCAAGCGAACGTTTCATCGTACAAAGACGTAAGAAAAATAGGAATAGGTAGGATCTAGGATACCATGGCTAGAAGCTTAAAAAAAGGTCCGTTCATAGACGACCACCTCATGAAAAAAATCACTGCACTCAACTCTGAAGGCAAAAAGACTCCTTTCAAGTCTTGGTCTCGCAGAAGTACGATCTATCCTGATATGATCGGGCACACAGTAATGATTCACAATGGAAAGTCATTTGTTCCAGTTTACATCAATGACAATATGATTGGTCATAAACTTGGCGAATTTGCTCCAACCCGTACCTTCCGAGGTCACGGTGGAGACAAGAAAGTAGCGAAGAAATAGGTAAGGAAATGGAAGCTAAAGCAGTCGCAAAACACGTAAGAATTTCAGCCAGAAAAGCAAGGTTAGTTGCTGATGAAATTCGTGGTTATGATTACAAAGAAGCTATTGATATTCTTCGTTTTACCAATAAAGCCGCGAGCCCGATGATTATTAACTTACTCAATTCGGCTGTTGCCAATGCCATTCAAATGAATGAAGGATTGGATCCGGCGAGTCTTTTTGTTAAGAAGATTTACATAGATGACGGTCCTATCATGAAAAGATACAGACCGAGAGCACGAGGACGTGCGTCCAGAATTCGTAAACGTTTAAGCCACATCACTGTGGTAGTTGCAGAGACAGAAAAGAAGGCAAAATAAGATATGGGTCAAAAAGTAAATCCAATCGGACTTCGAATCGGAATCACAAGAAATTGGGATTCCATATGGTATTCTAAACAAGATTATATTAAAAACCTTCACGAAGATATTAAGATTCGTAGATTTCTTTTAAAGAAATTTAAGAATGCTTCTGTCGTGAAAGTTGTAGTAGAAAGATTTCCGGAAAAAATCAACATCAATCTTCATACATCCAAGCCAGGTATGGTGATCGGTCAAAAAGGTCAGAACATCGAAGCAGTGAAACAAGAACTGAAGAAGATGGCTGATAAACCGATCGGCATGAACATCATTGAAGTTAAAAAGCCGGAGATCATTGCTCAGGCAATTGCCGAAACAGTAGCTTTGCAAATCGAACAAAGGATGCCTTTTAGAAGAGTTATGAAGGCTGAACTTAGACGCGCTATGCGAGGTGGAGTAGAGGGTGTAAAAATCCAAATCTCCGGTCGTTTGAATGGTGCGGATATGGCTCGAACTGAAAAATATATGGAAGGCCGGGTTCCACTTCATACACTTCGCGCGAAGATCGATTTCGGTTTCAAAGAAGCCCTTACCACTTTCGGTCAAATCGGTGTGAAAGTATGGACTTATACTGGAGATTTCTTCCCAACTAATAAAGAAGAATCCGAAGAAGACAAATACGCTGTAAAAAGAAGAACAAGTTAAGAACTTTTAAAGAGATACTAAGATGTTAGCACCAAAGCGAGTTAAATTTAGAAAGCGCCAAAGAGGACGCCTGAAAGGTAAGGACGAAAGAGGTTCTTACGTTGCTTTCGGAGAGTATGGTTTAAAAGCAGTTGAGTCGGGCAGAATGACTGCTCGTCAAATTGAAGCTGCAAGGATTACTATCAACCGCCAAGTGAAACGTGGTGGGAAACTCTGGATCAGGATTTTTCCACATTTACCAATCACTAAAAAACCTGCGGAAACTCGTATGGGTAAAGGAAAAGGAAATCCGGAGTTCTGGATTGCTGAAATCCGTCCCGGACGTGTTCTATTTGAAATGGCAGGTATTGATGAAGAAACAGCAAGAAAGGCACTTCACCTGGCATCATTTAAGCTTCCTATGGAGACTGTATTTGTGAAGAGGAACATACTATGAAAGACAACTTTCGTTCCTTATCTGTAGACGAATTAAAAAAAGAAGTACAATCCGCTTCCGAAGAAGTGAGAAAAGCCCGTTTTCAATTTGGGGTTACCAGATCCCTTGAAAACCCAAAGCTGATTCACAACCAAAAGAAGAGAATTGCACAAGCGCTTACTATCCAACGAGAGAAGGAATTAGCGGCGGCGGGAAAACTCAAACAAATCCCACCTAAAGCTGGTAAAGCGGCACCGGTTGCGAAAGCGACCAAGGGCAAGAAGAAGTAGGTTATGGAAGCAAAGAATTTAAAGAAATCTTTAACCATTCAAGGTGTTGTAGTTAGTGATGCGATGGAAAAAACTGTGATCATTGAAGTGATCACTAGAAAAACTCACCCTCGTTTCAAGAAGATTATGACAAGAACTTCACGTGTGAAAATTCACGATGAAAAAAACGAATGTCAAGTAGGGGACAAAGTGATCGCAATTGAAACTCGTCCTCTATCCAAACAGAAACATCACAAACTTTTAAAGGTTGTTGAGAAGGCGAAACTAGTATGATTCAGCAAGAAACTATTTTACAAGTTGCCGATAACTCGGGTGTAAAAAAAGTCATGTGCGTAAAAGTTCTTGGTGGATCTAAGAAACGATACGCTAGTCTCGGCGATGAAATCATTGTCGCTGTAAAAGATGCACAACCTGCTTACGGTCTTCGTGACGGGCAAGGTAAAAAAGTACACAGCAAAGCGGTTCAAAGAGCGGTTGTTGTGCGAACTAAAAAAGAAGTTCGCCGTGCTGACGGAACTTACATCCGTTTTGATGACAACGCAGTTGCCATCATTGATGATAAAGGCAATCCTAAAGGAACTCGTATTTTTGGGCCGGTGGCCCGTGAACTCCGTGATAAGAAATATATGAAAATCATATCACTCGCTCCGGAGGTTTTATAATATGCCAGTAAAATTAGCTTATCGTGGTTCAGAACCTACGAAATTCAAAAAAACTAAAATCAAAAAAGATGATGAAGTTTTGGTTATTTCCGGAAAAGAGAAAGGAAAGAAAGGAAAGGTTCTCGCGGTTGATAAAAGAAAAGACCGTGTTTACATCGAAGGTGTAAACAAGAGACGCCGGTACGTGAGACCGACTCAAGAGAACCCACAAGGTGGGGCGATTGAGATCGAATTTCCGATCCATATTTCCAATGTAATGTTTAGCGATCCTAAGGCTGATAACAAAGCGAAGCCTAAGAAGAAAATTAAGGCTGTACGCCTTGGTTTTTCCAAAAAGGATGGTAAAACGATCCGCGTGACACGTCCGGAAGGTAAAGAAGTATAATTATGGTACCTAGACTTAAACAAAGATACGAAAAGGACATTCGCCCGAATCTGCAAAAGCAGCTCGGTTTTGAAAGTGTGATGCGAGTTCCCAAATTAGAAAAAATTGTGATCAACGTCGGTATGGGTGAAGCTCATACCAATCCGAAAGCAATGGAAGCTTGTCTTGTGGAGATCGGTCAGATTACCGGCCAAAAACCGGTTAAAACTTTTGCTAAAAAGTCAATCGCTGGTTTTAAAGTGAGAGAAGGCATGGTCCTCGGTTGTAAAGTTACTCTTCGTGGAAATTACATGTATGAATTCTTAGACAGATTCATCAACATCGCTCTTCCAAGGGTTCGTGACTTTCGCGGAGTCAATCCGAAAGGATTTGATGGACGTGGTAATTACAACTTATCCGTAAAAGAACAAATCATTTTCCCTGAGATCCATTTTGATAAAATCAATACGATCTATGGAATCAATATCACCTTTGTCACGAACACTGAAGAAGACAAAGAAGCGTACGAATTATTTCACGCCTTCGGTATGCCTTACCGAACGGCAAATAAGTAGGAGGCAGATTATGGCGAAAAAATCGATGATGGAACGCCACGCCAAAAAGCAAAAATTCAAAGTGAGAGAGTATAATCGTTGCCCTCTTTGCGGTCGTTCGCGCGCATATTTGCGCCGCTTTGATATGTGTCGTCTATGCTTCCGTGATTTGGCTAGTAAAGCTCAGATCCCTGGCGTGAAAAAATCCTCCTGGTAGAATATAGGAAAGGTTATTATAAATGAGTCTTTCAGATCCTATAGCAGATATGCTAACCCGCATCAGAAACGCACAACAAGCGAAACACGAGTTGTGTGTGATTCCGGGAAGTAAAATTAAGAAATCCATCCTAGAACTTCTAAAAGAAGAAGGTTTTGTGGATGAGATTCAAACGGTAAAGAACGGTAGTTTTGATGATTTTCAAGTAAAATTGAAATATGATCCGGACAAAAGACCTGTCATTCGTATGATTGAAAGAGTTTCTACCCCAGGTAGAAGAGTCTACATTCAGTCGGAAGAGATTCGTCCGTTCAAAAACAACATTGGAACTCTCATCCTTTCCACTTCGAAAGGAGTGATGACTGGGAAACGTGCGCGCAAACTCAGAGTAGGAGGAGAAGTTCTTTGTAAGGTATTCTAACCTTAGAAAGGATATTGAATCATCATGTCTCGAGTTGGTAAAAGTATTATTAAATTGCCTGCAAAGGTAGAAGTAAAAGCAGAATCAAATTTTATTACCGTAAAAGGCCCATTAGGTGAGCTGAAATCACCTCTTTATGAAGGCGTAGTTGCGAAAGTGGAAAATGGTGAACTGGTTTTTACACGAACAAGTGAAGACCAAAAGACAGTTTCATTGCACGGGCTTGTAAGATCTCTTGCGATGAATAATGTCAAAGGTGTAACCACCGGTTGGGAAAAAAACCTTGAGATCACTGGGGTCGGTTACCGAGCTCAGAAGAAAGGTAAAGATTTAGTGATGAGCTTGGGTTATTCTCATGAAGTGGTTTTCCCCGAGCCTGAAGGTATCAAAATCGATGTTGCTGATCAGTTGAAAATTAAAATTTCAGGAATTGATCGTCAATTAGTTGGCCAAGTTGCCGCTGATATTCGTTCTAAAAGACCACCGGAGCCTTACAAAGGTAAGGGTGTGAAATACAGCAATGAATACATCCGTAGAAAAGCTGGAAAAACTGGTAAGAAGTAGTAAATCGTTATGATTAACAAGACAGCAAAATACATTAAAAGAGAAAGACGGGCAGAAAGAGTACGTTATAAACTGCAAGCAAACTCTGGTCGTCCTCGTTTGGTTTTTAATAAATCCAATCGTTATCTGACTGCTCAAGTGATTGATGACACGAAAGGTGTTACGGTTGCTTTTGTTACTACACAAAGTAAGGATTTTCCGAAACATGAAAATTCTAAAAAGAGCAAAGCCGCAGCAGTGCAATTGGGAAAACTGATCGCAGAAAAAGCTAAAACCGCCGGAGTTTCCCAGGTAGTTTTGGATCGTTCTGGTATGGTTTACCATGGCCGTATCGCTGCCTTCGCAGATTCCGCTCGTGAAGGTGGTTTGGAGTTCTAATATGATCCTAGAAGAAGAAACAAAAGAATTTACTGAGAAAGTAGTAAAGATCGACCGTGTTGCAAAAGTAGTAAAAGGGGGACGTCGTTTCTCCTTCAACGCACTTTCTGTAGTAGGGGATTCCAAAGGAAAAGTAGGAATCGGATTTGGAAAAGCTAACGAAGTTCCGGATGCGATCCGCAAATCCATCGAATCAGCTAAAAAGAATTTAAAATCCATTCATTACATCGGACATACCGTTCCGCACGATGCGATCGGAAGTTTTAAATCAGCACGAGTGATTTTAAAGCCTGCGACTCCGGGAACCGGGATCATTGCCGGAGCATCCGTTCGTTCCGTATTGGAAAGAGCGGGAATCCAAGATGTTCTTACAAAGTCCTGGGGATCCTCAAATCCGATGAACATTGTTAAGGCGACGATGGATGCACTCCAACAATTGGAAACTCCTTCTATGGCGGTAAAACGCCGTGGTGTGAGCCTTAAACACTTGTTCGGTCAAGATCTATAAAGGAAAGATTGATATGGAAGAAGTATTGGTAACCCAAGAAAAAAGTTCTATCGGTATCATTCCGATGCACAAAAAAACTTTGATTGCTCTCGGTCTTAAGAAAAAAGGCCAAACTAGAAAGCACAAAGTAACTCCTCAATTGAAGGGAATGCTTCGTCAGGTAGGATACCTACTGAAAGTAGATAAGGTATAATTGAATGGCTCAAACAGAAAAAATTGAACAAGGAAGAGGATTTGGCAAAAAAAGAGCCAAAAAATCCACTTCTTTAGGAAATAAAAACCTAATCCCGATCCCTAAAGGTGCTAAGACCTCTAAGAAAAGAGTAGGTCAAGGTCCTGGTTCCGGACTTGGTAAAACATCTGCTCGTGGTTCGAAAGGACAAAGAGCTCGTGCGTCCTCTATGAAAAGAGGGTTTGAAGGTGGTCAGATGCCACTTCACAAACGTTTGCCGAAACGCGGATTTACAAATATTTTCAAAGAAGAATTCCAACCGGTCAATCTGCTTGCTCTAACAAAAGCTGGTCTTTCCGGTGAAGTGACTCCTGCTGCTCTAAAAGCGAAAAATTTGATCAAAAGCGAAACTGATCTGATCAAAGTTCTTGGAACGGGAGAAATCACTGCGGCGATCACAATCACTGCTGATGGCTTTTCAGAATCTGCGAAAGCAAAGATTGAAAAAGCAGGTGGAAAAGTTGTGATTCGTGAAAAGAAAAAAGAAGAGAAGAAAAAAGCATAACCAATGTTTCAAACAATAGCAAACATCTTTAGAATTCCTGAACTACGCTCCAAGATTTTTTTTACAATCGGTATGTTATTACTTTTCAGGATGGGAACTCATGTTTCCATTCCTGGAATTAATAGTTTGATCGTTACAGGAATTACAGCAGATCCAAGCGAAGGTTTTCTTGGGATGGTGGATTTGTTTGCGGGTGGTGCTCTTCTCAAATTTTCTATTTTCGCCTTAGGGATTATGCCTTATATTTCTTCTTCCATCATTATGCAACTAGTGATGGTTCTCATTCCTTCTTTGCAAAAGATGCAAAAGGAAGGAGAAGAAGGAAGAAAGAAGATCCAACAGTATACTAAGTACGGAACTTTGATTCTATGTGCGGTTCAATCCCTTGCAGTGATTCAACTTGCAAATTCCTGGTCCACAGGATCGGGAAATTCTCCTGCAAAATACCCTGGTCTCATTAACCCTTCGGTAGAAGCGTATTTTTTGCCTTTGGCGATGCTTTCCATTACAACCGGAACGGTATTACTGATTTGGTTAGGTGAACAAATTACTGAGCGTGGAATTGGTAACGGAATTTCTCTTATCATTTTTGCAGGTATCATCGGCCGTATGCCGGAAGCATTGATTTCTATGTTTACTTCCGATACTTCGGACGCACTTTCCGTATTGATTCTTTTGATTATTTTTATCTTACTCATTGCTCTTACAGTCATCCTTACACAAGGAGTGAGACGAGTTCCGTTGAACTACGGAAAACAAATGGTAGGAAGAAAGATGGTTCAGGCACGTAGCCAGTCCATTCCTTTCAAAGTGAATAGCGCAAACGTAATGCCTATCATCTTTGCATCTTCTTTGATCTTATTTCCCCAAACCATCATTCAATGGTTATCGTCTAAGGGCGGTCAATGGGCTGGCTGGGCAGTGATTATGGATTTTTTCAACCCGTTCTCTCAAATCTGGTATCACGCACTATTCTATTTTATCATTTATACATCTCTCATAATTTTCTTCGCTTATTTCTATACTGCCATTCAGTTCAACCCACAAGAGTTAGCTGACAATTTAAAGAAATACGGCGGGTTTATTCCCGGTGTTCGTCCAGGTTCACAAACAAAAGAAATGATTGAAAAGATATTAAATCGGATCACTCTACCCGGCGCGTTATTTCTCGCGGGTCTTGCTCTTGCTCCCTATTTGATTATCAAATTTCTCAACCTAGGTTCAAACACAGGTGGTGGAACTCTTGTATATACTTTTGGGGGAACTTCGCTTCTCATTATGGTGGGTGTGGCTCTGGAAACATTGAAACAAATTGAAGCCCAACTTCTTATGAGAAATTATGAAGGATTCATGAAAAAGACCAAGATTAAGGGTAGGGCATAGTAATGAAGAGACTCATCTTTATGGGACCTCCAGGAGCTGGAAAAGGTACCCAAGCAGATATCGTTAAAGAAAAATTTAAAATTCCCCAAATCTCCACTGGTGATATTCTTAGAAGTGCTGTAAAAAATGGTACTGCTATGGGTGTAGAAGCAAAAAAATATATGGACGCGGGAGACCTCGTTCCGGATGCTGTCGTTATAGGCATAATCCGGGATCGTTTGGTCGAACCTGATTGTGCGAATGGATTCATACTGGATGGATTTCCTAGGACGGTGGAGCAAGCAAAGGCTCTCTCGGAAATCCTCAAAGAGCTTCATATGGAGCTCGACTCCGTTGTCAACCTAGACGTTCCCGATGAAGAGTTGGTGAAACGGTTGCTAGGTAGAGCGATCAAAGAAGGACGCTCGGATGACAACGAAGAGACCATCAAAAACCGTCTGCATACTTACAACACAAAGACTCTGCCCCTGATCGATTTTTACAAGGGAACAGGTATCCTTCGGCAGATCAATGGCTTGGGAAGTATGGAACAAATCACCGATTCTATTTTAAAATCGATTCAATAGGAGAATCACCCTGGCAAAGGAAGAAGCAATAACCATTGATGGAACCGTTTTGGAACCACTACCGAACGCTATGTTTCGTGTAGAGTTGGAAAATGGTCACAAGGTATTAGCGCATATCTCTGGTAAGATGAGAATGCACTATATTCGGATTCTTCCAGGTGATAAAGTTACAGTGGAACTTTCTCCGTATGATTTAACGAAAGGCCGAATTACCTACAGAAAGAAATAGGAAAGAAAATGAAAGTTAGAGCATCAGTTAAAAAAATCTGTCCTGAGTGCAAAGTCATTCGCAGAAAAGGTGTGATCCGAGTGATTTGCACAAACCCTAAACACAAACAAAGGCAACGATAAGAATATATGGCACGTATCTCCGGTGTTGATTTACCATCAAACAAAAGAATTGTGATCGGTCTCACTTATGTCTTCGGAATAGGTAAGACGTCTTCTCAAGAGATCCTGAAAAAAGCTGGGATCGATGAAAGCATTAGAGTGAAAGATCTAACGGACGAACATGAAGCTGCGATCCGTCGGGTCATTGAAGAAGGATACCAAGTAGAAGGGGATCTTCGTTCTGAAGTGAATCTAAACATCAAACGTTTGATGGATGTTGGTTGTTATAGAGGTCTTCGTCACAGAAGAGGACTTCCAGTGAATGGGCAAAGAACCCGCACAAATGCTCGTACCAGAAAAGGTATTAAAAAGACAGTGGCGAATAAGAAAAAAGCCCCAGGTAAATAGAGGAATCATTCATGGCTGAGAAAGAAGCAAAAGGCAAAAAAGATACCAAGAAAGTTAAAAAAAAGGAAAAGAAAAACGTTCCGAGAGGAAAGGTTTACATTCAAGCTTCCTTTAACAATACCATCGTATCGATTACAGATATGGCGGGGAATGTTCTTTCCTGGTCTTCTTCCGGAATGATGGGATTCCGTGGTTCTAAAAAATCCACCCCTTATGCGGCACAAATTGCTGCTACAAGTGCGGCAGAGAAAGCAATTGAAGCTGCCGGACTTTCCGAAGTAGACGTTATGGTTTCAGGTCCTGGTATCGGAAGAGAATCTGCGATTCGTTCCCTTACTACAAAGGGATTACTCATTAAATTGATAAAAGATGTTACCCCTCTTCCACACAATGGATGCCGTCCACGTAAGAGAAGAAGAGTTTAGTTAGGGGATAAGGAAAACATATGGCACGTTATAGAGGACCAGTTGTAAAGTTAATGAGAAGAGAGGGTTTAAACCTCTTTCTTAAAAACAGTCATACTCTTCACAAAGAGAAATCATCATTAGAAAAAAGAAAATACCCACCGGGTTTACCTCCTAAGAAAAAAGGAAAGATAACTGAATACGGTGCGCAGCTTCGTGAGAAACAAAAAGTAAAAAGAGCGTATGGAGTTTTAGAAAAACAATTCCGTCGTTATTTTGAAGAAGCATCTCATACTCCAGGGATTCCTGGAGAGAACTTACTCCAATTCTTGGAAAGAAGGTTGGACAATGTTCTATACCGCATGGGTTATGCGGTAACAAGAAGACAAGCGCGTAACTTTGTCGCTCACAGACATGTTATCGTAAATGGAATTCGTGTAGATATTCCTTCTTACAGAGTGAATATTGGCGATAAGGTTGAAATTCGAGAAAAATTTCAAAAATCCAGTTTCATTGAAGAAAATATCAGATTGGCGCAAGCGATCAACAGAACCGCATCTTGGGTATCGGTTGATTACGCACAATTTTCCGGGGAAATTTTATCTCTTCCAACAAGAGATCATATCGATATCCCAGTGAAAGAACAGGTAATCGTAGAGTTGTACTCTAAGTAAGCTAACGGAATCTAGAGAAGAAGGATACGACATTGTCCCCAAAGAATTTACTAAAAGGTTTTAAAAGACCAAAAAAAATCGAATTCACTACTGATGTGAATACTCCTAATTATGGTAAGTTTGTAGCCGAGCCTTTCGAAAGAGGGATCGGTACAACCATAGGGAATTCTTTAAGAAGAACTCTTATGTCTTCGATCGAGGGAGCGGCTATTTCCGCGATCCGAATCGAAGGTGTGACGCACGAGTTCGCTTATATTGAGGGAGTTGCGGAAGACGTGACTCGTATCATCCTCAACCTCAAACAAGTTCGTATCAAATACGAGCCTGAGGACAAAGAAGCAAGCAAAGTCATTCATATCGAATTGAAAGGTGCGGGTTATTTCCGTGCCGGGGATTTGGCGATTGATTCTTCCATAGAAATCATGAATCCTGATCTTCATATCGCTACTTTGAATGAAGACGCAAACCTTATCCTTGATTTGGAAATCCAAAGAGGAAGAGGGTATGTTCCTGCAGAAGACAAAAAGAAAGATATCGAAGTTTTGGGAACGATTCCTATCGACTCTATCTTTTCACCGATTCAAAAAGTTCTTTTTGAAGTGTCTGAGACTCGTGTAGCGCAAAGATCCGATTATGAAAAATTAACTTTAGAAGTTTGGACAGACGGTTCCGTATCTCCCGAAGATGCGGTAGCTCAAGCTGCAAAAATTCTAAAAGACCATTTAACCGTATTCATCAACTTCGAAGAAGAAATCGAAGAAGAAGAAGAAGAGTTAGATGAAGCAGACGAAAAATTAAAAGCATCCCTTTCTAAACATGTGGAAGAATTGGAATTGTCTGTTCGCGCAACAAACGTTTTACGAAGCCTTGAAATTGATTTCATCGGCGAGCTTGTAAAACGTAGCGAAGAGGAAATGACAAAATCCAAACATTTTAGTGAACAAAGTTTGCAAGAATTAAAGATCAAACTACAATCGCTTGGTTTGTCTTTCGGAATGAGAGATTTTTAAAATGAGAAAACGTAATAAAGTAAGCCAACTAAATAGATCAGCGGATCATAGAAAAGCTATGATTCAAAATATGGTAATCTCTCTCTTTCGTTATGAAAGAATTGAGTCTTCAGTAGCAAAATTGAAAGTTGCTCGTTCTTATGCAGAGAGAATGATTTCTCGTGCAAAAAGAAATTTAGATTCTGCTTTGGGAACTCTTGATGAGAAACAAAAAGCGGAGAAAATCCTGCATAACACTCGTTATCTCTACAGTCATCTAGGTAGTCAAGAGATCGTGAGCAAACTTCTTACCGACCTTTCCAACCGATACGCAACTCGTTTGGGGGGATATACTAGAATTGTTCGCCTTGTGAATCGTCAGTCTGACAATACAGAAATGGCAATTTTAGAGTTAGTTGAACGTAAAACTGCTGATGAATTGAAAGAAGAAAGAGTAGCTAAACGTGCAAAGGCGGCAGCTCCGAAAGCAAAAGCAGATGCAAAACCTAAAAAGGAAAAGAAAACTAAATAAGATTTAAATCTTTATTTGATTCCTTTCTAAAAAGTCCGCTTTATGGCGGACTTTTTTTTCTTACCACTTAACAGCGTAGTCAATAAATTTCGGATTCGAACCACTGTTACAATCTCGCAAGTTGCAACTGGAGGTGTTCTGCGATTTTATCAAAATCCTCATTTTGAATCACTGCTTTATAGGAGGAGGCGACGATAGGATGTTTCCTCTCATCCAAATGAATCAGGTTTGGTAAAACCTTTAAGCCGTAAAAACCATTGGTGATTTTTTCCGGTCTGGTTCCATGGGCAAGATCGTATCCGTATTTTCTGTCTCTTGTGTCCGATCCGAAACAAGCTAACATAAAATCTGTCATTCCTGAGAGTCCGTTGAAAGTGGCTTGGTCGCCACCAAGAGTCACTCCGATGGATACCATTTCATTGAAAAAACGATTTGAAAGATGGAATAAAGTATTGTCTACGTTCCCACCTAATTCTCGTTTGAAGTAACCTTCCACAAGCCCCATTGCTACGGCGTAGATTGTTTTTAAGGCACCGCCCAACTGAACCCCTTTTGTATCGTGGGGATTGATGGCTGGCCTTGTAAAAACATAGCTGGTATTGAAAAGTAACTGTATCTTTTCGATCAGGGCATCGCTCGAAGCCGAAACTTCGAATCCGGAAATTTTTCTTTCCATAATCTGATCCGGATAACATGCTCCCGATACAACAGCCAATCTATCTCTTTCAATTCCCAACAAATCAGTCAGGTCTTCCAAGATGAGTCCTTTTTTCGAACCGGTGAATCCTTTGATCACGTTGGCAATGGGTGATTTATTGTTTTGAAGATACGGTTTGATCTTTGGGAAAATAGAATCGAATTCCCAAGGGTTCGTTCCCTGAACGAAAAGAGTTGCTTTTTCGAAAACGGACGGATCATCCGAAAAATCTATGTTTGGCGGCAGTTTGTAAATCGGGTAGTGGATGATATCTCTTTTTTCCTCATTACTTTGTTTTACAAATTCCGAATTCGGATCATAGATTGTAACTTTTACGTTTTTGTTGGCAAGTACGCAAGCAACCGCCACGGACATATTGGATGAACCGATGATCACAATGTTTTCTTCCGGTGTCTTCGGTAGGCTGATCAGTGAATTTGATTTTCCGCTTCCTTTGTATAAGTTCCGATATGTTCCATGTTTGTGTTTGTTTAAATTGGAACCGACGAGAAGCGCGAGATTGTCAATGATGAACTGTTTTTTGTCACCTACACCCGGAAATTGAATTTGTTCGATGTGTTTCGGAAAATGTTCCATTTCCTTTTTTGTAAGTTCACCAACTAACACCGGCTTTCCGATTACCAGTTTTCCTACAGCCTGATTGAATAATAAACCTTCAATAGGTAGGATTTTATCAGTGCCTTCCAGTGAGATGGGAAGGATTATTTGGTTTGCCACATAATGGTATACCGTATCTACAAATGGCATCAGTCTTCCGTCTCTGGAACGGGTCCCTTCCGGGAAGATGGAGATGATTTTCCCTTCCGATTTGAGTTTTTGAGAATGGCGGAAGGCGCGCATATTGATTTTGGTCATCACGTCCGATAGGGAAGGATTGTCAGCCATATCCTTTTTGGAACATACGAGAAGGGTTCCAAACATATAGAGACCAAGTCGGGTGAAGTCTGGTTCGAAAGCAAGACGCCCTGCGATGAAAACCAGGGATTCGGCGATTTTTCTACCTTCTTCTCCCGTGTTGTAAAGAAGGGTAAAAATGGCCGGGGCATCGAGATGGCTCAGGTGGTTGGAAATGAGCGTGACAGGGAACTTTCCAATCACTCCGTTCAATAATTTTAGGTTTTCGACTCCTTCTACGGTAAACTTTTTCATGATCGGATCCAGAAATTTCAGCATAAAATCTCTGGGTTCCTTTTTGATGTCAGTGTAGACTCCGATTTCCTCCAATCTGTCCGGTTCCTGGAAAATCTCCATCACCTGAGGCTTTGGAGTCGCTTGGGAAAGAACTAAAAATTCTTCTAAGATGGATTTTGCTTCCGCTTGCGAAAGGCCGGATTTCATAAATAAGTGAATATTTTCAAAAAATTCTTTGTGCCATCGCCCCAATGTGGCTTCTTTTTCTGTCATGTTTGCCCCTAAACCGACATTAATGTAACGAAAGATATTGATTTGTCTATCCGATTTTTACAAGTGATTGCATAAATCATGTATTTCTCTAATCTGTCTTCTTGGGCATAGTTCCCAATCATGAATTCAGCAAAAAAATCAAAACTTGCAGAAAGAAGATGGATTCCGGACGGATTCCATTTTTTAGGACCGGAAGAAACAAAGAATAGAAGAGTTCTACTCGCAGGACTCATGCAAATATTCGAAAATAATAATTATTCCGAAATTACTTTACCCTCTTTTGATTATTCATCCTCCTTTCATTCTCATCTGGGAGCTTCCGAATCCGCCTCTATTTTGCGCGCTCGCGATTGGGACGGATATGAACTTTCTCCTAGCGTGGATCTCACCTTGCAGGTGGTAAAGGGCATGGCTGCCCGTTCCCATTGGGAAGAGAATCAGAACGTATATTACGTAGGTCGTAAGATCCGAGATCATAAAAAAAGAAATGCTTCCAGAAGGGAGATCCTCCAAATCGGAGGGGAGTCCATCGGAAACAGCAGCATTCAAAACATCATCTCTCAAATTCAAATTTTAGAAAAACTTTGGTCATTCACTGCCGGAAAAGAAGCTGTTAGTTTCGCTTTAGGTCATGCAGGGTTACTATCTCTTGTCACTGAGATTTTGAGTTGGGAAGAAGAATGGGAAGAAATAACAGCTCAGCTATTATTTACAAAAAATCATACGGAACTCATCAACTTGGCGAGTCGTAAGAATACAGATCCCCATTCCATTGAAATTTTGAAAATATTTTTAAAGCCTGTCCCTTTTTCCGGGTTTGAAGAGTTCAAAAAAACAATTTTATCCTTTGATTTTCCTTCGGATCAAAAAAGGAAAGCGGAGGATTATCTTAAAGAAGTCTCCTCTTTAATTACGGAATGGCAAAAAGCAAGTGTTAGCTTTTTTGGGGTCTGGGACCCGGCATTGATTCGGGATGTAAATTACTATACCGGAATTGTTTTTCAAGGATATAGGGAAGGTCATTCGGAACCGGTATTTGCCGGGGGAGTTTATGACGGGCTTTATGAAACTTATACCGAATTGAAAAAAGAGGCCTGCGGCTTCGCATTACATATAGATCCAATAGAAGAAGTATTTTCGCAAAGGTAAGGTAGATTATGCCCGCAAATTTAGTGGTCGGTGCCCAATGGGGCGATGAAGGGAAAGCAAAGGTAATAGATTATCTATCAAAAGATACTGATATCATTGTACGTTATCAAGGTGGCGCTAACGCGGGTCATACGGTTGTCGTCGGTGGAAAAAAATATGTTTTTCACTTGGTTCCTTCCGGAATTATTTATGATAACACAGTTTGTGTGATTGGTAACGGGGTTGTGCTTGATCCCGATTATTTTTTACAAGAATGCGCTGAATTGGAAAAAAGTGGATTTAGAGTTTCTGAAAAAATTCTAATCAGCGATTCCTGCCATATTTTACTTCCTTATCATAGAATGATCGATGAAGCAAGAGAGCTTGGTTCCAGTCCGGAAAGAAAGATTGGTACTACAAAAAAGGGAATAGGTATGTGTTATGCGGACAAAATGCTCCGTATGGGCCTTCGCGCCGGAGATCTTCTCGATAAAGAAGGACTCAAGAAAAAATTAGAACATATTCTTGATGTAAAAAACCAGGAATTGGTAAAATACTACGATTTGGAACCGGTTCGTTTTGATGAAATTTATCCTAATTTGCTCCATTTCGCGGAAAGGATGGGTAAAAATATAATCAATACCATCTATTATCTCAATTCCGAATTGGAAAAAGGGAAACGAATTCTTTTGGAAGGAGCGCAAGGGACCGGACTTGATATTGATTTCGGAACCTATCCTTACGTAACAAGCTCCAATCCCACAACGGGCGGGGCATTGGCAGGTTCGGGGGTGAATTTTCGTCACCTAAAAGATGTTATTGGGATCACCAAAGCCTATGCTACCAGAGTGGGGGAAGGGCCTTTTCCTTCCGAGATCTTGGGAGAGGCAGGGGATGTGCTTCGTAAGCTCGGTGGAGAATACGGTTCTACAACGGGCAGGCCCAGACGTTGCGGTTGGTTTGATGTAGAAATGATCAAACATTCCATTACTGTAAACGGAATCAATTCTTTGGTTCTTACGAAGATCGACGTATTATCTCATTATGAGTCTATTCCGGTTGTGATCGGCTATGAGTTAAAAGGCAAAAGATTGGATCATTTTCCATCCCAAGGACTGGAAGACGTTAAACCGGTGTTTGCTGACTTTAAAGGCTGGAAGGATGATATTTCCGGGATTTGTGATTTTGCCAAATTACCACCAACTTGCCAGAGTTATATTAACAAACTGCAGGAACTGGTGGGAACAAAAATAGGTATTGTTTCTACAGGGCCAGATCGAGAACACACGATTATAATGAAATAAATTCTTTTGGGATTTCGATTATTTTATGTAGTATTGATTGACCGAGTACCCTATGCGATTATTCTTGGCAACAGAGCACGAGTCGTTAGCTCAGCTGGTAGAGCAATTCCCTTTTAAGGAATGGGTCCGGGGTTCGAATCCCCGACGACTCACAAGTTTTAGTCCTGTAATGGTGCCATCGTCTAATGGTTAGGACACAAGGTTTTCATCCTTGCAATCGGGGTTCAATTCCCCGTGGCACTACCAATCTTACAAACCTTTCTGATTTTACACCCTGAGCATATGGATTCTATCTTTACTCCTTTGCATTTTTGAATCATCCCGATTCGGGTCAGGTAAAAATCATACAAGAGAGGATCTTCCGGATTTAGATTTTTAAAAAAATTCCGAACATCAATTGCTTCTTTCATCCCGAATGTTTTTCTTTCCGAAATCCCCAGAATCTTAATCAGTCTTTGGATATGCACATCCAAAGGAAAGGGGAGTTCATTTGCACGGATGATCTTGTAGATTGCAAAGTCAGGAAATTGCGATCTTACCATCCAACGAAGAAACAAACAGATTCTTTTTTTTGCAGATACGGAATTCGGTTCGCCGATTAAAAATTTCAGTCCGCTTGCGATCTTATTTGTTTTGTTAAGGGAAATTACCTCGTTCTGCAACGTCTCTTGGAACCGGGCGATCCCGGGTATCGGATCAAATCTGTTTTCCGAATCTAAAAAGTATCCTTCTAAAATTCCGGAATCCATGTCTCTGTTAGATGGTTTAAATTTATGGATTAACTTTGCGATGGCTCTAAGAAAGTTCCGGTTGTCTTCTTTTGTTTGGAATCTGTAATATCCCATTTTCCTGATGCAATCTTCGAAATAGGAATCTTCCCGGTCTATGGAGTCGTAAGGATGCGGACCCAGATTTTCAAACAAGGGAGTTAAAAACTGTTTGATCGCCTTTACGTTGCCATATGCATACAAAGCGGAGAAGAGGGAGATGATTTCTTTGTCCTTCGCATCTTTGTATCCGTGAGCAAAGATAATGGGATCGGTAGAGAGATACTTTATATCACTGTATTCCCGGATTGCTTCGTCTAGAGAGGATTTTAATTCCTTAGGAAGATTCTTTTGCTTTGGATTTGGCAACATAGGTTCTGGAAAGAAGAGGACGGTTTAATGCTTTTTCCATAAGTGAAGATGCATTTACAAGCGCATCCAAATCGACTCCTGTATGATAACCTTCTCTTTCCAGGAAATAAACCAGATCTTCCGTCGCTAAATTTCCCGAAGCTCCTTTGGCATAAGGGCATCCTCCTAGTCCCCCCGCGGAGGAATCGAAAGATCTAAGTCCCATATTCAAAGATTGTTTTACATTGGAAATCGCCATTCCGTAAGTATCATGAAAATGGCCAGCCAACAGGCGTGACGGAATTTCTTTTAAGAGAACGTTTAAAAGGGATTCTACTTCGCTAGGGACGGCAACTCCGATGGTTTCTCCGAGAGAAATTTCGTAAACACCTGCATCCAAAAGTTTTTTTGCTACGGTAAGAGTTTTGTCAGGAGAAATTTTTCCTTCGTAAGGACATGCGATGACAGTGGAAATATAACCCCTTACTTTCACATTGTCTTCTTTGGCTCTTTGGAAGATTTCCAGGAAAGCAGTGATCGACTCATCTATCGTCTTATTTATATTTTTTTTTGTAAAAGATTCGGAGGAAGCCGTGAATACCGCCACCTCTTTGAATCCGAGTGAGACCGCTTTTTCGTAACCTTTGATATTGGGAGTGAGGCAGGATAACTGAATCTCAGGGTCAATCGGATTTCCACCAAATATTAGTTTGGTGAGTTCTTCCGCATCTCCCATTTGGGGAACCCATTCTTTTTTTACGAAAGAAGTGGCTTCAATATGTTGCAGGCCCGTCTTTGCCAATGCTTGGATAAATTCAAATTTGGCGTCTGTGGGAACGATCGCCTTTTCATTCTGAAGTCCGTCTCGCGGACCAACTTCTGTGATTTTTACGAAATTCACTTGCCTTTAGACCTTTCTCTGTAACATCTTTCTTTGGGAAACAAAACGCAATAGTTTTTCGTATCAAAAATACAATGTTGCAAATTCGAAATTTACGCGTTCATTTTGGGAAATCGGAAATTCTTTCCGGGATTCATCTAACTGCAAATAGGGGAAAAATCACGGGGATCGTCGGCCGTTCGGGCTCAGGGAAATCCACATTATTTCGAAGCATTTTGGGTGTCCGCGAGTTAGTCAAATCCTACAGATGCGAAGGGGAAATTCTCTGGGACGGCGAGCCATTACAATCGAAAAAGTTTAAATCGAATCCTCCCATACAGCCGGTCTTTCAAGATCCTTATTCCTTTTTTTCTCCATTCCATTCCATTTTGGAATCTCTTTTGGAACCGACTAAAATTAAAAAAGGAATCTTACTTTCGCCTTCTGCTCGTAAGATGGCATTGGAAAACATCGAATCTTATTTGAATCGTTTCCAATTGGATGGATCACTCCTAAACAAAAAAACTAAAGAATTGAGCGGAGGACAGCTCCAAAGATTTGCAATTCTGCGTGCCATACTTTCCGGACCGGAACTAGTTTTGTTGGATGAACCAGTCACCGCTTTGGATGTTCTTGTCCAAATCAAAATCGTATCTCTTATCAAAGAGTTGAATGAAAAAGATAATTTGGGATTTGTATTGGTATCGCATGACCTGGGACTTGTTAAGAATCTATGTGATGATTTGTACATTTTGGAAAAGGGAAAAATCATCGAGTTCGGAAATGCGAAAGAAGTGTTTATGAATCCGAAAGAAAATTTCACAAGGGCTTTGATCGAAGCGAGGAACCTGAGCGATTTATAAAAACAAACCGGAATCACAAATCATTCGAAACAAATTTTGTAGTATTCCCATACCTATATAAAACTTTGGATTAGAAGTAAGGACAAAGTAGATGATCAAGATTTTAGGCCTAAATAAATCTTATGGGAAACAAGTACTTTTCGATGACTTGAATTTAAGCATCAATCGAGGGGAAAAGATCGGAATCGTAGGAAGAAACGGACATGGTAAATCCAGTCTTTTTCAAATCATCTTGGGATCCGTGGAAGCGGATTCGGGAACAGTGTCTGTTCCTAAAAATTATAAGATAGGACATTTACAACAACATCTTCAATTCACACAAAATACAGTTCTGGAAGAATGTGCACTTGGTCTTCCCGAAGACGAAGAATACGAAACCTGGAAAGTGGAAAAGATTTTATTCGGATTGGGCTTTACCGAAAAGGATATGGAAAGACATCCTTCCGAGTTTTCCGGGGGATACCAGATCAGGATGAACCTGGCCAAACTGCTTGTTTCCAGTCCCGATATGCTAATGTTAGATGAGCCGAACAATTATCTTGATATTGTAACGATTCGTTGGCTTGAAGATTTTTTAAGAACCTGGGAAGGCGAGATTGTACTCATCACTCATGATAGAAGTTTTATGGACAGCGTTGTGACCCATGTCGTTGCGATACATAGAACCAAAGCCATCAAAGTGGAAGGCGATACTGAAAAACTTTATACTCAAATCAATCAGGAAGAAGAGATCTACGAAAAAACCCGTTTGAATGAAGCTAAAAAGCGTAAACAGGAAGAGATCTTTATAGCAAAATTTAAAGCTAAGGCTAGTTTTGCGAGCCGCACCCAATCCAGAGTGAAAAAGCTGGAAAAACAAGGTGAAATGAAGGCGCTGGAAAATATAGAAGATTTGGAATTATATTTTAACAGTGCGGGTTTCGGCGCCAATCAGATGTTATCTGCCGAGAACCTTTCCTTTTCTTATGACGGAAAAGAACCCCTTCTGATCAATGATTTCTCCATCAGTGTGGGGAAAAGAGATAGAATCTGTATCATCGGTAAGAACGGAAAGGGTAAATCCACTCTGTTAAAGCTGCTAGCGGGCGAACTTGCTACTACCAAGGGAACCGTTACAAAACATCCTATCCTCAAAGAAGGTTATTTCGGTCAGACAAATAAACTCAGTATGAACGAGACTGCCACAGTTGTGGAAGAGATCATGAGTGCTGACAAATCTTGTACGGAAGGTAAGGCAAGAAATATCGCCGGTGGACTTATGTTTTCCGGAGATACCGGTCTGAAAAAGATCAAATTTTTGTCCGGCGGTGAAAAAAGCAGGGTGATGCTCGGCAAAATTCTTGTGACTCCTTCCCATCTTTTGTTTTTAGATGAACCTACAAACCATTTGGACATGCAGTCTTGCGACTCATTGATTGAAGCGATTGATGAATTTGACGGTTCTGTTGTCATGGTCACACATAATGAGATGCACTTGAAGAGCGTTGCCACCAAACTGATCATATTCGACAATAATCAGATCACCGTCTATGACGGTTCCTATGATGATTTTCTTTCCGATATCGGTTGGTCGGACGAGGATGAGTAGGAATTAAAAATCCTCCGACCCGGATTTGTTTTATTCATGTCCAGATTGAATTTTATCTTAGAAGCCGAAGCGCCGGGGACCAAAGCACGTGCGGGCAGGTTCACCACCTTACACGGAGAAGTATCCACTCCTATCTTTATGCCAGTGGGAACCCAAGCCACAGTCAAAGCACAGAATGTGGAAACTTTAAAATCGGTAGGCTCCCGGGTCTTACTTGCAAATACCTATCATTTGCTACTTCGACCAGGAGCGGAAGTATTTCGAAAGTTAGGTGGAATTCATAGATTTATGAATTGGGATGGGCCGGTTCTCACCGACTCCGGCGGATTTCAGATTTTCAGTCTTCCCAACGCGAGAAAGATGACTGAGGAAGGTGCCGTTTTTCGAAGTTATGTGGATGGGCAGAATGTGATGCTTTCGCCTGAAATTAGCATTGAAATGCAAAAAGCAATCGGCTCCGATATCATGATGGTGTTGGATGAATGTGTTCCTTCCACCGTAGAGCACTGGGAAGCAAAACGCGCGATGGAAGTCACACATCGTTGGGCGAAACGAAGTCTGAATGCAAGGGGGGATTCACTTCAGTCTATGTTCGGAATTGTTCAAGGTGCTTGTTTTGAAGATCTTCGCAAACAAAGTGCGGAGGTTTTGACTCAATTGCCATTTGATGGTTTCGCCATAGGGGGACTTGCAGTCGGCGAAACAAAAGAAGAAAGAAATGATTTCTGCGAATTGTCCGCATCCTTTCTTCCGAAAAACCTACCTCGGTACTTGATGGGAGTGGGTACACCTTTGGATTTATTGGAAGCGGTACATCGAGGTGTGGATATGTTTGACTGCACCATCCCCACGGAACTTGCCCAGAGAGGAGTAGCTTTTACCAGCATCGGAAAATTACAATTGCACAGAGCCGTTTATAAGTTTGAAGATTCCGTTCTGGATGAAAACTGTGATTGCATTTGTTGTAAAGATTATTCCAAAGCCTATCTTCACCACCTAATAAAGTCAGATGAAGTTCTCGGTTGGCAGCTGCTTGCCATTCATAACCTATATTTTTATCACAGATTGATGAGTGAGATGAGAAGTTCAATTTTTAACGGCAAGTTTCTTTCTTATTATACTGAGAAAAAAGATAGCTTAAGTCAAAGCGATAATGTCAATCCTTCCCATCATATTTTAAAACCTTCCAAGGCAGTTCGCAAAAGAAGTTTGGGAGATTATGAAATCATAGAGAATGAAGAAAAGGGATATTGGAGTGTCCGCCAGAAAAGTTCCGGTGAAGTGATGCATTCAGTAAATTCCCCTGTTGAAGAAGCGAAGAAGCTTTATATTGACCAATCAAATCTAAGGCAGCGAATTTCTTCTGATTCGAGTGATCCGGAGAAATCTGCTTTTTTATACAATGATGAAACAGATCCTATTGTTATTTGGGATGTCGGTTTGGGGGCTGCCACCAATGCGATGGCGGCATTAGGCTGTTTCGAAGAACTTGCGAATCCTAAACCGATGCGTTTGATCAGTTTTGAATCCGATTTGGATCCATTGCGACTTGCTTTAAAAAACAACGGACGTTTTCCTCACTTGTTTCACAAAGCTCCGAAAGAAGTTTTGGAAAAATCATTTTGGAAATCCGATTCGGAGAACTTTACCTGGAAACTCGTGTTAGGTGATTTTGCGACGACCTTTTCCCGGGAAGAGTCTCCCGATGTTGTTTTTTACGATCCTTTTTCTTTTAAAACGGATTCTATTTTATGGAAACCTGAATTTTTCAGTATGCTATTTTCTTATTTTCAAACAAGGGAAAAAACGGTAAGTCTTTATACTTATTCTGCCGCAACTGGAGTCCGGGCTGCTCTTCTCTCTGTGGGTTTTTGGGTAGGAAGAGGGGTTGGTTCCGGACCGAAATCCGAAACCACAATCGCCTATTCAAAATGTCCTGAAGGAATCGAAGAAAAAGAGGGACTCCTTGGAAAGGAATGGCTTGGGCGTTGGGAAAGGAGTGACGCGCGTTATCCGGCGGAACTAAGTAATGAAAACAAAGCGGATTGGGACAATCGAATTCTGATCCATCCGCAGTTTCATAAAGATTTATATTTATAACTGTTTGATAAGAGACTTCAGATCGTTGATTAATGAAAAAGGTGTGGGTTTGATTGATTCCGCAAGAGCGATCGCATCTTGAATCGTCTTTGTCAATACTTGTTTTTCAGCTTGGTATGCTGCTTGAGGAATTTTGTTTTTGTTCTTTTTGAAAACACTTGCTTTCGTATCGATGATCTCAATGATTTGGTTTAAATATTGAACCTGGTTGTCCATAGATTCGATTCAAAGTATTTTAAATAAGAATGCAATCGTTTTTATTAGCAAAATCTTCCGTTTATAAAAATGAATCAGGACTTTTTTATTCATAGAAAGTAGTGCTAAATATGGCAAAAAGGTGAACTTTTTTTCAAAAAAAATTCGGGAAACTTCGACTTCATTTTACAAGAAAAAGGTGGTGTGATAGAGAGGAACACATTGGGCGGCGGGTGTAGTTCCCCTCCCAAATCGGGCGGGGATACCTGAATCCCATCTATACCACACAACCCCTAAATTCTTCAGATATGGATTGATACTGTCGGCTTATTCGGAATTTTCCGGAGTGACTTCTTCCGTATCGTCCAACTGAGTTCGTTTGGCTTCTGCAAATTTGCGTGCAATATCTCTTCTTCTCATAATTACTTTTGCGGAGATGCTTGCAAAAAAAGGATCGTTCTTGAATTGCAACATCTTCGTATACTCTTGTTCTGCGGTCTCGTAGTCAGTAATTTTCGAGGCAGTCTCTGCAAAATAATAATGAAATTTTTTATCGTAAGGTTTTTGTTTTCCTTCTCCCGTTGTAAGTGATGTCTTATTGAAAATTTTATAAGCTATATGATAATTTCCTTTTTCCATCTCAAGTCTTCCGAATCCGAGTCTGACATTCGGACTCTCTTCATCAATGATAAGCGCCCTGTTTAAATAGATAAGTGCTCTGTTTTTCAATCCTGTCGCCAGATAATGATCGCTCATCCGAATCAATGCTTCCGTATCGTACGGATTTTTTTCCGCAGCAAGTTTGTAATTCATAATTGCATAATATACTTGTCTTGTCAGTTCGGAAAGAATCGCAATATGGAGATAGGTTTTGAAATATTCCGGCACTTCCGCTTTTGCATATTCAAATTGGACAAGCGCACCTTCGTAATTGAAATCCAAAGAATACATTCTACCCAGATTGTAACGAAATGGAAAAAATTGGGGATCAAAACGGACACCGGCAGCCAGCATCTTCTTTCCTTCCGTTTTTTCTTTCTCCTTTCCGCTCAAGATAAGCCCGATCGCTTCGTTATTCCATTCGCCCGAGTTTGTGATTGTACGGTCACCGTAGGTAAAACTGCCTATGGAAGGAGGAGGAGCGCCTTGAAATAGTTTTCCTCTGGCTAAAATAAAATCTTCTTTGTGGTAGATAAAGGAACCGTTCGGAAAATCGGAAGTGTCGAATTCCTGGTCTTTTCCCCAAAGGATCTCCGGATATTCCTTGTCCCCGATCTGTTTTTGCGCAAGTAAGGGCAGAGACCCAAAAAACAGAAGTGCGAATAGAAAGAGATATCGAAACATGGTGCCTGATGCCGAAAACGATTCTTGAATGTAAGTCTCTCAACTTAACTGTCGGCTACAAAACTCTTTTTCGTAACCTATCTCTTTCTTTTTCAGGACCCGGGTTGTACATCATTCAAGGGGAAAATGGAGCTGGCAAATCCAGTTTTCTGAAAGAGATCTATCATTATGCTAAAATCAGCGAAAACTGGCATTTTCCCGAAGGGGAAAAAACAATCAGTTACCTAGGTCATGAATTGGGATTGTACACTTCTCTCAGTCTTTCCGAAAATATCAGTTATTATTCCTCTTTAAGTGAAATGAGTTTAAATGAAGAAGAGGTTAGTGCTTGGATAGGTCGTTTCAAATTGGAAAAAAGAACGAGAGAACCAGTGTATATGTTTTCCCGCGGAATGAAACAAAAGGCCGCTCTCATTCGAACCTTCTTATCCTCACCTGACATCGTCCTCTTAGACGAACCTTATACCGGTCTTGATCTCAAATCTACGGAACTATTTACAAAGATTCTCAATGAAGAAATGGAAAAGAGAATGATTCTGATTGTCTTACATGAAATTCCCAAAGGTTTGAATTGTACTGAAATCATAAACCTTTCCGATTATGGCAACGGCTCCCGTCATGTTTCTTAAAATTTTAAAAAAGGAATTTTTACTCATTGGACGTTCATTAGGTGGTCTTGTTTCCCTATTATCGCTTAGTCTTTGCGTTCTGTTTATATTCTATTCGGCGATCGAAGTTAACGAATCTTTATCTGCGAGAAGCGTTCGCGGATTGAAATGGGCGATTATCTTCTTACTGAATTTTATTCTGGTAGGGCAGTCCCTTTGGGAAGAAAGGGAATCGGGCGGATGGACTGCATCACTTGCACATACATCTGCTGCTTATTTGTATCTGGCAAAATGCGCCGTGATTTGGGTTTGCACAAACATAGTAAATGCAGCATTGATCCTTAGCTTCAGCGTTTTTTTTCAATCCTCTGAAGTTTCCCGATTCGGAGGGGAGTGGTTGTTTGCCTGTTTGGGAAGTCTTTCCCTTGTATTTCTGGGAGTTTCTTTGGGACTCATCGCGGAAGAAAGCCGTTTGAAGGAAATCGTTCTGCCATTATTGCAGGTTCCTTTTTCGATTCCTTTGTTTTTATTTGGTTTGGAGGCTGAGGAAAGATTTTGGTTGGAGCCGGGCTTTTACTGGAAGAGCGTACTTCTACTTCTGTTTTTCAGCCTTTTTTACGGAACCATGGGAGGGCTTTTCATTGAGATCACCAAAAAAGAATCCTGAAGCCCGCAACTTTTTTCCTAGAATTATTAATAACTGCCTAGAGTCTGGATAGGGTGAGAAATCAAATTCGTATTTTTCCTTTTCCCGGCGATCTTTTCCTGCTCCTTCTGGTTGTCGTATCCATACCTTTTATCGTAGTATTCTCTCTGACCTATCCCAACGTCATTTTGGAACAAGGTATGAGCCACAAAATATTCTACTTTCATGTTCCTGTCGCATGGGTGGCGTTATATGGCCCGATCCTTGCCAGTTTATTTTCTATCATATATCTTATTACAAAACAAACAAAATGGGATAATTTAGCTTACACTTCCACCCAAATATCCTTTTTATTTGCTTTGGGTGTCCTTTTTTCGGGCCCCATTTGGGCTTACAGTGCCTGGGGGGTTCCTTGGGATCGAACGGATGCCCGCCTCCAATCCTTTTTTATACTTTGTCTTTCTTTGGTTTCGTATTTTGTGCTCCGTTTTTTAATTTTGGATGGAAAAAGAAAAGCATTAGTATCTTCTTATTTATCACTTCTATGTGCGATGAGTGCAGTATTGACTTGGGGCGCCATTCGTTGGATTGAAAACCCGGGCAACCATCCTGGAAGTGTGCTGGGAAAGGGGGGAATGGATTCGGATATGAAACTGACTTTTTGGCTGTCCATACTTTCCTATCATTTCCTGTTTTTGATTTTATTTTTGGTAGCATACCGCAACCAAAAGATTTTAAAGTTTAGAGACGAACTCCGCGCAAAACAGTCTTAGGAATTTGTGACAAGGTTAAGAGAAAATATAAGCGCAAACCATACCATCCTGATCGTGGATGATGTGCCTGAAAACGTAGAGTTGCTAAAATATCTACTTACCAGCGAAGGCTTTAAGGCACTCTGCGCCTACTCAGCGGAAGAAGCTCGCCTGATTCTTGTTAATACACCTGTAGACGCTCTTCTTTTGGATGTGAATATGCCGGTGCAGGACGGATTTTCCTTCTGTAGAGAACTCCGTACAATAGAAAAATACAAATTACTTCCCATTCTGTTTATTACATCCCTCGACCGGGATATCGGGTTCGAGGAAGCGATGAAAAACGGTGGGGATGATTTTATCAACAAGCCTTTCAACAAAAGAGAGTTAGTTGCCAAAATTCATTCCGTCGTACGGATCAAAGATTTGCAAGACGAACTTTTACGGGAAAAAGCCAAATACGAAAGGGAGCTTTTAACCGCACGCAAAGTACAGGAACAACTGATTCCTGAAAAACAATTCATCTGGAACGGAGTCAAGGCCCAAACTCTTTTTCATCCTTTCTTTCAGATCGGTGGGGACTTTGTGGATTGTTGGGCGGATTCAAAAAAACTTCATATTGTCATTGCAGATTGTTCCGGTCACGGTCCGAGTGCGGCCCTCATCGGTGCCATGTTTAAGATGCAATTATTCAATCTTTCTCCCATGATGAGCCTGAAAGAAAGAGTGGACCACCTTCGTCAAAATATGGAAATCGTTTTACCTGAAGATTATTCGATTACTTTTTGTTATGCGTTTCTCGATCAGGACTTGGTTCTGACTTATATCAATGGGGGTCATCCTGCTCCTTTGCTTTATTCCGAAGGGAAAACAATCGCACTTACGGGAATGAGTCCCATGATTATGGGAATCAATTTGAATGCTAAAGATGAAGTTCAAACCGTTCGTTTGAACCCGGGTTCCAAAATTTTCATGTACACTGACGGTGCGAGCGAAGCCATGAATGAAAATTCCCTTTTTATCACGGAAGAAGGGATGAAAAATATTTTTAATGAAGCGGTCGAAGAGGGGGGAGATATTTTGGGAATCGTGCAGGAGAAAATTTTGAAATTTTGCGGAAACCATACTCCCGGCGACGATATGGCAATGGTATGCATTCAAATTTGAATACCGAACCCAGTTACCGTGGGAAAGTCAGAGATGTTTACGATCTGGGAGACAAACTCATCCTTTGCGCTTCCGATAGAATTTCCGCATTCGACGTTGTTTTTAAAGAACCGGTTTCGGATAAAGGTAAAATTTTAAACCGAATCTCAACCTCTTGGTTTCATTATTTTTCTCATTTTAAAAATCATCTCCTGGAAACCGATTTAAAAAATTTCCCGGAACCCTTTGCCAGCAAACCGGAGTTCGATGGTAGATCCGTTTTGGTAAAAAAAACGAAGCGAATTGATTACGAATGCGTGGTTCGCGGTTATATTTCCGGTTCCGCTTATAAGGAATACAAATCTTCGGGCACAGTGGCCTTTCTTCCTTATCCCAAGGGAATGTCGGAGTCTGAAAAATTTCCCGAACCCATCTTCACACCTGCCCGCAAAAACGATGAGGGTCACGATGAAAACATCAGTGAAGAGACGATGAAAAATGAAGTTGGAGCGGAACTTTTTTACCAATTGAAAAACACTTCCCTCTCTTTGTTTACTGAAGCACATAACAAAATGAAGACGCAAAACATCATTCTCTGCGATACAAAGTTTGAGTTCGGGATTTTGGATGGTGAGCCCATCTTGATTGATGAACTGCTCACACCGGATTCTTCCCGGTACTGGGATGCGGATTCCTATGTTTTGGGAACTACCCCTGCCAGTTTTGACAAACAGATTTTACGGAATTGGCTGGAAGGAACAGGTTGGGATAAAAATCCTCCTCCTCCTAGTCTTCCGGATTCTTTGATTGAAGAATTAAAAGAGAAATATTTATTATTAGAAAAGAAGATCAATTTATGTTTATCGCAAAAATCAATATAACTTTAAAAGACTCCGTACTTGACCCGCAAGGACAAACAGTGCTTCGTGCCCTTCATGACCAAGGTAAATCCATTGTAAGTGACCTCCGCGTGGGAAAATATCTGGAAGTGAAAATCAATACAGATGACAAATCGCAAGCAGACGCACTTGCGAAAGAACTTTGCGAATCAACACTAGTGAACCAAGTGATCGAAACTTATCGATTTGTGACTGAAAAACTATGAAAGTGAATGTTGTGACATTTCCCGGTTCCAATTGCGATCACGATGTTGGAACCATTCTTTCCAATGTTTATCAGGCGGAAGTGAACTATGTCTGGCACAGAGAACAGTTTGACGATCTTCCGGATCTGGTAGTTTTGCCGGGAGGATTTTCCTTTGGAGATTACCTTCGAACGGGTGCTATGGCAAAGTTCAGTCCTGCAATGGAATCCGTATTCGCCTATGCCAAAAAAGGTGGTCGGGTTCTTGGGATTTGCAATGGATTTCAGATTTTAACCGAGGCCGGACTTTTGCCGGGAGCACTCCTTCACAACCGTTCTCTTAAATATGTTTGTAAAGACGTAAACCTTCTTCCCGTTGCAAACAACAAAATTGCAAAAACAATCAAACAGCCTTCTTTGAAGATTCCTATCGCCCACGGGGAAGGCGCTTATTATGCGGACAAAGAAACTCTTCAAACTTTGGAAGAAGAAGGGAACATAGTATTTCGTTATGAGGAAAATCCGAACGGATCTCTTCATGATATAGCAGGTATTTCCGACAAAGCCGCAAAAATCATAGGAATGATGCCTCATCCAGAGAGAGCGATCAATCCGTACATTGGAAACGAAGACGGCAAATTGGTATTGGATGCGATTCTGGAAAAATTATCATAAATTTTTTTAGACAATTCTTGCTTTTTCAGGATTCTCTTTTATAAACTTTTTATGCGTTTTAAGGAAGACTCCATTGATTCCATAGATTTTATCTTGAGAAAAGATGAAGTTCTAACCGTGATTCTAGGTGGGGGGAAAGGAACGAGGCTTCTTCCTTTGACGGAAAAACGTTCCAAACCGGCTGTTAGTTTCGGGGGAAAATACAGACTCATTGATATCCCTATTTCCAATTCCTTAAATAGCGGCTTTGAAAAGATATTTGTACTCACCCAGTTCAATTCCTATTCATTGAACCGACATATTCACAGAACTTATTCCTCCAACTCCATCAACCAAAAGAGTTTTGTAGAGATCATTGCCGCAGAACAAACAGTCTCCAGCGTCAACTGGTTTGAAGGAACGGCAGATGCGGTAAGAAAGGTGCTTCCCTATATCCGGGAACGAAAACCAAAATACGTACTCATTTTATCAGGCGATCAGCTTTACAATATGGATCTTGCCAATTTTATGCAAACCCATCTCTCCGATCCCGATACGGAGATCAGCGTTGCTTCCAACGGTGTTTCCGAAGAACAGATTTACGGACTCGGGATTGTAAAAACTACGGAAGACGGATTCATTCAGGAATTTATAGAAAAACCCCAAGACATTCACCAAGTGGAATCCTGCAAGCAACCTAATGGAAGCTATTTGGCAAATATGGGGATTTATATTTTTAATACGAAAACTCTGATTGAAGTTTTGGAAGATCCGGGAATGACGGATTTCGGAAAAGAAATTTTACCCAAGGCGATTCGGGAAAAAAAAGTAAAATCCTATGTGTATGAAGGATACTGGGAAGACATAGGGACCATTCGGGCATTTTACGAGGCGAATCTTATGCTCACTGATGATGTCCCGAAATTCAATTTGTATCTGGAAAAAACTCCTTTCTATACCCGGCCCAGATCTCTTCCTCCCACCAAAATCAACCAAGCCGTGGTAAATAAGGCATTGATTTCGGAAGGAACGATTTTGAACCGATGTGAAGTGCATCGATCCGTCATTGGGGTCCGCCAGTACATCGATCAGGGGACCAAAATCTACGATTCGGTGATTATGGGGCTCGACAATTACGGATCTTTTGACCGAGTACATGGAAAAATTCCCAATGGAATCGGACCGGACTGTGAAATTAGAAACGCGATCGTGGACAAAGACTGTGCCATCGGAACAGGCGTTAAGTTATTGAACCTGCATTCTTATACGGAATATGAAGATGAATTTGTAAAAATCAGGGACGGGATCATCGTCGTTCCCCGCCATACCACTATTCCGGATGGATATTCTATTTAGCATTGCACAATTTTGCCACAAATAGGTCAAATTATGTCTAAAATGAGACAAAAATAGCGAAAAATTCTTGTCGTACTTCGGACACAAATGAGCATGGAAGCCTAGGGATATCACCGAACCATGTTTATTACAGAAACACATAAGGGTGGCCAGTTTTGGAACGAGTCTCATTTTGTTCCCCACTTCCAGCCAATCGTGAATGCAATCAATCGCTCCATTTCAGCTTACGAGGTACTTGGGCGACAGTTTGATCCGGACGAAAATACCTATCAATCTCTAGGCGGGCTTTTTCATAACCGTGAACAGGATATGGTTCCTGTTTATAATATTGACCGGATCCTTCGGGAAAAAGCTGTAAAACACCTGAAAGATTCAGGACTACGCACTAAATTGTTTTTTAATATGATGCCGAACTTTCTTTCCAGAGTGCATCATACGGATTTATTCGCAGAAAATTTTCATATCATCCAACTCATTGAAAAATACGGAATCAATCGCAATCAGGTTGTGATCGAGATTACGGAAGACGAGTTTGACGGTTCGATAGAAAGATTGATTCAGATTGTTCAGATCTTCAGAGACTATGGTTTGAAGATTGCCATTGATGATTTGGGTTCGGGTTTTTCCAATTTGGAAAGGATCGGTTACCTTCACCCTGACATTATGAAAGTGGACATTCAAATTATGAGAGAAAGTTTGAACAAGAACTCTTTCAAGCAAGTGTTAGGTGCTATCTCCGAAATGTCCCAAAAATTGGGCTCTCAGCTGCTGTTTGAAGGAATTGAAACCGAGGAAGAGGTGAATCTAGCACTTTCCATGGGCGCCAATCTCTTGCAGGGATATTATTTTTCAGTTCCCAATCCTCATTTTTTAAATAGAAGTACGTTTTCCGAAAAGATGACCACTGTACTCGAAAATTTTTCCAATCATAGATCCAAAGAGCTGATTGAAAAAGGAATCCGGGAACAAAACATCATCGATAAATTGAATGAAGTTTTTAACGGTTTTGAAGAAACAAGCAACGAAGATTTTGCGTTTAACTTCAAAAAGATTGTGGATTCCCTTCCGTCTAACATACTAAAGATTTTTGTCTGCGATAAGGACGGATACCAAATCACGCCAACTTACGATTTGGTAAAAGAAGCGGGCGTATACCAGGAAAAGATGAACCAGATTGGAAACAATTACGCATGGAAGCCCTATTTTCTAAAACATAAGGCGGAAGCGGATCGTTTCCGTAAAAAATGGGGGGTGACATACCCACTATATGACATTAGGAATCAGAATCAGTATGTGATCTTTACATTTTCCCTTTCCGAAAACCGGATTCTAATCGCACAAGTGGATTGGATGGAATAGGAATGGTTTGTTTTTTTCGACTGTATTGATTTCCTGGTAGTAGGGATTCGTCTAAAAATAGAATCGTTCTAAATAAACTACCAGGGATACCCACCTTGTCCTTCATTCTAGAAATCCGCGACCTACGTGCCGCTGTCGGAGATAAAGAGATACTGAAAGGGGTCAATCTAAACATTGGTCCGGGACAAGTGCATGCCATCATGGGGCCGAATGGTTCCGGCAAAAGCACATTATCAAATATCATACTCGGTCATCCGAAATATAGGATTCTTTCCGGAGACATTTTATTTAAAGGTCAGTCTATACTATCCATGCCCACCGACGAAAGGGCAAGACTTGGTATCTTTTTATCCTTTCAATATCCGACCGCATTACCTGGCGTTAGTATTGGCAATTTTCTGAAATCCATTTTGAAGGCCCATAGAGGGAAAGAAATTCCCGTGCGAGAGTTTAAGTCCGAACTGAAGAGTGCGATGTCCCTTTTGGAAGTGCCTGATTCGTTTATTGCTCGTTATGTGAACGACGGATTTTCGGGTGGAGAGAAAAAACGGGCCGAAATTTTACAAATGAGTCTTCTCAAACCCACCTTGGCGATCCTGGACGAAACCGATTCCGGTTTGGACATTGATGCTTTAAGGATTGTTTCCGAAGGGATTATGGCAAACCGTTCCAGCGAACGTTCAGTGCTTCTCATCACCCATTACCAAAGAATGTTAAATTATGTGATCCCCGATTTTGTACATGTTTTTGCGGACGGACGTATTTTGGAAACCGGAGGCAAAGAACTTTCTTTGAAATTGGAAGAAAAAGGTTATGATTGGATTTTGGAAAGAGAAGGAGTAAAGTAATTGGCAATTTCTTTGGCAAAGGACCCTGGAAATAGTTTGATCTCTGCAAATTTACTCGCCGAGTTCAAATCTAAAGTGGGAAAGTCGCTGGAGACTACCATACCTCCGGAGACTCACGGTGAATCTTGGCGCAAATTTCCTTTGGGTGGGTTCAATCTTTCCGAATTCAATTCCTCTTTTGCCGTTGGTGAATCCATTAACATTCATTCCAGTCTAAACAGTACCGACTGGACGGAAGAAAACGCATCCAAGGTTTCAGTATTACTCGAAGAGTTATTGAAACAATCGGCTGGAAATTATTTTGCACTCCTTAGTCTTTTTCATGCAAAAGAATATTATTATTTTGAAATAGATGAAAACCGGGCGGATATTTTGGATTGGCAGTTTCAATCGGAAGAAAGCCTTTCCGCTTCTTCCGTGTTTTTAGTTAGGGTGGGAAAAAATACCTCATCTAAAATCAAAGAAGGTTACAAGACTGTTTCCAAAACGGGAAATTTGCATTTGTTAGCTTCTGTTAGTTTTTACTGGCTGGAGAAATCTTCCTATTTGAAATTACAAACCAGAGAAGACTACGATTCGGATCTTTATCATTTTCGTTCTGTTTTTTCCCATCAGGAAAGAGATTCCAAATTGGAGTTATCTACTTTGCCACTCGGCGGGTTTCGGGGAAAAACATTCTATTTTCCGAGGCTCGCAGGAACTGGTTCCGAGGCAAATATTTCCGGGCTCACTGCACTCAGCAAACGGGAGTTTAACGATGTTGAGATACTTGTAACTCATCTTGCCGACCATACAAATAGCAAATTGGTTTATAAAACCATAGTAGCGGACAAATCCCATCATATCTTTACCGGCAATCTGCATATCCCTGCGAACTTAAAAAAAGTGACCGCTCATCAGGAATCGCATAATCTATCCATGAACAAGAAAGCGAGAGCGGAAGCGATTCCCAAACTGGAAGTTTTTGCCGAAGACGTTTCCTGTACTCACGGTGCTACCGTAGGGGATATTGATGAAGAACAATTGTTCTATCTTCTTTCCCGCGGATTGAATCCGAATGAGGCAAAACATTTGCTAGTATCCGCCTTTTATAATGAAATGATTTCTAAGATCGCATTCTCCGAGGAGGACGCGGCAGCTCTTTCCGTTCTTGTCCAAGAAAAAATTTTGGCGGGAGGGGACTAAATGGCATTTCAAAAGCTGGCAAAATTCCGGGATATCAAAGAGGGCGAAATGACAGTAGTAAATACCCGTTATACGAGAGTCGCACTTACCAAGATAGGAGAAACCTATCTTGCTTTTGAAGATCTTTGTACTCATGACGGAGAAGAGATCTCTTGCGGAAAATTGGAGGGTGATGTGATTACCTGCCCCCGCCATTTTGCAAAATTCAATATCAGAACGGGAGAAGTGGTTTCATTACCAGCCACGGAAAACCTTCCCGTATTCAAAACCAAATTGAACGGTGATGATTTGGAAGTGGATTTGGAGGATTAGGAAAATAGTATGAAATTAGATCCTTATCGAATCAAAGAAGATTTTCCCATTCTGTCTACATTGACTCCCAACGGGAAGCCGCTCGTGTATCTGGACAACGGTGCTTCTTCTCAAAAACCCAAATCTGTCATTGAAGGCACTTCCAAATACTATGAAGAAGAGAATGCGAACATTCATAGGGGAATTTATCATCTTTCCCAGCATGCCACCGAGTTATTTGAAAAATCCAGAATCAAAGCATCTCATTTTTTCAGATCCCCCTGTGCCAAATCCATGATTTTCACCCGTGGTGCGACCGAGTCTATCAATCTGGTTGCACAAGCTTGGGGAAGAGCCAATGTAAGTGAAGGAGATGAGATCGTGCTCAGCGTACAGGAACATCATTCCAACCTGGTTCCTTGGCAGATGTTGGCGCAAGAGAAAGGTGCGATCTTACGCTTTATTCCTATCAAAGAAGATACCACTTATGATCTTTCCGGTTTGGATTCCATTATAAATCGCAAAACGAAGATCGTTGCAGTATCTCATATGTCGAATGTGACCGGAACCATACATGATGTAAAACCGATCATCACAAGGGCTCACCAAATGGGCGCTAAAGTACTCTTGGACGGAGCGCAGGCTGCATCCCATTTGAAAGTGAACTTAACTTCTCTGGATGTTGATTTTTATGCTTTCTCAGCTCATAAGATGATGGGGCCCACAGGAGTGGGAATGCTTTACGGAAGAGAAGAAATCCTGGAAGCTATGCCTCCCTGGCTTGGCGGAGGCGATATGATTGAAAACGTGGATTTGGAAATTTCCACTTATGCGAATCTTCCCGCCAAACTGGAAGCAGGAACTCCCAATATCGCAGGTGTGGTCGGCTTTGCTTATGCATTGGATTATCTCACCAAATTGGGAATGGAAAATATCCATGAACATGAAATGGAAATTACCGAATACGCACTTACCAAATTAAATCGGTTAGGTGGTATTACCATTTACGGAACGGATGATTTGGATAAAAGAGGAGGGGTGATTTCCTTTACTTTGGAAGGAGTTCATCCTCATGACGTAGGTTCGATTTTGGATGAAGAAGGAATTGCCATCCGGGTGGGACATCATTGCTGCCAACCGCTTATGAAACTATGGAAAATTCCAGGAACTTGTAGAGCTTCCTTTTATGCTTATACGACAAAAGAAGATGTGGATTCTTTGGTTGCAAGTTTGGAGAAAGTGAAGTCCATATTTTCCCGTGTTGCCAAAAGATAGCCATATTGATCTTTTCCTTGGCTGGAAAACTTCCGGCAATTGGACTTTACCTGCAACCTACGATTCTATCTTAAATGCAAAAAACTCCATGTGCGGAGACGAATGTAATCTCTATATCGAAAGAAAAGAAAATCAAATTCGAATTTTATCCTTGGGTGGAGAATCTTGCTCCATTTGCCAAGCATCCATGGGAATTTTATTTTCCAATCAAACTCTCTGGTCGAAGGATTTCTTTCTGAATCAACTGGAGATTAGAAAAAATGCCCTTGAGGACGAAACACTCTCCAAAAGGATTCCTGTTGACGAACGTAGGTTCTGGGAGCTAATATTAACTTATCCGAATAGACATCGTTGTGCGCTTTTGCCCTGGGTTGCCCTTGGTAAAGGTTTTTAGGAGGCCAAAATGATTACAATGCCAAACACTTCTTTAGAATGGGAAGTTTATAATAATATACGTGAAGTGGAAGATCCTGAAATCGGAATCACTTTAGTAGAGCTTGGACTTATTTATCAAATCACTGTAGAAGAGAAAAAAGCAATTATCGTGATGACTTATACTTCCATGGCATGCCCCGCAGGCCCTCAAATGAAACAGGAGATAGAAGACCAGGCATTGCGTGTCGATGGGATTGATGAGGCCATTGTGGAAGTAGTCTGGAATCCCAAATGGGATCCGAGAGAAATGGCGAGCGAAGAAGCAAAAATGCAAATGGGAATTTACGATTAGTTATTATTATGCAGATACCGAGTAAAATATTTTCGATTTTTTTGCTACTCCTTTCCGTTGAATTTTTTTCCTGTATTCCCGGAACAAAATTCGATATTTCCAAACGAAACTTAGAGCCGGTTTTTATTCCTCAGATTGACGGAGCCGCAGATAAGAAAAACCGTTATGAGATTTCCGGAAATGAATTTGTGATTTCGACGGATCATCCTCTTGCTTCCAGAGCGGGGATAGAGGCTTGGAAGGCAGGCGGGAACGTAGTGGATGCATTTGTTTCCGCGAGTTTTGCAGTCTCCATTGTTCGTCCACAATCAACAGGACTCCTCGGAGGAGGATTTGCGATTGTCCATTTTCCGGGAAAAAAAATAAGAAAGGCATTTGATTTCAGGGAAAGATCACCAAAGAACGGTAAGGCGGAACTTTATGTGGATAAAGACGGCAAGCCGATTCCCGGAAAAACATTAAACGGGCCTTATGCGGCTGGGGTACCAGGAATGATCCAAGGACTTGTACTCATCCAAAAAAAATACGGAAAACTCCCTTTGGAAAAAGTAATTGAGTCTGCTATTGGTTATGCGAGACAAGGGTTTCCTATTTATTCGGATTTGGCCCGAAGTATTGAATCCAACTGGAAACATATGAATCCGGAGATGCAGTTTATTTTTGGAAAGGAAAACAGACCTCTTAGGGAAGGAGAAACCCTTGTTCAGGAAGACCTGGCAAAAGTATTGGAACGAATTCAAACAAACGGGGATTCGGAGATCCGCAAAGGTATCACTGCGGAAAAAATGGCCGCTTATTACTCTCAATTTGAAAATTATATGGATGCGAATGATTTGGAAACCTATCAGGTGTACGAATCGGAACCTATTTCTGGCACAGCCTTCGGTAAAACTCTTTTGACCATGCCTCCTCCATCCTCCGGGGTGCACCTGATCACCATTCTGCAAACTTGGAACGAATTGAATCAGAAAAAATCCCTGCCCACCGGGGAAATAGGAAAGACGATCAACCTAACAGAAGCAATGCGGGTAGGCTACAAAGATAGGTCGGATTTCGGAGGCGATCCTCGTTTTACGAATGTGGATGTTTCCAAATTCATATCCGATGAATACGCAAAATCGGAAGCAAATGAAATTGAAAGAAAAATCGTTTCAGGTGCTTGGTCGAATGTATCCGGAAACTTAAAATCTGAATCTTATAATACCACCCATATATCCATTTTGGATAAGGAAGGAAATGCCGTTTCTTCCACTCAGTCCGTCAACGGGATCTTGGGTGCAAAGGTAGTGGTTCCCGGTACAGGACTCATTCTCAACAACACTATGGATGATTTTTCCGTGGCTCCGGGAGTTCCCAATCTTTACAAACTCATCGGTTCGGAAGCAAATAAGATAGCGCCCGGAAAAACGCCTCTTTCCAGTATGTCTCCTTCCATCTTACTTGATGAAAAAGGAAAAAGTGAAATCGTAATCGGCGCTCCCGGCGGCTCTCAAATTCCAACCACAATCATCAATACTTTGATACGTTACAAAAAAGATGGATACAGTTTGTATGAAAGTGCATCCTATCCGAGGCTTCATCACCAGTTTCAACCTGATGTTTTATTTGTAGAACCTGAATTAAAATCCGTATTTCCGGAAGCGAATTTACCTTTTTACAAAGTCCAATATATTAGACATAGAGCAAAAGTTTTTGCCGTTGCCAGAGAAGGAGACAAACTAATAGGAGTATCCGATCCGCGAGGAGAAGGAATACCTCTTGGTTTTTAAAAATGACCAAACCAAAATTACTTTCACGATTTCATAAAAAAACTGCAAAAACTTTGCTGACTACGGATCATATTGACTGTTTGCTTTCCGCAAAACATGGGTTAGAGAGAGAGTCTCTTCGGGTTGACTCCAAGGGAAATATTTCTAAAAAAAATCATCCTGAGGCTTTGGGATCGGCTCTGGTTCATCCTCTGATCAAAACCGATTTTGCAGAACCGCAGATAGAATACGCTACGGAAGCACGTAAAAGTATTCCTGACACCTTGCGTGAGTTAACCGAATTACACGCATTTACACTGCGCAAATTGGAAAAAGAAACTCTTTGGCCTTTCAGTATGCCTAGTCCTCTACCTAAAGATAGTGAAATTCCTCTTGGAATGTACGGAACAAGCAAAGAAGGCAGAAAAAAAAACATCTATAGAAGGGGACTTGGATTTCGTTATGGAAGAAAGATGCAAACCATTTCCGGAGTGCATTACAATCTCTCCTTTGACAAGTGTTTGCTCGGAAAACTTTCCGAAATCCGTTATAAAAAACCTTTGGGAAAAGAAACTCAAAGCCAGATCTACTTTGATACGATTCGGAATTTTAACCGACTCTCTCCCGCGTTACTTTATCTTTTTGGAGCTTCCAGTCTGATTGATGAATCTTTTATAAAACCTGGAAAAGAATTTAAAAAACTGGATAAAAAAACCTATAACGCTCCCTTTGCTACGACTCTTCGTCTATCTAATATCGGTTATACGAGTGAAGTGCAGGCAAAATTTCCCATTTCCGTCAACTCATTGAATGATTATATAATCGATATGTGCAAAGCGGTATCCAAACCTTATCTGGGTTATAAAAAATATTCCGTAAAACCGGAAAACCAATTGAACGACCATTATCTGCAAATAGAAAACGAATTCTATTCTTTGGTTCGTCCGAAGCAGGTTCCTCACGGGGAAGAAAGGGTTTTGGACGCTCTTATGGAACGGGGAGTCGAGTATTTGGAGATTCGGCTTTTAGACCTGGATCCTTTTTCTCCGATCGGTGTGGAAGAGAACGGGCTCTATTTCATTCACATGCTACTCCTGTATTGTCTGCTTTCCGATTCTCCTGCAGCGGATAAAAAAGAGATCAGGATTTGGAGATCCAATCAAGAAAAAACAACCTGGCAGGGTAGAAAGCCGAATACTTCCATTCAATTCCTAGGAGAGACTTGGAATTTACACGAGTTTATTTATCAATTGTTAGCCGAGTTACAACCATTAGCTGATTTGTTGGATAAAAACGATACTGAGAACGGACCCTACTCCAAAGCTTGGGAAGTTCAATGGGAAAAATGGAATGATTCTTCTTTACTTTCCTCTTCCGTTTCAGAGTTGGATTTAAAAATCAATAAGATGAGCTTTCATGAATTCGGATTGAAACTTTCTGCAAGTCATAGCCAATTTCTAAGAGAGTATCCTTTGAGAAGTGAGAAAATGGAATACTTTGAAGCATTGGCAAAAGAATCCTTGGAAGAACAGAAACATATGGAAAATCTGGAAGGTTCTCATTTGAAGAAAAACCAAAAACCCATCCAATTAAAACCGCTAAATATTTGTTCTGTGAGTGTTTAGTGGATTCTTTCGCATTACCCAAAGGTTATGAAGATCTCGAAATATCCACCCAAATCATCATTAGGGATGCAATTTCTAGAAAGATAGAAGTGGAGATCATTGACAGGGGTGAAAATTTTCTAAGATTAAAACAGGGAAATCATACTGAATTTATAAAAGAAGCAAGTAAAACCAGGCTCGATAGTCTAATGAGTTATCTGGTGATGGAGAATAAAATCGCCTCCAAACTGGTTCTATCGGAAAAAAACATCAGAGTCCCCATCGGAAGAAATTATTCAAATTTGGAATCCGCTCTCGCTGATTTTAATACCTTTCAAGATAGAAAAAAAGTAATCAAACCGGCGACTACCAATTTCGGAATCGGGATAGGGATTTCTCCAGTCGGAGACAGTTTTGAAAGTTTTAAAATCTTTGTAGAAAGAGCCCTTTCTTACTCTTCTTCCGTCATCATAGAAGAATTCATCGAAGGGCCGGAGTATCGTTTTTTAGTATTAGGTGATGAAGTGGTTGCGGTTTGTAACAGAGTTCCTGCGAATGTTAGGGGGGATGGAAAATCCTCTATTTCGGATTTGGTTGCAAAGAAAAATGATGATCCGAGAAGAGGGGAAGGTCACAAAACTGCATTGGAAAAAATCCAAATGACTGAAATTGAAAAGGAAATACTCCAGAGCCAAGGTTTGGATTTTAGTTCCGTGCTTCCTTTAGGCGTTACTGCTTACTTACGAAAAAATTCCAATATATCGACCGGTGGAGACTCCGTGGATTTTACCGATATGGTGCATCCTGATTTTAAGAAGATTGCTTTGGATTCTGCCCGTGCGGCCGGTGCGACGATTTGTGGAGTGGATATTATATCGAGTCAGATTGAAAAGAAACCGGATCTCGATACTTTTGCGGTTCTTGAGATCAATTTTAATCCTGTTCTTTACATTCATGAATTTCCCTATATGGGAACACCACGAACTGTAGGATCGAAGATCCTTGATTTACTCGGGTTTGATTAGGAATATTTCTTTTGCAAGTAGGTGATGATATCATCCGACTCGTACATCTTGGTATCTCCGTCTACTAGGAAGGGAACTTGAGACATGCCTCCGAGACTGACTACTTCTTCACGTCCTTTGGTGCCTCGGGATGCTTCCACCAGAACGAAGTCTTTATTTTCAGCTAGCCCTAGATTTTTCATTGTCCTTATTACCATTTGGCAATAAGGACAAGTTGCATACTGATAGAGCCGAAGCATAATTAGCCGATTTTTTTGCTAAGTTCACCGGACTGCGCCATTTGCACAGTGATGTCGTGGCCGCCGATAAATTCCCCATTGATATAAAGTTGAGGAATGGTAGGCCAGTTTGTAAATTCTTTGATCCCTTCTCTTACTTTCATATCCGAGAGTACGTTAAACGATCCAAAATCAACTTGCAGTTGTTTGAGCACGGTTACGATCCCTGCTGAAAAACCGCATTGTGGCGCATCAGGGGTTCCTTTCATAAACAAAAAAACCTTTTTTGATTTGATCAGGTCTTCGATTTTGGTTTTTAATTCGCCGTCCATATTATTCACTCCTAGTTTCCAAGCCGAGGGCATGGATCTCCTCTTTTAATTCATCTTTTAATGTTGCGTATACCATTCTATGTTGTTCGACCATGGACTTGCCATTGAATCCGGAATAGGTGACTAGCGCTTTGATATGCACTCCGTCTCTGTATGGATCCAAAATTTCTACCTTTGATCCGGGTAGGCTTGTTTGGATTCTTGATTGGATTTCTTCCAGTGTCATGATTAAATTAAACTTCCTAAATAAGAATTATGGTCCTTGATATAGCGAATGTAATCTTCCGGGACTTCAGGTAAAACAGAATTCTTTACCGAATCTTTGGAAAGCAAGGTTTTTGACCAAAGAGAAACCTTCGGGAAACTTTCAAAAAATCTCAAATTGGCTTTGGATTTTTCCAAAAAATCAAAACGCATAAATGCGGGTGCAAAAGAAGTATCGACCAATTGAAATGTTTTGCCGCCGAAATAAAGAGAATCGGAAAATCCGTTCGGTAAAATTGCTTCCAACTGGCTGAACTTTGAGTTCAGGTCGGAAAGTTTTTTATCAAACTCCACCTTATCTTTAGTCAATGTTAGCATATACTGATCCACATTAACGGAACTTGCAAATTCGATCCAGGCACGTTGTTTTGCTTTTTCAATAGGGACCCTTGGGTGCAATGAAGGAGGATTCACTTCATCCAGATATTCGTTGATCACCGCAGATTCGAAGAGAACATGTTCTCCAAGTTGTAAAACGGGAACTCTTCCTAAAGGAGAAATCTTTAAAAACCAATCCGGTTTATTTGCAAGGTCAATGTATTTGATTTCATAATCCGCTTTTTTTTCCAAGAGAGTGATAACTGACCTTTGGACAAAAGGGCAAAGTTTAAAACTGATAAGTGTAGGTTTTTCCATATATATCCATTAGACGGTTTCTAGCCTGCGTAACTAGAGTCAATTTCCAAAGCATGCAGTCCGGTTTTCCATTCTTTTCCAAGGGCTTCGTAGATCAAACGGTGCTGCTCCAGCAAAGTTTTATTTTTGAACAGATCCGAACGAATGTAGATTTTGTAATGAGTTTCTCCGCTGGGACCCCATCCTGCATGGCCTGCATGAAGGAGGGAATTGTCGATTACCTCAAGTGCAGCAGGTAAAAATGCTTCTTGCAGGATAAGTTGGATTCTGTCTTTTCTAGCTGCGGATTCCATAGCCTCTTTCCATAAGTTTTACGTTAAAGATAAATAGAAAAGCCGAGATGATAAAAAGAAGGCTCAACGAAAAAATAATACTAACATCACTTATGCCCAGAAATCCGTAACGAAAACTGTTTACCATATAAAGAATCGGGTTTGCATAAGATACGATTTGCCAGAATTCGGGAAGTCTTTTTACGGAATAAAAAATCCCCCCGAGATAGGTAAGAGGGGTCAATACAAACGTGGGAATGATGGTGACATCATCGAAACTTTTCGCAAAAAGCGAATTTAAAAATCCGCCCAAAGAAAATAAAATCGATGTAAGTATGATGGTAACGATGATTACGAATGGATTGTAAATTCGCAAATTAGTAAAAAACATAGATGTAAGTGTTACTAAAAACCCCACGAACAAACCTCTTACCACACCTCCTAAAGTATAACCCAATACGATTGTATAGGGAGATGTGGGAGAGACCAAAAGTTCTTCTATGTATTTCATGAACTTGCTGGAATAAAAGGAGGATACTACGTTATTGTAAGAACTGGTAATCACGCTCATCATAATGAGGCCGGGAACTATAAATTCGATATAAGTGAATTCTCCGATATTACCGATTTGTTTTCCCACCAGTTCTCCAAAGATAAGAAAATAAAGTGCCATCGTGATCACGGGAGGGATCAGGGTTTGAAGCCAAATCCTGGTGATTCGAATCCATTCCTTACGAACTATTGTTTGTAAGGCGATCAGGTTTTGTTTTAACATTAGGAAATTTTCCTTCCTACTAGATTGATAAATAATTCTTCCAGACGATTTGCCTTATTGCGGAGACTTACGACTTGCAGTTTTTGTTTGGTTAATTCCGAAAACAGATCGTTGATGGATTGTTTTTTACTGATTTGAACTTCCATTGTCTTTTCATCCGGCCAGCCAAATTGAAATTTTCGGGAAACAGGTTTGGTTTTGGGAACAGATTTCAAATCAATTAGGAATGTTTCCGAATCCAATCTCTGTAATAGTTTTTTCATGGAAGTGTTTTCTACGATTTTTCCCTGATCAATGATTGCTATGTTTCTGCAAAGAGATTCCGCCTCTTCCAAGTAATGCGTAGTGAGTATGATTGTTTTTCCTTTGGAGTTGAGTTCAGTCAGGAATTCCCACATGGAACGTCGGACTTCAATATCCACTCCTGCGGTCGGTTCATCCAAAATCAGTAAATCCGGTTCGTGAACCAATGCTCGCGCGATCATGAGTCTACGTTTCATTCCCCCGGAAAGTTGGCCGGCCGGGGATTTTCTTTTTTCGTATAACGAAAGTTTTTCCAGGTAATATTCCGATCTTTCCTTTGCAATCTTCAATGGAATTCCGTAATAACCTGCTTGATTGATTATGATCTGGCTTATCGTTTCGAAGATTCCGAAATTGAATTCCTGAGGAACGATTCCAAGATAGGTTTTTGCTTTTTCCTGTTCTTCATCTATGTCGAGTCCGAAGATTTTCACCTTTCCTTTCGATTTTGTAATGAGAGAACTTAAGATTCCTATGACCGTGGATTTTCCTGCACCATTGGGACCTAGGAGTGCGAAAAAATCCCCTTTCTCTACTTTTAAATCTACTGAGTTCAATGCTTTCACACCTGTCTTGTAGGTTTTTTCCAAACCTTGGATGTCGATTGCATACGTTTCGTTTGATTTCATGTTTGTTATTTGCCTACTAGTTTTCGTGTTAGGTGGTGCGTCGGATAAAGATGCCTTCTGCCGGATTTGCGAAGTAATTTTTGTTCTTCGGTAGGAAGCTTTGCGATGGATTTACATTCTTCGGAGCAACAGTTTTCCATTTTTTCCTGACAAGAAGGGCATTGAACGAATAATACATGGCATCCTAAATTGGCGCAGTTGGCATGTCTATCGGAAGGATTTCCGCATTGATAGCAAACGGTAAGAATATCCGAAGTGATTTTTTCTCCCAATCGATCATCAAATACGAAGTTTTTTCCTTTGAACTTGGACTGTAACCCTCGTTCTTCGATCTCTTTTGCATACGAAATAATTCCGCCTCTGAGTTGATGGACTTTTTCAAATCCTTTGTGTTTCAAATAGGCACTTGCTTTTTCACAACGGATTCCTCCGGTGCAATAGAGTAGGATTTTTTTGTCTTTTTCTTCTTTTAAAATATCTTCTACCATCGGTAGTTCTTCCCGAAAGGTTCCTGCGTCGGGGAGAATTGCATTTTCGAAATGACCGACCTCCGATTCGTAATTGTTTCGCATATCTACAATGATGACACCAGGTTCATCAAGTGTTTTGTGAAATTCCAAAGGAGATAAGTGGGTTCCCACATCGGATGCGTTGAATGTAGAATCGTCCAGTCCGTCAGCAACTACCTTGTTTTTAACTTTGATGGCAAGCTTCAAAAAAGATTCTTTTTTATCTTCCACAGCATCATTAAAATAAATTCCTGATAGTTCGGGAATGGAATCAATGAGTGTTCTTAAACGTCCATATTCATCTACTGGAACGGAGACTTGTGCATTGATACCTTCATGAGCGAGATAGATTCTTCCCAATGTTCCGAGTTCAAACAAAGATTCATACAGAGAATCTCTGAATTCTTTAGGGTTCCCAATTAGAACGTATCTGTAAAAAGAAAGAACTCTTCTTTCTCTAGGGTCGGAAAGCACCTGTTTTAATAATGTTTCTTTGTCGTAACGGTTGCAGAGTTGTTTTTTAGACATTAGTATCCCTTCTCTTTGATACGTTCTTCTTTTGCTTTACGAAATGCATTTCTTACGATTTCAGGCAGTGCCGGATGTATATAGATCATTCTTAACATCTGATCCAAGTTAGCTTTTAGACTCATCGCCAAAATCAATTGGTGGATCATGTCGCTCGCTTCGTCACCGATGATATGTGCACCGAGAATGGTTTCCGTTTCTTTATCAATTAATACTTTTACAAATCCTACTTCCGACATTCTAGCCATTCCCATGGCGGAGGAAGAATAACGGTTCACTCCTTTCCAAAAAGGAATCTTTTTTTCGATGAGCTCTTCTTCCGTAAGTCCTACAGTTGCAATCTGAGGATGAGTGAATACCGCCCCCGGAACGGGAGGATAATCTATTTTTGTTTTTTTCCTATCAACGATCAGGGTTTGGAAGAGATGTTCTCCTTCGAAATTGGCAGTATGACGGAAAAAATATCTGCCGATCACATCACCAAACGCGTATACTTCGGGAGAATGGGTTTCCAGATATTCGTCTACTTTGATAAATCCTCTGGGGTCCAATTCTATACCGGTACGTTCTATTCCCAAATCATCCGTATTGGGACGAACCCCGGTTGCGATCAAAAGTTTTTCAAAAGATTTTGAATAGGAGTTTCCGTTTTTATCTTTGCCGGTAAGTGTAAAGATATTGTTTTCAAAACTGATTTTTTGAATTTGAAAATGATCGTTAATCGGATAAGGGGGATGTTTTTCGAACTCTTCTCTGATTTCGGAATCGACAGAGCTTAAAATTTTACCTCTGGTAAAACCTTCGACCGATGCTCCATAGGCTTTGTATGCCGATCCGAGTTCCAATGCAATATAGCCCGCGCCGATGACCGCAAGCGACTTAGGTAAAGATTCCGGGCGAAGCGCTTCTCTGGATGTCCAATAAGGAGCACCATCTAATCCTTGTATATCGGGAATATTCGGTCTTGTTCCTACGGTAACAAAGATATGTTTTGCAGTGAAAGTTTCTCCGTTTGCCTCTATGACTTTATCCGAAACAAACCGGGCGTAATAAGGGTAATAATCTATATAGGGATTTTTTTTATAAGCAACAGGAATGGAATGGGAATCCGCGTCCACAGTCTCTGACACTCGTTTGACGATGGCAGAAAAATCTGCCTTGGGCTTAGAGTCAAAATAAAGAGGAAATTTGGAACTATCTTCCGAGAAACGGATGATCTCTGTCGGATAAATCAGCATTTTAGAGGGGATGCAACCTCGGTTTAGGCAAGTTCCGCCGGGAGATTCTTTTTCGAACGCGGCAACTTTTAACCCCAGTTTGGAAGGAGGAGTGACCAATTTTGTCCCACCACCTGTTCCAATGACAATGATGTCGTATTCTTTCATGCCTTTGTTCCAGGATTCGAATATGGATGTTTTCTGTAAATGAAGCTAAAACTGATCTGGTGAAAAATCAAAGGGAAGAGAGATTCGGTTTTCTCTGTGGGGACCGAAATTTTGCTTTTTGCTCTATTTTGGGGTAAATATAGTCACTTTAGTGAAAAAATATTCATTAAAACAGAATATTTCTAGTAAATTTCTATTATATTTCAAAAATTGCATAATTAGAATCTTTTCGGTTAGAACTATTTTTGGTATTTCGGGAAATTTTCCTTACAGATTCCTTTTTCTCCCGAGGCAAAACATGGAAGTCATTTTCAGCACTATTAAAATTTTAATCATCTTACTTGTCTTAGTCGGATTTCCGAAAATTGCCTATTTGCTTGCAAACCGTCACCGTTTTTTCAAAATACTAGGGCCGGTGATTCTTTGTTACGCGGCAGGAATTTTAATAGGAAATATCTTTCCATCCGGTTTCTGGCCCGGCAAGATTCCCGAACTCGTTGCCGATCTTTCCATTCCGCTTGCTATTCCTTTATTACTTGCTTCTACCGATTTTTTGTACGGAATCAAAAATGCAAAAACGGCGCTCATTTCTTTTACACTTTCTTCGCTCGCTGTTGTTATTTCTACCTTACTCGTTGCCCGTTTTCTGGGTTATCTTCACCCTGAGTCCGATAAAATCGCAGGGATGTTGGCAGGATTGTATACCGGAGGCACTCCGAATCTAAATGCTCTGGGACACGCACTTGATACGAACAGGTCCACAATCGTGCTCGTAAACACTGTTGATGTGTTAGTCGGTGGAACCTATCTTGTTTTTTTGCTAAGTTTTTCCAAAAGATTTTTTTCTCAATTTTTGAAACCGGAGCCGGAGATAGAAAATTCACATTCGCTTGTCCCCGAACTTTCCCAAGAAGAGAATAGTTTCAAAGGATCTGTGGAAAGATTTTTAATTGGATTTGCCTTATCTGCGATCGGATTCGGGATTTCAGTGGGGATTTCCATTCTACTTGCAGGTAAATTGCATGCCCCTATCATTTTGTTCGGAATTACAAGTTGGGGGATAGGAATTTCTTTTGTGAAAAAAATTCGGGTACTTCGAACATTTCCCTTCGGTAGTTATCTGATCCTGATTTTTTCCGTTGCGGTGGGAGCACTTGCCGATTTCAGAAGTTTGGTGACCGACGCTCCGGGAGTGATCCTATTTGTCGCAAGTACGATGTTCGGTGCCATTCTGATTCATTTGCTTTTGGGAATTTTATTTAAAATTCCCGCGGATACTTGGATCATCACTTCTGTTTCCAGTATTTACGGCCCTGCATTTGTGCCTTCGGTGACTCAAGCGATTGAAGGAAAAGAAGGGATATTACTTTCCGGAATCATTACGGGCCTTATCGGTTATGGAGTGGGAAATTATCTAGGTTTGGCGATTCACGCAGTCTTACAATAAACAAAGAGAATTCCGTTTCTTCGTTTATTGTATGTAAGCTTTTAGAATTTGTGATTTGTTATCAAATCGACTTGATGACCCCTCCATCCACACGAACGGCTGATCCGTTGATCATGGATGCTTTTTCACTTGCGAGAAAAACCACAACATCCGCAATCTCTTCCGGTTTTGCAAATCTTTGGTTGATGGAAGAGGGGCGGTTTTCCCTGATAAAGTCATTCGCCATGTCTTTGTCGGATTTGCCGGAATTCACCGCCAAACTATGAATAAACTGTTCTACTCCTTCGGAAAGTGTAGGGCCGGGAAGGATCGAATTTACCGTGACATTGGTTCCTTTGCAGAGTTCGGCACTTCCCCTTGCAATGGAAAGTTGTGCAGTTTTACTCATTCCGTAGTGCACCATTTCAACCGGGATATTGATTGCGGATTCGCTTGAGATAAAAATCACTCTTCCCCAATTTCTTTTTATCATTCCTTTCAGATAGATTTGTGTAAGCCTCGCTCCGCTGAGCACATTCGTTTCATAGATTTGTGTCCAATCTTCTCTAGTGATTTCAAAGAAAGATTTCGGCTCGAAGAAACCTGCGTTATTAATCAATACATCTACTTCCCCGATCTTTGCCTGTAAATGGGATATCCCTTCTTCTGTTGATACGTTTCCCACTGCTTCTAAAAAAGTTCCTTTCGGAACCGATTGTTTCAGCCCTTTGATAGCTTGGTCCACCGCTTCTTCGGTCCTGCCGTTCACATAGACAACACTTCCTTCTCTTCCGAATCCTTCTGCGATTTTAAAACCGATTCCTTTGCTCGAACCGGTAATCAGAACTTTTTTGTCTTTTAATCCTAAGTCCATTTTCTAACTCCTTATTTATTTCAGTCCGCCTAAAACTATTTTTCCTATCACATTCCCTTCTAACAATAGTTTGTGTGCCGATTCCAGATTTTCCTCGGTCATGTCACCTAAATCAATGGTTTGGGTGGATTTGATTTTGCCCTTGTCGACGAGAGATCCGACTTCGGTTAGTAACTTCTGTTGTTCGATTCTGTCTGCCGTTTGGAATAGGGATCTGGTAAACATAAACTCATTGAGAAAGCCCGCACTTTTTTGTTTAAGAGAATTCAAATCCAAAGGATATTTTGTCTCTACGATGGAACAAATATTCCCAAAAGGAAGTATCGCCTTTGCCATATTGGAATAATGCATATCCGTATCATTGAAACACAAAATCTCGTCCGCGCCTTCGATGCCTTTCTCTTTTAACTGCTCTGAAAAATCAATTCTATAATCAATGATCGTATCCGCTCCGAGGGATTTAACCCAATCTCCGGATTCCTTTCTGCCAGCTGTCACAATCACTTTGGACTTGGTCATCTGCTTTAAAATCTGAATGGCGATGGATCCTACTCCTCCTGCGCCGCCTACGATCAGAATGTTTTTTTCCGACGCCCTGTCCAATTTCAGTTTGTGAAAAATCGCTTCAAAAGCGGTAATCGTTGTTAGCGGAAGTGCGGCTGCTTCCTTGTAGGAAAGTGTTTTCGGTTTTTCTGAAACCAAAAATTCATCCACGATATGAAACTTCGAGTTTCCGCCAGGGCGCTGAATCGCTCCCGCATAATACACATCCATCCCTTTGTGTAATGTTTTTACTTCCGAACCTAATTCAACAACCGTTCCACTTACGTCCCAACCCAGGATTCTAGGTCCCGGATTGGTTGCAGATAGGGAAGATTTTACTTTATAATCCACCGGATTGACTGAAATCGCTTTGACCTCGACCCGCACATCATGTTCGCCTGGAACTTCTTCTTTCGTATCTCTTTTTTGAAATATCGTTTTGTTTTGAGCGGGATCAAAAATAGCTGCAATGGAATTCATTTGTTTCCCACCCGAACCAGTCCGTGTGCTAGAAGATTGGCACCTAGTGCAAGTCGCATTACCAAACTGGCGATTTGTAATCCGTTGATATCTTGTATGTTCATATTTTACTCTATTAGAAATGGATTCGTTTTTGTAAAATTTAAATATACTATTATTTCCAAAGTTGACATATTGTATATTAATAGTATACAATATGTCATTGAATTCTTATGAAAATCCGAGATATAGAAGATCTGTTTGCCTTTTCCTATGTTTTTGAAGAGAGAAGCTTTACCAAGGCGGCGAAAAAGTTGGGAGTTACTAAGGCGGCTGTTGCCAAACGAATCGCTTCTTTGGAATTGGAATGGAATACACAGCTTTTCCGAAGAAGCACCCGTATTGTGATGCCTACTGATGAAGGGAATTCGATTTATAGAAATGTGCAAACCGTTTTGGATTCGGTAAAAGACTTGGAAGCAAGTTTTGCCGGATCAGAGGAGATGGAGGGGAATCTTCGGATTACTTGTGCTGCGGCTCTCGCAAATCGGTTTGTGGCGGAAACCTTGGGACGCTTCCAGGAACTTTATCCGAAAATTAGAATCCAATTGATTGTGACGGATAGTCTTCTGGATTTGGTGGAAGAAAATATAGACATTGCGATTCGGATTGGAAAAACTCCTGCTGCATCTTTGACTGCCAAAAGATTATTTGCAAATCAGATCAGGGTCGCGGCAACTCCATTCTATTTGCAAACTCACCCGAAACCGGAAAAGCCTGAAGATTTATTTCAGCACAATCTTCTGTTTTTGGATATGCACGAAGAAGTTTCTTTTATAAACACCAAACTTTCATTAAAGGATTTAAAGGACAATCGTAGATTTGTTTCCAATGATGCGGCAAGTCTTATTAAACAAGGGCTTTCGGGAAAAGCCATATTGATCCGCTCTATTTGGGACTTTCAAGAATACATCCATAGGGGTGAACTGATTCAGATTTTGCCGAATGATCTTTTGGAAAATTTCGGAGATATTTGGATGTTAACACCAATCAGTCGGGTACCCTCCCGTAGGGTAAAAGGACTGCTCCAATTTTTTGAAGAAGAGACGAATAAAATTTTCAATCTATAAACGGATTTCTTCTGCCTTGCGACTTTTCGATCAAGTCATTTTTTCTGATTTCAAAAGTACTCGGTGGGTCCAGCTTATTCCATTTTTCATATAACGTTCGTTTGTCGAATGGAATGGCGATATTCCATTGTTTTTCCATATAAAAAAAGATTCGTGCTATATCCCCTCGGATTTCCTCTCTGGGTTCCGCTATTTGATTTTTAAAATCCACTTCGAAATCGCAGGTGCCATAATCTCTTTTTTCACCTTCTATTTCTCCAAAAAAATAATGAGCACGATCATTGTTAATTTCTCCCGGAACCGGGACAAGATTATGAAGATCTGCTTCGATCAGTTTGAAGTCGGAGTCCGTTCTTTCGCAACATTTGCGGCCCCTGATTTTTTTACCGGCAAATTCGCAATCTTTTCTGGTCCAACATTCTCTATCCTTCCCAAAGGAATAAGCCGGAACAATATGTTCCCATTCGATGAGAAATGCTCGCGGACTTGCCGTTCTTGCACTCAGTCCGCAAGAAGTATCAATTCTGAATCGACCGGCCAATTCTTCATCATCGTCGAATCTGCATCCGCAATAAAAATCGACTCCGACTTTTCTATAGATTCGTTTCAAAACTTTTTTTGCAGTCGGGTAGTCGGTGATTTCCGTTTTCATTTTTTGATAGTTTTTATCTTTTTTGTCGTGAAACACGGGTTCTTTTTTATCTTCCGCATTTAAAAAGCAGGAAAAAGAAAAGGTAAAGGAAAAAAGGAATAAACAAATGGATGAAGATTTAATGATTTTGTCCTCTAAGAATAAAAGGGAAGAAGGTAAAGAGATACGGACAAAACGAGCCCGATCGTCCAGACGACGGATCTGAATCGGGTCAGGTCCGTGAGATAAAATACGGGGAATGCTTCTATGGAATTCTGATGAGCACCTAAAGCACGTTTGCCGATTCCTGTTAGGCGGGCTTGCTGATCCCTGGGGTAATGATTGTCAGAGCCTCCTTCTTCTTTTGCCATGGCCAAGCTGACTGGAATTTTATTAATATAGATCAAAAGAAGAGAGAATAAAATACATACGTAAGGAATGGTCATGATACCCCTTGGATTTCATTATAAATCTTTAAAATGGAAAAGCGAAAGTCAAGTAAAGAAAGATTGGTGGGCGAGGGGTAGGATTTGATCTATTTTTCCCCGCCCGATTTGGGAGGGGAACTACACCCGCCACCCAATGCATTCTCTTTATCATATCGCCTGTTCGTTGTAAAACGAACTTTGTTTTTTCTTAAATTTTATTCCAAAAAGTTCGCCTTTTTGCCTAGCCTGGTTCCTTGAGCGGGCCGAACCGCCGTCTACCAAGAGTCTCTGAGTTTACGCAGTCTGATAAAAAGTTCTTCTTCGGAAAGAGATTCCTTGCTTTCCAGTCTTTTGGAATTACGAACTGAGTCCTCATTCAGACGGAAGAACGGATTGATTTTTCTTTCCATTCCGAAATCGGATATTAAAAAATCAACATCCTTGGTCTTTCTTTCCATTAATGAACGAACTTCTGTTACACTATGGTTCCCGGGTTCTATGGATTCGGAAAAACCTAAATTGTTTTCCCAATAGTCATGCCCCGGATAAAGCAATACTTCATCGGGGATGGAATAAAATCTATTTTTGATAGTATGATACATTCGGGAAGGATTTCCGCCTCGAGTGCAATTTCCCACTCCGGCATTGAAAATCATATCTCCGCTAAATACGGAATGAGTGCCTGTTCGGGATTGTAAAGCGAAACAAAAATGGCAATCCGTATGTCCCGGTGTTTCCCAGGCTACGAGTGAGTCTCCTTCATTTTCAAAATAGACTCCTGATTCTTTGAGGATCTCGTCCATTCCCGGAATTTTGCCTCGCGCATCAGGATGGCCGAAGACAGTCGCTTTTGTCTCCTCTTTCAGTTCCAGATTTCCATGCACATGATCAGGATGTTCATGTGTATTCAAAATGGATTTGAGCTTCAACCCGAGTTTTTTCAAAGCAGTGACGATTTGTTTTGCATCGTAGGGGTCGACACAAACTGCTTCTCCGTTACGATCCGAATAGATCAAATACGAAAAATTCCGTAAAGGAGAAGAGGAGTATAGCTGCAATACGGACAGCATATCTAATCCAAATAGAGAATCCTTGTTCGGATGGAATGTTGGTGTGCTTTGATTTTGTTTTTCAATTCATCTCCCAAATTTCTATCTATTTCCATTGATAAGTAACCAATGTTAGTGGAAGTGCTGAGATGTTGACTCAGTATATTTCCCCCCATTTCAGAAATGATGGAGTTGATGTCCCGTAGGAAGCCAGGTTGGTTTTTATGAATATTCAGGATTCTGTGAAATCCGGGTTTCAAATTTCCAAGTTCGATATTTGGGAAATTTACAGAGAAGGTTGTTGAGCCGTTATTGATAAATTTGAGAAGCTTTTGAGCCACTTCGGTTCCAATATTTTTTTGTGCCTCTTCCGTAGATCCGCCTACATGAGGAGTTAAAATCACATTATTCAAACCTTGTAAGGGACTTTTGAACGGATCATCATTTGATTTCGGTTCTTCCGGATATACATCGATCCCCGCGCCGGCAATCCGTCCTGACTTCAAACCTTCCGCCAATGCTTCGATATTGACTACTTTTCCGCGCGAAAGGTTGAGTAGGTAGGAGTGTGGCTTGATATGTTCCAAATGTTTTTTATCGAAAAGATTTTCGGTTTCTTCCGTTTCCGGTACATGAAAGGTAATAAAGTCAGCTTGTTGTAATAAGTCTTCGTATGTATCTACGGGACTTGCGTTTCCTAAGGGAAGTTTGGCGATTACATCGAAGAAAATCACTTTCATTCCCATGGATTCGGCCAATACGGAAACTTGAGAACCGATATGACCGTAACCTACGATGCCTAGGGTTTTGCCTCTGACTTCAAAACATCCTTTGGCGATTTTATTCCATTTTCCCAAATGGACATCTCTAGACTGGTCAGTAGCCTTACGGGCAAGCATGATAATTTCAGCTATTACTAGTTCTGCGACAGACCTTGTATTGCTATAAGGAGCATTGAATACCGGAACGGCTATTTTTTCCGCCCCTTCCAAATCCACCTGGTTTGTTCCGATGCAGAAACAACCTATGGTGAGAAGACGGCGGGCATTAGCCAAAACCTTTGGCGTAACATTTGTTTTGCTGCGAATTCCCAGAATATGGATCTCGCCGATACGTTTCGCCAAATCGGCTTCGTCCAGAGCGTCTTTTTCCAATGTAACATCGAACCCGTCTTTTTTAAAGAGTTCGTAGGCATCTTTATGAATATTTTCGAGTAAAAGGACTTTTATTTTTCCCTTGGGATAAGATATCATATAAGAACAGGATTTTTTTCTTTGCGAAACCTTGCATCTCGAAAAACCTGAAAATGATATGGAAAGAAATGACAAGAAAGACCGGTTCCTAGCTTTAATCATTGGTTTGCTCGTATTCAGTTTCATCGGCTGTTCCAGCTCCAAATCCTTTGTAATCCAACACGAACCCAGTTTGGAGCAGATCACTGCGGAATCCGAAGAAACCTGCATCGGCAGCAGACTTTATTTTTTTTCAGGCAGACCTTGCATTAAGTTGAAAGGAGAAAAGGACAATAATTCGGGTGTTACCCAGTATTTCCTTCGTTATGAAATAGGTAGCTTTGACGTAGATCTGGCTTTGGGAACTTCCTTAAAAATCGGTGATACTTGGTTCAATTTGAAAAAATCCTCAACGGATTATTCCAATACGATCGTTGTGAGTTCCCTTTTGGAATCCGAAGTTTTGAATGCAATTGCGAACGGAAGATCGTTTGTTGTCAGTTATACGAACCGTGCAAAAACGGAAAATTATACTTTGACTGGTTCACAAGGAACTCATTTGAAAGAAGGGCTCATTCGACTGCAAAGACTTTTGGAATCCGAACAAAAGATGGTAATTCAGAAAAAATAGTTTTAGATTCTTCTTTTAAAAAGATAAGAGGTGAGATCGGCACTCACTGAGTTTAGGAGCGCGTGAGAAGAGTGGAGACTGATTTTTGCAATTCTATTTTCCCCGCCCGGAGATCAGCTTTGCTGATGATTCTTCGAATACTTCTTCGCTTCTATTGGCGCGCGAAGAAGGGGCTGGGAACTACACGCCACCCAATGTGTTCCTTTTACCACATCACCTTTACATTGTAAAGCGAAGCTGTTATTTCTGTAAATTTTATTTCAAAAAGTTCGCCTTTTTGCCAAGTCATATCTCAGCGAGAGAAACTCTTCTCATAAAAAGATAAGAAACAGGAAGGAGCGGACCGACTTTTATTCGGGTCTCATCAAAGGAAACAAAATCGTATCTCTGATGGAATGAGAGTCGGTAAGTAACATCACCAAACGATCGATCCCGATTCCCAAACCGCCTGTAGGTGGTAGACCGAATTCCAAAGCGCGTATATAATCTTCGTCCATCATAAATGCTTCATCGTCTCCGGCTTCTCTTTGTTTTACCTGCTCTTCAAATCTCTCTCTTTGATCGAAAGGATCATTTAACTCGGTAAATGCGTTTCCGATTTCCCTGCCTGCAACATAAGGCTCGAATCGTTCCACATAACGTGGATCATCTTCCCTCGATTTGGCGAGAGGAGAAAGTTCTTTGGGAAAATCAGTGATAAAGATCGGTTGTATCAGATTCGGTTCCACGAGGGCGCTGAAAACTTCGTCACATACTTTCCAGATGGATACGGAGTCATCCGCGTCCACTTTCACTGCTTTCGCTTTTTCTTTCGCTTCTGCGAGACTAGTTACCTTACTGAAATCGATTCCGGAATATTCGTTGATGATATCCACATAACGCACGCGTTTCCAAGGGGGAGTGATGTCGATCATCTCTTTGTCGTAAGCGAATTTCAAACCTTTGCCGATGGATTCTGCAACGGATACGATCATATTTTCGGTAAGCTTTAGCATCGCTTCCATATCACCGAATGCCATATAGGCTTCCATCATTGTGAATTCAGGATTGTGTTTTGTTGAGGTGCCTTCATTTCTGAAGTTTCGGTTGAGTTCGAATACTCGGTCAAGTCCACCCACAATCAATCGTTTGAGATACAGCTCAGGTGCAATTCTGAGAAATAAATCCATATCTAAAGTATTATGATGTGTGATGAAAGGCCTTGCAGCAGCTCCGCCTGCGATGGACTGCATCATGGGAGTTTCAACTTCCAGAAATCCTTCATTGGTTAAAAACTTTCTAATCTCAGATACGATTCTGGAACGCATCTTGAAAGTTTCTCTCACGGAATCATTTACTACCAGGTCCACATAACGCATTCTATAACGTTGTTCTACATCCGAGAACGCATCATAGATCACCCCGTCCTTTTCCTTTACAACGGGAAGAGGGCGGATACATTTTGCAAGCAATTGAACGGATGTTAAATGGAGAGTCGTTTCTCCTTTCTGGGTTTGAAAGAGCCAACCTTCCACTCCGATCCAGTCTCCCAGATCCAATGATTTGAAGAGGGAATAATTTTCTTCGCCCAAATCATCTCTGGTTGCATAGAGTTGAATGGTTCCTTCCTTGTCTTTAAGATGTGCGAATGAGGCTTTCCCCATAACACGTTTCGCGTGGAGTCTTCCGCCTAATTTGAAACTTTTTTTCTCGGAACCTTCAGGCTCCGGTTGAAAAGAATGAACTAGTGAGCTTGAATGAGAATTGGGAAAAAAGCGCAACGGATAGGGATTGATTCCCTTAGCTTTCCAATCTTTGATTTTTTGAATGCGTTGCCCAACGAGCTCGTTTGTGTCTTTTATATCATCCATTTAGATGACCCCTCGAAAAATAGAATAGATATATCGTAAAAATTCAAGTGATACTTCCCTAAAGCCCGGCTCTGATAAAAACCAATTTGTTACGCTAAGCTCGGAAGGGAAAGGATAAGCCGAAATCTGCAAAGGAAGAGAAGCTAAGTTTTTTTGGTATGTTTTCAGAATGCGTTTGGTTTCAAATTCGCGTGCCAAAATCAAAACCGATTTCAGATTGTCCGAAACAACCAATTTCAAAATATTTTTTGCCGCTTCATCCGTATCTCCCAATTTGTTCGAAGAGATTTTAACAATCTGAACGGAGTTCGGAGGAACTTGGAAAGAAACCAGTTGAAGCAAAATCCGATCCTCTCGTTCTTTGGAACCTAGAAGGGATGAATCCCCATCATCACGAACAACTAATATCAGTTTGGTGAAAGTCTGTTTTTGATACAAAGACGCGATCTGTTTTAAAAATTTTTTAGAAGGAATGGGAGAGGTTTCCAAAACAGCAATATCGGATTTATGATACGGCTCCGAAGTTTTCAACCAGTAGGGCGCAGAAATAAACAATCCGAGTAAAATAAAAATAGGAGATAAAAATCCGAAGGCGAACAATTTCAATCGGAATGTAAGATCTGATACTTGCATGGGACTCTTCTCAACCTTACACGGTGAGGTAAGGGGTGTGACAAGATAAAATTGATCTCCTTGACGAAAGAGAGGTTTTTCTTACCCTGGCAGATAAACAAATCATCTCGCTCGGATGGTGGAATTGGTAGACACGCTACTTTGAGGTGGTAGTGCCGCAAGGTGTGGGGGTTCGAGTCCCCCTTCGAGCAAAGAAATCCCCGTATCACAATCTAATTTTTGTTAACTTAAGGAAACTTGGGGCTCAAACAGTTTTGCGATCCAAGAATCGTGACCCGTAGGGAACGATTCGTAGGTTTCGAGGACAGGGATGTCCTCGAAAAAGCAAAACCGTGCCTCGGATCGTTGCCGCAAATGATTTGCGGCAGAGGAGAGGGCGAGTCCCCCGTTCTTTGCAAAGAAACCTCCGCTACTTTCTGTTTTTTCGGGCGAGTCCCCGGACCTTCTCCCAAAATTCTTCATTAGTTTTCTGTTTGGCGGTATATCCTTTTTCGTAACGGGGACCTGGCTACTCCGGGCTCCGCTTACGCTCCGGTCGCAAAAGGGTTTTGCGACCAAGCCCTACGTATCCATCTCGCGGGAAGATAATTTTCTCCGATAGGAAATGATTTTTGTCTCCGAAATTTCCGAGTTTTCTGGGTATAAGTATATTTCGAACTGTAAATAAATTTTTTCTGGTTTCCTTTTTTCTATAAACCTTTAGTAATTATCCCCTAAGAGTACCCGGTGTTTGGGGTTCCAATAGAAATGATCAAGAAATTTCATTTATTATTTGTTATCCTTAGTAGCATTTTATTTTGCAAATCTCCGGCTATGAACAACGCCTGCGATTTTAATGCAGAAGCCTATCAGGAGCTATCCGTTTTCCGTACTTTGTTCGGACTAACTGCAGGCCCTTGCTTTTCCGTTTTTTTTTCACAAGGTTCTGCGGTTCCTCCTAACATAACAGGCTTTGGTACTTCTACCGCCCAATTGAGGTTGATTCCTTTGGCAACGGTTCGACTTCTTCCCGTATATACGGGTGAAGTATCTTCCTGGACACTTTCCGCATCTTTGCCTACAGGATTGACATTCAACCAGATCACAGGTGATATTTCCGGAACTGTTCCTTCCATTTCCGGAGGAATGCCTTCTGTGAATTATACAATCACTGCCTCAAATTCCTACGGAAGTTCTTCCTATATTTTTCCTTTGCAAATACTTGCCTCGGGAGATATCGTATGGACCAAGTTAATCGGTGTAAGCGGATCGAATACTTCCTCTACGAATAACGGAATTGCATATGATTCCGCCACCAAGAGCGTATATCTCTCAGGCATGAGCACAGGAGGAGGGAATCTGGACGGGGAGGTTAATTCCGCACTATCTGGCTGGTCTTCAGCGTTTGTTTCCCGTTATTCGGCAGATGGTGTGCGTGCATGGACTCGGCTGACGGGATTCGGAACAGCCACGATCAATATTTTCGCAGGACAGATAACGGTTGATAACTCGGGAAATGTGCTTTGGGCAACTTTTGCAAATACTCAATCCAGCGGACTTTCTATCACAGTGGATGGAAATTTAGTGAATGCTGCATCAAGAATTCCTTTGGTGACGAAATACGATAAGGATGGAAATCGAATCTGGACCCGTTCCCGGAGTTCTTCCGTTAACGGAGTACTCGTAGGAATCGGAACGGATGGCAGCGGTAATGTTTTTGCAGCAGGCGGTTTGTATGCCCCTGCTATGGACGGTCAGACAAATACCGGCTGGACGGATAGCGGTCTTGTATTGATGAAACATGACTCCTCTGGCAATTGGACTTCCGGAAACACTGCGGTGATTGCGAGCTCTGTTAGTAGTTCCAGCCAACATGTGGAGGCAATGGCCGTGGGAATGGATAGTTTGGGAAATGCGTATTTGGTTGGATATTCCAGAGCTGCTTCTCTTTGTGCAGCGGTAAGCGCGCAAACCTCCATACTTTTGTTTAAATATATCAATAACATGGCTTATGCGGGGTGCCAGGGCTCTGGTGTCTCCGGTTCCGATTCCAACGGATACGGAATTGCGATTGATTCTTCTGATAATATTTACCTCTCAGGTGATACTCTTGGCAACCTGGACGCGATCGCTAAGACCGGAACTCAGGATGCGGTTCTAATCAAATACAACTCTTCTATGGTCAAACAATTTACCCGATTGTACGGAGTGGCAGCCGGCACTACTATTTCCTATTCTGTCGCCGTTGATAGTTCCGGAAACATATATATGACCGGTAGCACGACAGGAAATTTGAATGGGCAGACCAAATCGGGTATCCAAGACGCGTTTGTTATGAAATTGGATTCTTTGGGAAATGTTCTATGGACGAAACTGCTTGGTGTTGGAACGAAAACCTCTTTCGGAAGTGGCGTTGTACTTGATTCCGACGGAGCGATCTATATCGCCGGTTATACGGATGGCAATCTAAACGGAGAGACCAATGTAGGCACGAATCAATCTCTCTTTCTTGTTAAGATCGTAAAATAGGTTTTGTTCGATTGGGCGGGGATAGTATTCTAAAAACTCCACCACGTTGCTTTTCAGTGATACAAATGTAATCCGTAAAATCCGAGGCGCCCGTGCGCAAAATTAAAACCAAGTGAGATGTTTCTCGCGGTGACGTAGGCCAGGGATGGCCGAAGTTTTTTCGTCGGAACAGGATGTTCCGCGAAAAAGAACGGGAAACATCTCAGTTTCAGAGCTTTCTGTATTTCTTGGCTTGTTTTTTGTTTTCGGGATCGATAACGAGTTTTTCCGGATGAAAAACGACTTCCCAGTATCTTGTGATATAGGCAACGACCCCGCATACCAACACGACTAAGAGCACATACGCAGACAATTCCGGTTTCAGATAATAACTAGGTACTGACTCTAAAGTTTCCAGATGCGGCAATAGCATATACCATAATACGGATAAGGCGACAATTCCGACTCCGAATTTCCCCCACCAATTGGGCCTTCCTTGTAAGCCGCGTTTAAAGTATAAGAATCCACCCAACCAGACGCCGAGTATTTCGCGGATCACATAGATGATTAAAATCCATACGGGAAAACGAAAGTAGTAGGAGGCGACTCCAAGGCCGCCTAAAGTGACAAACTTGTCGCAGACCGGATCGAGATATCTTCCCAAGATGGTTTCTTGTTGAAGAAGTCTCGCAAAAAGACCATCCAGATAATCCGAAAGAACCGCCGCCAAACAGAGAGTAATAGAATAGGATAAATAATCTAAATCGGTCGGGTCGTTTGCGTATTTTGAGGTAGTATAGAAAAAGAAAGGCAGCATCAAAACCCGGGATACGGATAAAAAATTGGATAAGGTGAAGACCCTTTCTTCTAATAATTCTTTAGCTTTTTTTCCTTCAACCTGCATAATTTCTATACATTCCAGGTTTTAAAAAATCAGTATATAAGCAAGAAAACAATACAATTTCAGTTTGACTCAACGACCAATTTAAATACCATGGCTACTGGATCGGGGAGTTGTAGCTCAGCTGGTTAGAGTGCCTGCCTGTCACGCAGGATGTCGCGGGTTCGAGTCCCGTCAACTCCGCCACGATCTATTTTTTTTTACACATTTCTGCTCGCTGCCGACCTGTTATATGGCAAATCGAGAAAGGAAGTTCATTCCACATATTCTTCTTTTTCCTTCTTAAATAAGATCAAATTTTCATCTTCCAGTTCCCGTGCAATTTGTACGATTTTACTTCTTGCTTCGTTGATTTCTCTGAGAGTCACTCTTGGTTTTAAATCGAGTGCATCAAGTATATCGGAAGCTCTGTTTGCAGACATATTTTTTAGAAATTTGGACCGGATCTCATCTCCTGCACCGCGAATTGCAAGGGAAATCGCCTCGTCATCCGCCAATTTGTTAATTAGGATTCTCATTTCCTTTGCATCCAGTTGGAGGATATCTTCGAAAGTATATAATTGTTCCCTAACCTGACTTGCCACTTCCGGTGAATTTTCATCTAATTCTTGTAAGATGGTATCTTCTATTCCTTTTTCCATATAATTGAGGATATTTGCGAGTACATGTGCTCCGCCTGCCTCGGAATATTCCCTTTGGTCTCTTTCTTCGTAGCGTTTTTTCAGGATTCTCGCAATATTTTGGATCACATCCGGATGAGTTTTGGAAGTAGTGGCGAGTCTCATCGCGATCTTTGTCTGATCCGCCTTGGGAAAAAGTTTTAATACATCTGCCGCATTTTTCGGATCCAGGTTGGAGAGCGTAACGGCAGTTACCTGGTGAGATTCGGAAGATAACATGGATTGCAAAACACTCGGCTCTACTCCGTTCAAAAATTCAAAATCGTTTTTGGTTTCTTCTTTATTGATTTTTTTTAGGATTACATTCGCTTTTTCCGAACCGACTGATTTTTCCAGAAGGGATTTTGCCGTGGCAAGTCCTCCTTTGGCTCCGTCTTTGAGTTCGGTCAGTGTAGAATGAAATTCAGTGAGAATTTTTTCCCTTTCTTCTTTGGAAATCGCCCGGATCCGGGACATTTCTAGAATCACAGACTCGAGCATAGCATCATCTAGATGTTTTAGGATTTCAGCAGCTTGGTCTCCACCCAAAGAAAGTAGGAGGAGGGCGGCCTTTCGGACGCCAGTGGGAGTGGATAAATCATTCGGCTTCTGCATGAGACATAATTCTCCAAATTCAATGCTTATGTCAAAAAAAACTTCTAAACCGGGACAAAAATTTCTAAAGGATTCTTAAAACCGTACGATACCTTGCGTAAGTTACAAGACATAAAAAGGAAAAACATCGGATGGATAAAGCAGACAAATTCAAAAGCACATTGGAAAGATACATTCACTACAGAGGAATCGATATCGTTTTGCACCTCAAAGACGGAAAAGTTGTAGAATTAGACAAAAATCGCCAAATGGAAAATGATACAGTGATCGGAAATCTTGCCGAAGGCGTAGTTCGTATTCCCATCACTGATATTCGCAGTGCCGATTTTTTCGCGGCTTAAACCCAACCCCCGAAAATTACAAAGATTATACCACAACTGGCGACACCAGTCGCCAGGTTTGTGTTTAAAAATCCAAGAAATTCAAAACCCTCCGAGTAAACTAGGATTTTCCAAGAACGATTTTAATGTTCTTAAAAATTCAGCACCCACAGCCCCATCGATCACTCTATGATCACAAGACATCATAAGAGATAAAACCCTTCCTGCAATCACCTGTCCCTCTTGAATCACCGGTTTGTCTTCGATTGCGCCGACAGCCAAAATAGCGCTTTCCGGTTCATTGATGATTGCTGTGAAACGACTGATTCCGTACATTCCCAAATTGGAAATGGTAAACGTTCCATTGGAAAATTCTTCGGGTTTCAGTTTTCGATCCCTTGCTTTTTTTGCAAGATCTTTGACTTCCCCTGAAATGGCAAAGATGGATTTGTAATCCGTATTTCGGATGACTGGTGTTAGAAGTCCCCCTTCCAGAGAAACAGCCACCCCTACATCAATCCTTCCGTATTGCAAAATCGAATCTTCCTGCCAGCTGGCATTTACTTTGGGGTGAAGCTTCAAAGTAAATGCCACTGCTTTGATAATGATGTCGTTTACGCTGACTTTAGGATAAGAGTCTCCTAAGTTTTTGTCTTTAAAATCATTCAATGCCGCTCTGAATTTTTCCAACTCACCCGCATTCACATCCACATTCAAATAAAAATGAGGGAGATTTTGTTTGGATTCTTTCAATCGTTTGGCGATCGTTTTTCTCATTCCTCCTATCGGAATGGTTTCATCTTTCGTTACGGCAAAACCGGAATTGACAAAACCACCTGAGGATTGTTTGCTGCCTAGAGAGTCCAATACATCTTTTTTGGTGATTCTTCCTTCCGGTCCCGTTCCTATAATAGAATGCAAGTCGATTCCGTTTTCAATCGCAATGGATTTTGCGAGTGGGGAAGCAAGAACTCTTGCCTGACCTCTGATTTCCGGGGAAACGGATTTTGTTTCCGAAATAGTTTCTCTTTTGATTTCGAGAGTAGGTTTCGTTTCTTCTTTGGCTTGGGGAATCGAAGGCGCTTCCGGTTTGGATTCCTTGGGGGCTACGGTTTCTTTTGCGGCAGCAAGGGACGACTCTGCGGAAGAAGAGCTTTCTGATTTTGCTTTTTCCAAGAGGGAACTGATGTCTTCTCCCGGCTTTCCGATAATGGCGAGTGCACGTCCTACTTTTAATTTTGCACCTTCCGTTTCCAGAATCTTTAACAAAACTCCGGAATCGTATGCTTCCATTTCCATAACAGCCTTGTCTGTTTCCACCTCAGCCAACACTTCGCCGGGAGATACGGAATCTCCTTCTTTTTTAATCCATTTAACAATGGTTCCTTCTTCCATCGTGGGAGAAAGTTGAGTCATTTCCTGTATTTTAGCCATATATTACCTCAAGATCTCCCTTACCGCTTCTGCGACTCTTTCCGCATTGGGCAGACTTTCCCTTTCTAAGTTTGCCGCATAAGGCATAGGAACATCTTTTTGAGTCACTCTTTCCACGGGGTGATCCAGATAATCGAAAGCGTTTTTCTGAATCAGGTAGGCCACTTGTGCACCGAATCCTGCCACGGGCCAACCTTCTTCTACAACAAGCGCCCTGTTTGTTTTTTTGACTGATTCGTAAATGGCTTGTTCATCTAACGGACGTAAACTTCTCAAATCCACGATCTCGATCGAGATTCCTTCCTTTTCCAAAATTTTTGCCGCCTCTTCCGCAAAACCGAGAGCCCTCGACCAAGTGATAATGGAGAGATCAGTCCCTTTGCGTTTGATTTCTGCTAGGCCCAAAGGAATTGTATATTCCTGTTCGGGTACTTCTCCTTTGGTTCCGTACAATACTTCCGATTCTATAAATATGGTAGGATTGTTGTCACGGATGGAAGACTTGAGAAGACCATAGGCATCCTTCGGAGTTGCAGGGCAAACCACCTTCATCCCCGGGCAGTGGGCATACCAGGATTCGAAGGCCTGCGAATGTTGTGCTCCTAGTCTCCCCCCCACACCACCTGCGCCTCGAAATACTATTGGCATGGGAAATTGTCCTCCACTCATATAATTGATCTTAGCTGCCGAGTTGATGATCTGATCGATTGCTACGAGTGAAAAATTCCAAGTCATAAATTCAATGATGGGGCGAAGGCCTGTCATCGCCGACCCGACTCCGATGCCTGCAAATCCGTTTTCGGAAATAGGGGTATCTATCACTCTTTCTTCTCCGAATTTTTCGAGCATTCCTTGGGAAACTTTATAAGCACCTTGGTAATGTCCTACTTCCTCTCCCATCAGATAAATCAGAGGATCCTTTTCCATTTCTTCCATCATGGCACGGTTCAATGCTTCTCTATAAGTAAGAATTGCCATCTATTTGTCCTCTGCGTAAACGCTTTGGTAGAGTTGGGAAAGAGGGGGTTCCGGGGATTCGTCTGCAAATTGATACGCTTCGTCCACTTCTTCCTGTATGGACAAATCCAATGCATCCAAATCCTTTTCTGCTATCCCCGCGCTGATGAGTTCTGCCCGGGCGCGAAAGAGAGGATCTTTCTTTTTATAAGATTCCAATTCTTCTTTGGTTCTGTACTTGGCCGGATCGGACATGGAATGCCCTCGGAAACGGTAAGTTGAAATTTCGATGAGTGTCGGGCCTTCTCCTCTTCGGGCGCGATCCACTGCCACTTTCACATGGTCGTGCACTTTGCGAACCTCGTCCCCTTCTATATGATCGCGCGCCATATCGTAAGCATAAGCGCGAACTGATACGTCTTTTACGGCTAATGCACGATATTCGGGAGTACCCATGGCGTAATGGTTGTTTTCACAGATAAATACTACCGGGAGTTTCCAAATGGCGGCAAGGTTCAGACCTTCGTGAAAAGAACCGATGTTAGCTGCTCCTTCTCCGAAAAAACAAATGGTGACAGAATCTTCTTTTTTGTATTTGGAAGAAAATGCAATCCCGGCAGCGAGAGAGATATGACCTCCCACGATTCCGTGGCCTCCCATAAAATGGGCGTTTTTATCAAAGAAGTGCATGGAACCTCCGTTTCCTTTGGAGATTCCCGTCGCCTTTCCGAAGAGTTCCGCCATAAGTGGTTTGGGCTTTAGCCCCCGTGCCAATGCATGCCCATGATCTCTGTAGGTCGAAACGATATAATCTTTGGGTTCGAGTGCGGCAATGGAACCGACCCCCACCGCCTCCTGGCCGATATATAAATGTAAAAATCCTCCGATCTTTCCGATGCTGTACGCTTTTGCAGCAGCCTCTTCAAATTTGCGGATAAGTACCATTTGTCTGTAAAATTCATTTAATTCTTGAATCGAAGTTTTGTCTTTCGGGACGGAAGAAACCAAATTTTTGCCTCCAAAAACCTATAAAAAACTACACCATTTAGACGAGATTGGAAAGCAAAAATCTTGCGATCTGATCTGGTATTCTGATACTACTATTAAAGCAAGGTTTCATGAAAATTACAAGCACTGGAATAGAATTTATCGACTTCAATGAATTTAAACGGTTTGCTACAGATTACGATCTGTTAGGTTCCGTTTCTTTAAGTGAGCCGATCATTGATAAAAATGGAAATATTCTTATCAAAGAGAAAGTAGCCATTAAAGAAAATCTTTTGAAAAAACTGGAGGCGATGGAAGGCAAATACATTCCTTCTTTCAAGCTTGGGATGTCTCGCGATCTGATGCGTATGCTTAAGCAGGTTTTGACAAAGGCTGTGCTTACACGTGTCAACGATAGGAGCAATGAATTTATCAATCACCTTTATGAACAGAATGCGGAAAAGATGACAAGTCTCATCGGAATCATCCAGAATTCCTTTTATTCCAAACCTTTGGCACTTGCTTTTTTCAAAATACTTTTAAATCACAAGGAGTTTTTCAATCATCTCTCCGATTTGGGACTTTTGTCTTTGGGTTCGGTCATTCAAAAGCAATACAATTTAAAAATGGTCAACAGATATTCCTTCCTTGCCGGTTTATGTGCCGATATCAGTACTTTTAAAGACGGAATCTACAAGCAGTCATTAGGTGGACAAAGTCTGGGAAGAACATCTTCGCTTTCCGTCGAGATCGCGAGGAAACTAGGACTTCCCGAGGAGATTTTGTCTGCGATCGGAAGCCACCCAATTGCTAAATTCGAAATTCCTGGCGCAGTCATTATAGAGGTGAATTCCGAAGAACTTAGAAGCCATCCTCTCAACCAAGACTTACTGGCAGGAAGCGCGCTCGACGGGGATTCGGGAAGTGATGATGATAACGAGGATTCCGAATTTTCAGGGGAAGCCTCCGAGGTAGTGCTTGAGTCCTTGAAGATTGCCCGTTATGTGATTGAAAACTTAAAAGTGACTGCAGATAGAGATACTGTTTCCGAAAAACTTTTGGTGATGTTTACATATAGTGTGGAGAGGGGACTTTTTCGAAAAGATATCGCCGACCCGATGATCAATTGTTTCAAAGAATTCGACGTTGCGATTAGAAAAATCCGATTGGTCGCCTCTGTGGAAAACAAATGCAAATTTCCTCCGTCAGCATGGGCTTACCCTAAGCCGAAATCCGCTCAGATTTTATGTAAGGATAGAAATTACCAATGTCCTTGGATTGTGAACGGCTGGGATTTGAAAATCATTACTGCTCAGGATCCGTTCGGATATATAGGAACTGTACTTTCTGTGGGAACTTATCCGAAATGTGCTTTGGAAGAGGAGCTGCATGAAAAGGTGAGGATTTCGGATTGAAAGGGAAAGAGCCAACCCGGTCGGGCTGGCTCATATGAGATGGTTTCTTAGAAACTAGGTTTTTTTGCGTTAAGTGCGTCTTTCGCCGCATCCGCACCGGCTGCTGCTTGTTTTTTTACTTCAGTTTCTGCTTTTTTTACAGCTTCTGTTGCTGCTGCTTTTGCTTTCGCTTCTGCTTCGGAAACTGCCGCTTTTGCTGCATCTTCGATTGCCGCAGGTGTTTCTTCCACTTTTGCTTCTTCTTTTTTACAGAAAGAAAGGCTGGTTGCTAAAGCAAGTCCAAGTACTAGAATCAATGTTCTTTTGTTCATTTAGAGAATACTCCTTAATCTAAACAGATTTGCCAATTTTAAAGAACTTCCATTTCTCAGAAAAGTACATTTGTAAATTTTTTACCGGACCCGGTTATTTTTTTGGAATAAATTTCAAAAACTCTTCCACTTCGTTTTTGCTTCCTATGATCAAGGTAGTTCTCTCGTGAAGTTCGGTGGGTTGTAAATCGAGAACTCTTTCTCCTTTTACGGTAACCGCCATTCCTCCTGCTTGTTCTGCGATAAGAGCCATTGGTGCCGCCTCATATAACAATCGTAATTTACCATTCGGGTATTTGGAAGATTTCGTATCGTTCGGATAGAGAAAAATCCCACCTTTCAATAAATTCCGATGAACATCCGCTACAAGAGAACCTATATAACGACCTGTTTTCGGCTTTTTTCCGCCTTCAATGGATTTGATATGGGAGATATAATTTTGTACTTCCGGACTCCAATACCCCGCATTTCCTTCGTTCGCCGAATATATGTCTCCTTTCTCGGGAGTTTTCATGCTCGGGTGGGAAAGTAGAAACTCACCCAAACTAGGATCAAGCGTGAATCCTGTGACTCCTTTTCCAGTCGTAAGCACAAGCATTGTGGAAGAACCGTAGATGATATAACCCGCACAAATCTGCTTTGAGCCTTTTTGGAGTAAGTCTTTGTGTTCTCCGGGTGCTTTTGAGCCGGGATCTAGCCTTTGGTGGATGGAAAAAATGGTTCCGATGGAAACATTTGTGTCTATATTCGAGGAACCGTCCAGAGGATCGATCGCCATAGTGTATTTCCCGATGGCATATCCTTCCGGAATTTGAATCACTTCTTCGTGTTCTTCACTTGCGAGTACGCACAAATGTCCGCAGATTTTCAAGGAGTTGTTGAATGCATTGTCTGCATATTGATCCAATTTCATTTGGGTTTCGCCTTGGACGTTCGTATCTTCGGTAGAACCTAAAATACCATCCAAAAGACCTGCTTTTCTCACTTCTCTCCCTACAATTTTTGCCGCATAAACCAGATGGTTTAAAAGAGCGCTAAATTCTCCCGAAGCGTACGGGATTTTGAGTTGCTCTTCTATGATGAATTGAGATAGAGAGATGAGTTGTTTTTGTTTTGGAGATGCGTTCACTAATTGCCCCGAGATGGTTTTTCTCTTCATTTTTAGAGCCAAGGCGCACAGGCAATCCGATAATTAAATGAATATGGAATTCCAATCCCCTTATCCTGTCACTGCCACTGAGGATCTAAAGATCACAGAATATCATTTGCGTCGTTTGAGTTATGCATTTTGGACTATGAATGCGGTTTCCGGATTTCTTTTCTTGGAAAACGAACCTGTTTTTCGTTTGGGTGGGGCTGAAAAACAAAACCAACTTCTCCGTCAAATTTTAACCAATATTGAGACTTTGGAAAGAGAATCCGAAGAAATGATCCCCCTCAAGATCGGAAATTGGGAAGAGGAAGGAGCCGCTCTCCAGGCAACACTGATTCGTTTTCCTCATAAAGAGTTGTTTGTGTTTGCGGTACTAGTTCAAAAAGGGGAAACCGATTTCCCGGAAAACAAATGGAAACAATTGGCAAATTCCGTTTTGACCTATTTATCTGTAGGAATTTCCAAACAAGAAAAGACACTCTTAAGTTTTCGCAGCTTTACCGAAGTATTTCGAACCAAAATGGAATCCTCTCTCGAAGAGAGTAAAACCGGTGTCCTGGCATTATTTTACCTCCAGGATCTCTCTCCTTTTTTTAAACCTTTGGGAATTGTCAAAAGCCAGGAAATCATCCGCGAAGTTTCTTCCACACTCCAAGCTATGGCAAAAAACGGAGAATTGTTTTTTCAAATGAATTTACGTTCCTTTTATCTGTTTTGCCCGGGAGAAACATTGGAACATGCGAACAAAAGGTTGGAAGGACTGTATTTTCCCTCCAAACACATGATTTTGGACTACAAATTGCAATTATTCCCCGTAAGTTTGGAAGTAGTCCAGGATTTGAACCAATTTAGCTCATTATTTATGGAAAATTTCTAAGTTTTGAATTCTCCCTCGTTGACAAGGGAATGCGTTTCGAATTACTGTAAAATTTAAACCATTTCGAGAGGACAGTGATTCGTCTATGACCCCACAAGTAGGGATTTATTTAAAAGAAGGTGAATCTATCGAGGCAGCGCTTCGAAGATTCAAACGTGATTGTGCCAATGCTGGTATCATGAGTGAGATTAAGCGTAGAGAATACTTTGAAAAACCAAGTGTTGTCAAAAAGAAAGCTGTTGAAGCGGCAAGACGCAAAAGAGATAAAAAGAAGAGATTGTTCGCAAAGAAAGACAAACTCTAATTCTCTTTCATTCCATCTCTCATGACCCTCCAAGAGACAATAAATGTTGATCTGAAGCAGGCTCTTAAGTCGAAAGAAGAGCCTACTCTTGGAACGTTGCGCCTACTCAAAGCAGACATTCAATATGAGCTTACAAAAACCGGAGCGTCGGAACTTTCCGATACTGCAGTTATGCAGATTCTGAAATCTAACTATAAAAAGAGAAAAGATACTGCTGTAGAGTATGATAAAGTAAATCGAAAAGATTTAGCAGATAGGGAACGATCTGAAGCTGAAGTGATTTTGCGTTATATACCTGCTGAAATTTCGGATGAAGAAATACAAAACACTGTTTCTAAGCTCGTAAAAGAGTTAGGTGCTAGTGGTCCATCGGACATGGGCAAGGTAATGGGAAAAGTCATGGCAGAATTCAAAGGTCAAAACATCGACGGTTCAAAAGTATCTCATTACGTAAAACAAGCATTATCCAGTCTCTAAAAGCGGTGCCATGAATTCGTATCAGAATTTCAAAGAACGCGTCCGCAGAGAAGTCTCCATCGACTCTTATATCAATCGTTTTGTGCCCTTAAGACGCGCAGGCCGCAACCTAACAGGACTTTGCCCATTCCATAACGAAAAAACTCCTTCCTTCAGTGTAAACGCAGAGTCGGGATTTTATCATTGTTTCGGATGCAAAGCCTCCGGAGATATTTTCCGCTTTGTCATGGACTACCAGAAGGTGGATTTTATCAAAGCTTTGGAAATTCTCGCCGATTACTCCGGCATTCCCCTTCAGGAAAAAACCCAAAGCGAAGAGGAAGAGGACCGCAAAAAAGAAGCGTTGTATCAAATTTCCCAAAGAGCCAAAGAATACTTTCAGAAAAATTTTGCAACCACAGCCGGAGAAGTGGCTCTTAAGTATTTGCAGGAGCGAGGGTTATATGAAGAAGATATCAAAGTTTTTGGAATCGGATTCGCATTGCCCGGATTTGCCAATATCATAAAAGATTTATTTCGAACGGAATCTGAAATCAAGTTGGGCGAGTCCCTCGGTCTTTTGAAACGTCAGGACAAAAACAGAGATCCTTATGATTTTTTCAGAAGTAGGGTGATGTTTCCAGTAATCGATTCCAAAGGAAGGGTTGTCGCTTTTTCCGGAAGGATCGTAGGTCAGTCGGAAGAAGCAAAATACATCAACAGTCCCAATTCTTTGATCTATGACAAAAGTCGTATTTTTTATAATTTAAATTTAGCTCAGGATTCCATTAGAAAACACAGGGAAGCTGTTGTAGTCGAAGGTGTGTTCGACGCCATCGGGCTTTTCCGAAAAGGAATAGAATCCGTAGTGGCCCCTTTGGGAACCGGATTTACGGAAGGACATGCCCGAATCCTGAAAAACATGTCGGACCGGGTGATCCTTATGATGGACTCTGATTCTGCAGGTGTCAAAGGTGCTTTCCGTGCCGTGAACCTACTCAGCAAAGAAGGGATCGAAGTGAAGGTTGCTTCCGTTCCCGAGGGAAAAGACCCCTACGATTATTCATTAAATCACAACAAACAGGAAATCCGTTCCATTTTGGAAAACTCCAGTTCCGCTTCCCAATTTATGATCGCTCAGATTTTATCGGGAACCAGTTCCATTTCCCAACCGGAAGCCAAACAAGCCAGTATCAAACGGTTGCTAGATTTTGTAAAATCTATGGAAAAAGAGACCGACAAACAGGTCTATTTACAAGAGGGCGCAAAACAATTAGGACTCTCTTTTTCTGCACTTTTTCGTGATTTTGAGGGCACTGTTCAGAAAAGTTCACCCCCTCCCGGAACCGATAATAAGAGAGCGAGTAAGGGACCGATTGCTACTAAAAAAGCAAACTCCGCCCAACTTTGCGAAAGAAAGATGATCGCCAAACTGATTCAAAACCAAGAGCTGTTTTCCTTTGCAGATGATGTATTGCAGTTGGAATTTTTAGACGAAGCTTCTTCGTTTTTATGGGATTATCTTTATACCAAATTTTTACAGAATGAGCCGATCAGCCCGGCAGAGATTCTTTCCAAAGAAGATATTCCGAAAGAATATCTGGGACTTGTGGCAGAGCAGTTTTCTTCGGAAGAAGCAAACGCGGGCAATGGCGATTCCATTTTCAAAGAACTACTTTGGCAACATAAAGCGCATCAGTACGATTTTGCGATGAACGATATTACGAAACGAATGGGAGATAGTTCTCTCTCACTCGAAGAGAAGAGAGATCTTCTGACAGAACTTTCATTTCTAAAGAATGAAAGGGACAAGATTTGGGAGTATCTCCGAAAACTCCAACCCCAAGAAGTATAAGAGGACATATAGAAGATGGAAAATTTAGCAGGCCTTCCCGAAGTACAAAAGATTATCTCCATTGGAAAGGCGAATCGGGAAGTATCTTACGATGAAATTAACGAAATCCTTCCGGACAAAATTTTAAATTCTGAAAAAATCGACGACGTCTTTACTCTGTTACATGAGATGGGGATTGAAATTGTGGAGGAATACTCTAAAAAATCTTTGGAAGAATCCAGTAGTCTGACAACGACGAAAGAAGACACTTCCAAAGAACCGACGGTAAAACCGGCGCGTAAAAAAAGAGAGTCCACTGTTTCTTCCAGTTCGGAAGATCCGATTCGATTGTATCTGAAAGAGATTGGTAAGGTTTCTCTTATCTCGGGAGAAACGGAAGTTTTTCTCGCAAAACGAATTGAAAAAGGCGAAAAGATCATAGAAGAGACCATACTCGGTTCTTCCATCCTTCGTCAAAATTTTGCAAAACTTATTCCTAAGATTAAATCCAAAAAGATCAAAGTCTACGATCTAGTCAAAGTTGACAAAATGTACGCTCTGAACCAAGAGCAGGCGGACAAATTAGAAAAAGTATTCTTTGAGAATATGGATCTGATCCAACAAGACGAAAAGGTTTTGAATGAATCGGTCAACCGTATCCGCAAGTATTCCGAAAATTCGAAGAAGTTCAAAGAACTCAAAGAAAAGATAGATGCTTCTTACGGCAAAATCGACGAAGCCATTCGTAAGATAGGAGTCTCTCAGAAAGAGATCCAAAAGATTTCTCAGAAAATCAAATCTATGGTTTTCCGAGTCAAAGAGATCGAAAAACATTTTTTAAAGATCAAAGCCAAATATGGTCATGATGTTCGTGAAATCAAAGGTTTAAACCGTTTCATCGAAAAGAACGAAAACCTGGATGAAATCGAAAAGATGATGAGTTGCGATATTGACGAAGTCAGAGAAGTCATCAAAGACATTCGCAATAATGAGCGTAAACTCCGCCGTATGGAACAGGAAGCCGGTTCACCTGTCAATGAAATCAAAGACTGGGGTGAAAAGATCATCAAGGGAGAAAGGGAAATTGCACAAGCAAAACGCGAATTAGTTCGTGCGAACCTAAGACTTGTTGTTTCCATTGCAAAACGGTATGCAAACCGGGGGATGCATTTCTTCGACCTGATCCAGGAAGGAAATATCGGTCTCATCCGGGCAGTAGACAAATTCGAATACAAAAAAGGTTATAAGTTTTCCACTTATGCAACTTGGTGGATTCGACAAGCAATCACCCGTGCTATTTCCGACCAAGCTCGTACGATCCGTGTTCCTGTTCATATGATAGAACAAGTGAATAAGGTAATTCGCGAAACCAGACTCTTTGTTCAAGAGTTCGGTCGTGATCCTTCCAATGATGAAATTGCGGAAAGATTGGGCTGGCCTGTACAAAAAGTAAAGGCTGTGAAAAACGTAGCCCGCGAACCTATCTCTCTCGAGATTCCGGTGGGTTCCGAAGAAGATTCGGAACTAGGAGATTTTATTGAAGACAAGGATGTAATCTCTCCGCTCAATTCTGCTGCGACTTCCATTCTTTCCGAACAGATCAGACAAGTTCTGCAAACCCTTCCTGCCCGTGAGCAGAAAGTCATTAGAATGCGATTCGGTTTGGATGATGGATATGCTCAAACATTGGAAGAGGTCGGGTATCAGTTCAAAGTGACTAGGGAGAGGATTCGTCAGATCGAAGCGAAAGCGCTCCGTCGTCTACGCCACCCGAGTCGTTCCAAAAAACTCAAAGACTATATCGATTAATCCACGTGAGGTGGAAGGGAAACTTTCCACCTCGGGACTTCTTTCTCCTCTCCCTCTCCGCGCCTTTTTTTTCCTTGCCAAACAATAAAAATAGTTTAGTGGTTAGGAATGTTTAAATTCCAGAAGAGCCCAGTCATTCTAATTCTTGCACTTCTTTTTGCTTGCGGACCTAAGTCGGAAAAAGCACTTACCTACCAAAGTTCTGCGTCTGTCGGCCAGGTAAATCCGGAGCAGCCTTGGCGTTATAGCCCTGAATATGTTTTGGATGGAAAGGCAAATACCGGTTTTTGCGCGGATCCGAAATTACCTGATTCAGGATTCACTTTATTTTTAGAAAACCCTTCCGAATTTTCCGCCATCCAAGTGGTAAACGGTTTTGCCAAATCGGCAAACGATGCGATCCAAAATGCCCAAGCGAAAAAAATAAAAGTCAGCTCGCTCATAGTCAGTTTTCCGGAAGGAAAAACAAAAATCCATTCCCAAGAGTCTGTTACTGTTGAATTGAAGCCTGTTTCTTTTTCTGGCACTACTGCCAACGCAGAGGCGGTGGATCTTGGGCAAAAGTTAAAAGGAAATTGGATTCGAATCGAACTTTTGGACTTTCATAAAGGCAGCAAATACAAGGATGTTTGTATTTCCGAATTGAAAGTAGGCGAGCTAAAAGATTCCAAATTCAATTCTTTTCCGATCACTAACGAAGAAAAGGTAAAAGCAGTGATTAACGGTTACGAAGAAGGCTCCAAACATTTTTGGGCATTCCGCAAACTGATCACTGCAAACGAAGCCGGTTCCATTAATTTTTACGATCAGGAATTGGTACTGCCGGTATATTTCAAATCGGACAATACGTTCAGTTTTTCCGAAATGTTCGGAGGAGACCCGAGTGCGGGAGGATTCCAGCCTGCCATCCAAGGAAGGTATTCTGTTTTTTCTGCCGGAGGTGAAGGCGTAGAACTGACGTTAAACTATTTTGACGCAAGCGGAGTGGAAAGAAATGATACATGGATTTTCAAAAGAGCTGTTGCAGATGATGAAGATTTTGAAACTTTCAAAACCAAACTGGGAACCAAATTCTCCGAAGTATTCGACTCCAAATCTTTTTATCTGCTTTTTCTAAAAGAAAAGGAATCGAATCGTTCTTTCTATAATTATGAAATTCCTTTGAAATAAAAAACTATCCGATTGTTTTTTCCAAAGAAAGGATCAGGTCTTTTAATTCCTTAAGAGAATCCTTTCTTTGGACTTCCGTCCAACTCAAGGTTTTAGCAAGAGATTTGGAAACTGGGTCGGCCAATTTTTTTGCAAGTTGCAGATCCAAAAACAAAACCCTCCATCTTCTTGCAATGATATCTGATACGGAATGAGCAAATTCCTTTTCGATGAAATGTTGAATCTCTTCTTCGAAATAACCGCTTCCTTTCAGAATTTCTGTCGGTTTTTTTCCCAGAATACTTTCGGCCTCTCCGCCTAAACTATCGGCGATTCTTGTCGCATCACCTTTTGTTAGGTTGTATTTGTTTTGAAGAGATTTGTAGAGATTGGGAGAGTATCCTTCTTTGCCCGGGAAAGAAAAGTCCATAGTGGAACATTCTTTTTTGTGTGTGAGTCCACCTTCCGTAATGAGTCTATCTGTCAGGTCTTCTCCCATCTTGCGATAGGTAGACCATTTTCCACCGGACATAGTAACAAGTCCTGAGTCGGAAACTAGGATCGCTTCTTCTCTGGAAATGGATTTTGTATTTTGGGATCCGTCCGGTGAGATGAGGGGTCTTAGTCCTGAAAATACGGACAGTATATCGTCTTTGGAAAGTTTGGTGTCGAGATAATCATTTCCCGTTTGTAATAGAAATTCCACTTCGTCTTTTAAAGGAAGCGGTTCGTCGTCAATGGATTTGATCGAGGTATCCGTTGTTCCCAGGACCACTTTGCCTTCCCAGGGAATTACAAATACGACTCTTCCGTCTGCGGTTTTGGGGATGATCATTGCGGATGTGCATGGAATTTTTTCTTTGGAAAATACCAAATGGATTCCCTGACTCGGAGAAAGTACGGAGCGTGCATTCGGATCGTCCAATTTTCTGATCGCGTCAATCCAAACTCCCGTTGTATTTGCCACCACCTTGGCCCGGATGGAAACTTTTTTCTTTGTCAAAAGATCCACAGCTTTCACTCCGACGATCTTTCCGCCTTCCTTTAAAAATCCTTCTACTTCCATTCTGGAAACAATGTCGGCACCTGCTTCTTTTGCTCCCCGGATGGTAGCGACATTTAACCTTGCATCATTGAATTGAGCGTCATAATAGGAAATTCCTCCCTTTAACGACTGTTTTTTGAGAGCTGGAAAAACCCGAAGCGCTTCTTCTCTGGAAATTCGTCTGTGTCCGGGAACCGTTGAGGTACCAGCCAAAAAATCATACATGGTAAGGCCGATGGAAAAATATGGTTTTTCATACCAAGAGTAGGTAGGTAAAACAAAGGGAAGGGGTTTCACAAGATGGGGTGCATTTTGAAGCAGTCGTTTTCTTTCTGTTAGTGCTTCATGAATTAATTTGAAATGAAACTGTGCGAGGTAACGAACCCCTCCGTGAATGAGTTTTGTGGAACGGGAAGATGTGCCGCTCGCAAAGTCTTTTTTTTCAAGTAGTGCAACTTTGTAGCCACGAAGGCTTGCATCTAAGGCGGTGCCGGCACCCGTAGCACCTCCTCCGAGGATCAGAATGTCGTAATCAGTGTTTGCTAGGGTTTGTAGGGTTTTTGATCTTTCTTTGGATACTGCCATTTGTACAATTTGCTTTTCTTGCCTATAGAGATTCTTAGGTAAGTGTTGTCATAAGTCACCATTTCATCCATCTAAAAATTTTATAAGTAACTATGAAAACCGAATCAGAGATCAATTCAGAACTAGAAAAAATCCGTCGAGGAACTGTTGAAATCATTAGCGAACCGGAATTAAAGGAAAAACTGAGAACCAAAGGTAATTTGAAAATCAAAGCGGGCTTTGATCCCACAGCTCCCGATCTTCATCTGGGACATTTTGTTCTTCTCCGCAAGCTCAGACATTTTCAGGAACTGGGTCATGAGATTTTATTTTTGCTCGGGGATTTTACCGGAATGATAGGAGACCCGACCGGCAAGTCGGAAACCAGAAAAAGACTTACGAAAGAAGACGTTCTCGCCAATTCCCAAACCTATCAGGAACAAGTATTTAAAATCCTGGACAAAGAAAAAACAAACATCGTCTACAACTCCTCCTGGTGTAGCGAGATGAAATTCGAAGAGGTTCTGATTCTTACATCAAAGTATACTGTATCGAGGATGCTTGAGAGGGATGATTTTACCAAAAGACACCAGTCCGGCAATCCCATTTCCATGATTGAATTTTTATATCCTCTTGTGCAAGGTTACGATTCTGTGGCACTCCACGCAGATGTAGAGTTAGGTGGAACGGATCAGAAGTTCAATCTCCTGGTAGGCCGCGACTTACAGAGAGAATACGGTCAAGCTCCTCAATCGGTTGTCACGATGCCTCTACTTGTGGGACTGGACGGCGTTAAAAAAATGTCCAAGTCTTTGGGCAATTATGTGGGAATTACGGAAAGTCCTTTGGATATGTATGGAAAGATCATGTCGATCTCGGATGAGTTGATGTGGAATTATTTCGATCTGCTGACGGATCTTCCCAAAGCGACCATTGAAGAAAGAAAATCCTCTATCAAAAATAAAACGGCACATCCTAAGGAAGTAAAAACCGAATTGGCACTCCTCATCATGGATCAACTTCACCCAAGTGAGGAAAATCGAAATGCTGTTTCCGAATGGCAAAGGATCCATGACCCTAAAAACCGTGCTTTGCCGGATGAGATACAAACGACAAACTTGGGGGCTGAATTTTTTGCAGAGAAATCTCCCATGCTTGTTTCCGTTTTGGCCCAACTGAAATTTATCCCTTCCGCCTCGGAAGGAAGAAGACTCATCCAGTCGGGAGGTCTCTATTTGAATGAAGAAAAATTGACAGACCCTGTTTTGGTTCTGGAGAAAGAAAAAGAATACCTGATCCGCCAAGGGAAAAAAGGCAAATTTTTAAAATTAATTACTTAAACCTCCCGAAAGATCGGGGGGGACAAAGACCGATAATTTACATAAGGTTTCCTATTTCCAGATGTCCGTTGATCCAACCAAAGAAGAAAAAGAAATTCAAGACATCGTCCATGAATTGTCTCAGGATATCGAGAAACATCGTAATTTTGTAAAAAAAGCCCAAAAATTTGTAATTCTTTTTTTATCCGGTTCCCTTGTTTTCGGGATCATTGTCCTCGTCGGCTATTTACTTTATTTGAATTTTTCAGTCTCAAGACTTGAGTCGGTTGTGGAAGAGAAAGATCGCAACTTGCAGGAGTTAGAGCAAAATCTTTTTTCTCTTATGTATCAGGAACAGTTGAGAGAAGAACAAAGTCTTTCTGCAAATGCCGATTCGGACGAAGAATTAAAAAGACAGGTTCAGCAAAATATAGATTATCTGAAGGAAGCAACTCTCGGAAGTAAGGGTAAAAATATACTCCGTGGAAATGAGTCTTATCCCGAGATTGCATTGACCTTCGATTTGGCGACGGGCGAAGAACTTTCCACGTTGCTTCAATACATTAAAGATTACGATATTAAGGTAACTGTATTCCTTTCGAATGAAAGGCCGTCCGACGTAAGCGGAAGTTTTTTCATAAGACAGAACCTGGACATCATCAAAAAAATGTCCAAGACCGGAAAGGTTGAATTTGCAAATCATACTTGGAGCCATTTTAATTATTTCAGATCCGTGACCGAGACATCCAAAAGAAAAAGAACTGTTTTGGAATATCTATCCAAACAGGTTTTGGATCTGCCTCGTATGGCGGAAGAACTGAAAAGAGTGGAAGATATTTATTCTTCTCTCACAAAGCAAGAATTAACAAAATACTATCGCCTTCCTTACGGAGCCATCAACCAGTTGATTTTGGACGCTCATGCCAAAGTAGGGTATACGGATCATATCATGTGGTCCAGAAATAGCAAAGGGTCCCTTGATCTTCCCGATTATATCCATAGACCTTTTTTGTATAAGGTGAACGGGAAAGGGAAAAAGGAAGTGGTCAAAAACCCTCACTATAAAACCAGCCGGGAAACTTTGGATTATTTGGACCTATGGGAAGCAGGTGATCCGAACGGAATGAACGGAGCCATCATCTTAATGCACTTAGGCGGCCCTCGTAAATTTGACAAATTGATTTATATTCTACCCGAATTCATCGATAAGATGCAAAAAAAAGGATATAGATTCGTTACACTGACGGAAGTTTTGAACGAAAAGAAAGATTAAACACCTTAGATAGGGATATTTTATGAAAACAATTTTAGTAGGAATTTTCGTGTTAGTTGTAGGTTCCTCTTTGTATGCGGACAATTGCGATAAACCGAAAGATGATTTTGACGGTTTATACTGTCTGAATAAAGTTTATATCCAAGCGGATAAAGATTTAAACGATGCTTATAAAAAGTTGAATTCCACTTTGGCCGTAGATGCAAAGAAAAAATTAAAAGAGTTTCAGCTTTCCTGGATTCAATCCAGAAATTCGGAATGCAGTTGGAAGGACGAAAGAGGATTTTTCGTAAACCTGAGTTGTGCCGCAAATAAAACGATCTCGCGCACCGATTTTTTAAATGCACGGATCAGAGAATGCAAAAGCACAGGCTGCCAACCAAGCCGCTTGGAATGACCAACTAACTTCGGGGGGCCGGGATAAGATATGTTCCATCCCGGCCGTTTTCAGTTAAACTTTAACCAGTTTCTTTTTACTCGGAAACCTGGAATGAAACCAATCAAAGAAATCATAGAGAGACTTGTAAAACACAGGCACCATAATCAATGTGATAAACGTTGCAAATGCCAATCCCCATCCAAAGGCAAGCGCCATAGGAACTAAAAACGGATCCCGACCTCCGATACCGTAAGCAGTCGGCAATAGCCCGAGCACCGTTGTAACCGTGGTTAGTATGACTGCTCTCAACCGAATGGAACCTGTTTCAATCAACAGATCGTAAGTGCCTAAGTTCGGATTTTCGCTTTTCAACTGATTGGCGCAGTCCACAAGTACGATCGAATCGTTCACAACAACTCCCGCAAGGCCGATGATTCCCAGAAATGCCAGAAACGATAGAGACTCTCCATGCAATAAAAAGGCGAAGATAACTCCGATGACTGCAAACGGAATGGCACTCATAACGATGAGCGGTTGAGAGAGGGAACGGAAGAGGGATGCCAATATCATAAAAATGATAATCAATCCTACGATAAAGGATCTTCCCAGTGAGGCCATGGATTCCTCCGTATCCTTGTTTTCTCCCGAAAATTTTACCGTATAACCGGGATATTTCGAAATTAAATTTCCTGCTGCATTTTTTGCATCCACGTTCACTTGTCTGGAGGATGTTGCCGTTTCGTCTATGTTCGCTGTGACTGTGAGTAGTCTTTTCCCGTCCAAATGATTGATGGACGCCCTGCCAGGGGATCTATCGTAATTGGTGAGCCTGGATACGGGAATCAAATTTCCTGTCAGGTTATTTACGTAAACTTTGTTCAGGTGAGTGAGTGAACTTCTGTATTCTTCCGGAAAACGAACCCTCACATCCACTTCTTCGTCGGCTCGTTTGATCTTTGTTGAAATTGTTCCTTGCAATGCAGTGTTGATGGCAAGTGATACGGATTGTACGCTCACTCCCGCAAAAGAGGCGAGGGATTCGTCGACGGATACTCGGATTTCGTCCTTACCTTCGTTGAAATCGTCTCCGATATCGTTTACTCCTTTTAGCTTTGCGAGCACATCCTTGTACTCTTGCCCGATTTTGAGCAGCGTATTGAAATCATCCCCTTTGATTTCGATTGCTACGGGTTTTCCCACAGGAGGACCGCCGGCTAGTTTTTCAAATTCCAAGTTTACCAATTTACCCTGAAGCGGTAAAAACTGGGAAGGGATTGATTCTTCCGTAAGCGCCCTCATCTTCTTTGAAGAATTCTTTTTCTCCAAAGCGATTTTTTCTTCCAGAAGCAATAGGGATTTGTCATTTAATAGATATTTGGTGCTATTCCGTATCCGATCGATGATTTCTTCCGTAGATATTTCTCTAGATTCTTCCGGAGTCAGATAAACCATCACTTGAGCATAGTTTTTTCCCCGTTTGGTGAACGGATCGTTCGGATCTTTTTGAATGATCCCTACGCGAGAAATATAATTTTCCAATTCTTCCGTTGGCAATTGTTTCAAGCTGTGTTCGATCGCTTGGATGTAACGGTTTGTTTCTTCCAAGGTAAGTCCTGTTTCCGCAGTAACCCTTACCTGAAATGTTTCAATGGCTCCAGGGAAAAGTTTGAATTTTCCGAACATGGCTTGCAAAAAAATAGAAAAGAAAAATACGGCAAAGAGCAAGGAGGTCATCATCAGTTTGTGACGAAGTGCAAAACCGAGAAAGGGTAGGTATTTGTTTTTTTTGAATCTTTGAAACCAATCGGATTCTTCTTTCACCTCTCCTTTGAGACTGGAGGATTTGCTGATGTCATAAAGATGGGAAGGAAGCATAAAGAATGCTTCGAAGATAGATGAGCTAAGGGAGATAATGACAACTAAGGGAATCGAATTGATGAACTTTCCGAAGATCCCCGTCATAAATAACATCGGACCGAAAGCGGCAATGGTCGTTGTTACTGTTGCTGTAACCGGTGCTATCACCTCGCTTGTTCCCCGTAAGGCGGCTTCGAAAGGCTCTTCTCCCAACTCCAGATGGCGGTATACGTTTTCACAAATTATGATCGCATCATCCACTAAAATTCCCACAACTATGATAAGTCCCATCATGGAGATCAAATTCAGAGTAACACCCATATAATTCATCACAATGAATGTCATAGCGACCGAGATGGGAATTCCCAGAGCAGTCATCAATGCCATTCTCCAACCTAAGAAAACAAATAGAGAGGCAGTTACGAGAACAAGTCCGCCCAAAGCGTTGGAAGTCAAAACTCCCAAACGGCGACGGATGTATTTAGAAAGGTCGTTCACAAATGCGTAACTTACAGCTCCGTTCGTTTCTTTGATAAACTCTTTAACTATTTTTTTCGATTCATCAACTACGTTGATTGCATCCGCTTTTTCTCTTTTGATGATGGTAAGTGCAATAGCGACTTCGCCGTTCGATTTGTCCAGGTAATCCGAATCTTCGAATCCTTCCGTAACACGCGCTATATCTTTGATTCTTACGGATCTACCCGCGTCATTGGATCTGACAAATACGTCTTCAATTTGATCCGCAGTATCGAATTCTCCAACGGTTCGAACTATGATTTCTTTGGAACGCTCCGAAATATTTCCACCGGGAAAATTGATATTTCTAAGTCGGAGAGCATTCACCACTTGGGTTGAGGAAATAGACAATGCGGTAAGTCGATCCGGCATCAGATCCACCTTCATTTCTCTTTCTCTCCAGCCTCGTTTGGTAATACGGGCCACTGCCGGAATGTTTTTCAATTTATCTTCCAGAATCTTTGCCTGGTCTCTCAGTTGTTTGGGAGAAAGAACCGGCTTCCCGTTTACTACTGCGGATGCTAGGTGAACTTCTATGACCGGTTGTCTTGCCGTTGTGATTTCAGTCACTACAGGATCTTCCGCATCTACGGGAAGATCCTGAACCCGATCCACGGCGGATTTGATATCATCCACTACCTTCTTGGTATCCTTCACGTTCGGATCAATGGTAATGACTATACCGGAACGATTTTCCAAAGAACTGGATCTATATTCTTTGATCCCGTCCACTTCTTTCAAAGCGTCTTCAATGGGTTTTGTAACTAATTTTTCTACATCTGAGGGAGAGGCTCCCAGATAGATTGTGTAAACGCTTACTATATCGAAGTTGATATTGGGAAACGCTTCCCTGTTCATCGTTGCCGCAGTGAAACCGCCGACAAGAAGGATGAGCGCAGTTAGTAAGTTTACGAATAAACTTTTGGAAAGAAAATATTGAACAAACGAAGAACCCATGTTAGGCCCCAGTATATTAGATTTTTAAATATTAATCAAGAATTTTCCCTTCGGTATCAATGTCTTCATTATAACCGAACAGTTTGGTACTTTTGAGCCGATCCACGTATAAAACCCCGAATAGATGGTCTATTTCATGTTGCATAACGATCGCTCTGTAACCTTCAATCGTTTCTTCGTGCGGATCGAAATTTTCATCCCGCCATTTTAAATTGATTTTGCCTGGTCTTTCGACATACCCTCTCATTCCTGGAACGGAAAGGCATCCTTCCCAGAAACCTTCGCCAGCGGGAGCGAGAGGAATGATCTCAGGATTGATAATGACTTGGCTTGGAACTTCTGGAGTTCCTTTGTAGCGCTCGTTATCATCTTCTTGGCCTACGACTACGATTTTTTTTAGAACTCCTATTTGCGGAGCTGCAAGTCCCACTCCTTCTGCAAAGCGCATTGTCTCGAACATATCTCGGATCAGCTTTTTGAAATCCTTTGTCTGCACTTCGGATTCCAGAACATCTTCAGCTAATTTCCGAAGTAGGGGGTTGCCTATGCGTAAAATTTTTCTAACTGCCATACCTAATAATGATGAGATTTCAACAGCTCTCCAGGAGATCAAGTGATCTGTGAGTGGGAACCGGAAAAAGAATTTGACAACATAAGAAAAACTGAAACTTTTTAAGGAAAAAATGGGAAGCGTGGTGGAGACGAGGGGAATCGAACCCCCGACCTTTTGAATGCCATTCAAACGCTCTCCCAACTGAGCTACGTCCCCGATCAGTCCAGACTTGAGGGCGTCTCCGTGCTTGTCAATCTTAGAATCAGAGGAAGAAGGAACCATTAGTCCATGTCTCAAGAAATCATAGACGAACTTAACAAAAAACTGAAGATCCAGTCTGATATCATCAAAGGCTATGAGAAAGTTCTCCGCCTCAATGAACAAGAGTTAGCGAATGCGGATGAAATCATTCGGATGTACGAGCAGATCAGCGAATACTCACGCGGAGAACTTCGTGAAGCGAAAGAAACGGTTCAGGCAAGCAGTATGGTTTCCAATTTAAGTAGAGATGAACTCTTGCATGCTTTTGATCGAATTAAATCTCTGGAAGACGCTAACAAAAAACTGCGGGAAGAATCTCTTAACTTCGGCAAAGACTAATCAAATTGGTTTCCAGTTCTTTACCTCCTGTTGTCCAAAGATCAAAAGAGGGAGGTTTTTTCGTTTCTTCCTCTCACGAGCTTACGGATTTATACCATTTTATTTTGAGCCAAGCCAAAAGGCTTGTGTCCGCAAAACACGGATCATTCTATCTTAAAAACGAAAGAGGCAATTTATCCAGAGTAGGTCTCGTAAAAGACACGCAAGCCGCAGGTAAAATTGCAAAACATGTTTTTTTATCCAAAAAAAGTCTCCTCCTGAAAAAAGGATCCCATATCACAAAGGATTCTCCTCCTCTTGCGGAATCGTATCTCGCCTGTTATCTGGGAGATGAGATCGGTGATCTTTCTTTGGGTGTGCTTGTGCTGGAAGGTATCAGGCATTTTGATCATTTTTCGGAACAAGATCTCGACCTTATCAATTATTTTTCTTCCAACCTTACTGCATTATTCAAAGACACGGTTTATTCGGAAGGTGAAAACCGTTTCTTCAGTACTTTAAATACCGCAATACTTCTTCTATTAGACAATTCGAATATTCATAATAATAACAACCGTTTGGAGTATTTTTTGGAAGAGATCATTCGGGTTTCCGTTTTGATCAACTCTTCTTTGGATCTAAAGAAGGTCCTTGAGATGGTGATGGAGTCCGCAAAATCCGTATTCAGAACGGAAGCGAGTTCTCTACTTCTCCTGGACGAGAAAAAGGAATTTTTATTATTCAATACCGTTACCGGAGAAAAGAAAGAAGAGATTTCCAAACTGAAAGTTCCTGTTGGGCAAGGGATTGCAGGAACAGTTGCCATTACCAAACAACCGATGATCATCAATGACGCTCAAAATGACCCACGAGTGTTTCGGGATGTGGACAAAGCGTCCAATTTCATCACCAGAAATATTTTGGCTGCTCCATTGATTGCCGGTGACGAAGTGATCGGTGTGATCGAAGCGATCAATACGATCGATAGAAATAATTTCAGTCAAAACGATATAGATTTCTTTTTGTCTTTTTCTTCTGCTTGCGCGGTCGCGATTCAAAAAACAAGCCTCCTCGAAAACCTGAATACTGCAAACATAGAACTTAAACAAAAGCTAAGTACTTTGGAATCTATTTTTGAATTGGGTCAGGCGGTACTTGAATCCCACGATGAACTGGGGCTTATGTCCAGATCACTTGCGATTCTGACCGAAGAGCTGAATGCGGATGATGCGGGAATGGTCATACTGCATGAAGGAAAACAAAACCTCATCCAGGTTTATGCCAGACAGAACGGAATGGTATTCGAATCTTTCTACGATTTATCCGAAAGCACTCAAATCATAAATTCAATTCTCAATAGGGAATTTTTTACAGGCACCGTTACCCGTGAACTTGCGGAAAGTTTCAACGGATTGGAATCCTTTGTTTTAAAAGACAATTTCGTAGTTTTGCCTGTTTCACCTAGCGGTAGTTCTTTGAAGGCGGCTCTCTATATCTGCGGCAGAAAGAAAAAGGAACTCTTCGGAGAAGCGGACGTACGTATTTTAAAAACCATCTCTTCTCCTTTGGCAAAAGCCTATGAAAATCTTCGGTTAAACCAGGAAATCATAACCAAAAAATCCATCGAAAAAGAAATTGAGATTACAAGAAAAATCCAAAATAACATTCTTCCCAACTTTATCCTGCAGTCCGTAAATTTTGATTTGGGAGTAAAATCGGTTGCCGCTAAAGAAGTGTCAGGTGACTTTTTCGATTTTCATCCCTACGGTCACGAGCAGTTTTCATTTTTAGTTGCGGATGTTTCCGGGAAAAGCCTTCCTGCCGCCATTTTCATGGCTATGTCGTCTTCCATCATCCGCACACTTTCCCGTACTTCTTCCCTCTCTCCTTCCGGGCTTCTTACGGAAGCGAACAAGCTGATCTACGAAGATTCGCAATCAGGGATGTTTGTGACTCTGTTTTTTGTCAGTTTCGATTCTTCCACACATAAGATTCGGTTTGCTTCTGCCGGACACAATGACCAAATTTGGATCAGAAAAGATCATAGTTATGAATTGTTAAAAGGTAAAGGTGCTCCTCTGGGTGTGATGCCTGCCGGTCATTATATCGGCGGGGAGATTGATATTTTGCCCGGAGACATGCTCGTTCTTTATACGGATGGAGCGATTGAAGAAAAGAATCAATTCGAAGAAGAATTTGGCTTGGACCAATTGATCCGGGAGATTATTGCTCGTAAAGACAAACCTTCCCAGGTTATAATAGAAGAGATCTACCAAATCATACGCCAATTTTCCGGAAACTCCGAGCAGTATGATGATTTTACAGTGATGATCCTAAAGTTTCCAGAACAAAAGCCGGAGTCATTCGTGAAAAGATTCAATGCAGTTTCCTCTGAAATTCCAAAGATGCGCGAATACTTGTCCGAACTTTTACAGGACAAAATTTCTTTACCTTTTGCATTTGATGATATTTTGGTCTCTGTGGATGAAGCAGCTACGAATATAGTGATGCACGGTTATAAGAACACGAATATTCCCAACCCATATTTTGATTGTATGATAGAAATGTTAGGTGATCGAATCGTGATTACCCTGGTTGACGAAGGTAAACCTTTTAGGAGGGATAATGTTCCGTCCCCTTCCATCGATGCCAATTTAAAAGGCGAAAGAAAGGGTGGTTTCGGTGTGTTTCTTATGGAAAAACTAATGGATAAAGTCAGTTACGAATTTAAAGAATCCAAAAATTATACCTACATGGAGAAAAAAATATCATGAGCGATGCAAAGATCATCCTTCATTCGGAGAGAGTGGGAGAAACATTGGTAATCCGTCTCTTGGGCAATCTGGATGTGCATAACACTCATACCATTGAAAAAGACTTAATAGCAACCGTCGGAACTGCTACCCATGCCATTATTTACAATCTCAGCGATGTCAATTTTATCTCTTCAGCCGGCCTACGCCTTCTTGTGACTACCTTACGAACCAGCCAAGACCGTAAAATCTCCATTTCCATCTGCGGACTTCGTCCTGCAGTGGAAAAGGTATTCGATGTGGTCGGGATGCAGCAACTTTTTACTATCTATCCTGATATCAATTCCGCTCTCGCATAAAAATCTCTTTTCTAAGCAAAATAATTCAAAAGATTGGAAAAAACCCGTATGGAAACCAAGCAGTATTCCCTAGACAACCCATTCAAAAATAAACAAAACTCCCCGGCCGAAGCCAAGGGAGGTATTTATGACGATGCCTTGAAATTAGGCAAAGAACTGATCGCCAAACCATTCGAAGGTGGTGGAGAAGATAGGATCCGTGTCCAACATTCCAAGAACAGGATGACTGTTTGGGAGAGGATCAAAGTTCTCACCGATTCGGAACCGAATATCATCTACCAAAACTGGGGACCGAATTTGGATGGCGCTTCCATCATTACCGGAATTTTAAAAATACGCGGTAGAGATGTTGCGGTTTACGGACATGACTTTACACTTCGTGCAGGCTCCATGGATGCAACTAACGGAAGTAAGCTGGCTAGACTCATCCATATGGCGGGTGAACATGGGATTCCGGTGATCGGTATGAACGATTCTGCCGGTGCATTTGTTCCTGCGGGAGTGGGCGGTCTTGACGGATATTCGGAAGCTTTTACCGCACTTCGTAAAATCAGCGGGGTTGTTCCTTCGATTATGCTGATGTTCGGATTCAATGCAGGTGGAGGTGCTTATCTCCCCCGTCAGGGATCGTTTATGATCCAATGTGATAATACTTTTTTCGGTTTGACCGGGCCAGGAGTCGTTAAATCCGTACTAGGTGAAGATGTTTCCGCGGATGATTTGGGCGGACCTAAGGTTCACGGACAGTCCGGGGTAGTTGATCTTGTTACGGGAGATGAGCTTGGTTCTCTTCGCACTGCAATTCGACTTCTTTCCTATTTACCGGATAACAATCGTTCTAATGCACCTTTTTATCCTACCTCCGATCCGATGGACAGATTCATTTACGAAGAAGACATTTTATTCCGTAAAACTTTCAATAGCCCTACCGGGATGAATACTCCTTTTGATATTACTCTGTACTTGCAACAAATCTGCGATCATGGCGAGTTTTTTGAAGTTCAACCGCAAAGAGCGAGAAACATAGTCACTGCATTCGGTAGAATCGGTGGAAATGTGGTGGGATTCCTTGCCAACAATTCAGCCGTATCTTCGGGACAAATCGATATCGGAGCCTCCCGAAAAGGAACAAGGTTCGTAAGGTTCTGCAATCTTTACAACATCCCGATGGTGTTTGTGGAAGATACAACCGGATTTTTACCTGGAAAGGATCAGGAGCAAAACGGAATCGTTTTGGAAGGACGAAAGTTACTGGATTCCATCATCGACCTTCGCACCCCCCGTTTGACTCTTATCATTAGAAACGCATTCGGTGGTGCTTATGCAACTTTTAACTCCTATTATACGGGGGCTTCCCTTGTATTCGCACTTCCTACCGCTAGAATTGCAGTTATGGGTCCTGCTGGTAAAGAATACGTTTACAAAGATGAAATAACTACCATTCAAAAAGAGTTCCAGGCAAATCTTAAAAAAGGCATGAGCGATAAAGAAGCTGCAAGCGTGAGAGATGCAAAACTTTTTGAAGTAGGCCAAAGGTATGAAAAGGAATTAATGAATCCGAAAGAAGCTTTGTCTCTCGGATCCGTGTCTTCCATCATTCTTCCTGGTTTTACAAGAAAGGTTCTGGGAACTAACTTAAATTACTTGATGTCTAAATACACTGCCGCACCTCTCAGCGGTCCTCAAAGGGAGTTTGAATAATCCATGCTCGATAAAAATTTAAATCGAATTAAGTTCCAGGAATCCGACTCTTCCTGGATTCGTTCTTTCTCCGTTGAATCCATCAAATGCCTGATTGTATGTCGCGGTCCTGTTCGTAAAGAAACCATGGATGTATTTGATGCGATCGGAATCAGAGAGTATGGTATCTTACTTTCTGAAAAAGATTCCATCGTTTATCCGAAGGCGCTCGCACCCGAACTCCGAAACTTCCGTTTCCAGGAGAACGTTCATAGAGTCCCCGATTATATGGGAGCCGGCAAGGAAGAAAAAGAAGCTCGTATCAAACAAATCATTGAGATAGCGAAAACGAACGGTTATACTCACCTTTTTGCAGGTTACGGATTTATGGCGGAAGATGCCGAGTTCATCGAAGCGATTGAAGATGCGGGTCTTACATTTATGGGACCGAGCTCTCATGTGGCAAGGGGGGCAGGTGCTAAGGATGAGGCGAAAAAACTCGCTCGTTCTTTGAAAGTGTCCGTTACTCCCGGTGTGGACAATATCACTGCACTTGCTTTGGTCCGTAAAACGGGAAATTCCAAAGACGGGTTACTTAAGGTAGCAAAAGAAAACAGTCTTAACTTTGAATATAACGATAAACTTTCTTTGGAAGACAACGCGGAATTACTGCTTCAACTTTCTTATGAAAAAACAATCGATATTACGACCATTGCCGATCTGCAAAAAGAATCGGAAATTCAGTTGGAAGAAATTTGGAAAAAATTTCCTGGCAAACGGGTTCGGTTCAAATACATCGGTGGTGGTGGTGGAAAAGGCCAAAGGGTCATTCAGGAAAAATCACAAATTGATTCTGCCGTTATGGAAATCCTTGCAGAATCCAAAGTGACCGCAGTCGGTTCCAATCGTAACTTCCTAATCGAATTAAACATTGAAAACACAAGACATAATGAGATTCAACTGATCGGAAACGGAGAATGGTCTTTGTCCTTAGGTGGTCGTGATTGTTCTTTGCAAATGCATGAACAAAAACTTTTGGAAATTTCCTTAACTCAGGAGCTTCTTCAAAAGGAAGTGGAAGAATGCAAAGGAAGCAATCCTAAAAAAGCAGGGATCTTGGAGAAAGATCTACTTACCCTTCGTGACATGGAAAACCAAGCCGAAGTTTTCGGTAAGGCGATTCGGCTCAACAGTGTTTCCACTTTCGAATGTATCGTAGAGGGAAATAACTTCTTCTTTATGGAAGTGAATACCCGTATCCAAGTGGAACACAGGGTGACCGAAATGGTTTACAAATTGAAATTTGTAAATCCCCAAAACCCGAACGAATATTTCTTTATCGACTCTCTTGTGGAAGCAATGGCGGTTTTATCCGTGCATGGAATTCGAGTTCCTAAACCGGAAAGAATCCTTCGCAATGTTTCCGGTGCTGAAGTCCGCATCAATGCAACTAACAGAAGTTTGCAGCCCCATGCGGGCGGTATCATCCAAAGCTGGTCTCCTCCTTTGGAAGGTGAAATTCGGGATGATCAGGGAATTTGTCTGCGTAACCCGGATACAGGTTCCTTCGTACATTATAATCTTGCCGGCGCTTACGATTCCAACGTAGCATTACTTGTATCATACGGTGAGACTCGTAAAAAAAACCTGGAAGTATTAAGCAATATTCTCAGAAAAACGGAACTTCGCGGTCAAAACTTGGAAACAAACCTGTTGGTTCATTACGGACTTACGGAATGGATTTTGGGAAAAGACGCGATGTTCAAACCTTCCACTGCCTTTATGATCGCCTATTTGGCGGGCATCGGTTCTTTGCAATCCGTTCTGAATGATTTTGATTTGGAATATCTATGGACTGAAAAACTAAAAAAAGCAGATGCCGAACTGAAAAAGGTATTATCTAAAAAGATGACACTTATTTTGCGACCTTTGGAAAAAATATTTTCAAATCCGCATTTGTTAGGCGGATTTATCGGGCATTATGACGGAAAGTTATGGGATCGTAGCGGAGCCAAGGTAGTATTTTTGGAAAATCCGGTTTTGATACTGGAAAAATTATATTACTACCTCAACTTGGAAAATACCGATTCCAAACCTCCGTCGGAGAAAATCTGGGATCATGATGAATCGTTGTTAAACGAAGCAAAAGAGTTTTACGCGGAAATCAGGACACGTACAGCGATAGTGTCCTGGAAAGAATTGTCTTCCTTGCTTGAATCAGGGAAAAACCCGAAACCTGATCGTATCACTGATACGGAATGGGCCGGATCGAAGGCAGCTCATGCTGGATTCCAGGCAGGTTTTGAGATACTTGCTTTGCTTGTGAATATAGGTAAAAAAGCAAATTTCTTCGGGCTGGATATGGATGATTCTTTGGAAGCGATCGTTCCTAAGGAATTCAAAGCAGCGGAAACCAGAGATCCTTTGATTAAAATCTTAAATCCTCCGCCGAAGATGAGCGGAGATGAAATTGTTGCTCCGATGGGAGGAATGTTCTATTCCAAAGAGGCGCCAAATTTACCGACTCTGATCGCGGAGGGAGACCATTTCCAAGCAGGCCAACCTCTGTTTATCATTGAAGTCATGAAGATGTTCAATAAGATCCTGGCACCTGTGAGCGGAACTATGGTTAAAAATCTAATGGTAGATTCTGACGGTAAGATTGTAAGTAAGGCACAACCTATTTTCAAAATCAAACCGGATGAAGTTTTAAAAGAAGAATCTCCGGAAGAAATCCGATCAAGAAGAGTTAAGGTTACAACGGAACTGGCTGCAAGCTAGTTAGTTGTAAAATTCAATGATAGAATGATGAATGTCTCTGAGTGGTAGGATTTTATCTGCTGCTCCGAGACGTATCGCTTCTTTAGGCATTCCAAACACAACACAACTTTCTTCATTTTGAGCGACTGTAACGGCTCCTGCCTGTTTCATCTCCAGCAGTCCTTGCGCTCCGTCGTCGCCCATTCCGGTCATGATGATACCTTTGGCATTTTTACCGGCATGTTTCGCTACGGACCGAAATAATACGTCCACAGACGGCTTGTGTCTGTTGACTAGTGGACCGTCGCTTACTTCTATATGATACTGCGCTCCCGATCGTTTAACCTGCATATGTTTGTTTCCGGGAGCAATCAAAGCAAGGCCGGGCAGAACCATATCTCCGTCTTTGCCTTCTCTAACTTCTATTTCACAAACGGAATCAAGTCTTTTGGCAAAAACTTCGGTAAACTTTTCGGGCATATGCTGCACAATTACGATTCCTGGGCATTTATCCTTTGTTAGTTTGACTAGGATTTTTTCCAAAGCGATGGTTCCTCCCGTAGAAGTTCCTATTGCGACAATTTTTTCTGTAGTTTTTAATTGCGAAATGTCAGTGATTAATTTTTGTTTGGTGATTTCTTGTTTCTTTGATCCGTATTGGACCATCGTATTCAAGTTGATATGTGATGCTGCGATAACGGAATCTGTCAAGAGTATCGAAGATTCGTTTAAAAAATCCTTTAAACCAAATTTTGGTTTGGTGATAATCTCGGCTGCTCCCAAACTAAGTGCAGTCATTGCTATATCGGAGTCTTTTTCCGTCAAAGTCGAACAAATGACAACAGGAGTAGGGTGTTCTTTCATTAGCTTTTTTAAAAAACTAATCCCGTCCATTCTAGGCATCTCGATATCAAGAATGATCACATCCGGCCAGTTCGATGTCATTTTATCCAGAGCAAATATCGGGTCCACTGCAGCGCCTAAAAATTCAAAATCGGAATGTTTGTTAAATAAATCGCCCAATACCTGGCGAACTACGGCCGAATCATCTATTACAAATACTTTAATTTTTTTCATTTGGAAGACTCTTGCATTTCCAGCCAGACTTCACCGTCCCAAACTGTAAAAAATATTTTTCTTGCTTTAGAGCCGCCCGTATTTTCGGAAATAATCGGAATGGAATTGTCGGATAATATTTGTTTTGCGAAATTTATATTTTTTTGTCCAACCAGTTTTGCATTAAGGAAATTTGATACTAGTGTCAAATTTTCCTCTTCTCTGGAAAACATATCCGAACCTCCGAATATTTTGGCTTTAAATTCGGAAATAGGGAGTTGTGTAAGTTTGATCTTTTCTAAAAAGAGATAAAAAGCTTCTTCTCCGTACTTCCCTTCCAAATTCTGAGCGTTATTGGGATTGTTTCTACCGGGGAGCAGGTAATGGCTCATGCCTCCGAGCAATTTTACCGGATGCCAAAGTATGATGGAAACACAAGAGCCGAGTATCGTCCTAAGTCTCAGGTTGGGTCCTCCGAAGTGGAAGTCGCCCGGACTTAAGAATATATCTCGAACTTCGTTGGGAGGATCCATCATATCAAATGACTACATTCTCAATTTGTAAGAAGATTGGATTTTTCCTGCAATTGATTCAATTCTTCCAGGTTTAAAACCTGATCGATTTTAAGTAATACCACAAATCCGCTTTCTATTTTACCAAGCCCTTGCACAAAATCCAATCTGATCTTAGAACCAAAGCTAGGCGCATTTTCTATGGAAGTGCTTTGAATATCCAATACTTCTTCCACTGAATCTACTAACAGACCTATATCTAAACTTTCCGGACCAAATGATACTTCCGTAATGACGATACATGTTCTTTTTCCAATCTCGGTCTTTCTTTTGTAAAAGCGTATGTTCAAATCGAGGACAGGTACTACATTTCCTCGCAAATTGATGACCCCCGGGATGTAGTCGGGCATCATAGGAACATTTGTAACTGGTTCGAACTCTATGATCTCTTTGATGTAAAGTATTCCTAACCCAAAAAGTTCTTCACCGAGGCGAAATGTCAAATACTGTATATCTTGCATGATAACGCCCCTAGTATTTTTGAAATCGATTGTGGTTATCAGCGTTATCCGCTTTTTTCGCCGATACGAAATTAGGTCGCGGTTTCGACTTTTTTTGATCTCGGCTATCAGTTGTTATTTTGTTTAATTGGAAGAAGCTGATGGAATTCAATAATAGGTTTGCCTGTGTTTGCAACTGCTCAGCGATCGCTGCAAGCTCTTCCGAGGCGGATGCACTTTGTTGAGAAACCTGGTCAAGTTGTCCCATTGCTTTATTTACTTCGTTGACTCCCGAGGATTGTTCCTGACTCGCGGCAGCTATTTCCTGGACCAGATCAGCTGTTTTATTGATTGCAGGAACTATTTCTTCAATCAGTTTTCCTGCAGTTTCCGCAATTTGAACTGATCCTCCCGCAAGAGAACCGATTTCATTGGCGGATTTTTGGCTCCTTTCCGCGAGTTTTCGTACTTCGGATGCAACTACTGCAAATCCTTTTCCATGTTCGCCTGCACGAGCCGCTTCAATTGCAGCGTTTAATGCGAGTAAGTTGGTTTGGTAGGCGATGTCCTCTATGATTGAAATTTTTTCCGCAATTTGTTTCATTGCCAATACGGTATTTTTTACAGCTTCGCCGCCTTGTTTCGCATCTTTTGCAGATTTGGTTGCAATGGCATCCGTTTGTTTTGCATTTTTCGCGTTTTGATCAATCGATGTTCCCATCTCTTCAAGGGAAGCGGAAGTTTCTTCTACGGATGCCGCCTGTTCTGTTGCTCCTTGCGAAAGTGTTCCTGCGGTAGAGGATACTTCTTCCGCAGCACCGACCAAAGCATCCGTATTCGTCCTTACTTCATCGATAATTTTTATTAGTGTTTGGGCAGTATTGTTAAATGAATCCTTGAGTTTGGCAAATCCGCCTTCGTAGTTATTTACAATCTGTTGCGTAAGATCGCCGTTTTCCATAGCTGCAAGTCCGACTACTAGATCTTCTACGATTCTGGTTGTCTCAATCGCTAACTTTTTTTGTTCAGTGATATCGGTTGCAAATTTGATCACTTTATAAGGCTTTCCATTGGAATCCAAAATAGGATTGTAAGTGGCTTGAAGCCATACTTCGCGACCACCTTTTCCGATTCGTTTGTATTCCGCCGTTTGGAATTCACCTCTGTTCAATGTAGCCCAAAATTGTCTGTATTCTTCACTGCCTACCAGTTGGGTCTCGGCGAACATTCGATGGTGTTGACCCTGGATCTCACTCAAAACGTAACCCATTGCATTTAAGAATAAGTCATTTGCAACAATAATGCTTCCATCCATATTGAACTCAATGGTAGCTTGCGATTTTCCGATTGCTGCAATCTGTCCTTCATAATCGATATTCTTTAATTTTTGTTCGGTGATATCGGTTGCAAATTTGATCACTTTATAAGGTTTTCCATTGGAATTCAAAATAGGATTGTAAGTGGCTTGAAGCCATACTTCGCGACCACCTTTTCCGATTCGTTTGTATTCCGCCGTTTGGAATTCACCGCTATTCAATGTAGCCCAAAATTGTCTGTATTCTTCACTGCCTGCCAATTTTACTTCTGCAAACATTCTATGGTGTTGACCCTTGATTTCATACAGTGTATATCCCATTACTTCCAGGAAATTATGGTTTGCGGTAATAATGGTTCCATCCATGTTAAATTCAATGGTCGCCTGTGACTTATTAACCGCATTTAGATTGGCAAGTAGATTATTAAAGAAGGAAAATAAACTCCCAAATTCGTCCTTTTTGGAATCGTCAAAACGAATTGATAATTCACCATCGTTAATCTTATTGGCCTTAGCTAAGGCATCTCTGATCGTTGTCAGTAATCCGAATATCGCATAAATCGTAAAGCCGATGATGATTAGCCCTACGAGTAAATTTAAAATGAGGATTGAAGTTTTAGAGTCGGTTAAATCAGTCTCTATATTCTTTATCAATCCGTCTACCGGGGGAGTTGATGCAATATTGAGATCTTCGATTGCTTCCAAAGAAGTTTTCAATTTCGGTAAGATTTTATTTAAGTATATATTTATCCCTTCATCAGTAAAGCTTCCTGAAGTTTCGTCTGTTCTGCTTTTCAAGAATTCATTTTTGAGTAACAAAAACTCGTCATGAAAAGCGGTGATTTCATCGCGGAACTTTTTAAATTTTGTTTTACTTTCAGAGTCGGCCTGTATCTTTTCAATCTTGTTCAAGAGTCGGATGATATCGGAGTGATCTGTCTCAATTCTCGAATTTACCGAAGAGATCAGATTTGGATTCTTCGTAATGGAAAGTTCGGAACTCGCAAATACCAGATCATTCGTCAGACGTTTAAGATCTATTAGGTGGTCTGAATCCGGTTTTTCTTCGTTCCCCAGCGCTCTCAAGGACTCTGCGGAATTGATAAGCCTGCCTGTGCTAAAAATCGTTATTAAAGCAAATCCGGACGTAATGATTAAAAGAATAAGTAAAAGTTTTACCTTTATCGTAATGTTCTTAAACATAAATATGATCTCCTAAAAAAATATTTCGAGTAACGCAATCAGTTTCTATAGATGGGTTTTTCATAACATCCTCGTTTCATTTAATGTTTTTATTTTTTCCAAGTGAATTGTTCGCTCGAAAAGCGATGGAAGATCCAAAATCAAGGCTACTTTTCCGTCAGCCAGAATAGAAGATCCGCTCACTCCTTTTACGCTATGAAAAACGCTTCCCATTGGTTTAATCACTGTTTGAAACTCTCCGTAAAGTTGTTCTACTACAAGGCCGGCTTTGTTCTCGCCCATTCTTACTATGACAATATTTTCCTTTTTTTTCTCATAATCCGTGTTCTGCGAAAATATATCTCTCATTTTAATATAAGGAATCAAAGTCCCTCGCAACGGAAAATAATTGTTCTTTGTATCCGGATTTTCTTCGGTGAAATCCAAACATTCCAACACCATCTCCATAGGAATGATGTACAAAGAAGTCCCTACACTGACTAAAAATCCTTCGATGATGGCAAGAGTGAGCGGAAGCCGAATCGTAAAAACGCTTCCTTTGTTTGGTGAGGATTGGACATGGATCGTTCCTCTTAAAGCTTCGATTCCCTTTTGGACTACATCCAAACCCACACCTCTACCCGATACGTTGGTAATTGATGAGGCTGTGGAAAAACCCGGAAGGAATAACAATTTATAAATTTCTTCGTTGTTCTCAGGTTTGTTTCCTGATACTAATTTTTTTTCGAGAGCTTTTTTCCATACGATGTCGGATTGAATTCCTTTACCGTCGTCTTTGATTTCGATTACTACGGATCCGGTGTCATGGTATGCGTTGAGCCAGATATTACCCGCTATCGGTTTTCCCTGTCCTATTCTTTCTTCGGGTGTTTCCAACCCGTGATCGCAGGCATTTCTGATGATATGCACAAGAGGATCGCCTAATTTATCGACGATGTTCCGGTCCAGTTCCGTTTCCTTGCCAATGATGTGCAAATTGATTTCTTTTTTCAGCTCTCTTCCCAAATCTCTTACGTTTCGTTGGTATTTTTGAAAAATATCTCCTATTTGGATCATTCGAAGTTTTAGAGAGATTTCTCTTACTTCATTCAATAGCCGACTAACAAGAAATGACGATTCTTGCAGATTGGAATCGTCAGTGTTGGAAACCAGTTGGTTTAAATTGGCCGCCGATACCACCAATTCGCCGACTCTATTGATAAGCAAATCCACTCTTTGGGAATCAACTTTTAAAACGGTTCCTTGGGTTTGGATTTTCTTTTGACTGATAAGAGTTTCCAATTCCATTTTCGGCTGACTCTCGTTATTTGATGGCGGTATTAAACGATTAAGGTAACTCACTAAGGTTTTATTGTTTAAAATCCCCATCTCTTTCCATACATTGCCGAGAAAAATTTCTTCTTCCGGAAGTTGGCCTGCCAGATAAGAAAGATCTTCAACCGTTGCACCGGGAGGTAAGATGTGTAAAAAACTGTCCGATTCTATGAATTCGAATACTTTTTGGATTTTTTCCAAAGAAGAATCTGACTGAAAGGAAATCTCAAATCCAAGAAAGGAATCCTCGGGATTGTAGTTTTCTATCGTAGGAAGTTCAGATGTGATTGTCTTGATAAATTTGATTTCACCTAACTTTTTTAAATAAGCCAAAAAGGAAATCGGATCAAGGCCGTGCCCGAAAACATTCTTATTCGGACGAAAGGAGATTAGGAAATAGGGGATCGTATCATTGCCGGGAGCAGGTTGTTCCGGTTTGTCCGTTTCCGGTTTTTCTTCCGAGATATGTTTCTCTGAAGAAGTTCTCTTTTTCAGATAGGGGTAAATCGAATTTAAAATGGTTTTTCCCGATTCCAACCGTTCTTTTGTAATTTCCGATTTCGGCTCCGCATGAATCAGATATTCCAAATGATCCTTTGCACTTAATAAAATCTCCGTTAGTTGTTTTTGAAATGGAATTTTAAATTCTCTCAAGTCATCCAGCAGGTTTTCTATGATATGAGTGAATTTGACAGTCTCCTCAAAGCCGAACATTCCCGAATTCCCTTTGATTGTATGAACTGCACGAAAAAGAGCATTGAGAGAGTCGGGATCAGGCGTTTCCTTTTCCATCCGAAGCAGTATGGACTCCATGTCCCTTAGAAGTTCGTTAGATTCGTTAAAATATACATCAATTACTTCGGACAAATCCATATTAACCTTTTTTTGTCCCATACGCAAATACTAGTTCGTCTGCGTATTCTTTTTTGATTTTGACTTTGTCTCCAAAGTGATTTACTAATCCGAGTAAGTCGATAACCTTCAGAACGGGAAGTGAATGATTCTGAAGCTTTAATTGGAAATTTTTATCGGAAGAGTATTTTTTCAGAAACAATAAAAATTGAATACCCGCAGTATCGATTCTTTGAATACCAGAAAGGTCTACATTCCAGAATGATCCATGTTTTGTTTTGATCTGCTTCAGTTTCTCCTTCCATTGGGAAACATAATGAATTGTAAGATAACCTTCCCAGGCAGATTCGATTCCGGATTCTACTTCTCTGAATTTTAAGACTGGGTCCATATTCTATCTTATATAACTAGTTTGGAGATGGTATCTAACAACTCTTCGGGAGAAAACGGTTTTGTAAGCCATGCCTTAGCGCCTGCATCGATTCCTTGTTGCTTTTTTTCCGGTTGGGACTCCGTTGTAAGCATTATGATGGGAGTGAATTTATGTTTTTGATCTTCTTTTACTTTTTTGATAAAAGAGATCCCGTCCATATTCGGCATATTTACATCTGAAACGATCAGATCAACAGCACCTGCCGAAAGTTGTTTCAATGCTTCTATTCCGTCGCTTGCTTCGATCAATTCGAAATTGGCATTTTTCAAATGCACTGAAATAATCTTTCTGAACACCGCAGAATCATCTATAATTAGAATTTTTTTGCTCATGGTTTTCCCTTAATACTACTTTGGATTGGTAAAAATAATTCGGCAATAACGCATAGGCAGGTTTCTTCCGAAGTATGGTCAGTTGCATTTCTTATGAAAAACATTCCATGATGTTTATTTGCGATATAATCAACGATGGTTAGGCCCAACCCCAAACTGAAAGGTTCGTCTTCGTGGACTTCTTCTACGGGAGGATGGACTCTAAAGAAAGGTAAAATCAGATTTTTTTGAATATCGGTCGGGATATTTCCATAGCTGTCATCAATGATTTTGTTTTTTATGGATAAACAAAAATAACCTTCCGCCAGAGTGACAAATACGTCTATATTTGAGTTAGGTGGTGAATATTTGATCGCATTTAACAATAGTTCCTTTAATACGATTTTTAATGAGGAAATATCGGCGGATAAAGTCATATTTCCTTTAAAAATAGGCATATTCATTTTTAAGCCCTTGTTGTGTATATGAGTTTCCAGTTGGGAGGTGATGTTCGGAATCTCTTGGATTATCTCTGACGATCGGATCGGCAATAAATGAAATTTTTTATCCAATTGTAAAACAGCATGTTCCAAACCCCGTATCATGGATTTTGTATGATGATTGTTTTCCAAGAGTAGGTCGAAAAGTTCCTTGTCTATCTTATAGTAACCGTTTTCCGAAGGAGTCAGCATGGACTTTATGGAGTCGATGATAGTTGTCATGGATCCGAAACCGGAACCTTGGGATAAAGTTGTTTTCAAATTGAAGATGGAATTCATCTCAATGGAATTATTGGAAGTTTTTCTGGAAGTCTCTTTGTAATTGAGCCATTCCAATTGATCTCTGAGCTCTTTGCTTTCATCCAATAACAATCTTTTTTCAATATTTCGCAAATATCTGTATTCCAGCGATTGTTCCAGAGTTTGCCTGAACAATTCCATATTGAGTGGCTTTATAATATAATCATAAACTCCCATCCGCATAATCTCTATAATCTGTTCGGAACCGTCCAGTGCGGTTTGTACTAAAATGACCGAGTCAGGGATTTTTTCTTTTATGATTTTGATGAATGTTTTTCCATCCATAACAGGCATCATAAGATCCACTAAAAAAACACTGAATGCCTCTTTCGCGCAGAGATCCAATGCCTCTTGACCGTTATTTGCAATTTTATAGGCTACTTGCATTTGGTCGCAGATACCCGCAAGAAGCATTTGGTTTTCTTCCAAATCTTCAACTATCAATATAGGAAGATTCGGTCGCCTTCTTAACGAGGTTATCTTTTTTCCTTTTGTAGGAGAGAAGAATATATCATGATTTTCTGAAGTCATCATTTGAATATCGGATATACTATTCGACAGCAGATGATGAATCAATTCCTTTCCCGATTCTTTGTGATATTATTTGGTGTTTGGTAAAATCACCTTAAAACTGGAACCCTTTCCCAGTTCACTTTGCACTTCGATTTGTCCGCCTAGTAGTTCCACGAACTTTTTTGTAATGGTAAGTCCAAGTCCGGTTCCTTGAATTTCTGATTTATCAACGTTTGGGAGTCTTGTAAAACTCTCGAATAACATCTCTTGCTGATTTTTGGAAATACCATTGCCTTGGTCCGTTACAGTCACTTCAAAATGATTTTCAGAAGTCTTATACGATACGGTCACGATGGAATCGGAAGGAGAGTATTTTACCGCATTGGAAAGTATGTTTACTAGGATTTGAGTGAGTTTTTGGGAATCTGTTCTTATTTTTTGAATGTCTATGTCTCCTTCTGAGATTCTGATTTGGATGTTGTTCTCGTTGGCTAGGGGAATCATCATTCCTATAACGGATTTGACTGTTTCTTGTAAATTAACCTGTGCTATCTGGATTGGCATTTTGCCTGCTTCGATTTTGGAAAGATCCAAAATTCCATTGATGATTTTAAGTAGGCCATTGCCCGAACCGTGAATATAATCCAAATACTTTTTCCCCAAAGAATCCGATTCAGGAATTTGAATCAATTGGGTGAAACCTATAATGGAATTTAGCGGAGTTCGGAGCTCATGACTCATGCGAGCTAAAAAATCCGATTTCAACTTATTCGCCGACTCTGCTAAATCCTTCGCTCGCATCAAATCACTGGTTCTTTCTTTTACCAGATCTTCCAAATGGGATTGGTATTTGTTCAACTCTTCCGCATTGATCTTTCTTTCCAAATAATGGCCGATCCAAGTTGTTACAGTTCGATAAAGCAGAATGTCTTCTTCGTCAAAGTCGAATTGAGTGTTGGATTTTTCCCAACCTAAAACCCCGAAGAACTCCCCTTTGATCACTATGGGGAATAACAATAAAAAACTGACTCCTCTTTCAAAATACCATTGTTCCTTTTCTGAAAAACTTTCCATTTTTCCCGAAACGATCTTTCCATCAAACAAAAGTTTGACCCAACGTTCCAAATTATGGTTTTCCCAACTTTCTTCAATGAAGAGACTTCTGTAACCGAGATAGGTATGGGATTTATTTTCTTCCAGCATTTGAACGAATAGATTTTCATTTTTATCATTCCATTCGTGTTTTAATAGAAAAACGGATTCCATTTCCGTAAAAATCAAGAGCTGATTCAATGCTTGAGATAGGGTTTCATAATCAGTGTTAGGTTGATTTAGGATTTGGGAAGCAGCTGCTACTCCGATTTCAAAACGAAGTCTTCTCGCCATTTCCGTATCTTGTTTCTTCTTTTCCGTGATATCACGAAGTATAGTTAAGGTATGGGTTATGTTTCCGCTAGGATCCCGAATTACTGAGATATTGATCAGACAATCAAACGGCTTGCCGGACTTTGTATAGCCTATGATTTCTTTCCCCACGCTTTCTCCTCTTTGGATGATTTCTTTGAACTCTTCTATGATTACCAGATCGCACTTTCCAACGAGCAAGGTTACCTTTTGACCCAATAGTTCCGTTAATGAATAACCTGTTAGTTTGATAAAACTCGGATTTGCAAATACGATTTTAATATCGATCGTTTCTTTCGAATATGTGGATATTAAAACCGCTTCCGAAGTCTGGTAATAGATGGATTCGAATATCAGTAATTGTTTTTGGGTTTGATATCTGTCAATGTAGGATTCTAATAAAAATTTAAGCTTATACAAATCATCATTCTCTTCTTCCCAGTAGGATTTGATATTAGAGAAAAAAACATAACCGCTCCACAAATTGCCGAAATAGATGGGAAAATAAAGATCCGCCTGATCATCTTGTTTTTCCCAATGCAGAATATGAGGATTCTTTTCTTCAAACAGACTTTGAATTTTGGAAAAAGGAATTTGTTCTTTTATATAAGGATTTCCGATTTTAAAAAATTGAACCCAATCTTTCTCAATTTGTTCTCCCTCTCCGAATTCGTCGGGAAAAATAATTCCCTTTTTTCCCATATAAACGACGTTTTCCGCTTCCATTGTCTTCCAAAGCATAAGAAGTATTCTTCTTAAAATTGCGGGACCGTTGCGAAGATCGGAAATGCTCGCGTTTATATTATTGAGAGTGGATTGAAATTTAAGTTTACGTTCTTTTTTTCGTTTTTCTTCCTCTTCATTTGTTCTATCAGTCAGGATACAGGAAAAAACAAATGAAGTATCATCCGAAAGGGGAGGAATTAGAAATAGAGCATATTCTAATGATATTGCTTTGCCTGATCTTTGTATTGCAAATACACCAGATTCTTTTCGGTTTATTCTTAGAGTAGGCCTGATGATATTGGGAAGAAGATCCGTATTTAAAAAATGATCCGCTTGTTCGTTTTGAAAAAGAATCTTATGGGAATTGTCGTTCGACGAAAATCTCCCGATGACGACTCCTTGTCCTATGTTCTCAAGAGTTTCGTATGCGAGTAATAGTTTGTCGATTTTGTCTGTTTTCTCCGAAGAAAATGGATCTAACGAAGAAGAAGACACAATTTTACCTAATACTGTGTTAATTTTTCTTTTGGGAGTTTGAAATTCATCGTGTCTTCCCGACTGTCCGGGTAAAGGGAGACCTTCGCTTCCGGAAAATGAACTAATAATTCCTGAACGATCTCATCCACTAAAATCTGAGGGCTGGACGCACCGGCAGTGATTCCCAAAATTTTGATTCCGTTTGTTTTTATATGTTCCGGATTTACATCTTGTTTGTCTGTGATTCTGTAAGAAGCCGGTTTTGTTTTTTGAGCCAATTGTAGCAAACGAACGGAATTTGAAGAATTTGCGGAACCTATCACAAGCATGGCGTCGACAGACTCGATCATGCTTGATACCGCTTCCTGTCTTTCCGTAGTAGCATAACAAATATCATCTTTCTGCGGATGTTCCACAAATGGAAAAACTTCTTCGATTTTTTTGATTATACTTTTCGTATCTTTTACGGAAAGGGTGGTTTGCATCAAATAAGTGAGTGGTTTGTCCTCTTTGATCCGATCTTTCAAAGATTCTACGTCTTCTTCCGTTTCTACGAGAAACATATTCGCTTCACCCATAGTTCCTATGGCCTCGTCGTGACCTTTGTGCCCGATATAGATGATATGGTGGCTGTCTTTGATATTGCGCGCCTTTCTATGGACGCGGGTGACCAAAGGGCAGGTGGCATCCCCGATTCGCATTTTACGGCTTTGTGCTTCATTCACTACCTCGGGAGAAACTCCATGAGCGGAAAAAATGACAGTCGCACCGTTCGGGGCCTCGGAAAGTTCATCTATGAATTGAATTCCCCTTTTTTTCATGTCTTCCACCACTCTTTGGTTGTGGACGATTTCCTTTCTTACATAAAGAGGGGCCTCGGGATTTTCCGCGTAAACAGTTTCTACGAAGGAAATTGCATATTTTACGCCGGCACAGAATCCGCGTGGGTTTGCCAAATAGATCGTTTCTAACAAAATTTAAAACCTTTCCCTACCGTCTTTATCGCAAATACGGAACTTCTGAAAAGATAAATTTTCCGCGACATATTTTGGAAAGGGGAAGTTCGGGTATTATTCGCAAAAAACCGGAATTTATCTATTATCTAAGCTATCGAATTTACCGACCTTCATTATGAAGAGGCCAAGGATGGCATCTTCGAAAATTCATCAACGTTTTTCCCGAGAGGGAAAGATAACGGATTCAAGGAGGAACCCGGATGATTATCAACCACAATATTAGTGCTATCTTTGCACATAGAACTTTGAAGTCTAACGACGCAAATCTAAGTAAAGATATCGAGAAGTTGTCTTCTGGTATGCGTATTAACAAAGCCGGAGACGATGCTTCTGGGCTAGCGGTATCTGAGAAGATGAGAACTCAGATTTCCGGTCTTCGCCGTGCGGAGCAAAATACTGAAGATGGTATGTCCCTCATCCAAACGGCTGAAGGATATCTCCAAGAAACACATGAAATCGTTCAACGCGTTCGTGTGTTAGCTGTACAAGCAGCCAACGGTATCTACACGGAAGAAGATAGACAACAGATCCAAGTTGAAGTATCGCAACTTGTAGATGAGATTGATCGTATTGCTTCCCAAGCGGAGTTCAACAAAATGAAACTCCTTACTGGGGCGTTTGCACGACTCAACCCAACTGCAAGTATGTGGTTCCATATTGGAGCGAACATGCATCAAAGAGAGCGAGTGTACATCGAAACAATGAACACTGCGGCTTTGGGATTAAGAAACCCTACGGTTCTTACTTTCGTTTCTCTTTCGACTGCAGGTAAGGCAAACTCTGTGATCGGGCTATGTGATGATGCGTTAAGAGTTATCTCTAAACAAAGAGCTGACCTTGGTGCTTATTACAACCGAATGGAGCATGCTGCAAAAGGTCTTATGAATGCTTATGAAAATACACAAGCTTCTGAGTCCCGTATCCGTGACACTGACATGGCTGAACAAATGACCAGCTTCACGAGATACCAAATCTTGACTCAGGCTGCAACTTCAATGCTCGCGCAAGCAAACATGAAGTCTCAGTCCGTGATGAGATTGCTCCAGTAATAGGATAAGAGAAGCTAGTCGAAGGGCAGGTGGTTGGGGCCTTTCGACTGTTTCTCGATTTTCTAGAACTTAGTACCCAACTGAATGCCCATATATCGGTGATACGGCGATAGCCCGCTCCCTGCAATATACTCCAAAGACGAAACTTCCAATCCTACTTGAAAAAACCAATCCGGTGTCTGATAAACGAATCCCGTAGAAAACTTTCCTTGGACCCTTCTCAAGGGAACACTGTAAGTCTTACTGGCATTTGTTTCATTGTACAACAATAAGGCGGTAATAAGCATACTATCATTTCCCGAGGCCTCGTTCGAATTCAGATACCTATAGGCTAAAATTTTCGAATAGGGCGAAACTCCTTTGGTTGGATTCCGATAGAGGGTATCGTATACGAAGTATTCTACGCCGGAGTAGTTGGAAAGATTGGAATTCGGCTCGTTTAAGTTTTGCAAGAGAAGCAATTTTAATCCTTCATTGGGAACAGGAGCTCCGTTGAAGATGGAATTGAAGATTAGAAAGTTCAATGCCAGAGGCGCATCGGATGGAACGAGAGTTTGATAAGCCCCGAATCTGGTCAGCGTATTGTAAGCTCTTTCGTCTCCGATCGAATTATATAGCGGATCTCCTATAAAAATGGTTCTGCCTCCGGTAAGATAGACGGATGTGCTGCCGTCTTCTTCGATTGTTGCCGAAAAATTATTGTTTCCACTTCCACCTAATGTAGAGTTGACGAATTGGCTTTTTACCGCTGGTTTTAGATAAAAATAATATTCCGTTTCTTCCACCGGATAAGAAGGAGTCGGATCGTAAATATTCATCCCTTGTGCTACGGGAGAGCGGACATGACCGAAACGAAAAACAGGACCTAGGGATACCGAAGTATCCGGATTTCCCAGTTTGATTGTTGTTTGGATTCCCAGATAAGGATTCCAAAAATATTTATAATCCAGATTTACCTGAAATAAATTTCTATTTAGTAATTGGCGGTCCCATCCTTGAGGTAGTGGAGAATTTGTTAGGCGGTGGATACCTGCTTGTGCAGATTTTCCCCGTACATTCGGACCCATGGAACCGATTGCCATTTCGATGGAAAATGCACTCCGATCCCAAAAATAACCTGCAATCGAGGAAACCATCGCATTTGCAGAATAAGGCCGTTCTCCGTAAGGTGCATCGGAAGAATATAAATTCGAGGGAGTATAAAGAGAGTGTGTCAAAGATAATCCGGAATATTCCGCTGTTTTTTTTTCGAACTTGGGAATGATTTTTTCCAAACCTTGGAGAACTAAGTTTGCGGGAAAATATGTTTTTCCATAAAGCCCGTATTCCAAGCGGATGCCGTTTGTATATTCTCTGTCTGAAAAAAGAAACACGTCATTCTCCCAGCTGAATTTCAGAATCTGTATATTAGTTTGTTTTGTTTTTGAAATATCTTCAGCTGAAAGAGATGGAAAATAAAAAAAGCAAATCGAAGATAATAGAAAAAAAAATTTCAGATGGTAAAGATTCATTAAAAAGGATCAGGCACTTAAAATCTGTTTTGTATATAACATAGGCCAAGTCTTTTTCCGCTTCATTTCAAAAAATAAATTAGGAAACAGTATGAATGTAGCTTAAGAAAAAAGCAAAAATGGCGATGTATTATTTAGATAGTAAATATCGCCGTACAGCTAAAAAGCCCGAAGCCAGACTCTTCGGGCTTTTTTGTAATGTTTCGCGGGTCGTTGTATTTGGTTCCGGATTTGGATTCTCCTGGATTGTTTTCGGTGCTTTTTGTTTTCTAGAAAATAGAAGATACCAATGACCGCAAAACCAATCCCTTTGGACATAGACAGAGCTTATGAAGTGTTGAAGCCGATTGTGCTCAAAACACCTCTTCAATACCATCGCAAATCCTCTGAAAAATTCGACTGTGAAGTCTATATAAAACGGGAAGACCTACAAGTCGTGCGCTCTTATAAAATCCGAGGCGCTTATCATTTGATTCAAAGTTTGAGCGAAGAAGAGAGAGTTCGCGGGATTGTGTGCGCGAGTGCCGGCAATCACGCGCAAGGTGTGGCATTCTCTTGTAAATTGTTGAATATCAAGTGCGTGATTTATATGCCTGCGATCACCCCTAAACAAAAAATCAATCAGGTAAAAATGTTCGGAGGCACAAACATTGAAATCGTGTTAGTCGGAGATACTTTCGACGAATGCCAAACATTTGCTTTGGAATATTCCGAAGCTCATAAAAAAATCTTTATTCCGCCTTTTGATCACACAAAAGTCATGGAAGGTCAAGGTACTGTCGGTAAGGAAATTCTGGAAGATCAGACTGAAATTCATTTTGTTTTTGTACCTGTAGGCGGCGGCGGTTTGTGCGCCGGATTAGGAAGTTATTTTAAAGAATATTCTCCAAAGACGAAAATAATCGGAGTAGAGCCGTTAGGTGCTCCATCCATGACGGAAGCTCTGAAGGCGGGAAAACCGGTCGCACTGGCATCCATTCAGCGTTTTGTAGACGGTGCTTCCGTAAAAAAAGTCGGTGATCTTACCTTTCCTATCTGCAAGGAAATACTGTCGGATATGCTACTTGTTCCCGAGGGTAAGGTAAGTTCGACGATATTGCAACTTTATAATGAAGATGCAATCGTTGCCGAGCCTGCGGGTGCTTTGAGTATCGCCGCACTGGATCAATATGCAGACAGGATCAAAGGTAAAAAAGTAGTTTGCGTCCTGAGCGGCGGCAATAACGACATTGATCGGATGCAGGAAATCAAAGAACGTTCACTTCTTTTTGAAGGATTGAAGCATTATTTTATCGTTCGTTTTGCACAGCGCCCGGGCGCTTTGAAGGAATTTGTAAATCATATTCTAGGCCCTACTGACGATATCGTTCGTTTTGAATTCATTCAAAAACACAATAAGGAATCGGGGCCTGCACTCATAGGAATCGAGGTGAAGTCGAATGAAGATTTTAAACTATTGATCCAGAGAATGGATGAATACAATCTCAATTACACTCTTGTAAATCAGAATGAAAATCTGTTCGAATACTTGGTTTAAAGTTTGGTGGTAAATGTATCTTTCTGCGGAAGTGGTCGTTATTCAACTACCCGCTTGGATTACAAACAAAGCTAAGGTGGCAAATACGTTGGGAAGAACTCTGATTTCCCTCTTTTCATTAAAAAAACTGCGCTGAATCACTTTGATTTTGTCTTTTTCTAAAAAGTTTTCGAAATCCTGAGAAGATAGAAAATGCAGGTTAGGTGTATCATACCAATGGAAAGGCATCAGTTTTGTTACGGGAGTTCTTCCGCTGAAGAGAACGGAAAGTCTGATCTGCCAATGGGAAAAATTGGGAAATACAACAATCACCTGTTTGCCGATCCTGAGGCACTCTCTGATGATGTCTCCCGGATTTAACGTCTGTTGGATGGTTTGGTTCAGTATTATATAATCAAAACTCTGGTCCAGATGATGGGCAAGTCCGTCATCAATGTCTCCATGATGGACATACAGTCCTTTTTTCACGCAACGGATGATACATTCGTCGTCTTTTTCGATTCCCTGAACGCGCACGCCTTTCTTTTTGAGGAGATACATAAGTTCTCCGTTTCCACATCCCAAGTCGAGCACGCGTTCGCCGGATTGAATCATCTTTTCGATGTAGAGTATGTCCGGACGTTCCGAGACATCAATGTCGATGTGATTTCCGTTTTTGCCTTCAGCCATAAATGACTCCGTCCGGATCATCGGTGAATTCCAAAAAGTCTTTAATGATTGAGTCCTGCTCTTCGCTTTGTAAAAGAAAGGAATCATGTCCTGCCGGGTTGTTCAACTCTACGAATATAACGGGGATTGCATTCACTTCCAATGATTTTACAATCTCTTCGGATTGATAAGGCGGATAAAGCCAATCGGAAGTATAAGCCACTACCAGAAACCTGCATTTAACACCTGATAGTGCTTTTGTAAGTTCTTTTCCCGTTCCCAAACTGTAATGATCCAATGCTTTCGTAACATAGATATAGGAATTTGCATCGAAACGGTCTACAAAAGATTCCCCTTGGTAGATCAAATAACTACCCACTGCAAAATCGGTGGTTTGGATATTTCCTTTGGGAGGTTTACGACCGAATTTGTCCCGCATCATCTCATCGGAAAGATAAGTGATGTGACCCATCATTCGGGCGAGCGCCAAACCTTTTGCAGGTTTGGTGTCGTCTTCATACATTCCGTTATTCCAATTGGGATCCGCAAGTATGGCTTGTCTTCCCACTTCGTTGAATGCAATTTGTTGGGCAGAGTGTTCGGCGGTCGATGCCATCACTATACAATTTTTCATCTTCTCCGGGTAGGCAACTGACCACTGTAAGGCTTGCATTCCTCCCATTGAACCGCCTGCTACTGCGAATAAGGTTTCTATTCCGAAAGAAGAAACAAGTATTTCTTGTGCACGCACCATGTCTGCTATGGAAACAAAAGGAAAACTGGAACGATAAGCTTTGTTCGTCGCGTTGGAAATGGTAAGTGGTCCGCTCGACCCTTTGCATCCCCCGATCACATTGGAAGATATGATAAAATATTTGTCGGTATCGAATGCTTTGTCCGGTCCGATATAAAAGTCCCACCAACCGGGACGTTTGTCACCTTCGTGGAAGCCGGCCGCATGGGCATCTCCGGAAAGTGCGTGGCAAACCAGAATGGCATTGTCTTTTTTCTCAGAGAGGGTTCCGTAAGTTTCGTAAGCAATTTCCAAAGGAGAAATGATTTCTCCGTTGTCCAAAGTAAGAGAATCAAACCGGGCGATTTTGGTTTCAACAATGCCTACAGACTGAGGATCTTTATGTTCTGAGCTCGCAGTGGTAGACATTTTTATCTCTTAATCAGATATTTTTGAAAGCCTCTTCTAAGTCTACCAGAATGTCGTCGATATGTTCGAGTCCTACGGACAACCGAACAAACCCGGGAGTGACTCCTGCGGAAATTTGTTCTTCCGAAGTCAACTGCTGGTGAGTCGTTGAAGCCGGATGGATCGCGAGTGATTTCGCATCACCGACGTTAGCAAGCAGACTAAAGAGTTCCAAACTATCTATGAATTTTTTAGCCTTCTCTATTCCACCTCCGATTTCAAAACCGATGATGGCGCCGTAAAGACCTCGATGATGGTATTTTTTAGCAATAGCATGATTTTTATCAGACGGCAGTCCGGGGTAATTGACCCATTCCACTTTCGGGTGTTTACTTAAGAACTCGGCAACTTTCAGAGCGTTTGTAGAATGTCTTTCCAAACGAAGCGCTACTGTTTCCACACCTTGAATGATTTGCCAAGCATTGAAAGGAGAGATGGCAGGTCCCAGATCTCTTAGTCCTTGCACACGAGCTTTCAGAATGAAGGCAATGTTCACTCCTCCGAAAGGTTCGAATTTACCAAACACATCCCAAAATTTTAAGCCGTGATAAGAAGGATCCGGCTCAGTGAAATTTTTGAATTTTCCATTGCCCCAGTTGAAAGACCCACCGTCTACGATGATCCCTCCGATGGAAGTTCCGTGGCCTCCTAAAAATTTAGTGAGGGAATGAACTACGATGTCCGCTCCGTGTTTCAAAGGGTTTACCAGATAGGGCGATGGTAATGTGTTGTCAATCACCAAAGGAACTCCCAGTTCATGTGCAATCTTTGCCACAGCTTCTATATCCAAAGTATCCAGTTTCGGATTTCCCAAAGTCTCCGCATAGAAAGCACGGGTTTTATCATTCGCAGCTTTCCTAAAATTTTCAGGATTGGACTGGTCTACAAAATGAACTTTGATTCCCAGTTTGGGGAAAGTATAATGAAGCAAGTTATAAGTTCCTCCATACAATGAGGAAGAAGCTACGATCTCCTGGCCTGCTTCCACGATATTCAGAAGTGCGAGAGTTTCTGCCGACTGACCGGAAGCAGTTGCAAGTGCTGCAACCCCACCTTCCAAAGCGGCCACCCGTTTTTCCAAAACGTCCGTAGTAGGGTTCATGAGTCTAGTATAGATATTTCCAAATTCCTGGAGACCGAAAAGACGTGCAGCATGATCCGTGTCGTTGAATACATAGGATGTAGTTTGGTAGATAGGGACAGCTCTTGAAGTAGTTGTAGGATCAGGTACTTGACCGCCGTGCAGTGCAACTGTTTCCGCTTTGAAATTACGTGGCATAGATAGTTTCTCCTTAGGACGAATTAGGCCCATTTGAATCGACTATGTAGTAAAGTCAAGAAATTATCCAATAAGTTGGATAATTATTCCGTATTATTGAATAGGGCAATTTGTGGGGAAATTTCTTATTTTCAAATGGATTCGATTCGATACTAATTAAGTAATTTATGAAAGCGATCCGGTATTTTGCCATCTCACTCGCCATTTTTGGCTATATGCCGCTTTTCGCACAGGTTTGGGTTCCTACCGGAACTGAAACCAGAAGACCTTCCGCCTTACAGTTTGATGCCGGTGTGAACTCTTACCGTGGAGATTATTACGGTTACATTTCTCCCAACTTTACATACAACCACGGGAACAATTTCGGTTATTCGTTTTCTTTGCCGGTCAACTCCTTACTGGTAGATCGCGACCCTTTGGCAGAAGGAGCAAAGACCGGAAAGATCAGAGACATTGATTATAACAGTAGAAACGATTATGCGCGCGTATTGAATTATGTTTCCTACGGAACCTACAACGGGCAGGTTCCGGGCAAAGTCACTTATTCATTTTACACAGGTAAGATGATCGACGGTTATATCGGACACGGAACGATCGTAAACAAATACCAATCTTCTTCCCGGTTTGATTCCTATAACCCCGGAGTTATGGCGGACCTTAACACTGATTACGGCGGAGTTCAGTATTTTTCCAATTCGGTCGCCACATTCGATGTGAATGCCGCGAGGGTTTATATCAAACCGCTTGCTATCTATAATAAAGTCAGATCTTTATTCAGCAGTTCGAGTGAAGGCATCACTTATCTCATGAACATTCGAGGAAATGTATTGGATGATTCCGGGCGATTGAGTGTGGAAGAGGAAGCCGGTCTTGATAAAACAAAATCAGGCCCGAAGAAAAAAGAAATCAGACCGATTAACAAGGATTCCAGAATGGAGATTGCCGAAAACGATCCTTGGTACAATCGTATGACTCTTGGTTTTACAAATGCATGGGATCGTTCCGCTCCCGTGCAGATTTCCTATAACTCGAACGGATCTCCCGTTACGGAAAAAAATCTGGACAATCCCAAAACCTCGGAGACATCGAAGGTTAGTATTGAAGGTTTTGATCTCGAATATCGGTTGTTAAATCTACCTTTTTTGGAATTTACACCGTATATGGATGTAAACAAAATCAAAGGTCTTTCCAATTCACAGGGAACTCATTACGGAGCTGCGCTTCGTTTGGGGACAAAAGACTTAAATATCATTATTAAACCGGAAATCAGGCATATGACTGCAAATTATGCTCCTATGTATTTTGATAGTTTTTATGAGATCGAAAGATTTCAATCTTTCCCTGTGGGTGCGCCGATGCGTACAAAGTTTGATACTTTAAAGACACAACCGGAAGGAAATATAAAAGGATACTACCATACCGTTTATATTAATTTTTTTCATTTAGGATTCGAGTTTGCTATGGAAGACTACGGTGGAAAAAATAATAAAAGAATTTTTGCTGCATCTTACATTCCTCTTGGTTCCTCTTTTTTATTATCCTTTTATTATACTAAAAAAGGTTATGAGAGCGGGGGACAGGCGTTTCAAATCGATGAAAATGCACAAGGTGCCGCGGAAATTTCAAAATCTTTCGGTCCGATTGTTCTTAGGATACAAAACTACAGAAGGTATTTTTTAAATTCTCCCGAAAAAACATTCCAATCTACGGATGAATTAAGGTTTTTGGTTTCGGGCGGAATCAGTTTCTAACCAAGTATTCGTTTGGTGAAGAAATGCGTGAAAAGCGAACTCCGTACGAAGAATCACCGAACCGAGTGATACGATGGAAAAAGATAGTTTTTTGAAGATTTCCAAATCCGATTCACTCCAACCAGACTCAGGCCCGAAACAAAAAGAAAGTTTTTCCTGATGCAACCGGTTTGGAATCGTCTCCCTGAAACTTTCGTAAGAAATTCCCGTCTTATCAAAAATGTAAATCCGATCGGGATTGGAAACCCTATCTTTAAACCAGTTTGGGTTTTTATTGTATTCTAATTTAGGAAAGTAAATATTACCTGACTGGGACATCCCGGATTCCAATTCTTTTCTTTCCCCTCCGTTATAAACGGGAGAAGTCCAAAATTCCTTGTTTTTTGCATATGGATTGGTAAATACCAATTTTGGGACTCCATACACTCCCGCTAGGTGGAGTATTTTTTTTCCTGTCTGCGGTCTAGGAAGTGCCAAAATCGTTTCTATATTGGAAAATAAAGGCGGGTTTTCTTCTTTCTCTTCCTGTAAAAAGTATCCGATGGATTCTTCTTTGCCAGTAGATTCTAAAATCAGCGTTCCTTTTTTTTTGTCTGGAAGGATTACCCGAATTTGATCTTTGGAACCTTTTTTTAATATTTCCGATAGGTGAGTGTTTTTTTCCCCCGAGATACGATAACGGGAGGAACTGAGTTCATCCTCTTCCGAGAGAACAATCCAGTTCAATTAGATCTCGAAACTAGGAGGTTTTATTTCTTCTTCCTGTGGTGGACGAGGAGGATCTTCTCCCATTGGGTTAGTGTTCGGATCTGTTTCTTCTTCCTGTAGCCCTCGGTGTGGATTGGAAAGCGGTTGTGAGTCCTTCCAGGATAAATTACGAACCAGGTATAAGCCTAGAATTCCGAAAAGTAAGATAGGGATCCAAAACTTAGGATTTTTCCAAAAGACATTCTCTTCCTGATATGTTTTTCTTCCGAATTTCGATTTTAAAAAATCAATCGGCGCATATAACAAATCTTTGATGAGATGCATGTATTCTCCGTTGCTTGGTTGGAATTGGAAAGAAGGGATTGTTTCTTCTTCGAAACTTCCCGGTATTTCCTTCTCATCATTCGGATTGAATTGAAATCTATGAGAGCAGACAGGACAACGAACCAAGATAGTTCCCTGACTGGCAGGGAACCTCAATGTGGTAGAACAATTCGGACAGTTTTTTAAAAAGTTCAGGGAATGAACCCTTGTGTTCTTAGTATTTCAAAGAACTTTTCAGAGTCTCAACATTCTTTTTGTAATGTTTGTTAGAGTCTCTGTCATTATAATCAAAAAGCTTTGTGAAAAGTTTATCAAAATAATCTAAGTTTTTGAAATAGAACTGCTTTTTGAAATGATTTCTAATCGGGTTTGTTTTTGTATTCTCAACATTGGAAAGAATGTATTTTCCAACACCTTTTTGAGAAGGAGTCTCCGGAGTTCCCCAGTTCGGATCTCCGTCATGTTGATAGAACAATTCTAACTTTTCGTTATGCGCCGGTTGCGAATTTGCTGCGTTATCTATGATCATGGAAATCACTTTGTCTTCCATTACAAAATTGTTTTGGTAAACATAAGTCCGAATCTTTGCGAGGTTACGAGGTTGTTCTTTTCTTGGATCCGGATCTGCGTTGTTATTGCCTTCGAAAAACAATTCGATGGTTTTGAATTTAGCACCTAAATTGTATTCAGACTTTCCATCTTCAGCACCTTGAAAATCAAAAACTTCCAAATGAACGCATGTGTTGTCAGCAGCTTCTTGTTTTTGCGCAGCCTCACATCTTTCTCCATCTTGGCTCGGTTTTCCTTTGAAAAGAATCGTGCGGTGAGGAAGTGTTTTCACCTTCATTTTAAAAAGTACAGTATGGCGGGTGAGCTTTTTATTTACTTCAAAGATATTATTATCTAATTCTTTTTCAGTTTCTGAAATAGATTTACCATCTTGAGTGGTGTCGATCCCAGCTGAGCCAGTTCCGGATTCCGGGCTGCCTTGTGCGGAAAGCCCTAAACTAAGAAGTAAAATAGGTAGAAATTTTATTATTTTCATGTCCGAGTCCCTAAAACGGTTATATTGAGGATAACTGGATACGGCCACATACCGTAAAGAAATATCCTACTAAATTATCGGAAAATCTTAGCCAAGGATTGACCCCGAAATCTAATTTTGTCACTTCCAGTGAAAATCAGGGAGAGAATCTTGGTAAAATAGGGATTTTGGAGCCTCGATCCCCCGATTTTCCCCAAAAGTCTCCGTCACCCAGCGTCTTTCCACGTAATCGCAAAAATCCTTCAGGTTTCTTCCCGAGGTTCCTTCCAATTTTTCAGAAAGGCTTAAGCGGTCTTCCCAGGAAAGCTGTCTCGCGTAACCTTCCAGAATTTGTGCCCTTTCTTCCTTATTGGGGAGAGGAAAAAATATCTTTCTGTCGAACCGGGAGAGAAGTGCCGAATCCAAATCTTTTTTTCTATTGGTGGCGCCGATTGTGATGATGTTTGTCTGTTTGGCGAATCCGTCCAATTTACGAAGTAGAACACTGAGTAAGTTTCTGGTCGCCTCAAACAAACCGTCCTCCCTGGACGTGGCAAGAGAATCTATTTCATCTAAAAACAGCATGGAACGATCGAAGAGAGATGCCGCATCGAAAACCATGGCCAGATTTTGAGAAGATTCTCCGTAATATTTGCTTAATATGGATTCGATGGGAACATAGATCATTGGCACATTGCAAAGGTTAGCGGCTACTTTTGCCATCGTAGTTTTCCCCACACCCGGGTCTCCTTCAAAGAGAACCGCCCTAGGTAGAATTGTGGTGGGAAATTTGCGTGTGAATTTGGTAATCTCCAAAAACGGTTCCGGGCGAAGCAGGGGCATCACCAAACTTTCCATTACTTGTTTTTTTACATTTTCATAACCGAATACATGGTCGAAACTCAGCGCATTTTCTTTCAGATTTTCTTCTGCAGGATCAAAGACTTCCGCACCTAATTTTCGTAAAACTTCTTTTGGGTTCGGCTTTGCACCTTCGGTACCGCTGAAAAAACGAAATAGCTCCAAACAGGTTTGAATTTCTTTGAAAGAATAATCTCCTCTTTTTGAAATCTCGACTTTTAACAGATTGGTCTGGTACATAAATCGAAATCGAATCCGATTTGAAATATTCTTTTCCGGTTCGAAAAGATTTTCATTCAATGCCTGAATGCTGAAATAACCTTCCTCGAAATTATAAATCCTGAAGTTTTCGATGTAATTTCGAATGATTCCCAGAGATTCGAAAAGTTTTTCTTTTCCTGGATGAGGAGAAGAAAATTTGAAAATGATTTCTTCCTTTTCCGAGAGGAATTGGTAGCCATTTCCTCCCAATTCCGTGAAAAACAAATCTTTCGCTTTAAAAAAGTCTAATTGAGGAGAAGGACTGGACATAAGAACGAAAAACAGGAAGATTTAATTTTTTTCAAGGAAGGAATTTTTATTTCACCGACAGTGTAAGAAAGAAGAGGTTTCCGTATGGGCGAGGGTTCATTATCCCAAGAGGATATAGATGCATTATTGGGTGGATTTGGTGGTGGAAGCTCTACACCGGCAGGTGGTGGTGGTGGTCTTGATGACCTGGATGCACTTGTCGGCGGTGCCGGAGGCGGCGGTGACGACGGCCCTTCTTTTGCAGATATTGCTGCGGCACTTGGCCCCAGTTCCACACCAACCCCTTCCAAATCTTCCGCAAAATCCCAGTCTTCCCTCGGAGGAAGCAATACTGCAAACCTCAACTTACTCCTGGATGTCACCCTACAGCTGACGATTGAACTGGGAAGAACCACAATGTTTATCAAAGACGTGCTGCAGTTGGCCGAAGGCACCGTTGTGGAATTGGATAAAAACATCGGTGAAGAACTGGACATTCTCGCAAATGGCAAGTTAGTAGGAAGGGGTAAGCTTATTGTGCTCGATGATTATTACGGAATTCAAATCACTCAGATCGTCGATCCTATGGAAAGACTCGGCGGAGCGCCTGCCTTTATATAAATAAATAACCGATGACCGATCCGGAGATTCATTTTGAAAAAATTGTAAACCCTGATGCGTCTACTCAGGAATTTCTATGGTCCCAATTGCATTCCTACAGTCTTTCCAAATTGAATGATCCTCATATGGAAGAAACTCAGTTCTTTTGTTTGTTGGCCAAAAGAGAAGACAAGATCATTGCGGCAGCGCTTGGTTATATGTACTTCCGGGGTTTGAATCTTCAGTTGCTTTGGGTGGATTCGGAGGAGAGGGGAAAGAATCTAGGCAAAGAGATGCTGCAAAGAGTGGAGGTGGAAGCGGTTCAATTGAATTGTTCTCTGATTTTCGGTTATTCTTTCGGATTCCAAGCACCCAAATTCTATCTCCAGGAAGGATACGAACAAGTAGGTCATATTTCCGATTTTCCTCCAGGCCATAATTGTTTTTTTCTATCTAAGAAATTATCCGCTTCCGGGTAGATCTTTTTTATTTTTTAAAAACACTTGCCTATATGAATTGGGTTTTCGATAACTTCAGTCATGATTCGTATTTGTTTACTCACTACAGTTTTTCTTTTCCTATTTCAATGCAAGGGAACTACTTTACCCCTTCCTTTCGGTACTGAAATGCGTATTATGCCTGTCGATACCGCAGGTACGGGTAAAATCGATACAAATGGTTATTATCTTCCCGAAAAGGATAATTACAGAGTTGTCTACTTGGAAATTGATAAAAATACGGATGGTTCTTCCGACGAATTCGTCTGGCAAGGGCATAGCACCGTCCAAGATCCGAACACTCCTTTAAAAAAGATGGTAAAGGTTCACGAAGAAGTAGATGAAAATTATGATGGAAAAATCGATCTCTTACGTTGGATGCTGCCCAATGAAAAGATAGTAATGGTTCAAAAAGACGCGGATAAAGACGGATTTTTCGAAACCACTCAATATTATAATTTTAATAACAGATCCGTTCGCAAAGAAGTGGATACTGACAAAAACGGTTTTGCCGATATTTTTATCTTCTTTGATAGAGCTGAGATTGATTCGGACGGGGATCGTATCCCGGATTTGTATGTTACCGGAAAGTCCGATTTGGAATTGGAAGAAAAGGCAACTAACCGAAGGGATACGAAACCTTTGAAAAAAGACGAATCTTACCTATTCAATCAGAAATTTCTTCCTATGGAGCAAAGAGCCATTATCGGAAGCGGTCTTCTCTGATTTTTTTCTTGCAGCCAAACATAGTTCCTTTCAGTTTGGAGAGGAACTATGTTACACTACCAGGTCATTGCCTAACAAGCCGATTGAGACAACTCTTCCAGAGTAGTTTCCTTTAATTTATAGCGGTTTGTTGCGGCACAGCTTCAAAGGATACATTCTAGATTTCAGTTTTCTCCATTGGCAGATTCCAAAGGATATACATCCTTTTCTCTTTAAGAGAGCTTCGCTTGCCGCGAAACGGAAATGACTAAAGACTTTCATGAAACCCATTTCGTAAAAATTACCAAAAAGAAAAAATTCGATGATTTTGATTCGGAAGAAGAATCAAAAGAACGAAACAAACAGATTACTTATAGAAACAATTCCTGCCAGGATGAATTTCGATGTAAACACTGTAAGGCGATGATCGGCCAGATTGGTTTTGGAACCAGCCAAAGAAACCATTGTCCCAACTGTTTGCATAGCCTTCATGTGGATAAAAGTCCGGGAGATAGGGCTTCCGATTGCGGAAGTATTATGGAGCCGATTTCCATTTGGGTCCGCAAAGAAGAATGGGTCTTGCTTCACAGATGCAAAGGTTGCGGAGTCATCCACGCCAATCGTATCGGGCCGGATGATAATGAAATTTTACTTCTTTCCCTTGCGGCAAAAGCACTGGCAAAGCCCTGTGTCCCTTTGTATAAGGAAGAAGAAAGTTGGGAGTAGTTTGAAATAAATAAAATTCCCCGGTTTTCCTTAAATCCATTCCGGCCGGGGAATTTTACAAAATCAAATCAAGTTATTCTTTCGTTTTTGACCTTGTTCCTGTTAGGTTGGCAATCAGGTTCGGCAGATTCATTACATCAGCGGGGATGAGTATCTCCGTATTTTCTTTGGCAAGATTGAGAAAATTTTGGATGAATGCCCTGGTAATCTGCAATTTGACTGCGGATCCTCCTTCCTGTTCGGCAATGGAACTTGCAACTGATTCGATACCTTTTGCACTCGCTTGTGCAATTGATTCGATTTCCGAAGCCTTACCTTCTGCCGAGTTGATCCTTCTTTGTTTTTCCCCTTCCGATTTGTTGATCGCTTCTTCTTTGAGACCGAGGGAACGATTGATTCTTGAGTCTCTTTCTCCTTCCGAAAGTAAAATCTGCGAACGTTTCGAAATTTGAGCTTTCTTCTCTTTTTCCATCGCATCTAACACTGATTTTGGGGGAACGATATTTAAAATCTCATAACGGTTTACTTTGATTCCCCAAGGACCGGAGGCTTGGTCCACTGCGGCGACGATCGTCGAATTGATCATATCCTTTTCTCCACCGATGGTTTTGTCCAATTCCATGGTTCCGATGATGGAACGCATTGTGGTTTGTGCCAATTGAATGGAAGCAAATTTGTAATCCTGAATTCCATAAGCCGCACGAACAGGATCGATTACTTTGATATAAAGTACTCCATCTACTTTCACCTGTACGTTGTCATGTGTAATACAGATTTGAGGTTGTACGTCGATGGCCTGTTCTTTTAAAGACAGATAATAAGCGTCCCGATCAACAAAGGGAACCAAAAGATGAAAGCCTGCGCGGAGAGTCCGATTGTATTTTCCCAATCTTTCTACGATTAACACGTCTTGTGCGGGGATGATTCTGATGCAACGAAAGATCTTATAGGCAAGATAGATGGTAACGATTGTCCAAAAACCAACGATTATATAATTTTCACTCATTTTTATTCTCCTTGGTTACTGTTTGGCAATTTTGTAGTGATTCGGGAAAGTCCTTCGAAGACTCCTCCTATATTGGCCAGGTTTTCCGGAACGACTGTTGTTTTCGATGTTTTCAGGATCGTTCCCAATGCGTCCAGATACTCTTGGGTGATCTGCAAGCTCACTGCTTCTTTTCCACCTTTTTTGTTAATGGCTTCGGAAACCAATTTTAGTCCGCGCGCTGTTGCCGTTGCGATGACTTCGATTTCTTTGGCTCTACCTTCCGCTTCATTGACCAGTCGGATTTTTTCTCCTTCGGAGATATTGATTGATTCTTGTCTTTCACCTACGGATTTGTTTACAAGGGATTCTTTCTCACCTTGAGAAATGGTAATCTCCGCTCTTCTTTCTCTTTCCGCCTTCATCTGGTTTTCCATTTCCAAAAGGATTTGTTTGGGAGGAGTTATGTTTCTGATTTCATAACGGGTCACTTTGATTCCCCAAGGGTCGGTCGCGCGATCGATGTTGGAAACCACATTTGCATTGATTTCTTCTCTTTCCGATAACAGATTGTCTAACACTAGTTTGCCGATTTCCGAACGCAAGGTCGTTTGTGCAAGTTGCGAAGTCGCCAACATGAAATTGTCGATTCCGTAAGATGCTTTTTCGCTGTCGATTACCTTCATATACAAAACCCCGTCCACTTCTACGGAGACGTTGTCTTTGGTAATGCACACTTGCGGATCGATATCAATCGTCTGTTCTTTTAGATTTTGTCTGTAACGGATTTGATCGACGAAAGGGATCATAAAATAAAATCCTGGTTTGAGAACACCTTGAAATACGCCTAACCTTTCTTTGATGTGTTCGCTTTGTTCCGGAACGATGATGATTGTTTTACTGATGATATAAATCAGCAAAACAAAGATAATGATGAATACAGAGCCCATGTATCTTTCTTTTCTCCTTATTCTGACTAGGACGTTATGATAGACTAAGGCAGGGAAAGAGAAAAGGGATTTTTTATTGGAATCGTTTTTTTTTAAATCGAAAAAGAATTAATCTCCAAGTGAAATTTTTTCCACTGTGAATGTAAGATTGTCACGAGATAAAATTCTTACTTGGGAACCTTTGGGAATTTTTTCCTTTTGGCTGATGGCATCCCAGACAGTTCCTTGGAATAGCACTTTGCCTCCCAGCTGTCCTACCAAAACATCCGTTTCCACAGGGACGATCTGTTGCAAATAATCGTCTTTGATAAAAGGATCAACAGTCGATTCCGATTTGAATAATTTCTTAACGGCAGAGCCGCCTAAAATCAGCGAGGCAAGTGTGGAAATCATCCAGACTACCACTTGGGCGGTAAAACTCATCGGTATCAGTCGCGCGGCAATCCCTGTGATGATTCCGCCGATTCCTAAGAACATAATAAATGTACCCGGAAAAACAAATTCCAAAGCTAAAAATAGAATTCCGCCTATGATCCAAAGGTAAGGGGATTGTTCGAATAAAATCTCCAATATTTGCTCCTGTATGGAATCAAGACCGGTCTCCGGCCCATTAGCAAGATAAAAATATACTTTGAATTCATCCTCTTTCCTAAACCCTGTCATGAGATATGAAAAGGGTAACTTATCTATTTTTGATTCTCTCGGTACTTGTCCAATTCATTCCTGTAGAAAGAGATAATCCGGAAGAGTCCGCACCGATTCGCGCGGATTCCAAATTGAATTCCATCTTGGAAAGAAGCTGTTACGATTGTCATTCCCATAAAACAAAATGGCCGATCTATTCTTATGTATTTCCCGTATCCTATTTTGTTTCCAATCATGTAAAGGAAGGAAGGGAAGAACTCAATTTCTCCGAATGGGAAAAACTTTCCATTGATAAAAAAATCAAAAAAGCGGATTCGATTTTGGAAGCGGTCGAAGAGGAAGAGATGCCTCTGAAATCCTACACTTGGATTCATAGAGATGCGGTCATTGGCGAAGAAGATATAAAAATACTGAAAGACTGGATTTCCGCACTGGAAGAGGAGAGCGAAAAGGAATCGTTATGAAAGAAAAAAAACTTTGGGGAGGACGATTTTCAGAAGCTCCTTCCTCACTTATGGTTCGAATCGGTGAGTCGATTAGTTTTGATAAGGAATTGTACAAACAGGACATTACCGGATCTATTTCCCATTCCAGAATGCTGAGAAAGATAGGGATTCTTACCGGAGAAGAACAGAAAAAAATTGAAGATACTTTAAAACTCATCGGAAAGGAAATAGAATCGGGTAAATTCGAATTCAAAATAGAAAACGAAGACATTCATATGTCCATTGAGTCCCGCCTAACTGATATTCTCGGAGACTTGGGGAAAAAATTACATACGGCACGTTCCAGAAACGATCAGGTCTCGCAAGACGTACGTCTCTACCTGAAAGAAGAAATTACAAATATCCTAAGTCTTTTGTTTTCCCTTTTGGAAAGTTGGCTGGAGAAGGCGGAAAAATCGGTCGACATCGTCATTCCGGGATACACTCATTTGCAGATTGCACAGCCAATCCGGGCCTCTCATTATTTTTTATCCCATTTTTGGGCGAACTTACGTGACTTTGAAGATTTTTTATCGGCAAGGGAAAGGGCAGACGAACTGGTATTAGGTTCCGGTGCCCTGGCCGGTGTGAATTATGCGACGGATAGAAATTTTTTACAAAAGGATTTGAATCTGGGGAGAATCTCCGAAAATTCAATGGATGCTGTTTCGCAAAGAGATCATATCCTGAAATTTTTATTCGTATCTTCCCAGTTTTATATACATGCTTCCCGATTTTGCGAAGAGATCATTTTGTTTTCTTCTCAGGAATTTTCTTATTTCAAACTTCCCGATTCGCTTACCACCGGTTCGTCGATCATGCCTCAGAAAAAAAATCCTGATGTTGCCGAATTGATTCGGGGAAAAACGGGAAGAGTTGTTGGAGGACTCAACCATGTTCTGATGATGATGAAGGGAACACCTTCTGCGTACAATCGGGATTTTCAAGAAGACAAAATCCCTTTGTTTGACACGGTAAAACAGGTAAAACTTGCCATAGAAGGGATTCGGGAGATGGTTTCCGGCCTTGAGATTTTTCCGGCAAATGCGGTGAGAAGTCTACGTTCCGGTTTTTCCACTGCTACGGATCTCGCAGACTGGCTCGTTTTTCAAAAAAAGATTCCTTTCCGAACCTCACATGAAATTGTTGGGGAGCTTGTGAAACATTGTTCCTCCAGGGGTTGGGATTTATTTACCATTCCACAAGGGGAAAGAGGAAAGATCCATGCAGTCCTCGCCGATCCGGGTTATGAGGATGCAATTGTACTCGAGACTTCTTGCGATAAAAAGAATGTTCCCGGGGGAACTTCCAAACCAATGCAGAAAGAACAACTAAAGAATGCTAAGCGAAAACTAAAAGAACTAGAAAAACGATTTCAAATTCAATCTTCCAAAGGCAAAAAGAATGTTTAAGATTTTCCAAACGAAACTTATCCTATTACTCGCATTATTCGGATTCTGTTTTTTTACCATCCAATGTGGTGAAAAAAGATTTAAAAAAATGACATACGAACCTATCTCCTATTCCAGCACGAAAGTCATAGTAAAACGTGCGGATACCGTAAATGTAAAACTTCCGGAAAAACCTGCGGTCTATGCGGTTATTCAAACAACGACAGGGGATCTGGTCTTGGAATTATTTGCGGACGCAGCTCCCAAAACCGTCCAAAACTTCATCGACCTTGCCCAAGGGGAAAAAGACTTCACCAATGAAAAAGGGGTAAAAGAAAGACGTCCCTTTTACGACGGACTTAAATTCCATAGAGTGATTCCTGATTTTATGGCACAAGGCGGATGTCCTAGAGGAGACGGAGGAGGAGGCCCTGGCTATAAATTTGAAGATGAGATCAATGCGAAAGCGATCGGACTCGATAAATTAAAAGTGAAAGACGCTCCTCAATTCCAGGCACAATTGCAAAGAGTCGTACTTTCCGAGTTCAATATTCAAAACAGACAACAGTTAGACGAAAAACGTGTCGAAGTGGAAGCCGCTTATACGGATGCTTTGGAGCTTCCAGTTATGGAAATTCTATATAGAATCGGATACCGTTTCAATGAAGTTGTTCCAAGTAAAAAAGCTGTGAGACATTCTTTAGCTATGGCGAATGCAGGTCCAAATACAAACGGATCTCAATTTTTTATCAATCAAGTGGATACCCCTCATCTGGATGGAATTCACACGGTTTTCGGTCATTTGGTTTCAGGAACGGAAGTTTTGGATCGAATCATAGAAAAAGGAAATTTACAAACTACGATTAGAAAAGTATCAGTGGTAGATAAAAGACAATGAATTACCTAGACGGAGTTGAAATCATTCGAAAATACACTGCCGGCTCCTCTGTGGAACCGGTGTTGGACTTTATTCAACTCGTCCCGCATGATGAGGAAGGTTTTGCCAATGCATTGGATGAAATCGGCTCTACCAATAAATACCCTGATACCTTAGTCGGTCTTTTGTCCTTTATTAGTTTTATTTTGGCTCATAAAGCAAAAGTCAACGACTTGTATGAAAATGCCTTGGACCGTTACGAGGTATTGAGTCAGATGACTACAAAAAGAAAGCCGAATGATGAAGAGGCGAAGATCAAACGAACTTTGACGGATTTTATTTTAAAAATAGAAAAGGTATTCGAGATCCAAGACCTAACAGATGAAAGTTTGGTCAAAGAATTGAACCGGTTTGTCTCCGAGGCAAATCTTTACGGAATCACTGAAAATGAAATCAAAACCATGAAGATTTCTTCAAAAACGGTGGCACTTGTAGAGGCTCATTTGGACAAACATCGCGAAAACTACTATCAGTATAAAAAGTTTAAAGCGATTATGATCCGCCTGATCCGAATTGCGGATTATATCATTGCAGAAGCCAAAAGAATGGTCTGATTCGCCCATTTATGTCTTAAAAAATCTCCTAAAGATTTCCGGTTTCTGCCGAAATTGTTACTGTATGCGAGTATCTTTGGTAGGATTCCTTATTTTGTCTTTAACTGGCTCTCTTTTCGCCATTCCCGACAGGGATGCACGCGGGGAAAGGGTGGAAAATTTTGTCGCCCTCCAATCTAAAATCAAAGTTAGTTTGACCAAAAGAAATTTTACCGAAGGGGAAAGAATTCCCTTGCAGTATTCGATTCAGAATACGGGAAAAGAAGTAGTTCGCATTTTTCCTGCGGGGGATTTTCGTTATTCCTTTCAAATCATCATCAAAGACGAAGACGACCGTTTGGTGGCACCTCAGGAAGATCCGGAATTTCACGATCCCATTTTAAAAAGAAGAACTACTGTCGTAAACCTTGTAGGCGATGAGAACAAAGAAATCATACTTCACCGAAATGAATCTTTTTCCAAGATCATTTATTTGGATGAATATTATTCCTTCTTGCCTGGTAAAAAGTACTTTATCACAGGTTATTTTTATCCCAATTATACTGAAGACAAAGATTCTTTTCTAAGATCTGAAAATACTTCTTCCTTTCTTTTGGAAAAATCAAATATAGAAAGAAACTTTACTCCTTTGGCACAGAACTTAGGAGAAACTGGATTCGTCACTCCCGAGGAAACCATCTTTTTATTTCTCGGTTCGGAAATGAAAAAGAATTGGGAATCCCATTTCAAATGGATCGATTTTTCGGAATACATTCTGAATTATGACAGGTTTAGTACCGTTTATGCTGAAAGTCATGCAAGTGACAGAGATGCGATTGTAGAAGAGTTCAAAAGGTATCTTACTGAATCGCCTTCCGGCAAATTGAAATATTTCAAAGTTCTTTCCGTGGATTATCCTTCTAAAAACGATGCAAGAGTCCAAGTTTATGTGGAAAGAATGATCGGGCGTTTTAAAACAAGATATGAATACGGTTATTCCCTGAAAAAAGACGAAGGAAATCGAGTTGGGTATTGGCAAATTAAGAATCTACTGGTTAAGGTAAAAAAATGACCGAAATTCTCTCACAGGACGAAATTGATGCACTGTTAAACGCCATCTCTTCAGGAGAGGTGTCAGAAGATGAATATTCATCCGTAGGTGAACAGAAAAAGGTAAAGATCTACGATTTCAAAAGACCGGATAAGTTTTCAAAAGACCAGATTCGTACTTTGCAGATGATGCACGAGACGTTTGCGCGTCTTGCTACAACGGGTCTTTCGGCGCAGCTCCGAGCCTTGGTTGTGGTTCACGTGGCTTCGGTAGATCAGTTGACCTATGAAGAATTCATCCGTTCCATTCCGAATCCGACCACACTTGCCGTTATCAATATGGACCCTCTTCGGGGATCTGCGATCCTTGAAATCGACCCTTCCATTTCCTTCACAATCATCGATCGTTTGTTTGGTGGAAAGGGAGAATCTTCCAAGGTAAACCGCGAACTTTCCGATATCGAGCTTTCCGTAATGGAAGGTATCATTGTAAGGATTTTGGGAAACCTGAGAGAATCCTGGTCTACTGTAATCGACCTTCGTCCACGTCTCGGAAACATCGAAACAAACCCTCAGTTCGCCCAAGTTGTGCCTCCCAATGACATGGTGGTACTTATCACACTCGAAACAAAAGTAGGGGAAGTGGAAGGGATGACCAACCTTTGTATTCCCTATATTACGATCGAGCCGATCATCAACAAACTTTCCGCACAATACTGGTATTCCTCGATTCGTAAGGGGGAAGTGGACGAAAATAGAGCTGTCATTCAGGAACGACTGGACCAAGTCAAAATCCCTTTGATCTCTGAAGTCGGAAGCGTAGATATTTCGTTAAACGATCTTATGAATTTGCATACCGGAGATGTGATCAAATTGGAAAACACTCCGATCAAAACCGACCTCACCGTAAAAGTAGGGGATCGTAGTAAATTCAAAGCAACACCCGGCAGAGTGGGAAATCGTTTGGCGATTCAAATCGGAGATTCTATTGAAGACATCCCGGATGAGCTGCTCGGATCTACCCGTTCCGAACAAGAATACTAATCCTATCTTTTTCTTGGATGATTCGTATATTTGTAAAACAGGTTTATTTATCAGGATTTTTGGCTATCATCGGATTGATCTTTGTATTGATTTCATTTTCTTCTCAAAATATTAGCGCAAAATCTAAAAAGAAAAAAGAAATCGTAAAACAAAAGTTAATCGTTCTTTCCATCGACGGATTCCCAGGGTATTATTTTGATTCTCCGGAAATTCTGAGCCTTTTGCCTAACTTGAAAGAGTTTTCTGAAAAATCTTCCTTCTCCCGGGAGATTCAAACCGTAAATCCCAGCGTTACTTATCCGGCGCATACTTCCATGGTGACTGGAGTCGATCCGAGTACGCATGGAATTTTAAACAACACTCTCGTTGATCCGTTTGAAAAAAACGATGGAGGTTGGACTTGGTATGCGGAAGATATCAAAACAGGAACCCTTTGGGACTATGCAAAATTAAAATCCAAAAAAACGGGAAATGTATTTTGGCCGGTCACAGTCGGAGCTGCTATCGATTACAACTTACCACAGATTTGGCGAAAGAGAATTCCCGAGGATGATAAACTTTTGCGGGCCTTATCCACGGGAGGACTTCACAAACGTGCAGAGCTTGCCGTAGGAGAGCCGTTAAATGACGTCACTAAGGATTTGGTCAAATTCAGGACTGGTTTCTGGTTATTTGAAACTTTTCAACCGGATTTGCTCTTTTTATACACCACCGATTTGGATAGCACTCACCATGCTTACGGGCCTGGCTCGACGGAAGCAAAAGAAAAATTAAAACAAATCGATTCCGAATTTGGAGAATTCGTAAAAGCATTGAATCTGTACAATCGTAACGATCTCGCTTTACTTCTTATTTCCGACCATGGTTTTTCCTACGGAGAAAGCCTTTGCCAACCTAATGTATATTTGTTGAACAAAGGTTGGATCCTTCCCGATTTGCAAACATATGATTTTATTTTTAAAAGTTCCGGCGGATCTGCCATTTTACTTCCCGGAAATCGAAATACATTGACGGAAGAGGAAAGAATTTCTTTGAAGAATGATTTGGAGATGAATTGTCCCGGAACCAAATGGAGGGACAATTCGGAAGATATTTCGGACTTAAGAAAATCCCAACACCCTGATGCACTGGGCCTGCTTACCACAAAGGAAAAAATCTATATTTCCGGTTCCAGAAAAGGTTCAGTTTTTCAGATCGTAAAACAACCGATCTACGGACATGGTTATGACAATCAAAATCCCGAAATGAAAACCATAGGCGGATTTTATTTTAAAAAGATGAAGAATAAAGAAGATTGGAAGATGAGTTCCGTAAAAGATGTTTTTGTCAATGTTTGCAGATATTTGGATCTGGACTGTAAAAAATAACAGCTTATCTTTTCCAGTGAATGCATTCACCGGGACATTCGTCCATTTCCTTTTGTACTTTTTTTATCTCGTCTTCAGGAATGATTGCATCATTGATGGACTCTCCTTCAATATGAGTTTGGGAGAGGTCGTCTTCATCCATCATAAAGTATTTGGGAAAATTATCAGCACATTGGTTGCAGGAAGTGCAATTGTCTTTATCCACATAGGCTTTTTTCATATCAATCAATTCGGATCCTCCGACTTAAGTTTATAAATGAGTATCGTGCTAACAAATACCAACGTAAAACTGTTGGCGAGTATGATCGGCATATTCGAAATCAGGATTCCGTAGACGAGCCAAAGCGAAATTCCCATACTAAGAAAGATGTACATATTTCTGGAAATATCTCTGGTTTGTTTGGTAAGTATGACCCGAAGCACCTGTGGTAAAAAAGACAAAGTAGTGCATATGGCTGCTATGTATCCGAGGATCACTTCCATATTATTTTTTGTATTCCCTGCTCACGATAGTTTTGACTCCTCCGCGGATATTGTAGTCTCCAATTACTTTTAGGTAATTTGGATCAACTGCTTGGATCAGATCTTCCAGAATTTTATTGACTACATTTTCATGAAAAATCCCCACATTTCGAAATGCCAGAACGTATTCTTTGAGAGATTTCAGTTCAATGCACTTTTCCTTGGGGGAATACTCTATGAAAATGGTTCCAAAATCAGGCAGACCTGTTTTGGGGCATACTGCCGTGAATTCGGGGATGGTGAATTCGATTTTATATTCCCTACCTGAGTAGACATTGGCAAACCATTCGATTTCCGGGGTCTTCCAGGCGGGGATGTGGTCTTGTTTGTCCTCGTAGAGAGAGACGGATTTTTTTTCCGACATTTGTTTACCCTGGCATTTGCAAAATTATTTTGGAACCATCCCATGAAAAGTGATAAAAAAATCGCGGTTATTGATTTCGGCAGCCAATACACACATTTACTTGCTTCAAGAATTCGCAGACTAGGAGCTTATACGGAAATCCTAAGCAATGAAGAGCCGCTTTCGGTTTATTCCTCTTATGCAGGCATTGTCTTGTCGGGAGGTCCTTCCAGCGTTTATGAAGAAGGTGCCCCTTTGCTGCCAAAAGAGTTTTTCCAACTCGCCGTTCCCATCCTTGGAATTTGTTATGGTCATCAACTTTTGATGAAAACATTGGGAGGAGAGGTAGTTACTTCTTCAAGTAAAGAATACGGTCCTGCAACTCTCAATTTAATTTCCGGCAAAAAATCCAAACTTACGGATAGAGTTTCGGTTCATTCTAAAGTTTGGATGAGCCATGGAGATGAAGTTACAAAACTCCCCGATGGTTTTGAAATCATGGGAGATTCGGATAATTGCCGTTATGCTTTTGTTTCAGACGAATCTAAAAATTATTTTGGAATCCAATTCCACCCCGAAGTGACTCATTCCGAAGAAGGAGAAACCATACTTGAAAATTTCATCCGAATCTGCGGGCTTGCAAATTCATGGAGTTTGACTTCCTTTCTCGAAAGGGAAATAGATCTCCTTAAGAAGAAGGTTCCTTCTGACAAAAATGTATTTTTACTTGTTTCCGGTGGAGTTGATTCATCTGTCGCCTATTTATTGTTAGCAAAGGCTTTAGGTAAAGACAGAGTTAAGGGTTTGCTGGTAGACACCGGTTTTATGAGAAAGAACGAGGTCAGCGACTTAAAGGAAAATTTGGACAAGCTGGGATTTGATCTGACCATCTGGGATGAGAGTTCCGAATTTTACAGATTGCTTGCCGACAAGTCGGAACCTGAGGAGAAAAGAAAGATCGTGGGAGATCAGTTTTTGGAAGCTCAATCCAAGGCAGTCAAGTCTCTCGGTCTGGATTCCGAAAATTGGATTTTGGGACAAGGAACGATTTATCCGGATACGATCGAATCCGGTGGAACCAAACATTCCCATAAAATCAAGACCCATCACAATCGGGTTCCCGCCATTCAAAAGCTGATCGAATCGGGAAAAATCATAGAGCCGATCGCCGAACTGTACAAAGACGAAGTTCGGTTGCTTGGAAAACTTTTGGGATTACCGGATCTTTGGATTGAAAGACATCCTTTTCCGGGACCTGGGCTTGTGGTAAGGATGATTGCATCTCAGGAAACCAAAGATAAAAACGGAGAAGCAGAGGCATTGTCATTGGCGAAGGGTTTCGATCCTAAGGCAAATGTAGGAGTTTTGCCCATCCAATCCGTGGGAGTACAAGGAGACCAAAGAAGTTATGCTCATTGCGCCGTATTGAATGATTTCACCAAAGACTGGAAACAATTGGAAGAGCTCTCCATTCAAATTACAAACGGAATCAAAGCAATCAATAGAGTTGTTTTTGCTCCCGATTTACCGGTGCTTCCCGAGAGATTTTTTTACAACCAAATCAGAATGGACAAATTTCACTCCGATTTGCTGCGAGATGCAGATTCGATTGTAACCGAACATCTCTATAAAGAAAAAATCCACACAGAGATATGGCAGATGCCTGTGGTGCTTGTCCCCGTAGGACTGCGGTCGGATAGTTTCGGAATTGTTCTACGTCCCGTAGAATCCCAGGAAGCGATGACTGCCAATTTTTATCAGATGAATCGTGAAATCCTCAGTCGCATAACAAGCGAAATACTGAAAATACCGGGTATTTCACTTGTGCTCTACGATCTAACTCACAAACCACCGGGCACGATCGAGTGGGAGTAATTTAAGGAAGCAGTATCCAAAGGATCGCCATTGTACCCATGGCAATTTCAGGAAAACGGCGATCAAAGAAGGATTTGGGCTCTTCCTTTTTCTCTTCGGTGGCAGCGCCGGTTACTTCCGCCTCTTTCGTTTCTTCTTTTTTTCCTGAACCGAACATCCTGGAAAAGAAACCTGGCTTTTCCGCAGGTTTTGCATCTTCCCAAACTACGGGAGATGTAACAACTGTGATTTGGTTCTTTTTAAACGTTTGTTTGGTTCCATCCTTTGATTCCACTAGGATTTCCGAAGGGCTAGGGCTGGATGTCTTTACATTTTCAATCAATTGTTTCGAAGCCTTGACTGTAACCGAATCAGCATAAAGCGAAGAAACCAAAACGGAGAAAAGCAAAGTATAAAGTAAATTTCGATTCATACCATCTACAAAGATGGAACTTGTTTACTCTCGCAAATGGATTTCTTTCCGAATTATTACATTCAGGTTAAAATGTGGAAGTTAATTGCATTTGACAGGGGGCTTCGAAATTTTAGCCTATCCAAAGTCCCTATGAAAAAGGGCGTCGTGGCCAAGTGGTAAGGCATGGCTCTGCAAAAGCTTGACCGCCGGTTCGAATCCGGCCGACGCCTCCATATGATTTCTTTTCCCTTGACTTTGGGACATCAGAAAAAATCATAACTTTAGGCAAAACTGCCTGGATGGTGGAACTGGTAGACACACAGGACTTAAAATCCTGTGGGAGTAATCCCGTGCGGGTTCGATTCCCGCTCCAGGTAAGATGTTTCCTTCTTTATTCCCCGCAATTTTCTTCGATTTTCAAAACCGGAATTGATTTTTCCGAAAGTTTTCCTTTCTCTTTTTTCCAAACATACTCAATCCCAAAATCTAAAAAGTAAATCTCTTCCGAATTCGAAAATGGAATATTAGAAAAATCGAATTTGTTTTCTCCTTTTTGCAATTGGAATTTGTTTTCCGAAAGAATTCTTTCCTTATGTGCTTTGAACTTTTGGTCTTGGTCAAAACTTTCCCTTTCTCTCAATTCTATTTTTACAGCTTCGGGAAAAGTCCCTTCTTTGCTTTGGGGAAGATCTATCCGAAAGGAATAGGGTTTTTCTCTTTTTCTTTTTTTCCCGTTCAAATTGGCAAAATGACTTAGGCAACCTTCCAATTTGAAGTAAAATACCTCCGAATCGGGAATCGTTTGAGCCGCTCCATTTATCGTCTTTTGTGCGATAGGTGAAAGGAAGTTATGGATATCACGAGTTCTATGAAAAAACAACTCGTCTTCCTTCGCTTTTGTACCCAGATAGATCAAACTTAACGAGATGAAAAGGGGAAACAGGAGAAATAGAACGGATTGTTTTAGTTTTGTTCGAAAAGTAATCTCCCGGTTGCTCCCGGGAAGTAAGGATAGTATTCCTAAGAATGGAAGAACCACTTCATCATCTAACAGATAACACTGGAAAAAGCCTGCAATGAAAACGGAGTAAATTCCAAGATATTGCCCGGAATGTTTGGGATTTCGTAAGAACGAAATTAGAATTTGTACCCATAAAAAAAGAAACAATGTTCCAGCAACGAAACCCCCCAGACTTACAAAATGTAAAAAATCATGATGCGCGTGCGATTTGGGCGTAATGGAGATTTCATAATACAAATATGGTTTTTTCTCAATCAAAGGCAGATAAGAGAACTCGAATTTCTTTTTATAATTTCCGGAACCAACGCCAAAATAGGGATGAGCTTCGATTATATTTCTAGTTCCTTTGTGAATCCAAACCCTTTGGTTTTCCAACGTTTGTTTTGTAAATAATTGGTCGATGGATCTTTGAAAAAGCCAATTTGATCTGTATAAGGCAAAAAAAACAAAAAGAAAAATAAAACTAGCAACAATAATGCGAATGTAGGATTTTTTAAGAACTTCGTAGACTGGTTCCCAATGGGTTTTTCTTTTGATGGAAAGATAAAAGATCAGAGAAACGGACAAACCGATCCAGATGGAACGACTTTGATTTAAAAATAATAACAGAACTCCCGAAAAGGAAAGGAACAAAAGGAAAAGAATTTTCCCGGAAAACTTTCCCCTTTGCAGTTTTTTAAGTTTAAAAAGTCGAAAGGTTTTTAAGATTAAAAACGACAGAAATAAGGACAACAACCCTCCATATGTTAGGTGGGTGTTCTGGAAGCCGATCGGCAGATAGAGAGGAATGCCTAAACCGGGGAGGTGTCCGATCAGATGAGGCAGTCTTTTTCCTTCCAGATATTGAAATCCGTCCATTACGAAACCCGCCAATCGATAAGGAAAAACAACTGAGACTAGTCCGGATAGAATTAAGAAACAAGCTCCTATTTGAACAAACCGCCTAATTTTTGTTTTGTCTTTTCGGGACTGGCTTTGCAAAACGGGTAGGAGCAAAAACATCCAAAAATCACTGAATTCTGAATGGATGAGAATCTTTTTCCATTCTGGCAAACCTTCGATACCTGATAAAAAACGAATTCCGAAGATCCAAAAATAGAATGCAATCCCGATCCAAAAAATAGGTATGCTTCCGGGCTTTGGGAATCGAAAAACCAATACGAAGCAGAACATGGAAATTATGGCGGAGATTTGAGATACTGATACGGAAAAAGGAACTGTAACCCAAAACAAAGAGAGAAAAACTACAGTGAGTTTCTGAAATGTTTCTTTCCTAGACATGCTTGGTTGGGAACTTAGGATGGTGGCTGTGTTTGGCAAACCAAAAAGAAAACTTTCCCTTGCGATCATCACTTTTAACGAAGAGAAAAACATCCAAGCTTGCATTGATTCCGTAAAATCAATCGCAGACGAAATTGTGATCTTGGATTCTTTGAGTACAGATAAAACAAAATCCATCGCCAAAAAAAACCAGAAAGTCCGTTTTTTTGAAAATTCATTTCAAGGGCATGTGGAACAAAAAAATCTGGCGATCTCCTATTGCAGACACGAATGGGTCTTATCTTTGGATGCCGATGAAAGAGCGAGTGAAGAATTGCAAAAATCAATCCTCTCTTTTTTAGAAAAGGAAGATGTTGCCGAAGATGGGTTTCAAATCGCAAGATTAACACATCATATGGGTCGTTGGATTTATCACAGCGGTTGGTATCCTCAGAGGCGTTACCGGTTGTTCCGAAAAGACAAAGCAGTATGGGTGGGAGAAAACCCTCATGATTTTATCGAATTGAAAGATCCGACAAAGGGCGGAGTTTTAAAAGGAGATATACTTCACTACAGTTTTCTCGATTTTTCCCATCAGATCACAACGATCAACCAGTTCTCTTCTATTGTTTCTTATACCCGTTATGCGAAAGGGCATTCGTTCTCTCTCTTTAAATCCATTTTAAAGCCGATCGGAAAATTCATCGAAATTTATATTATGAAACGAGGTTACTTGGACGGGATTCCGGGATTTTATATCGCTTTGGCATCTTCCTTTTCCACATTTCTTAAATATGCAAAAGTATATGAGTTGGAAAAGAAGTTCATCGAAAAACCGTCTAATATGAGAAAGGATTATGGCGAAAAAAAATAAACCTTCTCTATGGAATCGGATTCTTTCTTTCCTATTTGGTTCCGGTTCGGAATCGGAGATTGTAAAAACCAGAAAAAAAGAACCGCAACATTTCAATTTGGAATGGAAAATCGCCCGGGATAAATACAAGGACCTTCTTCTCACCAAACAGATAGAAACGGGATTGGTTGTGGAAAGAAAAGGTTATAAGCTGCACAAAACAAATGATAAACTATTCCGTTTGGAAGGGGAAAGTTTTTCGATCGTAATTGTTACGGGAAATTCCCTTTATCCCAATAAAGAAGGAAAGACTACCGGAATTCTTTTTGTAGACGAAGGGGAATTGAACCAGGCCATTCAAGCTGATTTTTCCCAATTGGAAGGTTTTCTCGATCGGGTGAGCATTCCCAAAACCGATACTGGAGTTCTTTCCGATTCCTCAAAACCAAAGGACTGGAAGATGGTTCTCGCTTGGGATAGGTTTTGGAAAGAACAATTATTATTGCAGATTTCTCCGAATAATATGGCACTCATTTTATTGGCATTAGGGGAAGAAGGACGCCAGTTTTTCGAGACAGTTGCCACGGACCGACAGAAAAAACTGGTAAGAGACGAGTTCTTTTTTCTGAACCAGGGTAAAATATCTTCCACCGACAATCCTCATGGAAAAAATAAAAACCTATTCGGATTCGGTGCTGCCATGCGTGAATTTTCGAACAAGATAACATTAATACAAAACAAAATGGAAAAAGAAAATGAATCATAATACTTTAATTTCCTCACATATAGAAGATTCCATTCGGACAAAACAAAAGGTATTGGAATCGTTGATTCCTTCCATCGAAGCCGCAAGCATGTTGGCAGTGGAAAGTCTGAATGCGGGGGGAATGTTGTATTTTTGCGGAAACGGTGGTTCCAGTTGCGATGCTTCCCATATTGCAGCTGAGCTAGTGATTCGTTATAAGTCGGGTAACGAAAGAAAGGCGATCCCTGCTATTGCACTCAATGCGGATCAGGCGGTATTGACAGCATGTTCCAACGATTACGGATACGAACATATTTTCAAAAGGCAACTGGAAGCATTTGGCAAACCGAACGATTTGTTCGTAGGTCTTACCACTTCGGGAAATTCAAAAAACATATTACTTGCTTTGGAAGAAGCAAAAAAAATAGGAATGAAGTCTTTGCTTTTTTTGGGTGGTGACGGTGGAAAGGCAAAAGGCCTCGCAACTCAGGAAATTATAGTTCCGTCGAATGTAACTGCAAGGGTCCAGGAATCTCATATTTTAATCGGCCATATACTCTGCAGTATCATTGAAAAGGAACTATTCGGATTGGACTAAAAAGTGTCGGAACCTCTTGTCTCCATCCGGTCCGCCAATCTATTCACTCCGAATGGAACGAGGATTTGGAAAGATTTAAACTGGGATCTTTTTCCGTCCGAAATCCATGCATTGATCGGAGAATCCGGTTCCGGTAAGACAACGCTCGCCTATTCTTTGTTTGGTTTGCTCGGTGAAAGTTGGAAGTACGATTTTTTGCATTGGGACGTTTTGGGGTACGATCTTTCCTACTGGTCCGGTCCTTTCGGAGAAGAGCTGAGAGGAAGATCTATTTTTTTAGTCCCTCAAAATCCGAATCTCGCATTCCATCCCTATCGAAAGATAAAAGACCAGGTGATCGACTTTTTCCGATTGGGACTCAGGAGTTCGGAAGATCCGAAAGAAATTTTGGAACTTTGGAAAGAAATGGGGATCACTCGTCCCGAAGAAAAATGGAACTCCTATGCAAATGGACTTTCCGGAGGAGAAAAACAAAGAATTTGTTTGTCTTTGGCACTTCTGGGGGACTACCGTATTTTGGTCTTAGATGAACCCACGACTGGACTTGATGCGAATACCGAAAAATGGGTGCTCCGAGCGATCCGAAAGAAGTCGGAGGAAGGCAAATTGGGGGTCATTTTTATTTCCCATGACCTGAGGATCGTCGAAAGTATGGCCTCCCGGATTACGATAATGAAAGAAGGAAGTGCAATCGAAAGCTTCCCTGTCAAGGATAGAAAAATTGAACCGACTACAGAATATGGTAAAGAATTGGAAAAGGCAAGACGGTTCTTTTTATAAATTTAAGTTCGTTCTTATTTTTCTATCTCTCTGTTTCGGAAGAGAGATCTTTGCGGAAAAAAGATTTCAGATCATGGATTGGGACGTCTCGGGATATCCTGAAATCCAGGTGGATTTAAAAACCAGAATACCTTTTTCCGCATCTGATTCGGAGATTCAGATATTAGAAGATATTTCGGGCGCAAAAAAAGTAAGCACCAGTTATAAACTAACGACCGACTCCGAGCCTACACCCGTCCATTTTTATTTATCTATCCCTAGTTATGCGAACTGGGAAGAAAAAACCTGGCTTGTACATTTTGCCGCAAATATTGCCACCATTGCAGAAAAATCCGGAGGAAAGTTTTTTCTCAATGTGCAATCCGATGATCAGTTTTTGTTTTATGAAGGAATTCCCGCTTCCAAACTATCTCCTTCCTTTTCCCTTCCGAAAGAAAAGGAACCAAAATACCCTCTCAGATCTTGGGAAAAAGTAATCGGTAGAATCCAATCCGATTCGAACGTTTACAGAGTGATGATCGTCGTTAGCTTTGAGACGGACTGGATGGATAAATTCAGAATTGCCGAATTTGCTAGAAAAGTAAATTCAGAAAACTTGGATTTTATTATCATTGCACCTACTACGATCGAAACAACAAAACTTGCAAGTTATGTGAAAGGAAAGTTTTATCCTATCGGCAGACAGGAATCCTATATTGAACTTTATCAGGAATTGAATCATTTGATTTTACCGAAGGTAAGGCTCGTGTATCTTTCTCCCTGGAATCTTTCCCTTTGGAAAAACAATGAAATACTAACGGATATTATTATTGGAGAAGGGGATCGTTTGAGCTTTAAGTATGAAATTTCCTTTTTGCATAGTTTTTACAGAAAGGCAAAAGACCCTCTTGTGTTTTATCCTTTCTTGCTTTTTTCCATTATACTTTGCCTTTCCGTTCTATATTTTTTAAGAGGTTATTCCGTTCCTATCCTTCAAGAAAAAAAAACTTCTACCAAACCGGAGGAGAAAAATACTCATTCCCCACCGAATAGAAAAAATACTCCCGCTGTGAAAGATTTTGAAAACGAGAGAAATAAAAACGAACTGGAAGTTTACGAACGGGTGTACGGTGATTCTTTGGAACGTGCGCGCGAAAACGAAATTATTTCCCAAATGATCGAACGAGAAGAGGTCAGCGGAGAATCCTATTCCACTGCGGTTCTTATTTTAAAAGAAGGTGTTTTTGCAGGAACGCAGTTCTCGATTCGATCGGATGAGGTTTTAATCGGATCGGGAGAATCCTGCGAAATCGTTTTGCAGGATTCCCATATAGAACCGATTCACGCAAAAGTAAAGAAAGTAAGAGGGCGTTACCTTTTGTTCGATTGCGCTTCCGAGTCAGGCGTTAGTTTGAACGGCAAAAAATTATTACGCCCCAAAGCACTTTTTGATTTGGATGAGATCAAAATCGGTCGGACTTTAATTTCCTTCCGGGGTAGATAATTGGATTGGAATTCTTCAGGAAAATGTTATTTTATAAAGGGAAAAAGATATGAGAATCGTTTCGTTACTTCTATTCATTTCTGTTTTTTCCGTTGTTTGTTCCGGCAAGACAACAAATAATAGTTCGGCGACTGCATTGCTTCTTTCCAATGAATCGGGAACGGACGGATGTACGATTGCAGGCATCGGCAACCAAATCAAAGCAGGGTATACCGGAATTACCACCACGTCAGGAAAGGTTCAATTCAAAATGGTAGGTGATACCTATTACGCAGTTATGCAGATCACCGGAGCTCAGATCGCTACGAATGTAGTGTTCAATCAGGATATAAATATGTCCGTTTATTCTTCTTCCACTTGCCCTCTCAAATTGGACACTGACCCTCTCACAAAGGACGGAACCGAATACACCAGAACGGTAAGTAGCGGTGCAACTACGTTTGCCTTTCTCAAGGCAGGCAGTTATTTATTTTATCTCTACCAAAAACAAAATCCTGACAGTGCACCTCTCACTGTAATCACAACGGGCACTCCTGTTCAATCCATTTCCGGAGGAAGTCTTACGGATATTTTGAATGGAAACTCTTCGACTACTTTTAAATTCGCTTGTGATAATGCTAGTACAGGAATCTGCCAAAACTACTATGGGTCTTTCACGGATTGTTTGTCAGGAGGAACCAAACAAACGGGAAAATGTACGGAAGATGCGACTGTGGTAGGCTCTTGCATGTTGAAACAATCAGGGATAGGAGCTATCATTTCAGTCTACAGACCTCCTATGGTTCTTGCGACTGCAACTTCGGCTTGCTCCTCTCCCGCGACCTTCCAAGCAGGCACTTCCGTCCAAACTCCTTAGTTTGACTCGGCCCTGTTTTCAAATTCTCTGGACGCATTACCCCTAGTCTAAGGTATGACTATGGTAGGGGATCTATCGAATGAAAACGATGTTTGAGAAAATTTGGAACGACCATCTTGTCGATGAGGAGAATGGAACTTGCATTATTTATATAGATCGTCACCTCGTCCATGAAGTCACAAGCCCGCAGGCCTTTGAAAATTTAAAATTAACCAAAAGAAAAGTGCGTCGTCCTGATGCGACTTTTGCTACTATGGATCATAATGTTTCCACAAGATCCAAGGATTGGAAAACCGCCGATCCTGTGTCCGTTCTTCAAATGCAAACTCTGATGAACAATTGCAATGAAAACGGAATCACTCTTTTTGATACAAACCACCCGGACAATGGAATTGTTCACGTAGTTGCTCCCGAACTAGGGATCACTCATCCGGGATTAACAATCGTTTGTGGGGATTCCCACACGGCCACTCACGGAGCTTTCGGAGCCCTTGCTTTCGGAATCGGAACATCCGAAGTGGAACATGTTCTCGCAACTCAAACCCTGGTTCAGAAAAAACCTAAAACTTTGGAGATTCGGGTGGATGGCAAACTTTCGCCGCTAGTTTCTGCAAAAGACATCGTTCTTGCAATCATAGGAAAAATCGGTACCGACGGTGCCACAGGCTACGTAATCGAATTTACGGGAGAAGCCATCCGGACTCTTTCCATGGAAGGTCGTATGACAATCTGCAATATGGCGATTGAAGCGGGGGCCCGTGCAGGACTTATTTCTCCCGATGATACTACCGTAGCTTATCTGGAAGGAAGAGACTATTCTCCCAAAGGAGAAGAATGGACCAAAGCAGTCGCCAAATGGAAGTCATACGCTACCGATCCAGGCGCCAAATTCGATAAGACTGTTGTTTTGAATGCAAATGAAATCGCGCCGATGGTATCTTGGGGAACTTCCCCCGGACAAGTAGTTCCCGTGACTGCGCAAGTTCCCGGTCCGAATGATTTTACCGATCCGATTCAGAAAAAATCGGCGGAATCTGCCCTCGCCTATATGGGGTTAAATGCAGGTCAAAGGATTTCTGACATTAAGGTAAATAAAGTATTCATCGGATCTTGTACCAATTCCCGGATTGAAGATTTACGAGTGGTAGCAAATACGGTAAAAGGCAAAAAAGTGAGCAGCGCAGTAGAAGCGATCATTGTGCCCGGTTCCGGTAGAGTGAAACGCCAGGCGGAAAAGGAAGGTTTGGATCGGATTTTTCTTGAGGCAGGCTTTCAATGGAGAAATCCGGGATGTTCCATGTGTCTTGCCATGAATGACGATGTACTTTCCCCAGGGGACAGATGTGCCTCCACTTCCAATCGTAACTTCGAGGGAAGACAAGGAAAGGGCGGACGCACCCATTTGGTAGGGCCGGCCATGGCAGCTGCCACCGCGATCGAAGGTCACTTCGTAGATATCAGAGAGTGGAAATAAGGAAAAATTTATGAAAGCATTTACCGTTTTAAATGGAATCGCAGGATTATTAGACAAAGCAAACATAGATACGGATCAGATCATCCCGAAACAATTTTTAAGAAAAATCGAACGTTCCGGATTCGGTAAACATTTGTTTCATGACTGGAGATTTTTGGATGATGCGGGCGAAAAACCAAATCCCGAATTTGTTTTGAATTTACCCCGTTACCGAGGTGCTACCATTCTTGTCACCCGTGACAATTTCGGATGCGGTTCTTCGAGAGAACATGCTCCTTGGGCTTTGGAAGATTACGGGTTTCGTTCCATCATTGCTCCTTCATTTGCTGATATTTTCTTTAGCAATTGTTTTAAAAACGGAATGTTACCGATCGTTTTGGATGAATCCAAAGTAGAAGAAATATTTCAAAGTGTTTTTAAAAAGGAAGGGGCAAAGCTCACTGTCGATTTGGAAAAACAATTGGTATTCACCGAAGAGGGGAAATCTTATTCTTTTGAGGTTGATTCTTTCCGTAAACATTGTTTACTCAATGGTCTGGATGATATCGGACTCACTCTTCAAAAAGCGGATAAAATTCAAAAATTTGAAGAATCGAATCAAAAAGATGTTCCCTGGCTGTATAGAAACGTAGTATAATATATTCCATTATGATAAAACGATTCATTCCTTTTTTAGCCTTAGCATCGATTACTTCGCTTTTTGCTGCAGACGACCTACTCATCCAAGATACGAAACTCGGTCTTGGAAAAGAAGCACTTCGCGGAACAACAGTTACCGTTCATTACACGGGGAAATTGACCAATGGAAAGGTATTTGATTCTTCCGTAGAACGGGGTGAACCTTTTTCTTTCGACCTGGGCTCCGGACAAGTGATCCAAGGTTGGGAAAAGGGAATCGCGGGTATGAAAGAAGGCGGAAAACGAAAATTAACCATCCCGCCTAAATTCGGTTACGGTGCGAGAGCAGTTGGACCGATCCCTGCAAATTCCACATTGATTTTTGACGTAGAGTTAATCCGAGTAAAATAATCCCATGTTAGAACCAATTACAAAAGGTATCGATGACCTAGGAAACAGCCTCTTGCAGGCACTGAATAGTGTCCAAGGTATCTTTGGAAAGGAATTGTCCGTTGCCAATCCGATCAAAGACAGCATCTTGCAATTGGTTGGCAACACTCCTCTCATTCGTTTGAATCGGATTGGTTCCGAATATATAGGTATTCATTTTTACTTAAAGGCGGAATTTCTAAATCCTACAGGTTCCGCCAAAGACAGGACTGCGCTTGCCATGTTCATTGACGCGGAAAGACGCGGAAAACTAAAAAAAGGTATGTCAGTGGTTTTGTACGGGGCTGGCTCTTCCTCCATCAGTTTTACCTGGATTGGAAAATTCAGAGAGTACCCTGTATATTGTTTGGTGCCTCTTCATACCTCACAGGAAAGGATTCAGATTTTAAGAAGTTACGGTGCGGAAGTGTCCGTTACCAATGAATCTGATCAGACCAGACTTGCGGAGCTTGCCGCTTCCAAAGCCCAAAAAGTCAACGGTTGGATTCCTGATGAATCCGCAAATCCTGCAAACCCCAATTTTCATTTTAAGACGACGGGACCTGAGATCTGGAGAGACTTGCAGGGAAAAGTAGGGGCGATCGTTTCCGCACCAGGAACAGGCGGAGCCATCACTGGAATCGGAAGGTATTTGAAATCGCAAAACTCCCGTTTGAAGGTAGTGATTGCCGGAAAACAAAATTCTACCTTTCTGCGTTATGGTAGAGCCAAAGACAAAATGGAACAGGAAGCGATTTCCCTTCCTGCGGTTTACGATCCCAAACTCATTGATGAGTATTTTAACGTTTCGTCTGAAGAGGCACTTCATCTCCAAGCGGATCTTTATGAAAAAGAAGGTATCTTTGCCGGACTCACTACAGGGACTGTGATTGTAGGAGCTTTGCGGTTGTCCGAAAAAATCAGAGAGTCCGTAAATAATGAACGGGAACCTTTCAATATAGTGATCCTATCTCCCGATAGAGATTAAAATCTGAACCGGTTCGGTTACTCTCATATTTTCCGAAAGATTTCCTTATCACCAATTTTCTTTTTCTTTCTCTTCTCCGAAAGAAAACTGTCTTAGAATATTAAATCCGAGCGAGAATTCCTTTTTGCTATAATCATAGTCTGCTCCTCTGAGAAGCTGTGTATGGGCAAGCGCTCTCGTATTGGAAACAAAGAATTGAAATACATGCCCGCCGGTTTCAATATCCACTCCCATCCCCATAGGAACGAATCTATGTTCAACGGATTTGTCCAAGATCAGGTTTTTCAAGATGATTTCGTTCATCGAAACGGAGCCAGCCATTAAACCTCTGTTAATTTGGTCTCCCGTGAGTTGGGTGATCCCGTCGATTGTTGTTTTTTGCGACTCAACCGAATAATTGTCTCCGAAATAATCCCTTTTGGGTGTGAGAATGGATTCAAAGCTGATATCGATGCGGCTTGTGATCTTGAATCTACCTCCGATGGAAAGACCGGTTCTTGCATTGGAAATATTATAGGGAGCGAAGTTCCGATGGGTGTACATGGGGGATGCTTGGATCGAAATTCTATCTGTAAATTTTCTAGAGATAAGTAGGGACCCCATATAGGATCTTTTGTCCTGGTCTGTTAGTTCATAAGTATTAAGACCACCGTTGATTCTGTTGTCCAAGGTGGAATTTCCCGTCCAGGAACGGGTGTAATACGAAAATATAAGGGATTGGTCGGAAGTTTCCTGGCCTGCCACTCCGAATAGACTTACAGTAAAGGGGAACCAGTCCTGTGACACCAAACGGAACTTAGTTCTTGCTTCATAGGTTTTGAACTGCGAAGTTCTTGCGATTCCAACACTCCATCTGTCAGTAATTCCGTAGTCCAGGGAAAGTTGCGTATTGGCGCCTTCATCCAGCCCTAAAAAATTATCGGATCCGGGCTTTGCGCTTCCGAATCTATGATTGAACCGAAAAACTAAATTTTTCGCCCCGATGTCTTCCGTGCTTGGCATATAAAGCAGACTTGTTCCCATAAAATGAGTTTGGGGCACCGGGTCTGCATGGCGCGGCGATGAGAATACTAGAAAGAAAGAGGATACTATTACCGATAGGTATTTGAATTTGAAAGTTTTGGAATGGATCATTTGATTACTCTGAAATTAAACTTAGTTTGACTTTGACTTGGATTTCCGGATTGATTTTCATGATTAATAATTGCGGGACTTGAATATTATAATCTTCTAATTTAATTGTAAAATAGGACAGTAGCTCGAGGGAGCCGCTATCTTTCTTTAGATTTCCCGTGAGAGAAACATTTTCCTTTTTCTTGCCGTGAAGTTCGAGACTGCCTGTAGCTTTCACTTCCCCTTGTTCTTTGATTTCAGAAACGGATCCTGAAAATATGGCGAGGGGGTAAAGTCCTGTTTCCAGATAATTGTCATGTAGATGGGATGTCTGTAGTCGGTTCGGAGTTTTTAGGTCCTTCAAATTGACTTCTATATAAATCTGTTTCGACTTGCCGTCCACCCAACCGGAAACGGTCATTCCTTCTCCGGTGATTGTTTCCAGGCTCGATTCCGATTTGAAATAAACTTTGCCGGAATTTACAGTCCAACGTTTGGATTCCGACCGGATTGCACTTGTAAATGTAATTCCGGATATGAGGAAAAGCAGTGCAAAGTATTTCAAGGGTTGGAACCGCCTAATATCCAGCAGTAGATGGCTTTGTCTACGGATTGATTTGTGTTCACAGCCATGGAACCTGTGGATTGGGCAGTGTAAAGTGAGGAGGTAGTAGGTGACCCGGCAACTGTATAACCTTTTACCTGGTTGTAGTTAGTCGCATTGTATCTGGTAGTTCCGTCATGACAGCCGGAAGAACCGCAAGTGGAATTAAAACCTGCCGTCGCCAAAGATGAGAATGCGGGAGCGGCTACTTCACAGGTCGGGATGGGAAACTTTCCTGTTGTTGAGCTTGTGCCGGATAAAGATCCAGATCTGGACAATTGGGAAAGCAAAGCCGCACCGATGGCAGCATCTTGGTCTTTTTCGCTGGCTTTTTCATCTACGCAAGCGGTGAAACTCATCACTAAAACCAGGGAACTAAAAACTGAATTGGAAAATTTTGACATAAGAATCCTCGGACGTTTTTTGTATTTCTGAATCTTTCCAGTATCCTGGACTTTCTGTATAATAATTTATTTACCGGATTGAAAAGGAAATCTTTTTCCCGTATAAAGAATTCAACAAAAATCTTATATTTACTTCTGGTATAGCTTTTTGATGTCAGAAAGAGAGTCCCGGGCCACTTGTTCCCCCAACTGAATGAATTCCTTGTTTCTCCAAAATTCAAACCAATTCGAATTTTCAAGAATCGGATTGAGGTAAACATCCGCATCCTGTGCCGAGTATTTCCCGATTCTGTATTGGAGGGAATAGAGACTATTTACAATGATATCAAGCACATTCAAATTCAATAATTTGTTTGTTTTCATCGTATCCCGGGACGAAGGCATGGAATTCACTGCGATGATTTTTTCCACTCCTTCCAGTTTCAGAGGAGAAACGGGAAGTGGGTTTACAATCCCTCCGTCTACATAGATTTTTCCGTTTTCCTGGGGCTGGGGAACAAACACTCCCGGAATGGAAATACTTGCCATTACCGCATCGAGCACTCTTCCTTCGGAAAGGACGATTTCCTTTCTGTTCGTGATATCGCAGGAAACAAGTCTGAGTTTGATCGGAAGGTCCTCAAAATACAAATCCCCCAGATATTTTTCCAATAAACTTCTTACATTCTTTCCGTGGAGAAGTCCTTGTCCCGGAAAAGAGAAATCAACCAATTTCAACATTTTGAATATGGAATCAATTTCGTTTAACAAAGGTAAGATCCCTTTGTAGCCGAGGCCGCTCGCCCAGAAAGCTCCTATCACGGAACCTATACTGGTTCCGGAAATGATATCCAAGGCAAGTCCTTCTTCTTCAAAGACTTTCATAATTCCCACTTGGGCGAGTCCTAAAGCGGCTCCTCCTCCGAGTGCAATCCCCACTTGGACTCCTGAAAATTCACGCGCCTTTCTACGGATATGAATTTCCAATTTTCCATCATCAATGATGGATTCGATGGGGGTTTCGTGATAAAGAACTTCGTTGGATTTGGATTCTTCGGAAATACATTCTTTCAAAGGATCGAAAGGATTTTCTTCCGTAGGTTTGTTTTTCCCCACCAGGTTGACTATGTTATCCGATTCTTCCAAAAGTGTTCGTATGAGTTCGGGCGGGTCTTCCGGAAAGATTTCCAAAAATATAAATGAATGCGTTGGGTAATGCCTCCCCAATGTTTCTTTGATTTTATCGGGGCTTTTGAATCTATATTGTTTCAGTGCGTCCGATTTTATAATATCGCTGACCGTTTGCTGGTTGAAACGAAGTATGACTGTCTTTTTCCCCGATTCTTCTTCTATTGCTTCCGCCAATCTGGTAGAATAAAAATCCATGGCAAAAGGGGATGAATGGATAAAACAAACTACCGAGTTGCGAAAGTATTCTTTGCTGCCCAAAAGTTCGTTTCGCAAAGTCTTTGTTAGCATTTTGGAAAATGTCGTGGAAAGAAAAGGGATTTTGCGGATCAGTTCCTGGAAATTGTTTTGGGATAGTACGAGAAATCTTGATTCGGAAAGTGTTTTGGCATGATGGGAATGATCTTCTCCTGTCAAAAGAGAGTGGATTCCAAAATATTCTCCTTTTTTAAGAACCTGTAATTCTTCTTCTTTGATTTCTCCCTTCGCCGGGATATAAATCCGAACGGATCCTGAAAGAATCAGATAAAGACTTTGGTTGTTTTCCCCTTTTTTATAGAGTAATTCCTCTCTTTTGGATTCTACAATCTGCACACTTTCCGCCACCAATTGAAGTTCTTTTTTTTGCAAACTTCGAAACAGGGGAAGCCCGGAAACCAAGTGGATTTTGCCTTCGATATCTTTCATTTTAAGCCAACTCTTCTGCCAGATTCCAGGATCTTTGCGAAAAGAAATTTTGTTTTTCACCAGTTTCAAAGTTTTTTGTTGACTAGTTATCCGTTAAGTAGTTATCATGTGTATAGCAAATAGGAGTTTGGTATGATTACACATTTAAAAATTCGCGACTTCGCCTTGATTGAATCCCTGGATTTGGACTTTCAGACAGGGCTTTCTATTTTTACAGGAGAGTCAGGTTCAGGCAAGTCTCTCGTTTTTGATGCGGTAACATCACTCCTCGGGGGGAGGTGTTCCACTTCCAATATCCGAACCGGAAAAGAGAAATACTCCCTCCAAGCGATTGTTTCTTTAAAGGATCATCCCGAGGCAAAGACCTATCTCACGGAACAAGGATTCCAATGGGAGGGCGAGGAGATCATTCTCACCAAAGAGCTGTTAAAAGATGGAAAAGCGAGGGTCAAAATCGGAGACTCTCTTGCTTCGACGACTCACTTGCGGGAGCTGGGAAAGACGATTGCAGAAATTCACAGTCAGAACGAACAACTTTTCCTTTTGGAAAAATCCCATCAGTTGGAGTTTTTGGATCGTTTCGGTCGTTTGGAATCTTTAAAGGCAAAAGTGAAACTTTCCTTGCAAAACTTCAGGCATTGGAAGGAAAAATTGGTCAGTTTCGAAGAATCTGTATTACATTCCAAAAAAAGAAGGGAAATACTTAATTACGAAATCGGAGAGATCGAATCCATTTCCCCCAAAGAGGGTGAGGACGAGTCTCTCGCCCAAGAAGAACGATTTCTCGCCAACGGAGAGAAATTATCGGAAAACTACCGTTATATCCTGGAAGAGTTGTCCGATAAGGAAAACTCGATTCTCAAAGTCTTTCCCTCTCTTTTGCATTCTATTGAAAAGATCACTCAGCTTGTTCCTGAAAAAATGCCCATCCGGGAAGAATGGGAAGATGTATATGATCGCTTGAAAGCGCTTAAATCCACACTCAGAGAGGACGAAGAAGAATTATTTTTCAGCCCGGATCGTTTGGATATGGTTCAGACAAGATTGCAGGAATTGACCAAGCTCAAAAAAAAGTACTCCTCTTCTGTCGCGGATATTCTACTCCAACTGCAAGAGAAAAAGGCAGAATTGGAAAAATGGTCTTTGGAAGAAGACGATCGTGATTTTTTAGTTCAAAAACACGACCAATCCCTTGCCGAATTGAAAGAACTTGTATTTCAATTGTCCAGATCCAGACGCAATATTTTGAATTCTTTCGAAGAAGAAGTGCAGAAAGAATTGCAGGATCTGGGAATGGAGGGAGCCCGTCTGCAAGTTGTTTTGCGATGGGAGGAAAATCCGAACGGAGAGGTGGAAGACGGTGCCAAGTCTTATTTCCTGTCAGAATCGGGACTCGACCAAGTGGAATTCTATTTTAGTGCCAATTTGGGTGAAAAACCAAGGCCTCTCCGCAAAGTGGTGTCCGGTGGGGAATTGTCCAGAGTGATGCTTGGACTCAGGAGTGTGCTTGGGAAATTTTGCCCATCTCCTCCGATTTTGATCTTGGATGAGGTGGATACCGGCCTCGGAGGAGAGGCTGCGAATGCTTTGGCCACAAAACTGAAGAGATTGTCACGCAATTCACAGATTTTGCTTATCACGCACACACAACAGATCGCTGCGTCTGCGGATTCTCACTTCCTGCTTGCGAAATATGCTGAAAATGGACGCACTTTCAGTCAGGCAAAAATTTTAAATTTTGGGGAACGCAAATTGGAGCTAGCCCGGATGATCGGAGGGAAACAAGTCACCCAAGGTGTTCTCAAGGCTGCAACAGATTTATTACAGAAGAAGGCAGTTTAATTGGATTAAAATAGTATTTGGCGAAAAAGGGAAGAAAGAAATCCTTATTCTGTAATCCTGAATTGGGGTCATTTAATGTTCTTTCCTTTCGCTAAATCAGATTCAATTATTTCTTCCGTTCCACCTGAAACGATACCGATTGTAATTATCTTCGTATCTATTGTTGGTTTTACCATTATCATTGAACGACTTGTTTTTTTCTGGAAGTTGAAACCCATCCCTCAGGATGATTTGAAAAAAATCAGAGAACTTGTTAGGGAAAAAAAATGGGATGAGGCAAAAGATCTTCTTTCACAAAAGACGATTGCTCCTGCTTCCGTAGTATTACAGTTAGCCTTCGACCTGAAGCGCAGAAACGTAGAGTATCTGGAGGATGATGTAAGACAGGAAGGTTTTCGCCAAATCAGTCTTATGGAAAAATACCTCACCAGTCTCGGAACCATCGCTACCATTGCACCTCTTCTGGGGGTTCTTGGAACCGTGATTGGAATCGTCCGGTCATTTGCAGAAGGTGCCGGAACCAAGGGAGCGGAAGTAGGAATCTCGGAGGCTTTAGTAACAACTGCTATGGGGCTCGGAGTTGCCATTCCAGCGTATGTATTTTACAATTATTTCTCTCGTTCAAAAGAAGAGCGAATTATCGAATTGGAAAATGCAACGGATCTTGTGCTTCCCTACGTAACCAAGCAAAAATAAGTTATTATGAAGTTTCGCAAGAAGCAACAATCATTCAGCAATATCGAACTCGCGCCACTCATTGACGTTATTTCTTTTATTGTTATCTATTTTCTTATGAATGCTACCCTGGAAAAGAATACCGCTTTGAAAGTGGAACTTCCCAGATCCTCCAGTGTAGCCAAGGAAAAAGTAAAAGATGAATTGATCATCACTGTTGATAAACAAGGCAAAGTGTTTTTAGATCAGAATACGGAAGCAGTTGCATTGGATTCTTTGACAGAGAAGATCAACGGGTTTTTAGGGCCTGAAAAAGAAAGAGACCCAAAAAAGAATAAAGTAATTATCCGCGGAGATGGCGGTGCTTCTTACCAAATTGTTGTAAAAGTAATAGATGCTGTAAATGCAGCGGGTGTTAGCCGATTTAACTTAGCAATGGTAAAAGGTACTTCAAAATAGATTTTTGAAATCAAAGAAATTATATTCCTTTTCTGCAGTCATATTTAGCATCGGACTTATATTTTCGGTGCAGTGGCATGCCCTCTACTCCAATAAAACTTCTTTTGTTAATAAAAAAATCACAAAGATAGAATTTCAGGGAAATAGAAACACATCTTCAAATGACATCTCGGAGATGATGGAGATGCGGGTTGATATTCTGCTCACTACGGAAATGATCAATGCGGATATTCGTGCTTTATTTCAATCAGGATACTTTTTCCAAATCGATATCCAGGGAGAGTTGGACGGAACCGACGGAGTTAAAATTTTAGTCGTAGTCCAGGAGAGACCAAGGGTCAAAGACATTGATTTCATTGGTGCGGATGAGGTTTTTCCTTCCGATTTAAGGGAAAAAATCCCTCTTAAGGAAAACGAAGTAATCACTCCGAAAAAAGTAGCCTTATCCAAAGAAGTAATTCTCAAGAAATACCGTGATGAAGGTTTTTTTCTTGCTTACGTTCGATTTGAAACAGATCCGATCGACGAAGAAACAAATACTGTCCGGGCAAAATTCATTATTGATGAAGGGGAAGAAATCCCTGTTTCCAAAATCAATATATTCGGAAATTCGGAAGTTGATACTTATGAATTGCAAGGAATCCTAGATTTAAAGGAATCCGGAATCATCGAATCCGGAGTATTTAAAGAATCCGCCTTTGAGTCCGACAAACAAAAGATCATCGGTTTTCTAAAATCTAAAGGTTATGTGGATGCGGAACTGAGTAACGACGGGACCAACTGGGAAATCAAATGGGAAAATCCCAAAAAGAAAGACAAGCGCGTTGTGATTGTAAACTTCAAATTGACCGAAGGGGATCAGTATTTTTTCAACGGATATTCAACCGCGCATGATATGACACTCGCTCCTAGCGGAATGCCTTTGTATCTCAACAAGGAAAACAACCCTCCGGGTACTCCTCAGGAAGAATGGAAACCTGTTTACGAAATCAAACATTTGAAAGGTCTTTATGAATTCGGAGATAACGATATCGGCGAGGTTTTTGACGAATCCAAATTTCAAAAAGACAGAGGGACGATTAACGAGAATTATTCGCAAAAGGGTTATCTTTTTGCCCAAGTCATTCCCAGACGACGTATAGTAGAATTGTCGGAAGATTCACTCAGCAGGTATGAAAATTGTTCGAAGAGAACGAACCCGGATGCCATAAAGGAATGCGAAGAAGAATATTCCCGATTAAACATCACAAAATTAAGATCTCTCTATGATGCAAACAAAGGCCTTCGGGGTAAAAAATTCATTCATGTTGATTTTACGATTCGTGAAAACAATTTGGCATTCGTTGAAAATATCATTATCAAAGGAAATAAAAAGACATTAGACCGGGTGATTCGAAGAGAACTTCTTTTCAAGCCGGGAGACCTTTTCAATTCCATGCTCGTGAACCGCTCCCGGGAAAGGATCTTCAACCTGGGTTATTTTAAAGAAGTAAACTTTAACATGCGCCCCGGTTCCGATGAAACCAAAATGAATTTGATCATCGAACTTGTGGAACAACCTACAGGGACTGTTTCCATGGGCGGTGGTTACGGAACCATCACCGGATTTTCCATTTTTACACAGTTGGGAGAGAACAATTTAAACGGAACAGGGCAACAGATCCAAGGAAGGATCGAATTCGGACCGATAAGAAGGTATTTTCAATTGTCTTGGACGGAACCTTGGTTATACGATAAACCTTGGTCGTTGACTCTTTCTGCTTTTTATTCAGCAAGAACCCTTTACGTGGGTGCGACTTCCATCACTGAAAACAACAACCAGGGAATCAAGGAAACTGCTTCTTATGAAAGAGCGGGGGTCGGGGTAAGTGCGGGGATTGGTCATCGCTTTTTAATCAACTGGACACATTTTCACCGTTACTCTCCTTCCTTTTTTGCGTCTACAAGACCTACATCTCTCGTGTCGGATCAGGTATTGGCGGAGGTGGACCGAGGTTGGCAATTTCGTTCCCAACTTACAAACGGAATTGCTTACGATAGCCGGGATAATGTTTTCAATGCGACTCAAGGGTTTAACTTGGTTTTTTCATTGGATAACGTTGGTCAGGTTTTGGGTGGGGAAAGTCATTTTGACCAGTACAGTCCTATTATGGAATATTACCAAACTTGGTTTGATTATACTTTCTTCGGACTTATCAGAAAAAATGCTCTCAGACGTTGGAGAGTGGTCCAGCAATTTAGAACTTCTTCCGTTTTTACATACGAAAGAGCGCCTTTTCGTAAAAGCCAGGACAAAGAAAAAGTTCCTTATATTCAAGTCCAGGATCGCCTTTATTTAGGTGGTTATGAATCCTTAAGAGGATGGTTTTTTGATGATAAATACTATCCCGACGAATGGAAAAACGGTGCGGCGAGCAGGGTATTATTTACATCAGAATTACGCTTTCCGATCGAGCCGTCCTTATTATGGTTCGTGGTTTTCTGGGATGCCGGTGCTATGTATGAAGAGGTCAATAAAGCGGTAGGCGAAAGAAAAGATTATTTTCAAGCATATGACCAAACCGTTTTAAACCAACGTTATACTAAACCTTACGAAACTTATTTTTACGAACATTTCAATCAATACGGTCAGCCGCTCGCCGAATCCCCGTTAGATCTCAATGATCCGGGCAGACTGGTTCTCTCCAGCAAAAACATGTCCTTGCAAAATTTCAAATACTCCTGGGGATTCGGGTTAAGGATTCAAATCCCGGTATTGCCGCTGCGTTTGTATTTCGCTCAAAAAATCCGTTATACCGGTTCGGGAGAACATCCTTTTTCCACTTATCCTGACTCTAATACGTTTCAATTTGTATTCGGAATTGGAGATTTGCGTTTTTAGTGAATGCCGACCTAAACGAAGAACAAACATTAGCGGTTCAGACGGTAGAAGGTCCTGTTTTGATTTTGGCAGGAGCTGGCTCAGGAAAAACCAGAGTCATTACCTATCGGATTGCCAAATTAGTTAAAGAACATTCCGTCTTTCCAAACCGTATATTGGCGGTTACATTTACAAATAAAGCAGCGCAAGAGATGAGAGAACGTTGCCAATCTCTTTTGGAAATTAAAAAAGGAGACTCAGAACCGTTTATCCGAACCTTTCACTCGTTATGTCTTTATATCCTGAGAAGAGAAGGAAAGTCTGTCGGGCTTGGATCCAATTTTACCGTATACGATAGCGATATGCAAGAGTCTCTGATCAAAGAAATTCTAAAGAAAAAAGATTTGGATATTAAAGAGTTCAAACCTTCCCATCTAAGCAATGCTTTCTCGCATGCAAAGGATGCGTTTCTTACTGCGGAAGAGTATTCCAGAAAGAACCAGGATGACGGTTATACGCGAACCATTTCGGATGTTTTTTTGGAATATGAAAGAGAAAAACTAAAACGAAATGCGGCCGATTTCGGAGATTTGATTCTACTCACTGTCATTTTATTTCGTGACTATCCGATGGTTTTGGAAAGATATCAGACCTACTGGCAGTACATCATGGTGGACGAATACCAGGATACTAACAAGATCCAATACCATCTGGTTCAGCTGCTTGCCTCCAAGACAAAAAACTTATGCGTGGTAGGCGATGATGATCAATCCATTTATTCCTGGCGTGGTGCGGATATTACGAACATTCTGAACTTCAGTAAGGATTATCCGGAAGCGCTTATCGTTAAATTGGAAGAAAATTACAGATCCACAAAAACGATCATCAATGCAGCAGCAAGTGTCATCGCCAATAACACAGTCAGAACGAAAAAAACTTTGAGAACAAATAACCCTGCTGGTGAAAAAATCAAAGTTACTTTGTATCAGAATGAAACTGAAGAATCCAACGGAATTTTACAAAAAATAAAAAGGTATAAAAAACCTACTACCCGTTATTCGGAACATGCGATCTTCTATAGAACCAACAGTCAGTCCCGCTATTTTGAGGAAACTTTCAGAAAAAATGCGATTCCTTATAAAATATTCGGAGGATTCCGGTTTTTCGACAGAAAAGAAGTAAAAGACCTAATCGCATATTTATCCATTATTATAAACCCTTTGGATTCAACATCGCTTCTTAGAATTATCAATTCGCCTCCCCGAGGGATCGGTGAGACTACTGTGGAACGATTGATTTCTTACTCCGTCCAGGAAGGAATTTCGCTTTATGAGTGTTTATCGAAGAAAATTCCCGAGATCAAAAAAGGAACTGCGCAAAAATTAAAAGATCTATCCACATTGTTTGAAGATTTGATGAGTGATCATGAAAAACAAGAACCTGCGTCAGACATCGCTTATGAATTGATTGAACGGTCGGGGTATAGAGAGTATCTGGAAAATGAAGATACGGAAGAAGCTTTTTCCCGATTGGAAAACTTAAACGAATTTGTAAATGCACTCAAGGAATACGAGGAGAACTCGGAAAATCCTAGCCTGGAAGAATATCTTGGAAATATTTCTCTTATCACAAGTGAAGATAATACAAAGGATCTTGCCGACTATGTAATTCTTATGACAGTACATAACGCTAAGGGTTTGGAATTCAAACATGTTTATCTTGCAGGGATGGAGGAAGGAACATTTCCACATTTTTTAGCGAGTGATACGAAAGAAGGTGTGGAGGAAGAAAGAAGACTTTGTTATGTGGCGATCACGAGAGCACGTGAACATTTGGAAATCAGTCTTTCCCGTTATACCCGCAAATTCGGAGAGGTCGAAGCTAGAATTCCTTCCCGGTTTCTGGAGGAGATTCCCAAGGAACATTTGAGCGGGGACTGGTTCGAATCCAGTTACGGTGTCAGAAAACCGAGTCATTCGCCCGAGGCTTCCCGAATCAGCAGCAAAGAGGAAAAAAACGAATCTATCCATTCCCAAAAAAATACAGGCACATACAAGGTGGGAATGAAGGTTCGTCACAAAGTGTACGGAGAGGGAAAAATTAAATCGGTCTCCGGTTCGGGGGACAATCAAAAAGTGGAAGTAGTGTTCGGAAGCCATGTTGAGAAAAAATTCTTATTGGCATACACTCCCTTGGAGATTATATTATAACAAAGATCCTTCGGATCTCTGATTCGGTTGTCATTTTTTTGGAGGTTGTTGTATGAAATTTGTTCTTTTACTTATTTTCACTCTTTTTTTCGGCCAGATTCTTTCTGCCCAATCAACTGGGACAGGCGGCGGGCTTGCGGAAGAATTTACCAAACTTGAAGATTATCTTCGCAATCAAAAACTTACCCCGGAAGAGAAAAAAAAGATTTTTGAAACCAATGTGATCAATTCATTAAAGGTGACTCTTTCCCGCAAAGTAAGAGAGCCTAAAAAGGAATTAAAAGATTTGAAATTCAAGGATGTGCAAACGGAAAGACCAGAAGGAACTAACAACCTTTATGTGAAATACAAAAACTTTGTTATTTCCTATTCCTATAGCGCCGATCCCGAATCTTATTATGTTTCCCCCTATGAGGAAAAGATTCTGGAAAAACCGAATGGTGCAGATTTGAACGCGGCTCATTCGGAAGAAAAAGCAGTTACTCCGCCGAAATAAAGGAGATTTGAATCTATTGATGGACAGAAAAGAATTCGGAGAAGTTTGGAAATGGGTGTTGTATGCGGGGGACAAAATTCTCTCGATTTATCAAACCGATTTTCTTGTAAAAGACAAAGGGGGAAACGATCCGGTCACCGAAGCTGATTTGCTTGCGAATGATATACTTTACGAACAGATTTCCAAAAACTTTCCAAGCCACGGATTTTTGTCTGAAGAAAGAAAAGATGATTCGGAAAGGTTGGATAAAGAATGGGTTTGGATTTTGGATCCGATTGACGGGACTCGCGAATTCGTAAAAAAGAACGATCAATTTGCGTTGAGCTTGGGTTTGGCGAAAAACGGAGAGCCGTATTGGGGAGTCATTTTTAACCCCGCTACAGGTGAGTTTTTTTCCAAAAATGAATCCAGCTTTTTTGTAAAACTCTCTGCACCTTTTCTATCTTCCAAGAACATTCAATTGATTGAATCCGAATTATCCAAGACTGACAGTGAAGAAAAGGATTTTAAAACATCGACTACCAAACCGAAGTTATTCGTATCTCTTTCCGAAATGAAAGAAGGACTTTTTTCAGAAGATACATGGAAAGAAAATTTTGAAGTGATCCCTTTGGGAAGTATCGCTTACAAATTGGGTTTGTTATCTGCGGGAGCAGGTGACTTGATCGTTTCTTTAAAACCAAAAAACGAATGGGATATTTGCGGAGGCATCTCCCTCTTGTCTTCCCGTGCATTTCGATTTTTTCCCTTAAAAAATGAAGAATCCTATACATTTAATAATAAAGACACTCGGTCTTACGGATTGGTAGCAGGCACTAAAAATGCCGTTGATTATCTTTTGGATAAAATTCCCGTTGAATCTCTGACTTTGAAAGTAAGGGATAAATGGTAGAAGTAATCCGGATAGGAATGGATGCAAGACCTCTCTCTACCCGGATTTCGGGAGTAGGGAGGCTTATTGCGGAAACGATCAAAGCATTTCCTAATCCTGAAAAATATCATTTTTACCTATTTTCACATCTGCCGATTCATAAAGACCATAACGGCATTTTATCTCTATCCAACATAACTTTTGTTTCACGGGGGGGAGCCTTTAAATGGAAGGGGGGAATTTATTACAATCTATTCCTTCCTATTCTTTTTAGATTTTTCAAATTGGATTTGTTTTGGGGTTCTCAACAAATTCTACCTCCTTTTTTACCGCGTAAGTTGAAAGCAGTTCTGACTTATTGTGACCTCGTTCTTTATCTTTATCCGAAAACGATGAGGCCTTTGGCCCGAATCCAACAAAGGATGTTTCAAAGATACTCTGTAAAGAGAGCATCTCATATTCTCTCTATCTCCAAACAAACCAGTGAAGATATGTGTTCTTTCTTCGGATATGATCCCGAAAAAACAGGAGTTTCGTATCCCGGGGTGAATCAGAAGGAAATAGACGAGGCGCTTCTCGACACTCCATCCAGAAGAATTACCGATTTGGGAGAAAATTACATACTTTCCGTATCCACAATCGAACCCAGAAAGAACTACCCCTTCTTATTGAAAGTATTCAGGGAATACAGAAGGCTGAATCCGAAAGAACATCAGAATTGGGTAATTGTCGGTAAGATCGGTTGGGAAAGTCAGGAATTTATAGAAGAGTTGAGGCAGGAACAGTCGTTATTTGGTGATTTGCATATTTTGGATTCCATTGCTGACATTGACTTGCAACATATTTATAAAAATGCCGGGTTGTTTGTTTTTGCTTCGCATTACGAAGGTTTTGGGATTCCCATGTTGGAAGCGATCTATCAGAAAAAATACTGTATGGTTTCAGATATCCCGACCTTTAGAGAGATTGGCGGAACGGGAGTTACCTATTTACCTTACAGGACCGATGCCGATGCAAAGGAATGGGCAAATGAGATTTTAAAATTTTATAAAAATCCTATTTTGCCTACTTCCGATATTTCTTCTTTTACTTGGGAAAATGCGGCAAGTATCACCGAAAAGGCGTTTCAAAAAACGCTTAGCGCTCGCTGAAACAGACTCTTTTTTCGTTCTACGATCCCTGAATATAAAATCAGATTTTTTTGAATCAATGATTCAACATGCAGATGGAATTTGTCTTCCGTCATCGCCTGAATCTGAAAGGACCACTCTTTGGAATGATCCGAGATCCGAATCTTGTCCGCAAAAATTTCAATAATGTCTTCTTCCGTCCAATCCGCTTTTGTTTTTATTTGTTCACGGTAGAAAGAAACGGAATATTTATTCTTTTTTTCTTTCCAAATAACGAGTGTTTGGATATTTTTTTCATACGGTTCTTTATTTTGGAGAACCATGGAAATTCCTTTTCCCTGCCAGTTTCCTTTGTTATAGTTTTTCCACTCGGGAAGGGACGAGAAATAGTTGTAAGGTCGAAAATTCAAAAAAAGCTGATCCTATGAGATATTTCTCAATTCCCATATTATTTCCGATAGTTTTTAGCTCTCTCACTTTTTGCAAAAATGCACAAGATCCGACAAAAAGCTTAATGGATTTGGAGTTATCCGCTACGACGGAAGAAACGGTAAATTTTCAAAACTTCAAAGGCAAGGTAGTTGTCTTGGATTTTTGGGCAACTTGGTGCGAACCTTGCACCAAAGCGGTTCCCGTTGTGAATGCCTGGAAAAAATCGAAAGAAGGAAATGATTTTGTTTTTTACGGAGTGAACACTGACTCGGATCTTTCCAAAGATGTCATAGAAAAACATAGAAAAGAATGGAAAATGGAATACCCAACCGTTTTGGATGGGGGTTGGAAGTTGGTAGAAAATTATAAAGTAGAAGGGATGCCCTGTTTGCTTGTCTTCGGAAAAGACGGATCTCTTGTATATAGACAGTATGGATTACAAGCGGAAGACCTTTCCGGATTACTCATTCGATCCCGCCTTTGGAAAGATGGAAACTGACCTTTGCGTAGTGCACAATAAGAAAAATACAATGAATTAAAAAACTAATTCATTGTTAAAGATGAAAAGGACTTGACTGGGTGTGTCAAAATTAGTCCTCTTGAGTTACCTTTTTTACATTTGTGATCCAGAAAGGAGTCAATAATGCCAGCCAATTTGCCCGAACTCTTCCAGCAGAGTGCTGAAAAATTTGGGAATCGCCCAGCGTTTTTTAGCAAAGACGAAACTAAAAATTATAAGCCAACGACTTTTAAAGAAGTCTACGATTTAGGATTGAATCTAGCGGAAGCTTTGATTGATCTTGGAGTCCAAGCTCGCGAAAATATCGCTTTGATTGCTGACAATCGTTTGGAATGGATTGTAAGTGATTATGGCATTCTTATTGCCGGCGCGGCCGACGTGCCTCGAGGAACGGATGTTACTGATTCAGAAATCGTTTATATTCTAAATCACTGTGAAGCGAAAGTCGTATTTCTGGAAAATGATAAAGTTTTAGAAAAATTTCAAAAAAACCGCTCTCAATTCGAATTTGCAAAAACCATCGTGATTATGGACAAAAAGTCCACTGCTACCGGTGTTATCAAGCTGGAAGATCTTCTTTCCAAAGGAAAGGATCTGAGAGCCAAGGGTTCTAAAAAAGCCGAAGAACGCATGAAGGGAATCAAACCTGACGACCTTTTCACAATCATCTATACTTCAGGAACTACAGGAATGCCTAAAGGTGTAATGCTAATGCATTCCAATATGCTTCATCAAACAAGTTCTATTCTCTCGAACATGATCTTAATTCGCTCGGAAGAAAGAATGTTATCCATTCTTCCTGTTTGGCACGTGTTTGAAAGAGTATTTGAATATTTGGCGATTGCAGCCGGATGTGGAACTTATTATACGAATGTTCGCGACCTGAGAGACGATATGAAAAAAGCCAAACCTACGTTTATGGCTTCAGCACCTCGTCTTTGGGAAAGTATCTATAACGGTATCTATACGCGCATCAGTGATCCCAAACAAACACCCGCTATTCGAAGAGGTTTGTTCAAGTTAGCTTATTTCTTTTCAAAACATTTCAATGCTTCCATGCGTTTCCTCAAAGGAAATCAAGTGGATTATACCGGAAGAAACCCGATCGCGTCGCTTTTTTTGGGCATCTATCACTTGATAGTCGCTATTTTAACGACCCCTTTGTATTTCCTTTTGGATCTGATCGTTCTTTCTAAGATCAGAGAGGCAACCGGTGGGGAGTTAAAAGCTTCCGTATCCGGTGGTGGCGCCTTGCAAAAACACGTGGATGCATTCTTTAATGATATCGGAATCAACGTATTGGAAGGATACGGGATGACAGAAACTTCTCCGGTGATTTCCGTAAGAACTTTTAAACATTTGGTACAAGGTTCCGTGGGAGTAATTACTCCAGGTTCCGAAGTTCAATTGCGTGATGATTCCGGAAAAGTTCTGGCTCATATGGATGCCAATCAAAACTTGGTTGCTGGAAAATTCGGACTACGCGGTGTGATTCATTTGCGCGGACCTCAAGTGATGAAGGGCTATTATAAAAATCCCGAAACCACTGCGAAAGTGATCAAAGACGATTGGATGGACACCGGTGATATAGGGATGTTCAATTTCAAAAAGACACTAACCATCACTGGTCGTGCGAAAGATACTGTCGTTCTTTTGGGTGGAGAAAACGTAGAGCCGGTTCCTATCGAAAACAAACTCACCGAGTCTCCTTATATCTTCCAAGTTATGGTGATCGGCCAAGATCAAAAAAATCTAGGTGCTATCGTGATTCCTGATTTCGAGAAATTAGGAGAATGGGCGAAGGAAAATGGGATAGGTGAAACCGATAAACAAAAGCTTATTGAAAATCCCAAGATAGTTGATTTTTATAAAAAAGAAATCAAAGCCCTGAATAACGTAAAAACAGGATTCAAGTCTTTCGAACAAGTGACCCCCTTCTTTCTTATCACAAAACAATTTGAAGTCGGGGATGAGATGACGAATCTTCATAAAATGAAACGTCATTTGATCGCTGAAAAATACAAAAATAAAATCACTGCACTTTACGCTTCCGAGTGATTGGTTTTTAACATTTCAACTACCTCAATCAAAACCGCCTGAAAGGGCGGTTTTTTTTGCTTGTCTCTTTTTTTATCTTCTGCCGATAGATTCAAAGTGAGCTCCTCAGATGGCAAAATTTCATCCTTAGAACCTTCCGTTTTCTATCCATACATCCATCAGGATTTTTACGGGATGGATTCTTTATTTTTATCCCCTTTGCAAAAAAAAGAAATTTGGGACTTTACAAGTGTAACTCAGATTCATACTTCTTTTTTGGCATTTCTGACTCTTCGATCTTTTCTTTCCTTTGAGGAAAATGGGATTCCACTTACCCTAACCGGACTCCCTCGCATTTGGAAATCCTACCTTTCCAAAACAAATTATTTGCAAATTAATTCTTTTCTGATTACTGATGATTTTGTTCCGAGTTTGATCGGAGAAAGAGAAGAAGAAACCAAGAAGAGAGATTTATCTTTTGGAAATCCTTGGAAACATTCGTTACGATGGGAGTATTCCAATGCAGGGAAGAAGGTAGTATTTTTTTGTGCAAGCGGAAAGGACAAAGACGAATCGACCAGCTTGTCCGAGTTACTTTCTCAGTTCCTGATTGATTCTCAAAAAACGGACAGGTTGATGCGTGCTTATATAAGGAAAGAAACTTCTTCCTATCTTTATTTGCAATCTGCGGAGCAGATTCACCCCAGAGTTTTTTTTCGGGAAACACCAAACATACATTCACCATTTTTACTCTTTATCGCAGAACTGACTCCTGTTTGATTTTTATTCTCTCATATTGAGAGAACGAACGATTTGTATGAGTTTATTTGCTTTTTCAATAATGTTGGCTGTGGCAAGAATATCCTGTTTGGCAGAAAATTCGTAATTTAATAAGGAAGCGATAAAATCAATCGGGAACGGATGTTTGGTGATATGATTCATTTTCATGATCAGGTTTTCTTCGGCTCCTTCCGAAAGTAATATTCTTTTTGTCAAAACCAAGAGTTCTTCTACAAGATTTTGGAAATCCGGATCATCCTTTCTGTTCAATTCCTGTTGGATTTTTTCTACTTGTGCGATCCGAAACGGTTCTGTGGATTCGTAGCTGACTAATTTTGCCGTTCCCATTCCTTCCAAAATGATATTGGATCTTCCGTCGGGAAGGCCTTCTTTTTGGATCACGTGACCCCATCCGAAAACCGACTCAATCGGAGGAGAGCTCGATTCCAAATAATTCCAATCCTTTTTGTAGGGAGCGATTGCCATTTCGTTTCCATTTTCAAGACAAAAATCCAGCATCAGCCTATACCTTGGTTCGAAAATATGTAAGGGTAAAAAAGTACCAGGAAATAAGAATACTTCTGGTAGAGGAAATATAGGCAACGTGAAGGTTGACACGTAGAAAGGTTGCATATTTTCTGATAAGCTGTAAATCTAAAAAGAATAGAGAACAAATTGAAAATCAATTCATTGAAGTTAAAGAAAGCTTTCTCCAGGCTAGGAGAACAAAAGATAATGGTGGTAGGAGATTTGATCCTGGATGAGTATCTTTTCGGATCCGTAGACAGAATTTCACCGGAAGCACCGGTTCCGGTAGTCTGGGTGAGAAAGGAAGAACAAACTTTAGGCGGTTCCGGAAACGTAGTTAAAAATCTTTCCGCATTTTCCAACCCTTCCATTGTTTTGGGACGTTGTGGTGCGGACAAAGCGGGGGAAACATTAAAATCCTTACTTCTTACCGAAAATGTTTCCCAAGAAGACATTCAATTATTGGAATCAAAAGGAATTCCTACGATCCTAAAAACAAGAATCATCGCTTCTCAACAGCAAGTCTGTAGAGTCGATCGGGAAGAAATCATTCCGCTTACCAAAGAAGAAGAAGACCAAGTAATCTCCCAGGTAAAACAAAAAATCGGAGAATCGAAAGCAATCATTCTATCCGACTATGACAAGGGTTATTTGACCCTTCGTTTGATCTCAGAAATCATAAAACTGGCAGTTCAAAACAATGTAATCGTAACTGTCGATCCTCAAGTGAGTCATTTTTTCCAGTATAAAGAAATTGATATCATGACCCCCAATCATCATGAAGCAGGAAAAGCACTGGGTCGTAAACTTTCTTCTGAAAAAGAAATAGAAGACGCATGTCTTGAAATTGCAGAAAAAACAAATCCAAAAGCAGTGATGATCACCCGCGGAGACAAAGGAATGACTGTTTACGAAACAAAATCGAAACAATTCTATCATATACCTACGGTCGCCAAAGAGGTGTTTGATGTAACCGGTGCTGGTGACACTGTGATTTCCGCCTATACTGCGTTTCTTGCGGCAGGAATGTCCATTTATGAATCAAGTCTGATTGCAAATGCAAGCGCCGGTGTGGTTGTGGGAAAATTGGGAGCTGCTACTCTGGATACAAACGAAATCGAAGAAAGTTTGTTTCAGCTAGGGCTTTTGGAGAAAGAGCTTTGAGTTATTTTACATCCCTTGCGGGAAAGATCATTTCAGAGGATCGGATTGTAGGGAAACGGAATTCTCTGGAAGGTAAAAAAATAGTATTTACTAACGGCTGTTTTGATATATTACACCCAGGTCATGTAGAGTATTTGTCCCGAGCGAGAGACCTGGGCGATTTGTTATGGCTCGGATTGAATTCCGATCTTTCGGTTCAGAGACTAAAGGGACCGACTAGACCGATCAATTCTTTGGAAGATCGAGCAAAGGTTCTTTCGGGACTTGCCTGCATTGATTTTATTTCCTCTTTTGAAGAAGAAACTCCTTTGAATCTAATCCAAAAAATCCGACCGAGCATTCATACAAAAGGAGGGGATTATCTGGCAGAAAAGTTACCTGAATACGGTTTAGTAAAATCCCTTGGCGGAGAAGTGGTCATTCTGCCTTTTTTACCGGGGAAATCGACTACATCCATTTTGGAAAAAGCGAAGACCCATCTTTAAACGGTATTGATTTTGCGGTTATCTCCTCCAATTTGTAAAAAACGTCATTTTGCCTGGAGTAAGATTTGTCCAAGACCAAATATATTTTTATCACCGGTGGGGTTTCTTCCTCTCTAGGAAAGGGAGTCACTGTTGCCGCCCTGGGTTGTCTCTTGGAGGCGAGAGGTTATTCCGTATCCTTACAAAAAATGGATCCTTATATCAATATAGATCCGGGAACCATGAGTCCTTATCAACACGGAGAAGTTTACGTTACCGAAGACGGTGCGGAAACCGATTTGGATCTGGGATATTACGAACGTTTTACCAAGTCAAAATTTTCCCGCAAAAATTCAGTCTCTACAGGACAGATTTATCACGCTGTTATCGAGAGAGAGAGAAAAGGGGACTATCTCGGGCGTACCGTACAAGTTGTACCCCACATTACAAATGAAATCCGAAATCGTATTTATACCTTGGCCCGTGATAATGAAACAGATTTCGTTATCGTTGAAATCGGAGGAACTGTAGGGGACATCGAATCAGTTCCTTTTCTCGAAGCTATCCGACAAATGCGTTACGAACATGGCCCAAAACAAGTGTTATTTATGCACCTGACTCTTGTTCCTACGATTACAGTTGCAGGTGAAGCAAAAACAAAACCGACCCAACATTCCGTAAAAGAACTTTTAGCACTGGGAATCCAGCCTGATATTCTTGTTTGCCGAATCAACAAACCGATGACGAAAGAGATGAAGAGTAAAATCTCTCTTTTTTGCAACGTCCAGGATCAGAACGTCATCTCCGCAGTAGATATTACCACTTCCATCTATGAAATTCCTTTTATGTATCGGGAAGAAAAATTGGATGAAGTCGTACTGAATGTATTGGGGATGGATCTTCGAAAATTGAATTTTTCCCATTGGGAAAATATGGTCAAAAAAATCCGCAACGCGAAAAAGACCGTAAAAGTCGCGTTAATCGGAAAATACATATCGTTACAGGACGCTTACCGATCCGTTTACGAATCTTTGGCTCACGGCGGAATTGCAAACGAAGTGGAAGTGGAAGTTCTCAAACTCAATCCAGAAGACATTGATTCCAAGAATGTAAAGGATCTCCTGAAAGGTGTGAGCGGAATACTGGTTCCCGGAGGATTCGGGGAACGCGGGATCGAAGGCAAGATTGCTTCCATTCAATATGCAAGAACCAAAGGGATTCCTTTTTTCGGAATTTGTTTGGGAATGCAATGTGCTGTTATCGAATTCGGACGTAATGTACTCGGATACAAGGATGCCAATTCCACCGAGTTCCAACCTCACTCAGCTCATCCGGTGATTTCCATGATTGAAGAACAAATGGAAATTGAAAGAATGGGAGGCACAATGCGTTTGGGTGCTTATCCTTGTGTGGTTAAAAAAGGATCTCTTGCATTTCAAGAATACAAAACCGAAAGAATTTCGGAACGGCATAGACATAGATTTGAGTTTACTCTCCGATTCAGGGAGGAGTATGAGAAAAAAGGAATGAGTTTAACCGGGTTCTCACCTGATGAAAGTTTGGTGGAAATCGTGGAAGTCCCAAATCATCCTTGGTTTGTAGGAGTCCAGTTTCATCCTGAATTTCAATCGAAACCTACGGACCCGCACCCGCTATTTGCAGGTTTTATCAAAGCCGCTGCTAAGTTGACGAAAAAGACGGAAGGTTGATATGAGCGATTTAATTGAAGAAAGAGAATTTTTCGGTAAAAAGATCGGAGGAAGAAATCCTTTTTTTCTAATCTCCGGCCCTTGCGTTATGGAAAACCAGGATCTATTGGATCGGGTTTGCGGAGAGATGAAAGACATTTGTGATGAACTCGGAATTGTTTATATCTTCAAATCTTCTTTTGATAAAGCAAATCGCTCTTCCATCAATTCTTACCGTGGTCCCGGAATAGAGGAAGGAAGAAGACTACTCGACTTTATCAAAAACAAATACAACGTACCTGTGTTAACTGATGTACATGAAACCAATCAGGTGGATACTCTGAAAGATACCGTAGATATCTATCAAATTCCCGCTTTCTTATGCAGACAGACGGACTTGATTGCAAAGGCTGCTGAAACCGGAAAATGGGTGAATGTGAAAAAGGGCCAGTTTATGGCACCGGATGACACCCGTCATATAAAGACAAAGATACAGGAATCAGGCTCTGAAAAATATATGGTAACGGAAAGGGGGGCCAGTTTCGGTTATGGAAATTTGGTTTTCGATATCCGAGGGATTCCTATGATCCATAAACACGGAATTCCTCTTGTATTTGACGGAACTCATTCCGCCCAATTGCCAGGAGGAGCGGGAAACATCACCGGAGGCTTACGCGAATTTATACCTCATATGATGAGAGGCGCTGTTTCCGTAGGAGTGGAAGGATTGTTTATGGAAGTTCATCCCGATCCCGAAAAAGCGCTTTCGGATGCAACAACTCAGTTTCCTCTTCATAAAGCAAAATTCCTTTTGAAAAATCTTTTGGAAATAGATCGTTTTGTAAAAACAAAAGTTTTGGGATTAGATTAATTCCTTTTGATTCCGGTTTCAGCCATGCGAGTTTTTTTGATTTTATGTCTAATTTTTGTTAGTTGTAAGGACAAAAAATATCTTCGCATTGAAGAAGAAAAAGAATCGGGATCAATGATTTCCCTTCGGGATTTTTCACGTATTTCCTATACTAAAGCCGGTGATTTGGAATGGAAACTTTTAGGAAAGGAATCTTATATTTTTCCGAAAGAAAATCGGACGGTTGTTTACGGGTTCCAGTTTTACCAATATGACGGCGGCAAATACAAATCTTTTTTAACCGGGGAACGGGGAGAAATCAATCATACTGAAAAATCAGTGGTTTTGAACGGAAATGTAAGATTGAAAACCGAAGAAGGTCGCCAATTGCACTCGGAGTCTCTCAAATACAATTTGGAGGATAAAACATTATCAACTGATGACAATGTGGTCATTTATTCTGAAGGAACTACCATTCGCGGGAAAGGACTTAGAGCCGACCGTGGTTTGAACAAATATACCGTTTTGCGTCCCACTGCAATCACTGTAGGCGGAAGCAATCCCTTGAAAGACAAATGAAACAAATCGAATTCGCATTTATTTTTTTGTCCTTGGTGTCCTTGGTATATGCAAACAACATAGATATTCCCATATTGATCGGAAGCGAAGATATATTTCGTGCAAGTCCTGCTGAACCGAATATCTCCAAAACCAATGATAAAAAGAAAGAAAAAATCCCTGTTATGTGGGGAGGAAATACTCTGACTCAGGAAGAAAGACTGATCAATGGATTTCAGATGAAGGTTTTTATTTTGGGTGGAGGGGCTTACATCACTCATAAAAATGTAAAACTGAATGCGCGTGAAATTGAAGTGATCGGAGAAGACGCTCTTATCGGAAACCTGAAAGGACAGGTTGTAGTGGAAGACAAGGAAAACGGAGCCACTCTTGTCGCTTCTAAAGGTGTTTACGATAAATTGCTCGGGACAGTGACTTTGGAAAACCATCCTGTTCTCATTCATAAAAAAGACGGAAAGACCGTTCGGATTTCCTGTCATTCCATCGTACGTTATTTGGAAGAAGCAAGAACAGTTCTATCGGGAAAGGTAGTTGTTACTTCTCTTGATTTCCAAGTGTTCGGAGAAGATGCTGTCTACTTTGAAAAAGAAGATAGAATTGATTTGGAAAACGAACCTTTTCTATTTTCGGAGAATCGGTTTTTACAAGGCAAAATACTGTCCTATTATGTAAAAGAAGGAAGCATTACCCTGGAGGGTGATGCCGCAATCTATCAAGTCAGTTATGAAAAAGGGAATGAAAATTTAGAAGAATCCCGCAAAAACTCGCACGAAGATAAAAACAAAGAGTCCGTTGAAAAAGAAAAAATCAGAATTCTATCCACATTCAGCGGCGATAGGCTTGTTCATAAAAATAAAGCTTCCGAATCATTTACATCCATGAAAGGAAATGCATTTTTGCATAGGGAAGATTCCGAATTCAAGGCGGAAGAAATCGAAAGCACACGTAATAATAAACTGATCCAAGCAAGGAAAAATGTCACCTATCTGGACAAAAAGAACGCCTATCGGATGCAAGGTGGATATCTTGAGTATGATAAGGAAAAAGGTTATTCCTTTTTGTCGGAAAGTCCCCGGATTTTCTTTTTAGATAAAAAAACATTGGAAGAGAAAGGCAACCTTGCAAGCGTTTTCATCGAAAGATTTGATGAAAAGAAAGAAGCAGTAGCCCGTGGAAATGTAAATATTGAAACTCAAACGGCGAAAGCAACGGGTGAATTTGCGACTTATTTTGAAGAAGAAGACAAATTGGTTTTAGAAGGAAATCCGACTCTTGTAAGAGACGGAACAAAGGTTTCTGCCGGAAGGATTATTTTATTTCCGTCTGAAGATAAAGCGGTATTAACGGACGGTTTGAAAGTATTAAACGATGACAAAAAAAACTAAACAAATTCTTCCACCAAAGCCAGAAACTCCGATAAAAACTTTCCGAATGGAAAACCTTGTTAAAATCTATAACAAGAGAAAGGTGGTTGACGGAGTCAGTTTTTTTATCCGTAAAGGAGAGATTGTAGGATTACTCGGTCCTAATGGTGCGGGTAAAACAACTTCTTTCTATATGAGTGTAGGTTTTGTTACTCCCGATTCCGGTACCGTTTTTATTGACGAGGAAGATTTGACAAAATCACCGATGCATATCCGCGCACGTATGGGGGTCGGTTATTTAGCACAGGAAGCATCTATTTTTAGAAAACTTACAGTGGCGGAAAATCTGGAAGCGATTCTTGAAACTATGAATCTTCCCGGAGATGAAATCGTCAAAAGAAGGGACTCTCTTCTGATGGAATTGCAGATCATGAGAGTTGCCAATCAAAAAGGATTTACCCTTTCCGGCGGGGAAAGACGCAGATGTGAAATTGCGCGAGCACTTGTGACGAATCCCGATTTTATACTCTTGGATGAACCGTTTGCCGGGGTTGACCCGATTGCAGTGAAGGACATTCAGAATGTGATACAGTCCTTAAAGAAAAGAGGACTGGGAATCTTGATTACAGATCATAACGTAAGGGAAACATTGAAAATTACGGACAGGGCTTATATCATGTACAGCGGTAGGATTTTAATTTCCGGAACTGCAAATGATTTGGTAAGCGATCCGGAAACCCGTCGTATATATTTGGGAGAAGATTTTACTCTTTAAATCCATGAAACTCGGAAACAGTTTATCACAAAGGCAAACTCAAAGATTGGTTATGACGCATGACCTGCGTCAGTCGATCGAGCTATTGTCTCTGTCTACGCTGGAATTATCCGATAAGATCCAAAACGAGCTGATGGAAAATCCGATGTTGGATGAAATCGGTCTGGATGAAAAGCCGAAGATGCCCGAACTTTTTTCTTATGAAGAAGTCAAAAGAATCGAAAAACTCAATCATGAAAAAAGTACGGATGTCAATTGGCAGGAAACTTATTCGATAGAGGGACCGAGAACTTATAACCAGGAAGCAAGCGATAGAAATCAAAAATACATCGAATCTACCACCAAAACTGAATCATTGGAGGAGCATCTGTTAGGTCAACTTAGATTGATACGATTGACTGGCTCTGAGTTTGAAATGGGAGAAGTTTTGATTTCCATGATCGATGAGAAGGGATTCCTAAACCATGACTTGAGTGAAATCGCAAAAGAAATGGGTTATAGCGAAGTTAGACTGCGTAAGGTGCTCCGGCTTATCAATGAATTGGATCCAATCGGAATCGGTGCAAAAGACATCCAAGAAACTTTACTCATCCAAGCGAGGATTCTTTTTCCTGAAAATATACTTTTACATAAATTGATCGATGAATTTTTAAACGATTTGGAAAAGATAGATTATAAAAAAATCGCCAAAAATCTCAGAATTACGGAAGACGAAGTTTCCCAGCTTGCCCGTTTTATTAAAAAACTGGAGCCTTATCCTGCCACACTTTACCAAGGCAAAAAAACAGACTATGTTGTTCCCGATGTTGTTGTAAAAGAAATCGGAGGCGAGTTCAATATATTTATCAATGATGAATGGCTTCCCAAACTTGCCATCCAGGACGAATACAAAGAATTGTTAAATACAAAACTTCCGGCAACAGACAAGGAATATTTCCAAACAAAATTCAGTTCTGCGCAATGGCTCATTCGTTCCATACAACAAAGACGTCAGACTTTACAAAGAGTGGTAAGTTCCATTATCGACTTTCAAGTTGATTTTTTCCGCGGCGGTATCACGCATATCAAACCACTTACTTTGAAAGAAATTGCAGAAAAACTAAGTTTGCACGAATCCACCATCTCCCGTATAACAACGAATAAATACATTCAAACTACTTGGGGAATTTTCGAATTGAAATGGTTTTTCTCTTCCGGAGTAAAGTCGATGGAAGGTGGAAAGGAAAGTTCCAAAAAAATTCATGAAATCATCCGCAATTTGGTGAAAGCGGAAGATGATACAAACCCTCTCTCCGACCAGGATATCGTTGATATTATGGAGAAAAAAGGGATTGAAATTGCCAGAAGGACAGTTGCAAAATACAGGAAGGTTTTGAAAATTTTACCTTCAAACCAACGCAAACGAATTAGTTCGTTAAAAGGTTAAACCATGCCCGTACCGGGAATTACAGTGGAAACGATACTCCGAGAACATGAGGATCTTAAGCTTGCATTGATAACAGGCGAAGAAGGATTAACCAACCGCATTAATAATGCAGAAATCAATCGCCCGGGGCTTTCGCTCACAGGCTTTTTTGATTTTTTTGCCAATGACCGGATTCAGATTTTCGGCAAAGGTGAGTGGGCATATTTGAATTCACTCACTCCGGAACATTTGAATGATATCACTGAAAAGTTTTTTCAATTCCACCTAAACTGTATTATATATACTCACGGAAATGAGCCTCAGACCCCTTTTGTTGAAATGGCAAAACAAAAAGGTATACCTTTGTTTCTGACTCCCGTCTCTACTCATAGATTCATCACTTTGATTTCACAGATTTTGGACAGAGCTTTGGCTCCCCGCACGATGCGGCATGGAGTTTTGATTGAAGTATTCGGTATAGGAACCTTACTGACAGGAAAGTCCGGAGTGGGGAAAAGTGAGACTGCTCTCGAACTGATTGAAAGAGGGCATCGCCTGGTTGCGGACGATATGGTGGAAATAAGAAGACTGAGTGAGAGTTATTTGATAGGATCTTGTTCGGATTTACTCCGCCATCATATGGAAATCAGGGGACTTGGAATTCTAAACATCAAAGACTTGTTTGGTGTTGGTTCCGTTCGTGACCATAAACTGATCGAACTCATCATCAATTTAAAAGAATGGGAAGAACATGCCGAGTATGAAAGAACGGGCATCGAACTAAGCACGGAGGATATACTCGGTGTTTCCATTCCTTACATAGAGATTCCTGTAAAGCCTGGTAGAAATATTCCTATCATCGTGGAAACGGCAGCTATGAATCAACGTCTCCGTAAAATGGGAAAGAACAGCGCAAAAGAATTTTCCACCAAACTAAATACATACATCCAACAGAGCAAAATTGAAACAAATCCAGTTAAAGATTAACGAAGAGTCAATGGGCTTGCATGCAAGACCTGCCTCTTTATTCGTAAAAGTAGCCGCATCATTTCCATGTGAAATTTTTGTCATTAAGGATGATATAGAAGTCAATGGAAAATCAATTATGGGACTTATGATGTTGGCTTTGGGTGCGGGTGTTGAATTTTCCGTGAAAGCGGATGGGAATCGGGAAGACGAAGCCTTATCGGCCATCGAAAAGCTTGTCAAAAATAATTTCGAACTAGATGTTCCTAAATAGATTACAATCCAGATTTCGGATTTCAGAAGAAAACCGTTATTACCTAAGAGATGCATTTGTTTTTCTTTTAACCATAAGCGTTGCAGTCACTCTTTCCGAGATTTTCATATTTCGAAGCGACGATGAAGTTCCTTTTACCGGAAAGATAGATACTTATCTATTGCTTCTGATTCCGTTTTTTATCTTAGCATTGATTATTTCCTATGTCTACCGTAACAAAAGAAATCTGGAAACAGGCAAAATCCGAAGTTCGATCCGTTACAGACTTACATTGGCTTTTCTTTTTGTGGCGCTTCTTCCTTCTTTACCTATCTTTATTCTTTCTTCCAATTTGACCGGAAGGTTGATTGAGGGATTTTATCGTGTTGATATTTCCAATGCTTTGAAATCTGCGGTGGTATTGATTTCATTGGAAGAAAGACCTGCGGAGACAAATCTACTATATAAGGGCAATCATTTATTCAATCAAATCAGAAACACTCCTAAAGACAGTTATCTGATCTTTCGAAAGGCAGTCGAACTAGGGTTCTTTGATAAAGAAGACTATTACCTTTGTTATACGGAAGGAAATATTGTTAAGTTCGAATCGAAAGGGTTTTATAAATACATAAACGAACTCGAATTCACGCAATTAAAAGAAAACCAGAATGTATTGGATGCAAGACTTTATAGAGAGGATCTTGCTTATTATTTTTTGTTATACCCTCTGGCGGAAGAGGTGAATTTGATCCTAGGGCAGAGAATCCATAAAGGCTCGGAAATGGAAGTTTTGAATATAATAAACGCAACCTCAACTTACAATACAGTTCGGATTTGGAAGGAAAAGATTCCGCATAGTATTCGTTTGACGATCGGTATTTTTTCTTTTTCCATGTTTTTTGTCGCTATTTTGTTTTCATTTGTTTTTGCCCGTAAAATTTCAAGACCTATCATTAACCTGGCAAATGCGACTAAAAAAGTATCCCTCGGTGAATCGGATGTAAAGATTGAAATGTCCGAGGATGGAGAGATGGGAATTCTTATAGACTCGTTCAACCAAATGGTGGCGGATTTAAAATCAAAATCGGAAGAATTGATGCATACTCAGAGAATTGCAGCTTGGAAAGAAGTTGCGCAAAGAATGGCGCATGAAATCAAAAACCCTCTTACACCCATCCAGCTTTCTGCGGAAAGAATCCAAAGAAAATTCCAAAACCAAAACACGGAAAATCTCACATCTGTCGTCAATGATGCGACGGAAACCATCATCGGTCAGGTGAGGGTTCTCGAACATTTGGTTAAGGAATTTACCGAATTTGCCCGCATGCCTGTGCCGGTTCTAATCAATCAGAATTTAAATCCGATTTTGTTGGAAGCTGTGAGACTCTTCCAGGAATCTACGGATATAGAATTCGAACTGAAATTGAGTGAAACTTTACCTGAGTTGTTTATCGACAAACGCCTTTTTCTGGGAGTGATCAACAATCTTCTAAAGAATGCAGTGGAAGCAATTCAGTCCGAAAGCAGTTCCAACGAAGATGTGGATCTTTTGACGACTACCAAAGCAAAAAAGATCAGACTTACGGCAAGGCTCCAAAAGAAAGCATTAAGAAAATCAGTCATCATTGAAATTGAGGATTCTGGGCCCGGTCTTGCGTCCGATTTGAGTGAAAAAATATTTGAACCATACTTTTCTACAAAGGAAAATCATGGTTCAGGGATCGGTCTTGCAGTAGTCCAAAAAACAATTATAGATCATCATGGCCATATTTCGGTGGAAGATTCGAAATTGGGTGGATGTAAGTTTAAGATCGAACTTCCATTAGGTTAAGTAACATGCAGAAGTTAATTTATATTCTGGACGACGAAAAAGAAATTCGCAAATCTCTCAGAGCCATTCTGGAAGATGAAAGTTATCTGGTCGAAGACTTCAGCAATGGAAAAACCTTAATCAAAGCGCTTACAAAGGACAGACCTTCTCTGATTCTTTTGGATGTTTGGGTGGGGAAAGAAGATGGACTTACCATACTGGACGAATGTAAAAAAATCTATCCTACCATTCCTATAGTGATGATATCCGGTCATGGAACCATCGAACTTGCAGTAAGCGCCACCAAAAAAGGGGCGAATGATTTTTTGGAAAAACCTTTGTCGATTGAAAAGGTGATTCAAACCATAGAGACTGCACTTCAAAAATCAACAGATACCGAATCGGAGACTCCTAATATCAAATTAGAATATGATGAAATACTGGGAGTCTCTCCGGGGATTCGAAAGGTAAAATTCGCAATTTACCAGGCGGCACAGACAAATGCCCGTGTTTTTATCTTTGGAGATAACGGAACCGGCAAAGAGCTGGTCGCGCGGGCTATCTTTCAAAATTCAAAAAGAAGGGACTTTCCTTATATCGAAATCAATTGCGCGGCCATCCCAGAGGATTTGATCGAATCAGAACTTTTCGGATACGAGAAGGGCGCGTTTACAGGAGCTGCAGACCGCAAAATCGGCAAATTCGAACAAGCACATAACGGGACTTTGTTTCTCGACGAGATTTGCGATATGTCCCTCGCCACCCAGGCAAAAGTGCTCAGGGTATTGCAAGAGCAAAGGTTTGAGCGGATCGGCGGAAATGAAACCATTCAAGTGGATGTTCGGGTGATTGCCGCGACCAATATCAATGTCGAAGACGCTATCAAAGAAGGCAAATTCAGAGAGGATTTGTATTACAGATTGAATGTAATTCCTATCGAACTTCCTCCTCTCAGGGAACGTAAACAGGATATTCCTATTTTAGTGGAACATTATCTTAAAAAGTCGATCAAAGACAATGACCTAACACCTAAAACAATTGACCGTGAAGCTTTGGATCTCCTCGTCCAGCATTTTTGGCCTGGAAATATAAGGGAACTTAGAAATATTTTGGAAAGACTTTCCATTATGGTTCCTAATGATACCATCCGCCAAAAGGATGTTAAAGATTCTCTTCTCGGATTTAAAAAAGCGAACGAGATGGCGGAACGGGGGGATTTAAAACATGCTAAGGATGAATTTGAAAGACAATATATCATAAAAACCCTTCAAAATTTCGACGGAAACGTAAGCCGGGCTTCCAAAGCATTGGGGATCGAACGGACTCATCTTTATCGCAAATTGAAATCATTAAACATACAAGTGGATCAGTTGGTGGAAAACTAAAGAATGAATCAGAAGGAATTATTCAACCAACTTGTGGATATTATCGAAGAGACGAAATATTTTTTGAAAAAACAATCCCTGCCTATATTTCATCTGAATGATGAACCTGATCCCGGTGATATCCATTTCACTTGGAAGGCATTGACAAAAAAAAGTTCGGAACAAAAGGCAAAGGAAACAAAAGAAAAACAAAGAACGAATAGGGAAATAATCAATTTTCCATGTACACTTTGTTCGGGAAAAATCTCAGGGATAAGAAATTTTTTCTATAGAGGTAGAAAACCGATTTTGGTTTTGCATTACTCCGGCGCGGTTTCCCCGAAAGACAAACCATTCGTGAAAAGAAGCCCCAATCAGATTTTTAGAGAGATATTGACTGAAAAAATCTGGAGTTCACTTATTGAAAAAGCATTCGGATTTTCCTATCAGGAATTTTTTTATCAGGAGTATCCTGCCTGCAATTTTTCAAACACAAATTCCAAGGAAGAAGATTGGAAAACCAGGATTGATACTTGCAAAATTCATATCCAGGACAATATAACGGACTTTGATATCCAAGGAATCGTTCTTCTTGGATCTTCCGCAAGACTTGTATTTGGTGATAAGGCGAAAGATCATTTGGGGAAGATCATTCATTGGGACTTCGGTGATAAAAAAATTCCGGTTTTAACTCTCAGGTCTCCTGAGGCACTCGTATTTCTTGAGGAAAAATCAAAATCAAACTCCGGAGAGGATAGTGTTTTGTTCCAATACGCTCAGGAAAAACAAACTTTGGAAACTCAATTTTTAGATCAGTTGAAATCCATTTCCAAATACATTCCTTAAATATTCTATGCTTAGTTATATAGAGGTCGCTGTCAATGTAAGTTGGAATGATCGGTCTTTGACTTATCTGCTTCCTGATGGTGTAACTAGTGTTAATCCTGGCATTCGTGTTGTTGTTGAAGTGGGAAATGAAGAGGTTGAAGGTATTGTACTTGAGTCCCATAACAACGAACCGAATTACAAAGTAAAAAAAATAATAAAGATCATAGATTCCTTTCCCGTCATTACAAAAGAGCAGATTGAATTGGGGGATTGGATGAGTGAGTCCTATCTATCTTCTTTAGGAGAAGCATTATTTAAAATGCTTCCTCGTGGAAAAAGAAAAATAAAAACTTCCAAGTCAGATCTTGCTATTCGTCATGAAAATCTGCAACAATTGAACATTGAACAAAAGTTAGCTTTTGAAGGTATTCTCCGCTCCGGTCCCGAAGAAAAGGTTCATTTGCTTTTCGGAATCACGGGAAGCGGTAAAACGGAAGTATATATCCATCTGATGAAACATTATTTGGAAAACACCGATGGATCCATTCTATTTCTTGTTCCTGAAATCAGTTTGACATTTCCTACTGTACAAAGAATCGAAAGGATTTTTCCCGGTGAGATTGCCGTTTTACATTCTCATCTCCGCACATCGGAAAAGTTTCAAAATTACACGGATGTTTTGGAAGGTAAAAAACGGATCGTAATCGGAACCAGATCCGCTGTATTTGCACCTCTGAAAAACATAGATCTGATCATCATTGATGAAGAACACGACGGATCTTATAAAGAAAATTCAAACCCTCGTTACCATGCCCGGCAAGTCGCTCTCCAAAGGATCAAAGAACGTTCGGGAAAACTGGTGATGGGAAGCGCCACACCCAGTCTTGAAATATTTTTCCAGGCGAAACAACGACGGATCGGGTTTCACAAATTAACCAAAAGAGCAAATCCCAATGCCACCCTCGCCAAAATAGAAATCGGAAAAATGAAAGATGATCATCAGTTGGTCTCGGGTGATCTGCAATTTCGGATCCAGGACCGATTGAAAAAAAAAGAACAAACATTGATTCTTTTGAATCGAAGAGGCTACAGTCCCTTGATTCATTCCAAATCTAAAAATGAATTTTTGCACTGCCCGAAATGCACATCTTCCTTATGTTATCATAATCAAGGTTTGGTGATGTGTCATCTTTGCGGTTATAAAATTTCTTTCAAACAATTGCAGGCCGAAGAAGGTGAAATCGAACTGGTAGGAGCGGGCACTCAAAAACTGGAAGAAACTCTGGTCTCCATTTTTCCTCAGGCGAAAGTAGAGAGATTGGATCAGGATTCTACCCGCAACAAAGATATAGTCAAAGAAGTGTTGGAAAGATTGGAGTCCAAAGAATTGGATATTTTGACCGGGACGCAAATGGTAGCGAAAGGACTTGATTTTCCAAATGTTACCTTGGTCGGAATTTTGAACGCCAATCATGGATTAGGTGTTCCTGATTTTAGAAGCGCAGAAAGAACCTTTTCGCTTTTGGCTCAAGTTGCGGGCCGCGCGGGTCGGGGAGATATTCCCGGGGAAGTATTTATCCAGGCGACGGATCCTACTCATCCTGTAATTCAAATGGCGCTTCGCCAAAATTATGAAGAATTTTACGAATGGGAAATAGCATTCCGACATTCCTTGCGGTATCCTCCTTTTTCCCGTCTTGCGAGACTTGTATTTCGATCCAAAGAGGAAGATCGTTCCGCAAAACTATCTGTTCATTATAAAGAAGTTTTAGTTCATTTGATAGAAGAGGGCGACGGGATCGACATTCTAGGACCGTCTCCCTGTCCTTTTTATAAAATTGATAATAATTTCAGGCATCATATACTTATCAAATCGAAAACCATTCAAAAAATCAGAGAAGTATTGAAGACACTGAAAGGGCAAGTGAAACAAGATACTCGGTGTTATGTGGAATACGATTTTGACCCGGTGGATTTGGTTTGATTCCATTCCCGAATCTATAAAACCTGGAATAGAAAAGGAAAAACATGTCAATCTCTATTGGTTATTTCGGATCTCCCTCTCATTCTGCAAAATTATTAGGCTTGTTACTTGGTGCGGGGATAACAGTTGATTTCGTTGTTACCAACCCCGACAGGCCTGCCGGAAGAAAAAAAGAACTCACTCCTACACCGGTAAAACAACTTGCAGCGGAACATTCTATTCCGGTCATTCAGTCGGAACGACTTCGTTTGGATGAAGTCGCAAAGGAAAAAATATGTTCTTATCCGTCTTCCATTCACATAGTTTATGCATACGGATCAATTATTCCCGAAGCAGTATTTCAATTTCCCAAATACGGAAGCATCAATCTGCACGGAAGTTTACTTCCGAAATACAGAGGTGCTTCCCCGGTTCAATCCTTTCTATTGAGCGGAGAAACAGTCTCCGGATTTACAATTCAACATTTGGCAAAGGAAGTGGATTCGGGCGATATAGCGGTTCAAGAAAGTTGGGAAGTAGGACAGAACGAAACAACCGAAGATTTGTTAGACGCCATCACCTTTAAAGGGGTTCTCCCCTTGATCGATATGATTCGAAATCTGGAATCAAAACCACTCCCGAAAATCCCCCAAGACCATTCCCTCGCCACTCATTGCCGTAAAATCGGATCGGAAGACAGATCCATACTCTGGACCCGTTCCGCATTTGAAATCCATAACCAAGTCCGAGCTCTCTATCCTGATCCTTTGGCTTATACGGTTTTTCGCGAAAAAAGAGTCATTATCAACCGTACTTTCTTTACTCCCGATCTAAAACCTGTCTCGACGAATCTGCCCCCCGGAAGCTTTTTAATCGGTGAGAAAAAAAGACTTTTCTGTGTCTGTGGAGACGGAAACCTGCTAGGTATAGAGACTCTTCAACCTGAAGGGAAAAAACCGATGAGCGGTTTCGATTTTTTTAACGGAGCAAGGGCATCCCTTGGAGAAACATTTACGTGAAAGAGAAATTTCTTAAAATCCTACCTTACAGTGGTTATGTTTTATTTATCAGCCTCGGGCTTTTGATTTTTTTTGTAGGCGCATTCCTAGTAGTCGTGGTTCGTACCAAAGACGAACAAAAGGTTACAATGCCTCTTATCATTGGCAAAAATTATATCGAAGTACATAATGAGTTACAACGGTTGCAGTTAAAAGTGAGACTTGAGACTCTTCGTATTCCCGAAAAAACGGACGGGGTGATTTTATCCCAGTCCATCGACCCGGGAAAAGAAGTGGAAGCTGGCTCAAAACTTTATGTGACTGTCAATGTCGGATTTGACCGGATTACCGTTCCTGATTTGAAAGGCCAGGATTTGAAACGAGTGAAAGCTGTTTTGGAAAAGGTACTCGCAGGAGATGTGTATGTTCCTTTGACCATAGGAGGCATTACCTATGTTCCTTCCATGGGAGACGAGCCGCCGGATACTGTGATCGACCAGATTCCCGCTCCCGGCAAAGAAACTCATTCCGGCGAAAAGATATTTTTACTTGTTACGGAATCCAGTGCCAAAGAAAAAACTAATCAAAGTAATGCGGAAATTTTGAAAGAATCCGATTTTATCGGAATTCCGCTTCCTTTTGCAGTTGATTCCTTTCAAAGAAGAAAAATTCCCTATACGATCAAAGAATTTAAAAAGCCTGAATTCAGAGATGACAATGGAAAAATCAGTTCCATCAAACTCACACCAAAGGGTGCGGTTATGGATGTGAATTTTCTAAAGGCTGAAGAAAAGCTGAACTATGTATATGAATCCGTCAGTTATGAAGTTGATGATACGGATATTTATACTGCGACTCTCACTTATACGGACGAAAGATCGGGGAGTGAAGTCAAAAAAGACATCATGAGTGCTCAAAGCCTGGAAGAAGATCAAATGGTCAACCTGGCCTTCTATCGCGGCAAGGAAACCAAATTGACGTTAGTTGGCCAAAATACAGGCGAAGCCAAGTCTTGGACATTCAAAGGAAAATACTGAATCTATGAAAATTTCAGCCTCTATCCTTGCGGCAAAAATGACTGCATTATCTACCATTCTTCCCGGGTTTAAAAAAGAAAATATTGATTACATTCATATGGATGTAATGGACGGAAACTTTGTCCCTCAGATTTCTTTTGGAGAGGCCATCACCAAGGAAGTGGGAGAGCTCACTGACATTCCTTTGGATGTACATCTTATGGTGGCAAAACCGGAAGACCATGTTCAAAAATATCTGGAGTTAAAACCTTACTGCGTAACATTCCATATTGAAACGACACATTTTGCCGTTCGACTTGCGGAAGAGATCAGAAAGGCGGGCTGTAAGGTAGGTGTCTCTTTGAATCCTGCCACTCCTCCCGAAGCCATTTCTACTATATTGCCTTATCTTGATTTGGTGCTTTTGATGACTGTTGACCCCGGTTTTTACGGCCAATCCTTTATCAAAACTGGTTTTGAAAAGATTGAAAAAATCCGCAAGATGACCTCTCCCTACGGAATCGAGTTGGAAGTAGATGGCGGAGTCAATGAGTCCAATATCCGGGAACTGAAGCAACTTGGCGTGGATCTATGTGTTGTCGGTTCCGGGTTATTTAAAACGGGAAATCCGAACGAACAGGGAAAAAAATTGAAGGATTTGGCAAATGGCTAAAACTCACTCTTGACAGGGGGGCTAGTTTTTAAAACCTGTAGCAAAAGAGGTACACTTTCTTGGTAAAGTTAAGATTACAGAGAACTGGAACGAAAGCAGATCCACACTACCGTATTGTTGCGGCTGATATCAGATCTCCTCGTGACGGTCGTTTCATTGAGGCTGTAGGCCATTTTCACCCAACTGCATCTGCAGTAAAACAGTCCGATTTCAATGAAGAGAAAACTCTTGCTTGGTTGGGTAAAGGCGCGCAACCTACTGATACTGTCCTTGCTCTTCTTAAAAAGAACGGCATCTGGTCCAAATACAAAGGTTAAGATTCTAGTATCCAAATGGAATCACTTGTTCGTTATATAGTTCATTCTCTAGTAGACCAACCCGACCAGGTAGTTGTAAATCAAGTGCCTGGAGAAGAGGAAACGGTCATTGAGCTTCGAGTGGCTCAAAAAGACTTGGGAAAAGTCATCGGAAAAAACGGTCGCATAGCAAAGTCTTTGCGAACAGTTCTACAAGCCGCCGGCACCAAACAAGGCAAAAACTACACTTTAGAAATTGTCGACTGATCCAAGTATCATCAAAGTCGGTGACTTTGGTGCAACCCACGGAATCAAAGGTCTCATTCGAATCCACACAGAGGGTGAAACATTAGCAACCCTCAAGACTCCTATTATCTGTTTGGTAGAGTTAGTCGGTGGAGAAAAAAAACAAGTTAAGATTCTTGAAATCAAAAAACATTCCAGTTTCTATTTGGCAAAATTGGAAGGATACGAAACTCCTGAAGGAGTTGTCATTTTTCGCCAGGCGGGCATATTTCTAAAAAAATTCGAACTTCCCAAACCAGCTCCAGGTGAAGTCTATGTATTGGATTTGATCGGTTTGGAAGCAACTTACAGGTTAGGGGAAAAGGGACTTGGTTACTTTGTAAAGGAAGTCATTGACAATGCCGCCCATCCTATTCTTCGTTTCGTTGCGAGAGAAGAGATAGAACCGAAGGAAGTTCTAGTTCCCTTTTTAAATAAGTACGTCGGAGATTGGGATTTGCAAAAAAAACAAATCGAAGTGGTTTCCTGGGAGGATTGGTTTGCAGTTTAATTTCATCACTCTGTTTCCCGACAAGATCGAATCTTATTTCCAATCGGGAATCCCAGGGAAAGCCAAAAACAACGGTTTTATAGATATCAATACCATCCATTTGAGAGACTTTGCCGGCAACAAACACCAGAAAGTCGATGATACGATTTATGGAGGAGGACCCGGTATGTTATTGCAGGTAGGTCCGGTCTACAGAGCTCTGGAGTCCTTAGGTGATAAAAAAGGTCTGGTAGTTCTCATGTCTCCTTCGGGCAAATTGTTCGATCAAAAATTGGCAAAAGAACTTTATGCAAGTTCCGATTGTTTTACCTTTATTTCCGGTTACTATGAAGGGGTAGATCATCGGGTTACGGAGCATTTAATTGACAGGGAAGTGGCCATTGGAAACTATGTAATTTCATCAGGGGATTTAGCTTCTTTGGTTGTTGCGGACTGTATTTCCCGTTTGGTTCCCGGCTTTTTAGGCAAGGAAGCCAGTTTGGAAGAAGAGTCTCACAACGAAGAAGAAGAATTGGAATACCCGCAGTTTACCAAACCTTACGAATTTATGGGTTGGACTGTTCCGGACGTACTTGTGAACGGCAATCACGAAGAAATCCGAAAGTGGCGGCAAAATAACCGCAAGACAAGAAATCATTCTTAGAGGAAGCCATGAATCAGATCTTAGAAAAGGCGCTAGAAGGCGAGTTTAAAAACGAACTCAATTTTGAAATCGGTGATACGATTAAAGTTCATTACAAAATTGTTGAATCTGGGAAAGAAAGAATCCAGGTTTATGAAGGCGTCGTGATCTCGATTGCAAACAAAGGCGCAAGCAAAACTTTTACAGTAAGACGTATTTCTTATGATATCGGAGTGGAAAGAATTTTCCCTCTTCATAGCCCTAGAATTGCGAGATTAGAGTTGGTTCGAAAAGGTAGCGTAAGACGTGCTAAACTTTTCTACTTACGCGAAAAAACAGGTAAGTCCGGAAGAATCAAAGAAAGAAAAGGTGGCCAAGCAATGGTTGCCAAAGAGAAAAAAAGACAGGATGAGGCAATTGCCACAAAAGCAGCCGGAACAAAAGCTGCTGCTGCCGAGCCTCTTCAACCAGCATAAATCTTTTTTTCGACAAAGCTCCGAAAAGACCTTACTTTCCGGAGCTTTCCCTTCCTAAAAACCTTCCCATTCTCTCCCTTGACGAGGCCGGTCGTGGCACACTGGCAGGACCAGTGGCTGTCGGTATGGTTTCATTTGATGTAGATACTTTAGAAAAGATCCGATCCGGGGAAGTTCTGAAAGGAATTCGGGATTCCAAACTTTTGAGTTTGGAGAAAAGAAAACTCTTTGCAGAAGAAGTTAAAAAACTAGCGAAAGTTTGGCGAGTCGTATTAGTTTCTCACAAGTTTATCGATCGTTATAATATCAACCAAGCGATCTTTTACGGAATCAACCGTTCCATCCCTAAAAACCTTTCTCCTCACCCGTTTCTTTTCGTAGATGGAAATTATAAAATTCAAATCTCAAAACCAATAGAGGGTTATTTTTCACTGCCGAAGGGGGATGATCTTATGCCTAGTATTTCCGCCGCGTCGGTTCTTGCCAAAACCTATAGGGACGATTGGATGGAGAAAATGGAAATTGTATTTCCCGGATACGGATTTGCCCGACATAAGGGTTATGGAACTGAATTTCATCGAAATCAAATTCGAAAATTGGGAATTTCCAGAATCCATAGGTTGAGTTTTTTGAAATTTCTCCGAGAGGAAATAGTGAAAGAAGAACTATTTCCGGATGATCCACTCTCTTGATTCCTTAATTCTAAAAACCTTTCTCTCTACCCAAGGTAAGCGGACCGAGGAGCAGACTGATTCCAAGGAACCCAAATCGTCAGTTACCGGTTTGGGACCTATTCATTCACAATTTTCAAAAAATAATTTCAAAAATCTGGATTCGCTCTCCAGCAATAAACAAGAGTTAGCTTCCTTTCTGAGGGTTCGGGATAGTTTCTTTAATGAGTCCAAGACCGAACAATGGCAACATGCGACTGAAAAATCAGATCCGAAGTCTATCGAATGGAAACCTTTTTGGAATTTTCTTTTTCCGGAAATTCAATGGACCAAAAACAGAATCCATTTCCATGACAAAAAAAAGAAACGTTCCTTGGAAGGTTTTTTTCAGAAAGAGGGTGAAGATTCTTATTTTTGCGCCTTATTCGAATCCTTATTCACCGGAAAGATTTGGATTATATTTTATTTTCCAAGCTCCCCGAAAAAAGAAGGCATTTTGGAAATCAAAGCGAATTTACTTCACACTTTAGTCAGGTTGAAAAAGGATATCCCCAAGTTGAAGCCGGCTTTTTCAGGGATCGGAAAGATTCGTTTCTTTATGGAACCTAACATAGATTCTGCTGAATTGAAGCGTAGGGATCGAGGGATGTTTGCATGAAAAAAAAAGCGGTAGCACTTCAGTTTGATGCAAAGATTCACGGGGCTCCTTTTTTACTTGCTTCCGGAGAAGGAAGAAAGGCGGAACAAATCTGCGAGATTGCGAAAGAAAATGAAATCGAATTGATCGAAGACAAACTTTTGGCGGATTCGCTTGCCAAACTACCGATAGGCACCGAAATTCCCAGGGAACTTTATGATTCCGTCTCGGTTATATTCCGATATCTACTTTCCATTCAAAATGAGAAAAACAATTGATCCTATGGCAACTTCATAGTAGAATTTGCCGAACATGCGAAAGATACCGATTCAGGACTTAGCTGCAGGAACAAAATTCAACCGTTCTGTCTACCTAGACAAAGACACAGTGCTTGTGAGTTCAGGTCAGCCCATTACTCAGCAGGATTTAGATCGGCTCAAACAATTCGGAATCTCTTTCGTTCTTACGGACGGGGAACTTGTTACGGAAAGAGAATCCGCCAAACCAGGTGCCGAGAATTCCAATTACCTGGACACAAATCTTCCTTTATCTCATAATGATGAAACTTCCGCTAGGGGAAAATACATTCTAGACAAAGCAAATGGCAATAAAGTAGAGTTTACTGCTTTATTCAAAGACTGTTTCGAATTGGTTCAAAAGACATATAGATCCGCCTCGGAAGGCAAATACACCGAAATCAGGGAATTTCGTGATATTGCGGAAAGAATAACCGACCATGTAAAATCAAATCCGCAGTTGCCCATTTTATTATTTGCACATTCCCATTCAGGTTATTACTTATATTCTCATATTTGTTATGCGACTTTCTTCTCCATTTTACTCGGAACCTATTTGGAGTTTTCAAGACCCAAACTGATTGATTTGGCAATCGCCGCCATATTCGCAGACATGGGAATGGTAACGGTTCCGGAAGAAGTTTCGGAGAAAAAAACAGCTTTAACTGAATTGGATCATAAGACGATTAAGAGGCATCCCGTTACAGGTTATCAAATTCTTACTCAAAGATTGAAGCTTAAAAACTCGCTCGCGATCGTCGCTCTCCAACACCATGAAGCGGTAGACGGTAGCGGTTATCCTCAAAAGATCACTTCCAACGAGATGGAAGAACTAACAAGAGTATTTATGATTGCTGATCAATTTTCCGCAATGATTGCAACTAGGCCCTATCGACCCGCGTTTCTTCCCTATGATGCGATGAAGTTGATGATCAGTGTGAATGTGAATCGTTTCGATTTGAAAATGGTCAGGTTGTTTTTAAATAAACTGGGAATGTTTCCTATCGGGTCAGGGGTTTTATTATCCGATAACCGGACCGGAATTGTAATTGATTCCAACAAAGACAAACCACTTCGACCCGTTATTCGCATAACAAAAGATGTTGAAGGCAATCGCTTGAGACTCTTGGAATTCGTCGATTTGATGATCGATTTGAATACCTATATCCAAAAAGCCATCCCGTTTTCCCAAATTTACTAAAATACCTGTGAAAAAAACAGAGTTAGGCAAGTGGGGAGAGAATTTCGGAGCGGATTACCTCGGTTCCCAGGGGCATTCCGTACTTATTACGAATTTCAGAAACAAGTTCGGAGAATTGGACATAATCAGTTTCGCAGGGGAAGTCCTTTATTGCACCGAGGTTAAAACCTGGAACCAAACCCTCCATTTTCACCCTCTTCAGGTTTTTAATGAGACAAAAAAGAACCGAATGAGGAAGGTGTATTATTATCTGACAAAGTCTCATCCCGCACTTTCTCACCTAACAGTATCATTTTGTTTGTTGCATATAAACGAAAAAAGGGAAGTGAGTTTTTATTCCCATCTATTCTAAAATACTTCATCAAGGGTTTTTTCTTACCCGCCGATGGATTCAGTATCCCTAGCGGGATCTGCTCTCAAGGATGAGAGTATGTTCGTTACAAGGAAGTAACTCATGAGACAATTTAGTATATTAGGAAATCTTGCTGAAACCGATGAATTCGGACCGGATCCCGTTCTTTTGCGTAAAAGGGGTATGGCTTCCACAATCGAGAAAAAAAGCTCTACTTATAAGAAAAAAGTGAATGATCCGGCTTATATGGATTATGCGATCAATAAAATAGCTATGGAAATCTCCCATTTTATCTCGAAGTAGGTTAACAAATTTCTTGTAACCAACTTCCTGATGAAATCATTTCAAATGCCTCTAAAAAATGTTTCCCCTCTATTTCAGACGATTGGTTCCAATCCGCAACGGTTCTGGATAGAGACATCCAATCTCTTCTTTTTCGGAAGGAGAAATTTTTTATTTTGTATTTTTTGCAGTATTCTTCCAGGAGATCTTCTTCTATGAAGTTGGACTCCTTTTTCGTATTTGCTTTTGCCATTCTAATTTGCCGGAATTGAAAACTCTCTTCCAGTTGCCGTTTCATATCCTTTTCTTTGATCTGGACTTTTCTTTTTTCATCATTTGCAAATAAGGAAATCACCAGACAGATTCTATCCAAGAAAGGTCCGGATAATTTTCTCAAATAAGTTCTGATTCTTAAATGAGAACACTTGCAGTAGTTTTTGCCTCCGTAATTTCCGCAAGGGCAGGGGTTGATCGCACCTAAAATCATACAGTCTGCAGGTAGTATTTCTTTTCCATTTACGCGTGTTATATGGATCTTTTTTTCTTCCATAGGTTCTCTTAAACTTTCTATGGATTTTTCCTTGAATTCTCCCAGCTCGTCCAAAAACAATATCCCTCCGTGAGCGAGTGATATTTCTCCGGGTTGGATCGGAGTTCCTCCTCCTACCAGGGATTGTTCGGTGCAAGTATGGTGTGGAGACCGAAATGGGCGTTTTCCTACTTCCAAACCTTGTCCCTGCAAAATCGATCCCAGATTTCCTTTGAAAATGGATTCGGTTTCTTCTTTGGTCCAGCTTGGCAAAAGGGAACTCATCATTCTCGCGAGCATTGTCTTACCTTCCCCTGGGTTTCCTATCAAAAGGGTATGATGACGCCCTAGAGCGGCAATACAGAGCTGGTGCAAGGCAACGGATTGGGAATCGGAGAGAAATACCGACGACCATGACTCTTCCGATTCCTGAATCACAGGGAATTTGTTTTTTGCGGTCTTTTCCACGGTAAAGGGAAAAGATAAATCACTTAGGCTTTCTAAAAATATGTAGTTTCCCTGGGGGATGATTGCTCCGCGAAGAGATCCGGGTAAAATCACAGTGTCTGTTTCTGAAAAGTTTCGAAACCAAAGTAGGGGGAGGAGATCCTTTTCTCCAATTACATTTCCATTCAAATTGAGTGATCCTAGTATGATCGTATTTTCAGGAAAGGAACATTTCGCCTGACCTGTCGCCTTTAAGATACCTATGGCGATGGCTAGATCCAAGAATGCGCATTTCTTTGCTAGGTGAGAAGGGCTGAGGTTGACAACGATCGTATCCATGGGAAAGGAAAATCCGCTTGCTTCCATCGCCATTCGGATCCGATCCCTGGATTCCTTCATACCTAGCGAGGCATTTCCCAAAAGATGGAACAACGGAAGTCCTTTTTTAATCCCTATTTCAACCTGGATGGGAGAGGCTCCTCTTTTTTCTAAATGCAAACTGGTTACTTCAGCTAATTGTGGAAACATAAATACCTTTATAAAAGGAATAGGTTGGAATTATCTTTGTTTGGTTCGAAAAAATAAAAATTAGCTTTCTTTTTTAAGCAAATTCTGTTCTCTTTTCAAAGAGTTTGTTTAGGTAGGTTGGTTGTTTCGGATCCATTTATTATTCATTTTGCTCTTCTTCTTTAGCTGTTCTCATAGATTGATTGAAAAAGAAAGATTAAGAGAGATTAACGCGTATTATGATGAGAAAATTTTTCTCCTCAAAGAAGATGTGCGTCTTTCTCCGGAAGAGATTTGGAAAAAAGGCACTCAGGTGCGAATCTATGTGGAATCCACCCCATCCCTGCTCAAGCTTAAGTTCTATCCGGCGAATGAGTCGAGAGAGAACTCCGTAGGTAAGCTTGCTGCCTACATAATCAATGAAAATGTGAAAAAATTAAAATATGAGTTCGAAGACGTTGATGCTTGGGTTATGGATAAGTTTCAAGTTTACGAACCAAAAGATAAAAAAACAAAAAAGTAGTTAGGTTTGGGATGCTTCGATTTTTACATGCGGTTTCTTTCTTTTTCTTAAATTCAAGATTCATTAGTTTCTTATCCGATATTTTTTATGTGAGAAGGATTTTTTTGATATCTACCTGTCTTTTTCTGGCAGCAGGCATCCATGCCAATCCATTTGCCCGTTTTAACGAGGAAGTGGAAAAATCTCTCACTACATCCCAATCTTCAGGTATGTTCAAACTCTTCGGGAACCAAGATGCCGAAATCCAAAAATTATTCGCCATGGGGATCAATTCTGTGGAAGAGGAAGAAGAGGAACTCGCCTCCTTCGACCTTCCCAAATATATCAATATTTCTCCTGTAATCAGCAATACTGTTGTTCATGAATCAGGAATCGTAATTAAAAAATACACAGTTCAAAAAAAGGACAATCTTTCCAAGATTTCCCGCGCTTTCGGTTTGGACGTTGCCCGAATCAAAAAACACAATTCACTTGCTTCCACCAATTTAAAATTGGGACAAATTTTAGAGATTCCTGTTCAAACTAAAAATGCTTCTTCTTCGCGAGTGATTAAGAAGAAGATATTTATCCTCCCTGTCCCCGAAAGCAGGGTGACTTCCCGTTATGGAAGAAGAGTGGATCCGTTTAATAAATACAACCGGGTTTACCATACTGGTCTTGATTTGGCTGCAAAAGTGGGAACCGCAGTTCTTGCTTCTGCCGATGGAGAAGTGATTTTCACAGGAAGAAACGGCGGTTATGGAAACTCAGTCATCATCCAACACAAAAACGGATATAAAACGGTTTACGCCCATTGCTCACAGATTTTAGTTGAGGTGGGGGAAGCTGTTAAAATGGGAAGAGTCATCGCTGCCGTAGGAAGAACCGGGACTGCCACTGGTGCCCACCTTCATTTTGAGGTTTTTCGCAATGGAAAACTGATGAACCCAGAAACTGCACTAAATTTCACTGAAAAGTTCGTTACCAAACTCCCGAAATCGGAAGTTGCTGGGATTTAAAAGGGAATTGTTCCCAAGGGAACATCGCTTATGAATTCTGTTTTCGCACGCATTCAAAGTAATAAATTTTTTACTCTTATACCTGCGGTTATTCTATTCTCTTTCTCACTTGCTTATCTTTCCCGCCTGATTCTTTTGCTTATTTTTAGCACCGAGTCCGGTGCTGGGTTTGCCTCTCTTCCCAAACCTAAATTTGCCAAACAGGAAGTTGTACTAGCTGTTACAACCTATGAAGAATTGGTTTCCGGAAATTTGGTTCGCGGGGTTGTTTACGACCCGAACCAACCTAATAACAAAGGTCCCGACGGACAAGACTTGGATCCGGAGATTGCAGCTGATAACGGTGATGCGGACCAAATGATTGTTACTGGAACACTTTCCGGACATTGGTCTTTCGCTCGGGTGACCATTCGGGAAAAGACAGTCAATGATTCGGAAGAATATGCGGTAGGGGAAATGGTGGGAGGGTATAAGGTTCAATCCATAGAACAACACTATGTAGTGTTGAAAAAGGGAGGACTCAGTCTAAGGGTGAATATTGGTGAGACTCCGGCCCAGGCCAAAGAGAGAATCCGTCCTAAAGCGGAGGATGGAGCCCCAGCACCTTTGGCCTCCACTCAAACGGTTCAAAAAGTCCTTTCCAGAGAAGACGTGAACCGAAAACTGAAAGATCCGAATACCATTTATAAAAATGCCCGCTTTGGACCTCATTTAGTTGATGGAAAGATTGAGGGATACAAACTCTACCAAGTTGCAAAAGACCATGTTTTTTATGCCTTGGGGGCCAGAAGTGGGGATATTGTGAGAAGGGTGAATGGAATGCCTTTGAACGATACTGAGAAAATGTTAGAAATCTGGAGTTCTGTAAAGCAGGCTCCTAAAATTACAATCGATTTGGAAAGACAAGGCAAGATTATCACATATGAGTTTATTATACGGAACTAGAATGAAACGAAATTTCGCAGTTTTATTGTTATTTGCTACTTTCTATCTGATTGTGACTCCTACCTTCTCCCAAGAGAAGGTAAAATTAAAATCCAAATCGGGAAACAATTCCAATGCAGAGCCGGTCAGTTTTACTGCGGACTGGAGAGATACGGAACTCAAAGATTTCCTTATGGGAATGAGTGCGATCATCAAAAGAAACATTCTGATCGATGATTCCGTAAAAGGCAAAAAAGTTACTATCATCTCTCAAAAAAGAGTCAAAGTCGAAGACGCATACGGATTTATGAAATCCGTACTTGAGTCTCAAGGTTTCGGTCTGATTGAAGAAAACGATTTGATCAAAGTTGTAAAGATAAAAGATGCACTCGCCAAATCTCAGATCGTTCGTATTGGAAAAGATCCGATTCCGGAAAATGAAATCGGTTTGAACAAAACAATCACTCAGATCGTTCCTTTGGAATTTTCGAATGCTCTTGAATTGGAGCCGATTTTAAAAAGAGTTACTTCAGCTGATACTGATATCATCATTCCCAAAAATCAAAACACTTTGATTTTTTCTGGCTCAACTGCCGATATTAACAAATTACTGAAGTTAGTTGACAATCTGGATATCAGAATTGAAGGTCCCGGAGCGATTTCTTCCGCGGGAGATATTCATATTTATACATTGGAATACAACGAGGCTGAAAAATTGGCTGCTATTTTGGTCAAATTGGATATGCCTGATATGCCGACTGCTCCACCAAGCGGTGGTCCTCCTCCAGAAGGAGGGGAAATCAAACAACCTCCTCCTGTAGTTCCTCCTCCTCAGCAAAACCGCCCTCCCAGTGGAAAACTGGACAAGATCAAAGCGGTCGCTCATAAAGAATCCAACTCTTTGATTGTAACTGCGACTCCGCAAGAGTGGGAAGAAATCAAAAAAATCATTAAAATTCTGGATTCCGCCAGAAAACAAGTGTTACTTGAGGTTCTGATCGTAGAATTGACTTCTACGGATTTGAACGACTTCGGTATCGACTGGCGCTATCAAAAACTGGCATATGGTCAGTTTAACACCGGTCTTGCGGCAACAGGCGGGGTGATTGATAAAAACGGGCGTCCTACGAATGTGAACACATTGTCCGGATTCTCTCTAGGGTTTTTAAAAAGAGGTGGGGAGCAGATCATCGGTATCTTGAATGCCAATTCCACAAATGAAAATTTCAATGTATTGTCTGCCCCGCAAATTCTAACTTTGGATAACCAGGAAGCCGAGATCAACGTCGGGCAGGATGTTCCCGTTAGAACCCAAAACAGAAATGCGGGAACCGGTGGAGACAACGCCGTGACGGTTGCAAACTTCGAATATCGCCCAACAGGGATTAAGTTAAAATTCACTCCTCATATCAATAAAAACAATCGAATCACTTTGGATTTATACCAGGAAATCAAGAACGTAGCGGGGATTTCTTCCGAAGCAACGGGAGGAAACCCTACCTTCAACAAACGGGATATCAAAACTACGATCGTAGTGGACAATATCCAAACCATTGTGATTGGGGGATTACTTTCCAATGACAAACAAAAAAAGGTTCAGAAAATCCCTATTTTGGGTGAAATTCCTTTGATAGGAAATCTTTTCCGCAGAACAACAAATCAACTTAGAAAAACAAATCTAATGGTGTTTTTGACTCCGCACATTTTGGAAGACAGGGAAAAATCCGATCGGATGACCATCCAAAAGAAAAACGAACAAGAAAGAATGGTCGAAGATAGAGATAAGAGATTGAGATGAGAAAAAGCCTAGGGCAAATCCTCTTAGAAGACGGGATTCTTACTGTTAAGGATCTCGACGATTTAACCAAACAACAAGAAAAAACCAACCTTCCACTAACGCATATTATACAAAAGAAAGGTCTTGCTTCGGAGATAGATATTCTCAAAGCGCTTTCCAAATTACATAGATTGGAATTCCGTGAAAAATTGGAGTTTCAACAAAACGAAGAAATTTATGCACGTATTCCCCTAAAGCTCGTTCAAAGATCCAAAATCGTACCTTTTTCCGTTGAAAAAAACAAGATCAAGGTGGCTACGAGTGATCCGACCGATTTGCATCCTATGGATGATATCCGTTCCTTTTTAAAAGGTTATGATATTGAATTTGTTTTAGCTCCTGAACAGGAAATCATGCGAATCGTACATTCGCAATTCGACAAGAGTACTGCCGAAGCAAAAGAGATGATGGATGAGATGGACGGGTCTTTCGGGGATCTTTCCGATGCATTTGAAACCGATGCTCTCGATCTTTCCAACGAAGCACCTATCATTAAAATGGTGAATGTGATCCTTTCTCAAGCCGTTTCGGAAAGAGCTTCGGATATTCACATTGAGCCGTTTGAAAAAACAGTGATCGTTCGTTACCGTGTGGACGGAGTATTGCAGAAAGTCCTCTCTCCACCTAAATCATATTTGGCGGGTATTTCCACCCGTATTAAAATCATGTCCAATCTCAACATTGCCGAGAACAGACTACCTCAGGATGGTAGGATCAAACTTCGACTTGCGGGAAAGGATGTGGACGTGCGGGTTTCCATCATTCCCTGTCAGTTCGGCGAACGTATCGTAATGCGATTATTGAATAAAACCGATCAGAAATATTCGATCAATACGATGGGATTTACAGACAATATCCTAAACACATTCAAAGATCTGATTTATAAACCTTACGGAATCATTCTCGTAACGGGACCTACAGGTTCCGGAAAATCAACCACTCTCTATTCCGCACTTACCGAAATCAATACGGAAGAAAGAAATATCATCACTTGCGAAGATCCTGTGGAATATCAGATCGATGGTATCTCGCAGATGCAGATGAACGATAAAATCGGACTTACATTTGCGGCAGGACTTCGTTCCATCCTTCGTCAAGATCCGGACGTGGTGATGGTGGGAGAAATCCGGGATGAAGAGACGGCGCGGATTGCCATCCAGGCATCCCTTACCGGTCACTTGGTATTCTCCACACTTCACACGAACGACGCTGCTTCATCTGTGACTCGTTTGGCGGATATGGGAATCGAGCCTTATTTGATTACCTCTACGGTTCTTGGTTTTATGGCACAACGACTTGTACGTGTTATTTGCAAAGATTGCAAAGTTGCTTATAAGCCAACGGACAAGGATTTGGCCGGTCTTGGGATTTCAAGAAAAGAATTAAAAAATGGCGTACTTTACCGGGGTAAAGGGTGTCCAACCTGTATGAACTCAGGTTATAAAGGAAGGACAGGGATTTACGAGCTCATGATCATCGACGATGATATTAAAAAGGCCGTTTTACAAGGTGCCGACTCCAACCGAATCAAAGAAATTGCTTTAAAAAACGGACTTTCCACACTGAGAGATTACGGAAAAATCAAAGTGATTCAAGGGGTTACAACTCCGGACGAAGTGATCCGGGTAGCGTAAAATCCCATGCCATTATTTACCTATGTAGCGTTCAATCGGAAAGGCAAAGAGGAAAAGGGCATTGTCGACGCAAACAATGTCCAGGCGGCCCGTAACAAGTTAAAGGTGAAAGGACTTTACGTCCGTTCGATTTTGGAAGACCGGGAAAAAGAAGAAAGAGAACTGTTTCCTTTTCTCTCTCAATTTTTATATCGTATTCCCAGAAAAGAGGTCGGGCTTTTTTCCAAACAACTGGGAACTCTTTTGGGTGCCGGGATTCCGCTTGACCGATCTTTGGCGTCGATCATCGATCAAACCGAAAACATCTACTTAAAAAAAGTTTTAATAGAAATCAGAGCGGACATAACGGAAGGCCTTTCCCTTTCCGAGTCTATGAAAAAACATCCTACTGTTTTTCCGGATCAGTACCCTTCTCTGATTTCCGTAGGGGAATCGACGGGAAATTATGAAGACACACTTACTCGTTTGGCAGAACTGGAAGAAAAATCGGCAGAGCTAAAATCAAAAGTACAAGTAGCGATGATTTATCCCATCATTATGGGAACTCTGTCTTTGGCAGTGTCCGTGTTTTTACTCATAGTAGTGATTCCTCAAATTGAACAATTATTCGCATCCTTCAATGCTACTTTGCCATTGATCACAAGGATAGTCATCGGGTTATCCTATTTTTTAACAAATTACTGGTGGCTCATCATTATCAGTTTGGTAGTGAGCGGATTCAGTTTCGTGAAATGGAAAAGTACTGAAAATGGTAGAAAGTCTTGGGACAAGATTCTTTTGAAAATCCCAGTCATCGGTCCTCTACTCAAAAAAGTGATGGTTTCCAATTTTGCGAGGAATTTATCCATACTTCTGATGAACCGTGTTCCTTTGATTACCTCTTTACAGATCGTCTCGGATGTGGTAAACCATACAGTGTTTAGGGAAGAAATTGCACAAGCCATCATCAAAATCAAGGAAGGTGGAAAACTTTCCGATTCTTTGCAGGGATCTCAGATCTTATCTCAAATGGTTCTAGGTATGTTGAACGCAGGAGAGGCATCCGACAGAGTTCCCGAGATGATGACCAAACTTTCCGAAATTTATGAAAGCGAAGTGGATACTGCAATAAAATCTTTGACCCAATCTTTGGAACCGATCATGATTTTAGTTATGGGTGGTATCATCTTCACCATCATGGCGGCCATTATGACGCCAATGTACAAACTGACTCAAGAAATTCAAAATATGTAATGTTTAGGGGTAATGAATAATGAAACGAATCGGAAAAAATCGCAAATCTAGAGAGGGACTTACCTTAATTGAACTAACAGTGGTAATCCTTATCATTGGTTCGCTTATGGGAATTCTATATGCCGGTTTTAAAAACTTTGGTAGTGGAAATGACAGCCAAGCTAAACTAAAGATTCAAAACGATAGCCGTATTCTTGAAATCAAATTGAGAGAGTATTTTGATAAATTTTCGAAATACCCAACCGAAGAACAAGGGTTACGCGCTCTAATCGAACGTCCGGATGATGAAGAAATTGCAGCTGATTATGAGCCACTCATCAAAGATAAATCGGTTTTAAAAGATCCTTGGGGAACTCTTTATCAAATGAAGTATGATGAGAATAATAATTATCAGATTTTAACTCTTGGAGCTGATAAAAAAGATGGTGGAGAAGGTCGTAACAAAGACTTCAATATCTTGGATTCCGAAGATTATCCGACAGCTTTAAAATAAATGAAAGTTTTTGGCAGGCAAAAAGCCGGCCAGAAATCAGTTCGCTCTGGGTTAACCATTGTCGAGCTGGTTTTAGTGATCTTTATTGTAGGTTTCCTTATGGTGTTTATCGGAGGAAGCCTTCGAAACTTGCTTGTTCCTTCTACGGAAGACATATCCGCAAAACTTTCAGAATCATTTAAATTCGGTGCGGAAAAGGCCCAGCTCACAAATCAATCCGTTGCATTTAAATACAATTTTGAAACGGCAGAATATCAGTTTTTTTTACTCAAACGGGAAGAAGGCGGAATTGAAGAAGAGCCTATATTGAAAAAAAATAAACTTCCTTTTTATTCCAAAATTTTGAAAGCAAGAGATGTGTCAGGTAAAGTCACTTATCAAGGTGTCTTGAAGATATTATTTTCACCCCAAGGTACTACGACGGATGTATTTTTATATATAGGTTCCGAATCGGAGATCAAAAAAACGATGCAGTTGTATCGTTATGGAGGAAAGATCAAAGTTCACAAAGGCGAATATATTTATGAAGAACCTTCCAAGCAGGAAAAGATTTCTTACGGATTAGATGAACGCGATGAGCAAATGGAACAAAATGCAACCGGCAGCAAACAAGGCAAACCTCCGTCGCCAGTTAAGTAGACGGGGATTTACCTTAGTTGAAGTTACCATAGGTATGGCTATGGCAGCTGTTGCTATGGTTTATACTTATAGTATGATTGCCGACGGAATGAAATACCAAAAGAAGGGAGTTCAACTTTCCAATGCGGTACACCTGGCAAAAATCAAAATGGCCCAGGTTGATTCTTCGACCACGATGCAATCGGATACTTCCAAAGGTGAAATTCCGGGCTTTCCGGGATATCGTTTTGAAACGGAAATCAAAGAAGAAGAAATGGATCTTTTGAAACTGGCAGCAGGTCCCAATGCCGAGGCATTGAAGAAAAAAGCTCCGAAAGATATGTTAGGTGACAAAGATGTGGGCTTAAGCGATTTGATGAAAAAAAGAAGCCAGACCAAAAACTTTGAAACAGGTGGTATTATGAAAGTGTTTCGGGTGAAGGTTTCCATCACTTACCCGGACGGAATCAAAGATGCTACATATACAGTAGAAACATTCAGGTCAACGAAATACTAATGAGGCTAAGGCGGGGATTTACACTCATCGAAATTTCAATCGTGATTATGGTGCTCGGAAGCATATTCACAGGAATCTTTATGGTGTTTTATACCTCGAATAACATCGCAAAAAAAGGTGCTTCTCAAAAAGGCGCGAACAGAAAAGATATTTTATATGCTGTGGAGAATATCCGTGCCACAATCACCCGGACTTATTATATTGATAATCAAAGAAGGGTTTTGTTTGCCGGAAAAACGGAAGGGGTTCCCGGAGAAAGAAACGATCGGATTACTTTTTGCACTTCCAATCCTTATGCGGAAGAAGAGGACAGCGCTTCGGTCAGAGAGGTTTCATTTTACTTGCGTAAGATGGAAAATCCGAAACAACCGGATCTTTATTATTTAATTCGAAGAGAAGATGAGATGGTGGACAGTTCTCCAACCCAAGGTGGAATTGAACATATTCTACTCGAAAATGTAAAAAGCTTTCAATTGAAATATTCGGAGAGAGGGGACAAATGGGTAGATGATTGGAATTCGAAAACTACCAAAAAAATTCCAAGACTCGTACGTGTGGAAATCATATCTCTTGTAGGAAATAGTTTTTTAAAATATGAATCATTGGCGCATCCGGGCATATTATACAAATAAAAGAAGACGTGGTGGGTTTATGGTGCTTGTGCTGATCATGGCACTTGGATCGGCCTCGCTATTCACTGCGGGAAAGTTCTTTCAAGATGCTGCTACGGAATACCAGATTGCACGAACCCAAGCGGACGGATTCCGAGCACATATGTTAGCCAAGGCTGGATTTATGGGAGCTGTCGGTGCATTGAAAAAAATTCCCGAAGATGTTCTCTACCAATCAGGTCTTGCCTTGGATCCTCCCCCCATACCTCTCGGTGGTGGAGTGATTTATTATACAATGAGTCCCGAAGACGGGAAAATCAATATCAACTCTCTGGTCAAAATCTACGACGACCAACCCAACCAAAGGTCGATCGAAATGATGTCCCGGTTGTTTTACCAATACGGACTGAAACGGGAAATGATTTTTCCCATACTCGACTGGATTGATGAAAATCATCAGGAAACGGGGGGAGGTGCGGAACAATATTATTATTCCAGATTGAAACCTCCCAGAAAAATCAAAAATGCTCCTTTCTATTCCTTATCGGAACTCTTGAATGTAAAGGGATTTGATCGTGCCATTGTTTATGAATCTTTGAAACCGAAAGATTTTGATAAAAACAATTCCAAGGACTTTTTAACGGAGGAAGAAAGAGCGCTTCGATCCGATAAAGACTATGTGCTTTCCAGTAATGTCACTGCCTATCTGCCTTACGGGGATTCCTACGACGATCGGATCAATATCAATACCGCTCCTTACTTTGTGCTCATGTCTCTTTCCGATTTTATGACCAAACAGGCAGCGATGAAAATTTTGAAACTCAAGTTGCAGAAAGGAGGGTACATTAAAGAGTTGAAAGACTTGGAAAAGGAACCCGAATTTCAAGTGAAAACCTCAGGAGAATTGACCCTTTACAAAGAACTTGCAGGGGAAGGAACTGAGGTTTCAGGCGGAAGAATTAAGACAAAGGGAGAAGTATATAAAATCACTGGGGTTGGGATCATTAAAGACAAAGTTGTCCGCAAAGTAACGGGAATCTTTGATCTCACAAACAACCAGATGTTATACTACACGGAAGATTAGAAAATGTTATCATTTGATCAATACCTTGCCATTGACTATGGAAGTACTTTCTTAAAAGGGGTACTCTTTAAAAAAGTCCTTGGAAAGATCACAATACTAAGAACGGAAACCTTGTCAGTTGTGGAACTGAACGAAAATGAAGGTGATCCTTTCGAATACAATATCGTCCGGTTTATACAGTCGTTTTTTCCCGAAGAGACGAACTTTTTAATCAACCTGGGAATTCAAAATTTATTTGTTCGGGATTTAAGCATTCCTCTGATCACTGAAAAAGCGATCAAAGAAGTCCTGCCGTTTGAAGTGGAAAACTTGGTTCCTTATCCTATGGAAGAGTTGGAAGTCATCGGTAAAACGTGGAGGATTGGAAAGGAAGCTTCGGAAGTCATTTCTTTCAATGTTCATCATTCCGAATTGAATCGTGCATTGAAACCATTTATCAAAGGAGATCTTCATCTAAACTGTTTGTCTTTGGATTCCTTTGTTTTGTCTTCTCTGGTCTCCAAAAATTACAATATTCTAATTAAAGAAAAATCGATCCTTCAATTGGACATTGGCGGAAAATATTCCATATTCAATATTTTGTATGAAGGCAAACTTCGCCACACCAGACAAATCTATATGGGTGGCGAAGAGATTACGGAAGAGATCGCCCGAGTATTGAAAGTGGATACTCCCCGTGCCGAAGAGATCAAACATTCCATTGATTTTTCCATGTTCTCAGACCTGGTTTCAGAGTCAGAATCCAAATTTTTAACCAGGTTTTCCATTTCCCCTGTTTCCTATAAAAACATAAAAAAATTCATTCAAACCAAGTTCGAATCCATTGTTCATGAAATGGAAAACAGTATTTTTTCTTTGCCTGAAAATGAAAGACCTGAACTGCTTTTGCTCTCGGGCGGAGGTAGCTTGTTTGTCGATTTGACCGAGCTTATGCAATCCAGGCTCGGCATTGCAGTGAGTCGATATGAGTTTTTAGGAATAGATGATCCGACTCTTGTGACTGCCGTCGCTACGGGAGTTCACTATGAATCACGCAGTCAGGTTGATTTTTTGGGAACAGGATTTGCAAAAAGAATCAATACAAATTCATTTCGTTTGTCCGCCTTTAAATCTCATTTAGCATTAATTAGTATATCATTATTGCTTTTGTTAGGTGTCTTTGTCATAGGAATTATCTTAGACAATCGGAAGATTGCTGCGAATAAAAAAATTCTCGTCGAAAAATATAAAATTGGAATCGGCGGCGAGATTTCGGAAGAGGATGATCCTCTTATGATTGCCGCATCTAAACTGAAGGCGGAAAAGAAAAAAACGGAGATCTATCGTCTTTTTCTCTCCCAAGAAAGTATTTTAGATCTTTTGAATGAAGCTACGGAACAATTTCCATCTTCGGAAGTGTTGCCCTTTGTTTTGGACCAGTTCAATTTTGATGAAAACGAAATTCAAATTTACGGAAGGGTGAATGAATTCGGCGAAATAGGTATCATTCAAGCAGCACTTGAAAAATCGGAAAAGTTTACAAATATACAGGTTTTAAACAAGAGACTTATCACCGGAGTGAACAAATATAAAGTAAGTTTTAAAATCAAAATGGATATTGTCATTCCAAAGGATGAGCCATAATGTTAGATCGATTAAATGACAGAGAAAGGATGCTTGTAATCGGGTCAGTGTTCTTGGTGGCAGCGCTCGGAATTTATACGATTCTTTCCATTTTTGTGGATTTAAGAAACAAACTTACGGAAGAAATTTATGAAACCCGTTCCCACGCGACTCAGCTGGATCGGGTGATTCGGGAATTCAATTATTTAAAAAGCCTTCAGACCGGTGGAAGCGAAGAAGATGTAAGTGTAATGTATTCCAAACTGGATCAGATTATGGTTCGATATAACCTGAAAGATAAAGTTCAGACTATGAAGGATACAACGACTGTGATTCGTAAGGATTATAACAAGATCCAGATTGATGTATCATTCCGATCCGTTTTACTTCAGGATGTAATCAAGTTTATTTATGATATAGAAAAAAACAAACAAGTCCAGGCAAAGGTGGATTATCTTACTTTTAGAAAACCATTTGTAGAAAAAGAAATTTACGATGTGAATCTTAAAGTTTCCTCTTACAGCAGAATCACAAAAGGAAAATAACTGTGGCTAAAGAAAAAGACGTTGATTTAGGACCGGAATTGGAAGATGAGCTTTCTGAAGATGAATTGCTTCAGGAATCTCTTTTAGAAGACGGAGAATCAAATGAGATTCCTGAAGGAGAAGAAGATAATAAACAACTGGACTCCACCAAAATCTTAATGTTAGTCGGTCTTGGAGTTTTCGCTTTTGTTTTCTTTTTCTTTTTTACATTTCCTTTAAATGAGATTGTACGTTCTATTCTTGCCGAATCTTCCAAAGAAACAGGTATCGTTCTCGAAGCAAAAGAGATTCATTTTCCTTTTTTCGGAAGAAAGTCTTTTGATTCTTTTGTGGCGCAGTTTGCGAGCGGTAGTGTTATAAAAGCGGAAGAGCTTAGTTTTTCTTTGTCTTTATTCGGACTCATCAGCGCTCGGTTGGATGGAGATGCTGAGATCGGTTTTTTAAAATACGAAGGAGGAGAGTGGTCGGTACAAGCAAAATCCGTAAGTTTTCCGATCAAAATTTCCTCTATCGACGACAAGGTCACTCGTTGGAATGGAGAAGGCGAAATCCTATTGTCCGGCGGAAAGTTCTTCGAATCAATGGAAATCCCCATGCTCGGAAGTTTGAAGGGACATGAAATCAAAAAAGCAAGTTTTCAATTTAAGATTCGTTCCGGCAAAGTGATGATTGAAAAGGGATTGATTGATTCAAGTATAGCCAAGATCCAATTCCAAGGTGTCATTCGACTTTCGGATAGCATTTCTCTTTCCCAATTGGAGATCAAAGCTTGTGCCAGTCTGAATGATAAATTTGCACAAGAAAGACAGGATATTGCAGGTCTTGCGACTCTTTTGCCCCAAGAAAACGGAAAAATCTGTATCCCTATTCGCGGATCGATCTCTTCGCCTAAAGTGGACATCCCCAACTTAAATCAATTAGGTGGCGCTAACTCCAATATCCAAACGGAACAACCCACCCTCGAACCTATCGCCCCGGCTCCTACCACGAACCCATAAAAAAGCACCTAAGTAAAAGGTGCTCTTTCAACTTTTCAGAAACTGTTTTTAGATTTAAATTAGTTCGACTCGTATCTCTTCTTTTTAAAGGAAAGATACGAGTCTTGTATCGGTAGTTGCAGAGAGGTTATTGGCTTACGAGCAGCCTGTCGTTGATCCGCAAGAGATACATTTCAAACAAGCTCCATTGCGAACCATTTGAAAGGAACCGCATTCAGTACAGGAGTCTCCCGTATAACCCTTGATCCTCGCTTCCGCAATATTCTTAAGAGTTTCTGCAGCAGTAGCTCCTGTTCCTTGTGAACTGGCAGTTCCTGCAGCAACAGCCCCGACCAATGTAGGCTCTTGTTTTTCTTCTATCACAGACTTCATGGATAGAGGGGAAACTTGTATCGGAGTAGAGGAGTTTCCGCCCCGTTCAGGCTTTCCCACTAGAGGAGGCTCTTTAGTTTCGGCTTTTCTACCCAGTTCGTCCGTTCTTAGATCTTCAGGAGAAACTTGAGCTAAGTCGTATCTACCGAGATAAGTGATCGCCAATTCTCTGAAGATATAGTCGATCACTGAAGTAGACATCTTGATATGAGTGTTGCCGGAAACCATTCCGTTCGGTTCAAATTTGAAGAATGTAAACGCATCCACAAATTCTTCCAAAGGAACTCCGTGTTGTAGTCCGAGAGAGATTGCAATTGCAAACGCATTCATAAGAGAACGGAAAGCCGCTCCTTCTTTGTGCATATCTACAAAGATCTCGCCTAACTGGCCATCTTCGTATTCTCCCGTGCGCAGATAAACTTTATGTCCGCCTACCATTGCTTTTTGAGTATAACCTGCGCGACGATGCGGAAGTTTTCTTCTTTCTGCAATGTATTTATAGACTAGTTTTTCTGCAGCTTCCGTTACCGTCTTCGGAGCAGACGCGGAAAGATGCACTGTTTCTTCTTCCTCTTCTCCCACTGCACTTAAGAGTTGGAATACGGAGTTCAGAGGTTGGGATAGTTTGGATCCGTCACGGTAAAGTGCATTTGCCTTGATCATTACTTTCCATGACATTAGGTATGCATCTTTTACATCGTCAACAGTCGCTTCTTCAGGAAGGTTGATGGTTTTAGAAATGGCTCCTGAAATAAAAGGTTGCGCAGCCGCCATAATACGGATATGGGATTGGTAAGAAAGGAAACGTTTTCCATATTTACCGCATTTGTTTGCGCAATCAAAAACCGCCAGGTCTTTCTCTTTGATATAAGGAGCATTTTCAATCGTCATGGTTCCGCAAACATAATCGTTTGCTTGTGCGATTTCATTCGCAGTAAAACCGACTCGCTCCAGTAAGTTGAAGTTCGGATTGTTGTAAACGCTTGGATCAATTCCCAAAGTTTTGTTTAGGAAATTTTCGCCAAGCGTGTATTTGTTGAATGCAAATTGAACATCAAAAACGAATGGAAGTTGTTTTTCCAGTTTTTCCAGAATTTCTTCCGTAAAACCTTTCTCTTTGAGTCTTGCTGTATTCAAACCGGGAGCACCGTTGAAAGTAGCGTGACCTTTACAGTAGTTTACAATCGCATCCTGTTCTGCTTGGTTGTAGCCTAGCTTTTTAAGAGCAATCGGAACCGACTGGTTGATGATTTTAAAGTATCCGCCACCTGCCAGTTTTTTGTATTTCACCAGAGCAAAGTCAGGTTCGATTCCTGTAGTATCACAATCCATAACAAGACCGATGGTTCCTGTCGGAGCGATCACAGTTACTTGCGCATTTCTATATCCGTAAAGATTACCCAATTCCAAGGCACGATCGGAATCTTCTTTCGCAGCTTGCAATAGATAAGTAGGCAGATAAGAAGGATTGATTCCGATCGGAGTGATGGTAAGTCCTTCATATTCTTCTTTAGGAGCGTTGTAGGCAGCTCTTCTATGGTTACGAATCACTCGGAGCATATGCTCTTTGTTTTTTTCATATCCGTTGAACGGGCCGAGTTCCTTTGCCATTTCCGCAGAAGTAGCATAAGCAGTCATATGTAGGATGGAAGTAATCGCACCTGTGACAGCCATTGCTTCTTTGGAATCATAAGGAATTCCCATAACCATAAGGAGTGATCCCAGGTTCGCATAACCAAGGCCAAGTGTTCTGAATTTGTAAGAGAGCTCAGCAATTTCCTTGGAAGGAAATTGTGCCATAAGAACCGAGATTTCCAGGATGATTGTCCAGATTTTGCAAAGATAACGGTATCCTTCTACATCGAAGCTACCATCTTCTTTCAAAAACTTAACCAAGTTCGCGGAAGCAAGGTTACACGCAGTGTTGTCCAGGAACATATACTCGGAACAAGGATTGGACGCATTGATCGTTCCGTCTTCCGGACAAGTGTGCCATTCGTTTATCGTAGTATGATATTGTGTTCCCGGATCTGCGGAACTCCAAGCGGCGTTGGAAATTTTTTCCCAAAGATCACGAGCTCTTACCGTTTTTGACGGTTTTGTTTCTCGTTTTTCTCTGTTAGCTTTTTCTCGTTCCGTTCTGTTATAAAGGTGGAAAGGAAGGTCTTTTTCAACAGCTTCCATAAATTCATTTGTAATTCGAACAGAGTTGTTTGAGTTTTGACCCGAAACCGTATTATATGCTTCCGACTGCCAATCCGTAGTCAATTCTTCAAATAGAATGTCTTTGTAACCTTGTTTGGAAAGGTCGATCACACGTTTGATATAATTGTCGGCGATAAACGATTTACGTGCTTTCTGAATGGCTTTTTTTAAGAACTCATTTGCGGCGGGATCGTATGCTTTTTCTTCTCCGAGGGTTTGTTTCCCTTGGGTGCAGGCAGCCATGATTTCATTGAGAAGTTTGTTATTGAGAATGGAACCTGTAACAAGAGATGCTACTTTTTTCTCTTCTTGCACTTTCCAATCTATGAACTCTTCGATATCCGGATGATCCATATCCAAACATACCATTTTTGCGGCACGTCTGGTGGTTCCGCCTGACTTGATGGCTCCTGCGGCTCTGTCTCCGATTTTCAAGAAGGACATTAGTCCCGAACTTTTGCCACCACCTGACAAGGATTCGTTGGCGGCCCGTAGGTTGGAAAAGTTGGTTCCTGTTCCCGAACCGTATTTGAATAGGCGGGCTTCCCGAACCCAAAGATCCATAATTCCGCCTTCGTTTACCAGGTCATCATCTACTGATTGAATGAAACAAGCGTGCGGTTGCGGGTGTTCGTAGGAAGATGCGGAACGAACTAATTTTCCCGATTTGGGATCTACATAATAATGACCTTGGGACTTTCCGTCGATTCCATACGCCCAGTTGAGTCCCGTATTGAACCACTGAGGCGAGTTAGGTGCTGACATTTGACTTGCCAGCATGAAGATTGTCTCTTCATAGAAAGCTTTTGCACTTTCTTCATCGGAAAAATAACCGTATTTGTAACCCCAATAGGTCCAACATCCCGAAAGGCGGTGGAATACTTGTTTGGAGTCTGTTTCTCCCACGAAGCGATCTTCCGGCTTCAGGGCAGATAATTTTTCATCATCGGGAACGGACCTTTGGAGCCAGTCGGGAATTCCGTTTTCTTTGAGTTTTTTGAGGTATTTGGGCACTCCCTTTCTTCGGAAATACTTTTGCGCCAGGATGTCTGTGGCAACCTGCGACCAGAAGTCCGGAACTTCTACATCGTTGGCTTCGAATACAGCCGAACCATCAGGATTTGTAATCTTCGAATCCTTCTTTACCCATACTATGTTTGGGTAAAGACCAGTGTTTCCCTTTGTAAAATGCCTCTCAATTCTCATGCTGACCCCGTCTCAAACAACAAACCGTTCATTATATATTTCTGACCCCAACCAGGAGTGGCTAAGGATTATGTCACTATGAAGGGAAGCAAATTAGGAAACATTCATTTTTATAGAAAACTTGTCTGATTTTTCCGATTTTTTTCGTTTTTAAATGATTAAGTCTCATTTTTTTTAAGTTGACCGGAGAGGTTTCTTAAATATTCTGTCCAGAGAGATTGGTTATTCCCCTTTAGCTCAGTCGGTAGAGCAAATGACTGTTAATCATTGGGTCGCTGGTTCGAGCCCAGCAGGGGGAGCCAATTTTTGCTTCCTTTTCCCGTTTCTCACACCTTTTCGGCTCCATTTTTCTCCATTTCCGCCCCACAATTTAGTTTTTCTTAGAGAATCCACTTTTCTTTTTAAGTGCCGATTCCCATATTTTAGATTCAGCTTACAACTTTTTCAAATAGAAGGAAAGAAGATTTGAATTTTTCCCGGATCCACCTCTCAAAAATCTCCTCAGTGTTTGTTCTTTCCCTATTGAATTTGTTTCTATTTTCTCAAAGTCTTTTGGGGCAAGAGGCGGGTATAATTTCAGATTCGGATCCGAAACAACTGATTTTTGTAATTCAGGAACCGAATCAAACTACTGCGAGGATTCATTTTTACGAACTATCCGACGGGGATTGGGTGGAAAACCTTTCGTCTTTTCTTGTATCCGTCGGACAGACTGGAATGATTTCTTCTTCTCTCAAACGGGAAGGGGATGGCAAAACCCCTACGGGAGATTATCCTGTTTTGCGGGTTTTCGGTTACGATGAAAATTTGATTTCCGGGTTTTCCTACCACAGAATAACAAAAGACGACTATTGGGTCGATGATGTTGAATCAAAATATTATAATTTACATATAAAGAAAAAACCGAAAACAAAGCAGGTGCATCCTTTACTTCGGGGCGACGGATTTTACCGCCTTATGGTAGTTATAGAACATAATACCGCGAGTCCGGAAAAGGGCAGGGGAAGTATGATTTTTATTCATCCTTGGGAAGAGTTAACAAAATCGACATTCGGTTGCATCGGAATGCCTTATGAAAAATTGAAAGAAATGGTTCTCTGGCTGAGGTATGAAAAAAATCCCAGAATCTTTATTTCTGAAGGTATCTCGGAAAAATCTATTTCCCCCTGACCGACAAAAACAGTTTGGTTCTGTTGTTTTGATGTAACATTTACTATCCACCGGACTTAGATCTCCCATCCTTCAATTTTGCTTTTATTCAAAAAAAATAGTTGCGTAGCTAAATGGCTACATTTATATTTGTAGTTAAATAGCTACACAATGAATTTAAGACGAGATGTATTTCAAGCTATAGCAGATCCGACAAGAAGAACTATACTTCTGCTGGTAGCTTCACAAACCATGACAGCAGGTGCAATTGCTTCAAACTTTGATACTGCAAGACCGACAGTTTCAAAACATTTGCAAATACTCACTGAGTGTGAATTGCTCGAACAACAACAGAACGGCAGGGAAATTTACTATCACATCAATGCAAAAAAAATGAAAGAAGTAGCCGACTTTATCGAACCATTCCGAAAAATGTGGGATGATCGGTTTAATAAATTAGAAACAATAATGAAAAAGTACAAGACCAAAAAATAGAATCGTATGGAACTAAAAACAAAAATCAATAGCGAAGACGGCAAACAGGAATTAGTGATTACAAGGGAATTCGATTTGCCATTGGAATTACTTTTTAAAGCGTATGTAGAGCCTGAAATCGTTGAACAATGGATGGGGACCAAAGTGCTGAAACTTGAAAATAAGAATCACGGCAGTTACCAATTTGAGACAACGGATCCTAAAGGAAACAAATACCGGTTCAATGGGGTAATCCACGAGTTTAGCCACAACCGGAAAATCATTCGGACATTTGAAATGGAAAATGCCACTTTTGGCGTCCAGCTTGAATTCCTTGAATTTGAACAGCTCACAGACGACACAAGCAAGATCAATATTCATACGATATTTAAATCAGTCGCACAGAGGGATCAGATGCTGCTACTTCCCTTTGCTCAAGGCATAAATATGGCACATAACCGATTGCAAGACATTGTAAAAAAATTAGGATAACACATTATGACAAAGAAAAATAAAATTATCTATTGGATTGCTACCCTCTGGCTTGCATTAGGAATGCTATCGACCGGAATTGTACAGTTATTAAAAGTGAAAGAGGACGTTGATTTTATTATACGTTTGGGTTACCCGATCTATTTTCTAACCATACTGGGTGTTTGGAAAATTTTGGGAGTTATCGCAGTGCTTATTCCTAGATTTCCTTTAGTAAAGGAGTGGGCTTATGCAGGTTTTTTCTTTGCCATGTCCGGAGCGGCATTTTCACATCTCGCATCAGATAGTCCCTTGAATGAAATATTTCCCTCTTTGTTATTACTTACCCTAACTGTGGTATCCTGGTATTTCAGACCTGCGGATAGAAAAATCATTTAAGTGAAATGGTAATCATCCATAACTTAGAGTATCAATCAAGTAGATGGATCGGATTCTCGATGGATTAGGACTGGAGGATTAGATAAGGTATGAGCAAAAACAATAATAATAAAAAAACATTATCATTGGAACAACGAGAGATATTACTCGGAACGTTGAAAGCCCGTTTTGAGAAAAATAAGAACCGCCATAAAGGTCTCGAATGGGCTAAAATACAAACAAAGCTGGAAGCTAACACTGAAAAACTCTGGTCACTGGGTGAAATGGAAAGAACTGGCGGTGAACCGGATGTTGTTCGTTATGATAAAGAAACTGGCGAATACGTCTTTTATGATTGTTCAACGGAAAGTCCTAAAAACCGAAGAAGTGTTTGTTACGACCGCGAAGCGCTACAATCAAGGAAAGAACATAAACCGGAGAGTAGTGCCATCGATCTGGCTGCTACAATGGGAATTGAAATTTTAACGGAAGAGGAATACCGGGAATTGCAGAAACTTGGAAATTTCGATACGAAAACATCAAGCTGGATTAAAACACCTTCTGCTATTAGAGAACTCGGTGGGGCCCTCTTTGCCGATTACCGCTATGGCAATGTTTTCGTGTATCACAACGGTGCTGAATCTTATTATGCTGCCAGGGGGTTTCGCGGCTCACTACGGGTTTGAAGGTCGACGGTAGAGGTTCCTTACTTACTACGATTGGGAAGTTGCAACCAGGATTGAACACACGAGAAGTATGATGGTAACAGGCGCCCAAATGATTCTTTCCCATTCGCTTGGTGTAATTAAATTCAAAACAACTCCGATAGAAAAGAAAGCAACTACTACCCAGATGATTTTTACCGAATAAGAATACCAATCGGGAAACAAAATGCCTGCTCGGGTAAAAACGATGGTCCCCATGATTCCTAAAATCAATATTTGAAAGATACAGGCAATTCGCATCTTGAAAGGAAAAATGCCGGGGAATTTTCCACCCATAGCTAACTTTCCCCAAGGCATACCCAGTCCCAGAGCAATTTGAAATAGAATTACAATCACTAAGAAAAAACCGAATACAAATACCGATACATTCTTCATGTTTTTCTATCTGCTGCTTCTGCAGTTGCCTTCACTGCTTCAAGTGCCAGCTTCCAACCCGATCGGATGTTTTCATACTCTTTTTGATTTATAGGAACTTTAAAATCTTCCCGCCCGATTAATTCCGTAAATTCATCTTCTTTTTCGAATCTATATGTGATCACCGAATTAATGATAGGCGAATCTCCCTCTTCGGAAGCAATTGTTTCAAATAAGGAATGTTTGAAATAACTATCAGGTTCGATTTCCAGAATTTTCCCGCGGGTTAACATCTTTCCATCCAATCCTTTCCAACCGAAAGAACTTCCTTGTTTCCAGTTTGTAACATATTCTCCGCCCATTTGTCTTGTGAGAATAGGGTTTGTAAAAACTTCCCATACTGTGGAAGGTTTCGCATGAATCAGTATCTTTGTTTCAATAAAAGAGAAGTCCATTATCTTTGTTTCGCTGGAATTTTTGAAATTCCTTTCGCAAATAGAGAATGTTCTGCCGGATCCAATGGTCTGTAAACGGTTTTGGTACTTGCCGGGTATTCGGATAAGTTGTTATTGTTTTTCCAGTTGTTTTTGGGACGAATCGGTCTCTGGCTAAAACCTCCGCCGCAATTGGGGCAGACATTTTCTAAAAAACTTTCATAACAATGAAAGCAGAATGTGCATTCGAATGAACAGATCATCGCTTCCGAAGATTCGGGCGGTAGCAACTTACCGCAATTTTCACAATTGGGTCTGAGTTCTAACATAATGGTTAGATTTAAATTTCTGAATATTTTTTTGCAATGAGGATTTGCTATTTTGAGAAAACTACTCAAAATAGCAGTGTAAAAAATATTCATTGATAAGAGATCCTTTGGGTGATAAGATATTTTCTCATTTATATTTGCACAGAGACTGTTTTTCCTTTTCACATTTCTTATTGTTACTTTAAATTACGGATGTCAGGAACCTATTGTTCGACCAGGAAGGAATTCCTGTTCACCGCCAATTGCCGATTCCTTTTGGCAACCTGCAAATACGAATGAGTCTGGCTTTTCCGCAGAGACATTTTGTAATGTGCTTAGAGAATACGTCGAGAAAAACAATCGTCTACATTCGGTTTTGATCGAAAGGCACGGTAAACTCATCGCTGAAATTTATCATAATGGTAAGGACAGTCCTTTGAGTATAAGATATGGTTTTAGATTGCCATTCGATGGCGAATCAACTTTCGATAAGGAAACTTTGCATGATGTCCGATCCGTAAGCAAGAGCGTCGTATCTCTGTTATTCGGAATTGCGTTGGAGAAAAAGCTCATACCTGAAATTGATGCAAGCGTGCTTTCATCATTTCCCGAATTGGACGATCTCGGATCGGTTCAACACCGTTCTGTGACTTGGCGGCATTTGCTTACAATGAGTGGTGGTCTGGATTGGAAAGAATGGGGGCGAGGATTTTTGACTAATGACGAGGCAAGGTTGTATTGGAAAAAAGATCTGGTAAGATTTGTTTTTGAACGACCTATCATTGAACCTGCAGGAAAGGTATTTAATTATAATGGAGGAGGAACTTCCGTTCTTGCCGAAATACTTACGAAAGAAACCGAAAAGTCTCTGGATGAATTGGCTGCCGAGTGGCTTTTTCATCCGATAGGAATCAACGAGTATGAATGGGTTAAGGATCGGTATGGGCGCGCACTTGCTTTCGGTGGATTGCGTTTGCGACCGCGTGATATGTTAAAATTAGGAAGACTAATGTTGAATGGAGGCATTTGGGAAAAAAAACAAATTGTTCCGAATCAGTGGATTATGGATTCACTCAAACCGCATATTTCCACAAATATTACAATGCTCAGCGGTGACGAAAGTCCCGTAAAATATGGTTATCAATGGTGGATTGGAGAGACTTATCTTCCCAATCGAAGGGTTTCCTGGCAAGCCGCTCTCGGAAATGGCGGGCAACGAATTTATATTGTTCCCGATTTGGATCTTGTTGTGGTTACAACTGCGGGAGAATACGGGTCGGCGGGCATCGGTAAAGAGATAGGAATGTTACTGGACAAAATCATTGCGACTGCAAATTGATTTTTTTTCGTATCAAGAGCGAGCGTCTATAGGTGATTTACTTTTGAAGCATATTTCTAATTTTGAAGCAATATGGAACTTCCCATAATGTATATTATGTCGCATGAGATTTTGGATCGATTGTATGGAAAGGCACATAAGTAACACTTTAGATCACTCTCTATCATATAAGTGACATTAATGATTTATTTATATAGTAAAAAACTATTTTCGACATTCAATGCTTTACTTATCTGCAAATCTAAATTCGATCAAGTAGCAAAATTATTATCTTTTCTGCCTCAGGAGCATCGTTTCAGCTTTTACTTTTGAGCGATTTGTATTTGCCAAATTAAAGTAAGTTCACATCATAAAATATGCGCCGAAAAAAAATAATTATTACTTCAACGTTATTGGCTTTATTCGCTTCGCTTGTTCCTCTTCTGATTGCATTATATCTTTCCTATGTTTTTGCCGTCGATCATGAACAAAAACGCCTGCAGCAATTTGCACATCAGGCAATCGGTCGTTCTAACATTTCTTTTCAACAATCCATAGACGTGTTGCTGTCATTAGACAAACTTAATGTCTTGCCTTGCTCTCCGAGTCATATTGCATTTATGCAGAAATTACATTTTTCTATGCGCAATATTGAAGAGATCGGTTATTTCAAAAACGGTATTTTAAAATGTACTTCCTGGGGACATCTCGATTTGAATTTTAAAAAGTCGGATATTGATTTCGTTCTGCCATACGGAATCGAGGTATCGCTCAATGTTCGAGCGATAGTGAACGAGGATATAAGTCTGATCGGTCTTCATTATAATGATTATAATGTACTGATTCAAGCTACTCGTTTTGCGGACATTATTGTAGATCCTGATATCAGACTTTCAGTGCTAACGGAAGATGGTGTATTGTTAGGTGCAATCAACGAACCTGATTCGGATTTGATCAAATTTGCAATGGCTCATCCGGATAACAATTTCTATAAAGAGAGCCTGGTTTCCGTTGTGCATAAGTCCGGTCTGGTCGCAATTGCCATAGAGCCGGAAAGCAGATTGTTCGACAAACTTCGTCATGATCAGATTTTACTTTTATCATTCGGCCTTTTTATGGCTCTTTTTATGGTCGTATTGGTCGTCTGGTTTTCCCGTCATAGACTATCACCTTATAGCGAGTTGGCGCTTGCAATTGAAGACAAGGAATTTATCGTCCATTACCAACCTATCGTTGACCTCAGGACAGGTAAATGTGTTGGTGCTGAGGCTTTGGTTCGTTGGATTCGGGCGGACGGATCAATGATACGTCCTGATTTTTTCATTCCACTTGCGGAAGAAAGCGATTTGATCATGCGGATCACAGATCAGGTGATTGAAACGGTCGTTGCCGACATGAAGGATCTGCTTGTTTTGGATCGAAGTATCCATATTGCAATCAATGTAAGTGCAAAGGATGTTTCTTCGGGAAGGATCCTCGAAATTACGGAATCTTTGATGAAAGATACTGGAATAGAAAGACAACAAATTTGGCTGGAAGTCACCGAACGTGGATTTATGGACATAGAATCCGCCCGTGCAACGGTCGATCGTGCTCGTGAATCAGGGCATCTTGTTGCGATCGATGATTTTGGAACCGGTTATTCCAGCTTGTCATACTTGCAAGGATTTCCTTTGGATGTCATCAAAATCGATAAATCGTTTGTGGATAAGATCGAAACGGGTTCAACTACGAGCGGAGTGATTACACATATCATTGATATTGCAAAGACTCTCAATCTTATAATTGTAGCTGAAGGTGTGGAAACGCAGGAGCAATACAACTATCTGTTAAATCGCTCTGTAGAATACGGGCAGGGATGGTTATTTGCAAAGGCAATGCCGAAAAAGGACTTTATTCTTTTTCTTCGTAAGAAATAAAATTCAGATCTTCTTTTGTGATTAACAATCGGATTCCGTCTTCGATACTTAGAGAAACGGAATGCAATTCCACTTTTTCGATTTCCGTCGGAAAAAGATGAATGATTTCGGAACATTGCCTAGAGGATTCGGGTCGCAAAGGTCGATTCAGTTTACAAATCAATTCCGGAGTTTTGTAAGTTTCGGGGATCAGTATCAATCCTTGTTTTTCCACTGCAAATAATAACGCAGAGAAATTACGAATATTGCCTAGTGAGAGATTGGAAACGGTTAAACTCAAATGAAGGTGTTTCGGAGATTTTGCGGGAAGTCTTTTGAATTCGATAAATACCGGTTGACCTCCGATTTTTGCGTTTTCCTTCGCCGTATGTTTTTTTTCACTGAAACTGATGCAGCCTGCTGAAAGCAAGCTGCATAATGGAAAGATTGCAAAAAGTTTCATCAAGCTTTATTTATTGAAAGGAACCAGTATTGTTGACTTGTCACCCAACATTTGTTGAGGAAGTTTTCCGTCCCATTTTTCAATCCACATTTTCTGGATCATAAGAGGTGTCAGTTGTTGTGACTCCAGCCTGATTTGATTGGCAGTTCCTTCCGCTTTCGCTTTTTCGATTTTGGCTTGGGCAACTGCTTCTCTCAGTTCGTTTTCCCTTTGTTCCGCTTTTTGGATCTGTTCTATTTTTGCATCCAGTGCCTGTTTTACTTTATCGGGCAGTCTCATGGTCCCGATCCAATAAAGTCTTTCTACAATGATTCCTTTTGCAGCAAACTCCTGTTTTACGGCTTCCGTCGATTTTTCTATAAGCTCCACTCTTCCCTGGCCGTAAATCATATCGGAAGTCATACTGGATGCAAGCCGGTTCAATACATCCCTGACTGCAGTGCGTAAAACACTGTCGGTGATTTCATCAATACCTCTTCTGTACGTTTGGAATAGAACATTCGCTTTTTCGGGTTCCACTCGGAATTGGATTCCCACATCGGCATTGACTGTTAAACCTTCTTTGGTTTGGATATCTATGGATTCGTTTGTTTCCGAATCTTCCTGATAATCCGCAGTCCACACATAGGTTTTGGTAAATGTAGGATAGAGATAAAGTTCTTCGTTGATTCCCACCCAATAACGACCCACTCCCAGTTCTTCCGAATCAACTCCTTTACTTGAACCGAGTAAATAAACTTTTACACCTACATAACCCGCCGGTACTTTTTCACAACCGGTAATAAAAAAGGTGGAGACTAAAATAAGCAAAAAGACAGAGACTAGGAGTTTTTTATTTTTCATTGGTTTCCTTTATCCATTTTTTGAGATGATCCTTTGAAATCCAACCTACAATCGGCGGAATCCAGGATGCAACAAGGACACCTAAACCTAACAAGACTTTAGAATCTTCATTGCTTGAGATCAGACCGGGCAATTGATACGCATATAGAAAAAAATAAAAGCATAGAGATAAAAACCCTGAAAAAAATAGGAAAAATTTAACTTTTATATCCATTGCCACTCTCTTTTTTCTTTCTACTTGCCCGGAATTCTTGGAAAATCTAAGGAATTTGAGAATCAAGGTCAAATGAAAAATCAGATTCCATGCCAAAATAGATTTAAGAATTTACGAAACCCGTACGGGGTTCTAGCGTGGACTTATCCAAATGAGATATTGCCTTCTACTACAACCAAAGGAAGAACAAAATCATTTAGGACAGCACACCACACCTAATCTCGCTTCAGGAGCAATTCTATGACCTTGAGTCTGGACTTCTTTCGTTCATCCATAGGAAAGAAGATCATTATGGCCATCACCGGATTTATCTGGTTCGGTTTCGTGATCGCGCATATGCTGGGAAACTTGCAAATTTTTCAAGGTCCCGAAAAACTAAATGCGTATGCAAAGTTTTTAAAAGATCTTGGACCCTTGCTTTGGGTTGCACGTATCGGTTTACTTGTCGCTTTTTTCGGGCATGTGATAACAGCGATACTTCTTAAAAAAGAAAATTCCGCAGCAAGACCTGTCGCCTATAAAAAACAAGCAACGATTCAAGCTTCGGGTGCTTCCCGCACAATGTTCTATAGCGGACTTTTGCTTCTCACCTTTCTTATCTATCACTTGCTTCATTTTACTTTCGGTGTAACCAATCCGGATCATTACACTTTCGAGTATACTTTGAAAAACGGAGAAGTAGTTCATGATGTATATGCCATGGTGATTTTGGGCTTTCAGCAGCTGCCGATCGCCCTTGCTTATATCTTCTTTATGGTTTTTCTCTCCCTTCATTTTTCCCATGCGTTGGCTTCCATGTTTCAAACTCTCGGAATCCTTGCCCCGAAACATTTTCCGGTGATTGAAAAAACCGCCATCGGTTTAGCGTTCATTGTTTTTATCGGAAATAGTTCCATGCCAGTTTCCATCCTACTCGGATGGGTGAAGTAACGGATAAGAGGAGAAGTTATGAAATTAGATGCAAAAATACCATCCGGTCCGATTGAAAAAAAATGGGACAAACACAAACAAGATATCAAACTTGTAAACCCAGCAAACAAACGTAAGTATAAGGTCATCATTGTAGGTTCAGGTCTTGCAGGAGCATCAGCTGCGGCAACATTGTCTGAGTTAGGTTATGATGTTTCCGTTTTCTGTTTTCAAGATTCGCCCAGACGCGCCCACTCGATTGCGGCACAAGGCGGGATCAACGCTGCGAAAAACTATCAGAACGACGGGGATTCCGTTTACCGCTTGTTTTATGATACGGTGAAGGGTGGAGATTTCCGTGCTCGAGAAGGAAATGTTTACCGTCTTGCCCAAGTTTCTACAAATATCATTGACCAGTGTGTTGCACAAGGTGTTCCTTTCGCCCGTGAATACGGCGGAACTCTTTCCAACCGTTCCTTCGGTGGTGCGCAAGTATCCCGTACTTTCTATGCAAAAGGTCAAACAGGACAGCAGTTACTACTTGGTGCCTACTCTGCCCTTGAAAAACAGATCGCAAAGGGTGCGGTCAAAATGTATGCAAGAACGGAAATGTTGGAACTAGTTCTGATCGACGGTCACGCCAAAGGAATCGTCGTTCGTGATTTGGTAACCGGTGAGATTTCTTCTCATGCGGGTGATGCGGTGATTTTGGCAACGGGAGGTTACGGAAACGTATTTTATCTTTCCACCAACGCAAAAGGATCCAACGTAACTTCCACTTTCAGAGCGTTTAAAAAAGGCGCTGCATTTGCAAATCCTTGTTATACGCAAATCCACCCTACTTGCATTCCTCAATCGGGAGATTATCAATCAAAACTCACACTGATGTCCGAGTCACTTCGTAACGACGGACGGGTTTGGGTTCCTAAGAAAAAAGGAGATCTTCGTGCTCCTCATGAAATCCCTGAAGACGAAAGAGATTATTATCTCGAAAGAAAATACCCTTCCTACGGAAATTTAGCTCCTCGCGATATTTCATCACGTTCCGCCAAAGAAGCATGTGACAACGGTTTGGGAGTTGGTCCGCTTGTGGGAGACAAACGACTCGGTGTTTATTTGGATTTCTCCGATTCCATAGGAAGATTGGGAGAATCGGTTGTAGCAGATCGTTATGATAACCTTTTCCAAATGTATGAAAGAATCACCGGAGAAAACCCATACAAAGTTCCGATGCGTATTTACCCTGCCGTCCACTACACTATGGGTGGTCTTTGGGTGGATTACAACCTGATGTCAAACATTCCCGGATTGCACGTACTCGGCGAAGCAAATTTCTCCGACCATGGTGCCAACAGATTGGGTGCTTCTGCTCTTATGCAGGGACTTGCGGACGGATACTTTGTAATTCCTTATACGATCGGAGATTACTTTGCAAAAGAAGGTCATCAAAATATTTCCACAGACCGTCCCGAATTCAAAGAAGCGGAAGCTCGTGTAAAAGAGATGACTTCCAAGTTTCTTTCCATTAACGGAAAAAGAACACCGGACGATTTCCATAGAGAACTTGGAAAATTACTTTGGGACAAATGCGGTATGGCAAGAACGGACGCAGGTCTCAAAGAAGCGCTTAAAAAGATCCCTGAACTCAAAGAAGAGTTTTGGAAAAACTTAAAAGTGGCGGGAAATGGCGGAGAGCTCAACCAGGAATTGGAAAAAGCGGGACGCACTGCCGACTTCCTGGAGTTTGGCGAACTTATGTGTTTGGACGCTCTCAAGCGGGAAGAATCCTGCGGAGGCCATTTCCGTGAGGAATACCAAACCGAAGAGGGAGAAGCGCAAAGAAATGATGACAAGTTCTGTCACGTAACCGCTTGGGAATACAAAGGAGACGGAAAAACTCCTGAAGAACACAGAGAACCTCTGGAATACGAAAACATCCACCTTGCCGTAAGGAGCTATAAATAGAATGAGCGAAACAATGAAATTACACCTCAAAGTTTGGAGACAAAAAAACGCTGATGATAAGGGAAAGATGGTCAGCTACGAAGCTGATAATGTAAACGAACACATGTCTTTTCTGGAAATGTTGGATGTTGTCAATGAAGGTTTGATCTCCAAAGGAGATGAGCCGATTGCTTTTGACCATGACTGCCGCGAAGGCATTTGCGGAATGTGCTCCATGGTGATCAACGGTGTTCCCCACGGTCCAGAAAGAGGAACTACGACATGCCAGCTTCATATGAGAAAGTTCAATGACGGAGATACCGTTTATATCGAGCCTTGGAGAGCAAAAGCTTTCCCTGTGGTAAAAGATTTAGTGGTAGATCGTTCCGCATTTGATCGGGTCATCCAAGCAGGCGGTTATGTATCTGTGAATACAGGTGGCGCTCCTGATGGAAACGCACTTCCTATTTCGAAAGTGAATGCCGACCTTTCGATGGATGCTGCGACTTGTATCGGTTGTGGGGCTTGTGTTGCTGCTTGTAAGAATGCATCGGCCATGTTATTCGTATCCGCAAAAGTTTCCCATTTGGCACTTTTGCCCCAAGGCCAAGTGGAGAAAAAAGAAAGAGTTCGTAAAATGGTCGCAGCAATGGACAAAGAAGGATTTGGAAATTGCACAAACCAATACGAGTGCGAAGCAGCTTGTCCGAAAGAGATTTCGGTAAACTTTATCACAAGACTCAATAGAGAATTTATCGCAAGTTAAGCGATTTCTTTTCCATAGTTTCTTTTGTAAAATTAGAAACCCGGGGGATTTTCCTTCGGGTTTTTTATTTAGCTCGGGGACATCCGATTGCAGATTTTTGCAAAAATAAGATGTAAAATCTAATTCCAATCGGATTCGTTTAGAAGAATGCCCATAAAATTTTCGGGAGATTTTCTTCCTGTTTCCAGATCTTCCCTAAAATAATTTAAAAAATGAATGTCTTTGTTTCTTTTTTTTCTTCCCGCCTCCAATACTTGAATTCGGTTGAGCGTGCTTGTTTTCAGTAGATCCTTTTTTTGCGAATCGATGCCAGTGTAATCCGAGCTTGGCGGTATTGTTGCGTTCCAAAGTTTCAGTTGGGAATACAATCGAAACCGTTCCATTGCGTTGTACTTGCCGGACAACTGATCCGAATGTCCTCCGTGGCGAATCATCAATTCTTCTTCCAGAAGTCCGACCCATTCGCCTTTGGCTGTTATGCGAATCCAGAAATCGTAATCTTCGCAAGTTTGCAATCTTTCGTCGAACCCGCCGGCTTCTTCCCATAATTCCCTACCTAGAATCACACTGGAAGGAGTGATCAGACAAAGTTCCAGGCATTCCTGAAAGATATCCCCTTCTTTTTTTTTATGTTTTCCCAAAGGTTTTACTTTGTTTCCGTTTTTGATCCAGGTTTCATTCGTTTGGGAAATCCGAATTTCAGGATGGTCTTTATGATAATTGATTTGTTTGGAAATTTTTTCAGGCAACCAAAGGTCGTCTGAGTCCAGAAAGCAAATCCATTTTCCGAAAGATCTTTCCACTCCGAAGTTGCGTGCACCGGACACTCCCCTATGAATGATTTGATGGAGTTGAATGGACTTTGTATTTTTACCGAAGCCAGTGAGATTTGATTTCCATCCGGGGTATTCACTTAATAGAGATTGCCAGGTATCATCCTTTGATCCGTCATCCACTACAATGAGTTCCCAATTCCCGTAGGTTTGTGAAATAACGGATTCGATAGCTTTCTTTGTAGTGTCGGGGCGATGGAATGTAGGAAGAATGATGGAGACAAGAGGAGTAGACATGAATTTAAACCAAATGTTCTCCAGCTGGCTTTGGTGCTTTCGGATCCAAGATCCGATCCAAATGATTCAATAAACCGCCTTGGTGCAAATAAAGCCAGTCGGATTCCTTATCCTCTTGGGATAGAAAAAAGTTTTTCCCTGGATCGGAAAAATCTTCCATACATTTCCAGGATTTTGTGCTGTAAATCGGTTCTAACATAATTCCTGTCATATGATATACTTCTTTCGTTTTCCGAATCAACTCTTCGTTCACTTCTCCGAATTTTTTGTTTTGTTCCGGTTCTAAAAGAATATATTCTCCCAAATCCGTTTCTGTCAGATGAATGGATTTCAGATACAAAGGTAATTTTTTTAAAAAACGATCTTTCCTTTCCCCGATTAGAATACCGACTACCTTTACGGATGTGTTTTTAAAAAAGGATGCAGCAGAAATAAAACTAAGCCCGGAGCCGATTTCTAAGAACAATAGGGTCGGCTTGGCAATTCGATTTTTTACCATTTCCCAAAAATCATTTAATTTTAATAAGGCGGAGTGGTGAAATCCGTATTCAGGAACTAAAAATTCATTTTCCTCCGAATCTTTTCCGAGTGAGTCCAAACATTCCTTTCTAGTGGAAAAAAGAAAGATTTCGGACGCGTAGTTTCGAATGATTTTACTGTTTGCACTTCGAAGATTTGCGTTACGATGATAGGCAAAAACTTCCACGTTAAATCCAGAGATAGAGAATAAAAAGGAATATGCTGATAGAAAGTTACTATGGAGAGAACCTACCAAACGAATTTTTTCGATTTGATTTTTACGAAGGAAATCCAAAAGCCCTAAGGCTTTACGAATCTTAGTTCCCATCCCGAAACAGAGTTTATCATCTCTTAGAATTTGTAGTTTTCTCGTGGGAGTGAGTAAAACCTGGGAAATTTCCATATCAGGTCCATTGTATTGGTTTTGAATTTTTCCCAACATAGAGATTTTCTTAAAGAATACATACTTAGAAACAGGCAAATGTTTCTTTATTTAAAAAGCAAAACTAGTCCCCGGTTTTTAAAATAGAAAGGAATGCTTCTTGAGGAATTTCCACAGATCCAATCTGCTTCATTCTTTTTTTACCTTCTTTCTGTTTTTCCAATAGTTTTTTCTTTCGGGAGATATCGCCGCCGTAGCACTTTGCAGTTACGTTTTTACGAAGTGCGGAGATGCTTTCTCTCGCCACTACTTTCGCACCGATTGCCGCCTGCAAAGGAATCATAAATTGGTGTCTAGGGATCAGATCTTTCAGTTTTTCGATGATGATTCGCCCGCGATCCTCCGCTTTCGATTTATGAACAATCGAAGAAAGTGCATCCACCGGCTCCGCATTCACAAGAATATCCATTTTTACCAATTTGGATTCCCTATATCCTATCTCTTCGTAATCGAGAGACGCATAACCTTTGGTATGCGATTTTAATTTATCGTAAAATTCGAAAATCAATTCCGCGAGGGGCAGCTCGTAGGTCAATTGTACTTTGTCTTTGGATAGATAAACCGTATCCATATGGATACCCCGCTTCTCAATGACGAGCGACATGATATTTCCCACATAATGATCAGGAGCGATGATTGTTGCTTTTACATAAGGCTCTTCTGATTTGTCGATTGTAATGGTTTCCGGCCATTTGGAAGGGTTGTCGATTTCATACACTTCCCCTTTCGTATTTGTAATTCTGAATTTTACAGATGGAGCCGTCGTAATCAGATCCAGATTGAATTCTCTCTCCAATCTTTCCTGAACGATTTCCATATGAAGGAGTCCTAAATACCCGACCCGGAATCCGAACCCGAGCGCTACCGAATTTTCCCTTTCGAATGTAAGCGCGGAATCGTTTAATTTCAGTTTTTCAATTGCATCGACAAATGCGTCAAAATCCTCGCCATTGATGGGAAAAAGTCCGGCAAATACCATCGGTTTGGCGTCTTTGAATCCGTGTACGATGGAATCAGTTTGGTTGTTGGCGAGTGTGACAGTGTCACCTGTTTTTGCGTCACCCATCTTTTTCATACCCGCCACCACATAACCTACGTCACCCGCTTGCAGGCCATCCATGCTAACCATAGTAAGGCGGTTGACTCCGACTTCCGTAACCGGAAATTGGCGGCCTATGTTCATCATATGAATCACATCGCCTTTTTTCAGCTTCCCGTCGAAAACCCTCAATTTCGCTACCACACCCATATATGTATCAAAGAAGGAATCGTAGATCAGTGCTTTGAGTGGTTTGTCTATATCACCTTTCGGTTCAGGAATCAGATAGCAGATGGCTTCCAATACGTCTTTTACATTCAAACCGGTTTTGGCGGAGATAGGAATCGCTTCGTCCGGGTCAAGCCCGAGCGACTCCTCAATCATGAGTTTGCATTTGTCTATGTCTGCAGAAGGTAAATCGATTTTATTGATAACAGGGATGATGCGAAGATCTAACTCCATCGCCAAATATAAGTTAGCAAGAGTTTGCGCTTCTACGCCTTGGCTCGCGTCTACAATCAATAACACACCTTCACATGCGGCGAGAGAACGGGAAACCTCGTAAGTAAAGTCCACGTGGCCTGGTGTATCTATGAGATTCAAATGATAAAGGTTCCCGTCTTTGGCCAGGTAGTCGAAAGAGGCGTTGTTTGCCTTAATCGTGATTCCTCTTTCTCTTTCGATGTCCATGGAATCCAAGATCTGGTCTTTTTTGGTTCTTTGGTCTGTGACTAGTCCTATTTCCAATAGCCTGTCCGCCAAAGTAGATTTTCCATGATCCACGTGGGCTATGATGGAAAAATTTCGGGTAAATTTTTGGCGTTGATTCAAGTGATCCTCTTCTTTTTAAGTCATTTTCCCGCAAGGGATAGGATTGTCTAAAAAGTTTATTGTCAGACCATTAAAAATCCCTACCATGGAAGCATAGAAAACCCTAGGAGAAACGAAGACCTATATGGCAGAAAAATCAATCATCCGTTCCATCAAAGCTCGAGAAATCATGGATTCCCGAGGAAACCCCACAGTAGAAGTGGATGTGACTTTAGAAGATGGTTCCTTTGGACGGGCGGCAGTTCCTTCCGGCGCTTCCACTGGAGAACACGAGGCGGTTGAACTTCGTGACGGTGATAAAAAAAGATACCTGGGCAAAGGTGTTACCAAAGCAGTTGATAATGTAAATTCCAAGATCACAAAGGCACTGATCGGTCAGAACGCTTTGGACCAAATCGCAATCGACGGGACAATGATTGCCCTGGACGGAACTTCGAATAAGTCAAAGTTAGGTGCCAATTCCATTCTGGGAGTTTCTTTAGCGGTTGCTAAAGCAAGTGCAAATCATGTAGGTTTGCCATTGTATCGTTATATCGGAGGGTCTTTTGCCCGTGAACTTCCCGTTCCCATGATGAATATCATCAACGGAGGAGCACACGCTGATAATAATATTGATTTCCAGGAATTTATGATCCTTCCTGTTTCCGCTCCTAATTTTAAAGAAGCTTTACGAATGGGCGCTGAAGTTTTTCACAATCTGAAGTCTGTTCTCAAATCCAAAGGTTTGAATACTGCCGTAGGTGACGAAGGCGGATTTGCCCCCAACCTATCTAGCAATAGTGAGGCGATTGAGGTGATTCTGCAAGCGATCGAAAAAGCAGGATATAAACCTGACACAGACATTAAAATCGGGTTGGATTGCGCAGCCTCCGAGTTCTATGACGAGAAGAAAAAAAAATACGTTTTGAAGGCTGAGAAAAAGCCGGAAAAAACTGCGGAAGAACTCATTGAATACTACTCAAATTTAGTTTCAAAGTATCCGATCATTACTATGGAAGATGGTTTGGATGAAAACGATTGGATCGGCTGGAAAAAGCTTTCTGAAAAATTGGGTAAAAAAATCCAGTTGGTTGGTGACGACTTGTTCGTAACCAATATTGAAAAACTTTCCAAAGGAATTCAAAAGGGAATCGGAAACTCCATCCTGATAAAGGTGAACCAAATAGGATCTCTGACAGAAACTCTCAGTGCTATTGAAATGGCAAAAAAGGCACAATATTCCGCAGTGATTTCGCATAGATCGGGAGAAACTGAGGATGCTACCATTTCTCATATCGCTGTGGCAACCAATGCAGGTCAGATCAAGACCGGTTCTCTTAGCCGCACGGATCGGATTGCCAAATACAACGAACTACTTCGTATTGAAGAAGAATTGGGAAAAACGGCAGTATTTTCAGGAAAGGAAACTTTTTACAATCTGAGATAAATATGACCCCAATCAAAGCCGCTTTATCCATCTGTTATCTTTGCACTGTTTTTTATTGTCTTACTTTGTCTTCTTCCGGAATGGCAGAACGAAAGGCTTTGGAAAAAGAGTTCACAAAGGTTGCAGAGGAAGTCGAGCGGCTTGCCATCGAAAACCAAGTTTTGGAGGAAAAGGAAAAACGCCTCCAAAATGATTCGTATGCTTTGGAAAAGGAAGCACGCAAATACTATCTACTTTCCGAAAATGCCCACGTAATTAAATTTGAAGAAACCAAACTGGCAAAAGATGAGGTAGTGTCGAAAACGGCAAAATTAGCAAATATCAATTCCAATCTTTCTTTGAAAGAACCGCCTTTATTTTTACTTAGATTTTTTTATCTTTCTTTCAGTGTTTTCTTATGTCTGGGGGTTTACTGGAAGCTGAAAAGCTTGCCTCCCCAGTCTAAAGGGAAAAGACTGAATTAATATGCCAGAAGAAGAAAAACCAGAAAAAGAAATTACAGAAACACTTCAAGATCTCATCAGCGATAAAAACATCGGGAAAAAATTTCTAGAGAAACGTAAAATCTTTCTCTGGGGCGCTGTTACTGATGAAACATCTAAAGATATAACCAACAAACTACTCTACCTGGAACTTATGGATCCGGGCAAACCGATTACCTTTTATATCAATAGTCCGGGCGGCGTAGTCACTTCCGGAATGGTAGTCTACGACACTATGCAGATGATTTCTTCACCAGTCTATACGGTTTGTATGGGTATGGCGGCATCCATGGGTTCGATGCTACTGATCGGAGGAGAAAAAGGACATCGTTATATCTGGCCGAACGGTAGAGTGATGATTCATCAGCCTTCCATAGGTGGACAGTTCCAAGCTCCGGCTACGGATCTTTTGATCCATGCCAAAGATATAATGAAAACAAAGGAAAAATTGAACCGAATGCTGGCGGAAGCTTGCGGCAAAACCTATGAGCAGATGGTAGACGATACGGATCGCGATAATTATATGGATGCGGATGAAGCCGTGGCCTATGGAATCGTTGATAAAATTGTAAATTCAATAGACGTTGGCTGAGCATTCATTTACTCCTAGAAGATTTTTAGAAGGCAGACACCTCCAAACGGTTTATAATGTACTCTTTCCTCCTGACAATTCTCTGGAGGAGGAGTTTTTCTCGGAAAGCATAATTATCCCCACAAACGATCGTTCGGGGGATTTGCTTTATGTGGAACACAACCCCCCTCTTTCCCAAATCAGAAAAGATTCCGTAAAATGGAATGGCATCTATCTGTTGTTAATTCACGGGATGGAGGGAAGTTCAGAATCTCATTATATGGTGAGCGTCGGTCGGGAAGCACTTTTGCGTGGATACGGAGTGATACGGATCAATCTTCGGAACTGTGGAAAAGGTATCGGACTTGCCCGCTTGCCATATAATGCAGGTCAGTCGGATGATCTGGAAACTGTTCTGGATTTTACCCGCAAAACCTTTACAAAAGATATATTTGTAAGCGGCTTTTCCCTATCTGCAAATATGGCACTTAAATTTTTCGGTGAAGGTCGTCCGAAAAAGGCTCTGGCATTCACAGCTACGTCTCCTCCATTGGATTTAAAAAGAAGTTGTGACTTCATAGATTCGAAGGCAGGATTGTTTTATAAAAATCATTTTCTCTCGACGATGAAAGAAAAGGTGGCTTCTGGTATATACAATGTATCCGATCAGGTCATACAAAAAGTTCTTAAAAGTAAGTCCTTTTTTGACTTCGATGATTTTTTTACTGCGCCACTTGCCGGATACAAGAATGTTTTGGAATACTACCATACCTGTTCCAGTATTCGTTATCTTTCGGGGATTAAGATCCCTTGTTTGATTGTACATGCGGAAGATGACCCCGTGGTTCCTTCTCATGTATGGCATGATATCAATTGGAAATTATACCCGAAGATAGAAACGGTCCTCACGGAAAAAGGCGGTCATGTGGGATTTATTTCCGACCCTAGTCCCGACTACCCCGAAGGAAGATGGCTTCCGAAGATCCTAATGGATTTTTTTGACAAACAAAGAAAGTTATTATCATTAAATTAGAAGTTCCAGGAGACCCAAGATGAGAGATCTGTTAAAAGAATGTTTGAGTGAAGAAAATGGTCTAGTAGAACTTCGTTACCATCATAAGGAAAATCGTTCGTTCTTCGCCGAAAAAGGCAGAATAGAATCTTCTGCTCTTCGCAAAAGAAGCGGCGTGGGAATCAGAGTGCTTCATAACGGAACCTGGGGTTTTGCCTCCACGGGAGAAGTTTCAAAAGCCTCCATCCAAAATGCAATTCGTATCGCAAAACAAGCTGCCACTGTTTCCTCTTCACTCCGAGGGGAAAAAATTTCCAATCTTCCCCCTGCTCTTTTTGCCAAAGGAGATTTTATAGGGAAAGGGATTGAGGATTTCAGAAATCGTAGCGTGGAAGAAAAATTAAATTTGGTATTGGATGTTCAAAACAAAGCTTTGAAATCTTCCGCCAGCTTACAATCTGTAGGTTGCGGTTATTCCGAAATCTACGAAGAAAAAGCGATCGTTACAACGGACGGAGCTGATAGTTTTTTTTCCATGGTTCGTCCTGAGTTTCGGGTGAACGCGGTTGCGTCCGACAAAGGAAAATTGGAATCAGGTTCCCATTCCATCGGAGTGACCGGAGGATGGGATTGTCTTTTTCGGGATAAAAAACCGGAAGATATTTCCGACGAGGCATGTAAAACTGCTATCGATTTATTAACTTCTTCTCTTCCTGACGGAGGACTTGCTACTGTTATACTTTCTCCTTCGATCGTAGGTTTGCTTGTGCACGAAGCGATCGGTCACACCGTAGAAGCTGACTTTGTTTTGGCGGGTTCCGTGGCCCAAGGAAAAATCGGAACCAGAGTCGGTTCCGATCTGGTATCTCTTGCCGATTCAGGTGTTTCCGAGTACTCAGATGGTGCCGGTGGAACCATACCTGTGGATGATGAAGGTGTGATCCCTCAGAAGACAATGATCATCCAGGACGGAATTTTAAAATCCTATCTTCATAATAGAGAAACAGCTCACAAATTCAATGTTGCACCTACAGGTTCCGCAAGGGCTTGGGAATATTCGGATGTCCCTCTCATACGAATGAGAAATACATATTTGTTACCTGGCAATTCTTCATTGGAAGAAATGATCGCGGGAACCAAGAATGGTTATTTCCTGGATGGGGCAAAAAACGGACAAGCGGATGCCACCGGCGAATTTATGTTTGCCGTTCAAAAAGCATACAAAATAGAAAACGGCAAGATCACGAAACTACTGAAAGGTGCTACAGTCTCAGGCCTTGCCTTTGACGTATTGCAGAATGTGGATATGGTTTCCAAAGAATTCAAATGGGATTTGGGTTCGGGTCATTGCGGAAAAGGACAGCCTGCAAAAGTGGACGCCGGCGGACCTTATGTTCGCACAAAAGTTCAGTTAGGTGGTAATTGATCCATGGATAAGGCATTTATAGAAAAAAAACTGGAAGAACAAAAAAATCACCTGGAGTCTCTTGTCAAAAAAGCAAAAGACAACGGAATTTCCCAGGTGGAAATATTTTCCAGCTACGGTTATGCAGAAGAAGTCACCCTTGAAAAAAACGATTTGAACAACTGCACGGCAACTGAAGAAAATATGTTTGGAATCCGGGTCATTGAAAACGGAAGCCAGGGATTTTTAACCACAAATCATTTTCCTAGCCTTTGGGAATCCATCCAGGAAGCAAGAGATCTTGCCCGCAGCCAAACTACACCTGATACCGATTTGGTGCTCCCTGATCCACAGGCTCTGGAAAAAAGAGCAAATCAGTATGATGAGTCTTTGGATGTATTGGGTTTGGAGGATTTGGTAGAAATAGCAAAGACCACATTAGGTTGGAAAAAAGAAATTTTCCCGAAAGTCAATTTGGACTCAGGAGATATGTCCTTATCCAAAGGGTTTAAACTTATCGTTTCTTCCAAAGGAGTGAATGCGAGCGAACTAGGTGCGGGAATTTCCGCCTCGGTCATGGGAATGGCTGTCGATGGAAGTGATGTAGGGAGTTTTGATTATGATTCCGCAAGTGGAAACGATTACACTTATTTTGCAAAAAAATGGGAGCGTGCATTCCGTGAGTTCGGAGAAAAATGTATGGGCGGTTTGGGCGCAAAAACCATCCCAGGGTTCAAAGGTTATGTGCTTTTGCCTCCGGAAGCAGTTTATTCTTTTTTTCTAGGATCTTTTATCGGTTCTTTGAACGGAACAAGCATTCGAAAGGGAAAAAGCAAGATGGTAGGTCAATTGGGAAAACAAGTTGCTTCTTCAAAACTTTCCATTTGGGAAGACCCGACAATCACCAATTATGCGGGAACTACTTCCTTTGACAGAGAAGGCCAAGCTACTCACAAACAATCCATCTTAAACAAAGGTGTGCTCGACACTTATTTTTATAATACCTATGAAGCAAAAAAAGTTGGATTGAAAGCATCCAACGGATTTGCTACGGGCGGTGCGCAAAGTCTTCCCGGTTGCGGCCCGAGACAACTTCAGATTGCACCTGGAGATTCGAACAAAGACGATTTCTTTAAAATGAAGGAAAAGGTTTTGTTTGTGAACAGACTTTCCGGGACAAGCGACGGTCCTTCCGGTGATTTTTCCGGTGTGATCAAAGGAAGTTACCTTTTGGAAAACGGAGTGAAGACTCCCGTGAAAGAAGTTCAGGTTGTTGGAAATGTCTACGAAGCACTCAATCAAATTGTAAACATTTCGAAAGAAGGAGAACTGCTCGGAGAATCCTATTGGGCTCCTTATATGCTTTTGGAAGGATTTACCATCACCGGAGCTACGTGATGGCGATCAATCCGATCGTTGCAGAAACTCTGGAGCGCCCTCTCGGTGCTTCCTTTTTTCTCATTGTATCCTACCAGAATGATGATACTTATTTTGAATTAAAATCCATTACCGAAAAAAAATTTTCCAAGTCCGTTTACGAATCAAGCCCCATGCCTAAATGGGAGTTAGATGATGTTGACCGGCTCACTCAAATGCCAGGAAAAAGTACAAAGATACTTTCTTTTTTACAAAGAATCCACCGGGAAGAACTGGTTTTGATCAAAAGAGAATGTGTTGAAATCCAATCGGTACTTCGCAAAAAAGACCCTACACTTCGGTTGATCCCGGGTTATCTGACTTCTCATAATGTGGTGATTTCCCAATCCAAAGATGATTTTCACAGAGTTTATCTTTTCCAAGGTGTGTATTCAGAGATCATCTATGTATTTCGGGGAGGAAAGTTTTCCGTCCTGGACACTGCTCCCGGATTTTTTAAAACAAAGGAATCCGTTTATTTTTTTAATAGCTTACATGAATCTTATGAATACAATAAGCTTAAGTCTTAAATGTATGCAGTTGGAATTTTCATTTTGAAGAGGTTTGTATTTTTATCATTTTTAGTTTCGTTTTTTGCAGGCTGCAATCCCGAACTTTCCAAGGAGAATTCGATCACAAGTCAGTTGTTATGTGATAATTTCGACAGCAAAGTATTGTGCACTGAACCGAAGGAAAAAATAGGAACCGTTCTGATTCCCCGCACCGGAACCAAAAGAGAGGAAAAGTCATGGGAAGATTTTTCCAATTATCTTTATTTTAAAGTAAGAGAGACTCCCGGTTTTTTACTTACATTCCAAAGAAATTTCACACCGGAAGAAAGTTCCTCCATTCGAAAGGAGTACGCCGCTTATATCGGTTTGAACGGGGTAAGGGAAAGGATGGAAGGTTTCGAGCTGGGTGAAAATACGATCGCTTCCTTTCATTATTTAGGCGCACTTCTCAAAGAAGAAAAAAGACACACCGGCGAAGCAAAAAAGAAAGTCAATCTTGAAAAAGGATTGAGTCTTGTTTTGGAGTTCGAATACCAATTGCCCAAAGACAAAAAAGGGCAATTGATTCGTGAAATCGATCTTAGGTGGAAGCCTTAAGCTAACTACTTTTTTTTCCGCTCTTTAACATTTATTTCTAACCTTTTTTTCTATTTTTGCAGATACAAATCAAAAGGAGAAAAGAAAAATTCCGAAGGAATGTGTCTTAGAAATAAAAACGAAAAGAAGGAGATGACGATCGAGCTTACTATCGGTATCAGTAAATTGTCATCTATCAGTCCTTTGGCGACTGTGGAAGAAAAGAATTCGGTAAGACAAGCGGCAAGCACTCCCAATGCCAAAATCAAAACGGGAAATAGGGAAATTTCTTCCCCCCATTTCAGACTTAAAAAACTTTCCGGTTTTGAGATCGTAAATAGGAACAGAACAATTAAGCCCACAACAAATGTGGATACAAAAAATCCGATGATCCCTTCTCTTGATTTTCCGTTATAAAAACGGTTTTTGCCATATTTCGAACCTACATAGGCAGCTGTAGGATCTCCTACCACCAAAAACAAGATGGAAAGTACTGCGATCTCCGGGGGGAAAAAAAGCACCACAAGGAAGTTCGCGAAAAAATAAGGAACTGTTCCGTTGAATCTCGTGCGTTCCGACTCTTTCATTAAAAATCCGAAATGTTTAAAGAAAAATGCTTCGAAAGAAGAGGAAGTGAGTCGTATGGATTCCAAAATCACAAGCAGGAAAAGAAAAATGCCCAAGTAAGTAACTATAACTGCACGACTGGCGTAAACAAAACCGTTATAATCCCGGAATAGATCCAGATACAAACTAACAGGGATAATTAATCCCAATACATGCCAAATTTTTCTAGAAAAGTTAAAACCATTTTTATCAGACAAATTCTTCTACCTTAACCCTCGGGTTGCCATTTTAAAAGCACCCTCCTCGTTTGTTGCAATTGGAAATAGATTTCGAATCCCCGCCATTTGGAATGCCTGTCTTATGGAGGCAGGGATATTGATGAGAATGATTTTGTGTTTTTGAAGGAAGGACTCTTCATTGAGAGTACGGAAAGCCTGAATCCCTTGGGTGGTCACCATATTCAATTCCTCCAAATCCAGGATGACCGGACCGTGTTTGAGAGAGGATGTCACGGACTGAATGCATTTTGTGGCTGTAAAATTGTTCAAATTGCCCTGCAATTTGGTCACGTAAACAGTATCTATTTTTTCAGTGGCAACGACTAGTTCGTCGAGACTCATAAATTTTTCGCAATTTCATTTTTCATTCTTGCGCTCCCTGGCAAGTAAATAAAAACTTTTGGATGGAGACCCAAGTTTGAAGGCAAAAGTAGCTCATCTCTTTAAAAAATTAGAGGAAATTGAGCGTGATGGTGTGGAATTAAAAAAACTCACGGATCGCATCGCGGAAGATCGGGAGTATTCCCCTATTTTACGGGAATCATTCCAAGCAGAAATGCAAAAATTGGAAGAGCAAAAATCTGAAATTTTGAAAATTTCCATTTCCCAGATACCTGACAGTCTTTCCGGGAAACTGGACAAATCCCCCAAAGAAAATTTTATCTCTTCCTCCGAAACTGAAATCCCCTCTTCCGATAAAAAGAAAACCGATAAACCGGTTCGCAAATATTGATCTTTTCTCATTTAAAATAAAAGGAAATCGAATGAATTTTAAAAAATATTTTTTGGCTTATCTATTGATAGGGATAAGCACCCTAAGTTTAGTTCAGTGTTCCGGTGACTCTGAAATTCTAGCTACGTATGATGGCGGAACCGTAACTCGCGGAGAAATGAACTTTGTGATTGAAGCTTCCAAAAGAGGACAAGCTGAATCGCAACCAGTCAGTCCCGATATCCAATTGAAGATTTTGGAAAGCATCGCTCTTGAAAAAATTCTACTCTTAGATGGGATTCAATCCAAAAAAGTAGATCCTGCCGATGTAAAAAAAATAGAAGCACTAGTAGCCGATTTTTTAAAATTCAATGTTTATATGCGTGAATATACAAAGGAAGCGGTTAAAACAAAACCTCTCGAATTTGTAGATTTACAAATTACTTTGATTCGAGGTGCGAACCCTGCCGAGAATGAGAAAAAAGCGGACGAACTACTTTCTAAATTGAACTCTGCATCCAAATCCGAAGCAGGCAAACTGATCTCTGAAAATACTGCTGATGTAACCCGAAAACCTGTGGGCGGAAAATTAGAACCCTTCTGTGTAAATTGCAGCATCACTCCTTTGGAAGATATTATTTCGGAAGCGAGGAAAGTTAAAAAAGGACAGTTCGTAAAATACAGTAAAGAAAAAGAAAACCAAATCATTTATCTGGTGCGTATTACCGGAGAAGAAAAGGTCCACCCCGAAAGAGTTGTAAAATATCTGACTTCCGTATTTGAAGATTTCAAAGAAGAAGCAACCAAATATGGTGCATCCATTACTCCCGATGAAGAAACTAAAAACGCAATCAGCTATTTTACTGAAGGGAATTTGGAAGAAAAGGGACAACAGTTTGCACAACATACCCTAAAACAATTCGAACAAGGCTTATACCAAAAGGAAATGACTCGTTTAAAAGAAGTTAGCGGAATTGAAGTGAATCCGATTCCTCCTGTTTTTGGCCCGGAAGGGATTGATCCAAAAAACTACGGACCGGATTTGGTTCTCTATACCAAGAAGGACAAGTCCACTTATACTTGGAAAGATTTGGAAAATGATTTTGCATCCGTCCCAAATGCTTTGAAATCAGAATACAAAGATTCTAAATTAAAAATATGGGATATGCTAAACCTCTTTCAATCCACCTTATTGCAGGGAAAAATTGCACAAGAATCCCCTGACGTTCAAAAAATTTCCAAAGAAACGAGCTACCAGATGCAATTGGACAAGATGCGGGTTTCACTTGCATTGAAAGCATTCCAAGACGAAGTGAAATCTGTACCTGTAAACGTGACGGAACAACAGCTACGAGATTCCTACGAAGCTGGTAAACTTTATGCCTATTCCACTCCAGATCCCAAAAATCCTCAGAATAGAGTCACTCAGAGTTATGCACAAGTTCGGGAAAGAATCAAGTCTGAGATGGAAGGGGCGCAAAGGAACGCGTTTGTAGAGCAAAAAATCTCCGGTCTTAAGACTACTTACAACTTAAAAGTAGCCCAAGATCGCTTAAAAGAAGTTACATTATAAGAGTTTATGATAAACAGGAAAATAAATTTTTTATTAAATTTTTTTCTTGTTTTTTGTTACTTTAGACCTAGTCTGTAAGCTAGAGGGTAAAATGAATAATCACATTTATATGCTGCGTAAAAAGCGCGGAGTTAAACAGTATGATATGGCTCGCGCTCTCGGCGTTTCTCCGAGTTATTTATCAAAAATCGAAACAGGTGCTCAAGAGCCTACGGAAAAATTCAAAACCTCATGTGCTAAGTATCTAAAGACATCTGTGGACAAGCTTTTTAACGAGAATCTCGTGGAAGACATCTATCCTGAATTTGCCAATGGATTGAAGAATAAACTTTGGGCTGTCCGAAGAGAGATGGGAATCAAACAATATGATTTTGCTAAGAAATTAAAAGTTTCGACTCCTTTTCTTTCCAAGGTAGAACTTGGGCTTTTGGAACCGCCGGAAGATTTTAAAACTCTGGTTTCCAAAGTGCTTAAGATGGAAAAGGGCGATCTTTTCCTTGCATCAAAATAGTTACAACTAGCTAAAAATATAAGCAGGTCGGAATTTCCTTCCTGCTTCTGCTTTTTCCAAAATCTTTTGAAAAAGATTTTGTCACATACCTTCCTTCACTTCTTATAGTCCTTGATGAATTCTTCTCATGATGGATGGGCCACCCGAATCGGGCTCATACTCGCGGTTGCTAGCGGTGCCATAGGTCTTGGCAATTTCCTACGTTTTCCGGGACAAGCTGTCCAAAACGGTGGTGGTGCCTTTATGGTTCCCTATATCATCAGCTTCATTGTGCTAGGCATTCCTGTTTGTTTGGCAGAATGGACAATGGGAAGGATGGGGGGGAAACACGGGCATAGTTCTCCTTTTATCTTCAAAGAATATTTGAAAGGATATTCTTTGAAGATCACGGGAACCATCGGGGTCATGATCCCCGTGATGATCTATGTATATTACGTATTCATCGAATCCTGGTGCCTTGCTTACGTTTATTATTTTTTAATCGGCGGGCTTGATTTGGGCAGAACTGCTGCGGGAAATTTAGCGGAACAAAAAGAAATCATTTCGCAATCATCCGATTTTTTCCTAAATCTAACGGGTGCTAAGGAAAATGGAGCCTCATTCGAAAGTTCCATTCTTATCTTTTTTTTACTCTGTTTCGCATTTAATTTTTATTTGGTGTACCGCGGACTTTCCAAAGGACTGGAAGCATTTGCCAAACTCGCAATGCCACTTATGGGAATTTGTTCTACGATCGTACTTATTCGCGTATTAACCATACCTGGAATAGAATCCGGTCTCGCCGTTATGTGGAATCCGGATTGGTCTACTCTAAAGGAGCCTAAGGTTTGGATCAATGCAGCGGGTCAGATTTTCTTTTCACTTTCCACCGGGTTCGGTATCGCACTCGTATTCTCAAGTTTTTTGAAGAAGAAAGACGATGTTGTGTTGTCCAGTTTATCGTCCGCATCCCTCAATGAATTCGCTGAAGTAGTGTTTGGTGGTATGATTACCATTCCTGTAGCGTTCCTTTTTTTGGGAGCGACTGTTACTTCCTTCGGAACTTTCGGAATGGGTTTTATAGCACTTCCGGCCGTATTTAGTATGATGCCGGGAGGGAATCTTTTCGGTGCTCTTTGGTATCTTGTACTTTTTCTTGCCGCACTCACCTCTTCCATTACCATGTTACAGCCGGGAATTTTGTTTTTAGAAGAAGGTTTCGGCTTCAGTAAAAGAAAATCTTCCTTCATTTTGTTTTTGTTTACATTTAGCCTTTGTTTGCCGATCGTTTACTTTAACAAGGATTTCACCGCACTTGATATTGCTGATTTTTATATTGGAACGATTATGATCTATATACTCGCATCGATTCAAATTTTCGTGTTCTATTTTAAAATCGGAGTGGATCGGGGAGTAAACGATGCCAACCAGGGATCCCTGATACCTTTTCCGGGAAGCATTCGGTTTTTGATGAAGTACGTCACTCCTTGGTTTCTGTTATTTGTATTTATCTCCTTTTGTTACATGAACCTGCCCGAGTATCTGGACAAGATGAGTCCGGAAAAAATGGGTCAGATTGCTTCGAACAAGGGTGAAAGCGTAACCGATGCGGAAACAAAGGCCTATATTGCGCGTTATGTGGTCTTGGGTCTGGTTGCGGTTTTCATACTACTGTATTTTACGGTAAGTCGCGCACTGTCTAAGAAAAGCGAGGAAAATCCTGTATGAATGAACCGGTAGTTATGACTTGGCAAGGTATACTAATCATGTTCACTTCGATTGTACTTGTTTGTTCGATTTGTATTTATTGTATTTATCATTTAGTTAAAAATAGGGAATAATTTGTCCAATACCCAAGATATATTTGCAAAATCCTTACCCAAACTCTGGAAAGATTATGAAGCGAGACCGGAACAAGTTTCCATGGCTGTGGCTGTAGAGTCAGCTCTGTCGAAAGGGGAATCTTTGGCAGTCGAGGCGGGAACAGGAGTTGGAAAATCCCTCGCCTATTTGATTCCTGCCGCACTCTACTCCATTGAAAATGATTGTATCGTTGCCATTTCCACGGAAACAAAATCATTACAAGATCAGATCTTAAAAAAAGACATAGCACTTGTGAGTGAAGCAATTGGGCAGGAAGTTCGCGCTCATGTAGCTTTGGGAGCAAATAATTATCTTTGTAAAAGAAAATACGGCAAGATCATGGACCGAGGAGATTTCGGTCCGGAAATGGAAAAAGAAATCGATCAGTTCGTAAAATGGGAAAGGACAACGGAAACCGGAATTCGTTCCGAATATGAAGGTTTTGTCTCCGGATCTTTTTGGAATTCCATAGGTCGGGAGTCTGAGAATTGTTTGTCGAGAAATTGTCCCAATTTTTCCTCTTCTTATTATTTTTTGGAAAAAGAAAAATGGAAAAAAGCGAATATACTTATCATTAATCACCATTTGCTGGCGAGTCATTTGGCAGGGGATTTTCGGATTCTACCGCCTTTCCAACATTTGGTGATCGATGAAGCGCATTCTTTTCCCGAGGCAGTTGGAAAAGCATTCGGTTCCGAATTGAAATATGAACTATTGATCAACCTACTTCATTATCTTTACCATCCTGAAAAGAAAACCGGCTTTGCTTCCAAACTTCCTGACAAAAAGAAAGATATCGTCGCAGATGCCATTCAAAAGGCGGAGAGTTACGCTTCCGATTTTTTCCGATTGCTATTTTCTGAAATTCCTATGAATTTTCAATTTTCCTTCCGACATACTGCCCGAATCAAAGCGGACGACGGTGCTTTGGAAGATTCTTTGTACGATCTTTCCGAAATCTGTTTGGGAATGTTGGAAAAGTATAAAAAAGACAGCGATGATAACGATGAGAAAGAAATCGCCTTGGCTTTGGAAATGGTAGGCACGCAAACAAAAAAGGCCGCTGCTTTTGTGGAAGAGTTTCGTACGAAAAAGAATTCCAATTTGGTATTTTGGATAGAAGCTCCGAACCAGACCGCAAAAGACCGTTATTATCATTTGTATTCCCAACCCAAAAATACGGAAGAGATTTTGTCCAAATCCCTTTTCCCTAATATGGAATCGGTTGTAATGACTTCGGCAACTTTGTCCCCCACTCCCGGAAATTTTCAATATTTCCTGAAAGAGATCGGAACAAAGGATGTGCAAACGAAAACTCTCGCTTCTCCATTTGCATATAACACACATTCGGTTTTATTCGTTCCAAAACAGGTAGCGGATCCTGTTTCGGACCCCCGCCGAAATAAAATTGATGTTAGTTTTTGGGTTGAAAAACTGATCAACTTATCGAAGGGAGACGCTTTCGTATTATTCACTTCCAATAAACTGTTGAATGAAGTTTACGAAGATCTGGTGGACAAACTGGATTTCCCTCTTTTTTCCCAAGTCCATCTGGGACCGATCCAGGCAAAAAGGGAATTTATGCAGACGAGCCAAAGCGTATTATTCGGAGTTTCCAGTTTTTGGCAAGGAATCGATATCAAAGGTGACAAACTAAGAAATGTTATCATCACCAAGCTTCCCTTTCAGGTTCCTACAGAGCCTGTTTTGCAGGCGAAAATGGAGGATATGGAAAAAGAGGGAAAAAGTCCTTTTTGGGAAATGCAGGTACCTAAAACCTGCTTACTCCTCCGCCAAGGATTCGGAAGATTGATCCGTTCTTCTTTTGATACTGGGATGGTAAGCATTTTGGATCCAAGGGTACATACGAAATCCTATGGCAAAAATGTAATCCAAAGTCTTCCTAAAGGTGTTCCCGTTGTAACGGAATTCCCGGATCTGGAAAGAAAATTCAACAATCTACCGAAGATGAAAGTATGAATAGAAAAAGTTTTGTTCTGACAATCTTTACGATTCTATGTGTAGGATCCTTTTCCGGTTATGCGGAAAGTTCCGTAGACAGGGATTTTTTTCAAACCGAAATCAATTGGTATGAATTGACTGTCACTGCAAAAATCAACGAACCTTTGCCGAAAATCGTCTTTGATGAGGATGATCCCGATTTTGGAAAACCGGGAACTGCAACGAACAAAGGCAGATCGGATTTACTTGCCCGCAAAAAAGCGAAAGAGAAACTAAGAATGAGGCTCAGCCAAAGGATAGAGTCCTTATTTTTAAATTCGGATTATACTTTATTTGAATATTCGGGAAGTAATCCTTCCGTGCGAACTCGAATCAATTCCTTTATCAGTGAAGAAAAAGAAACTTATGATTTTCAACCTAAAAAAAATATTTTGGAATCAAAAGCCAGCCTTCATTTGGCAACAAAACAAGGGTTACTTGCTTATCTCCCTATGGAATACGGAACGGAAGAGATTCCTGTTTTCAACGAATCCGTGCTTCCTGTTGCTTTTTCGGGCCTTGTAGTCGATGCGAGACATTTGGATTTGCGTCAGTCCCTGTTTCCTAAGATTCAATCGGACAGAGGCCTTGATATTTATTCACCAGTGTATGTAAAAGAATCCTATGCAATCGAAACTGGTTACGTAATCTACAGAACTGATAATAACGAACGTTATTTGGAAAAGAGAGTGGGGAAAAATCCCTTTTTCGTTTTGGCTTTGGGATTGGCTGGCAAAAATCAGACCGATTTGATTTTACCAAGTGATGAGGTGGCTAAATTGCTTAGCCACCCTGATTCAAGAAAGAATCTTACACGTTGCAAAGTGATGATTTTAGTTTCGAAGTAAGGGATAGAAAGGTTTTCTCCGCTTTTTCGTATTCTCCGTGGAATAGATAAGCAAATCCCATATCTTCCAATTCTCTTGCGGTTAATTCGGAAACGTGGCTTTCCAGATTGCTGATTCTGGAAAATACAAGCGAGTAAGAGGATTTTTTTTCCTCAAAACTGGGAAGTTGCAATTTTCCCGGAATGTTTTCAAAGATTACATTCGCTTCCTTATGGCGGTCCAAAAACAACAAGGACATCCCTACCATCTTGTGCATTTCCAAGTCATTCAGAAGTTTGATGTTTTCACGAAACAATTTGATCACTTCTTCGTATTTTCGTAAGTGGTAAGTGCTTGTGATTTCTTCTTTGATAAAGGTTGTATCGTTGTATTTCTTTTTGTAGGCGCTTAGGATCGATTTTGCTTCCGCAAAGTTTTCCGATCTGAAGTAAATTTTGAGAGCCAGATTTACAATCGCATAACAGATAGGAGAGCTTCCCGAATTGAAATAAAGAGAAACCTGCTTTGCTGCCTCTTTGTCTTTTCCCATTCCGAAGTTTACCAGCGCCTCCACCATTGGAGATAAAACTGAAATTCCTTTAGGGCTGGGATTTATATTTTTCCCGGACACTTCAAAGAACGCTAGGAAACTAAGATGTTGTAGATAATGATTACTAGGGTTGTTTTTTGCCAAATAAAGGACTTCTTCATTGGAACCAACTTCGAACAGATCCCACGCTTCTTGCTCGATAGTAAGGTTTTGAACTTGTGTTGCTTGTTGCGCCATGGATCACCTCGCTATGGAGATGATCGGCTTTTTTGTAGCGATTCCCTGAAATAAATTTTTAAGGATGTAGTCTGTAAATCATTCTCGGAAAAGGAATGCATTCTCTTACATGGGGAAGTCCGCAAATCCATGCTAAAATGCGTTCTTGGCCCATTCCAAAGCCGGAATGGGGAACTGAGCCGAATTTACGAAGGTCCAAATACCAATCATAAGATTCAATCGGTAGGTTTTCTTCTTTGATCCGCTCTACAATTTTATCGTAACTTTCTTCTCTTTCCGATCCGCCTATGATTTCACCCACATCAGGTACTATTAAATCCGCACAAAGAACCGTTCTTAGGTCTTCCGGATTTTGTTTCATATAGAAAGCTTTGATGGCACGGGGATAATTTTTAATAAACAATGCGCTTTTGAAATGTTCAGTGAGAATCGCTTCTCTTTCCGCATTGATATCTTCTCCCCATTCTATAGTTTCCCCTTTGGATTGTAAGATGGAAATTGCTTCTGAATAGTTGATTTTGGGAAAGAAAGTTCGGACGGAGGCAAACAAGGAATCTACATCTCTCTCTAGGATTTGCAATTCAGGTAGGCATCTCTTTGCAACAGTTTCAACAAGGGTTCGGATGAAACGATCCTGGAAGGATATATTTTCTTCGTTGTTCAGAAATGCGGTTTCCGCTTCCAACATCCAAAATTCGGTCAGATGTCTCCTGGTTTTGCTTTTTTCCGCTCGGAATGTAGGGCCGAAGCAGTATACTTTGGAATGGGAAAAAGCGGCGGTTTCCAAATAGAGTTGTCCTGTCTGGGCCAGATAAGCTTGTCCTAAGTCAAAATATTCTGTGGAAAATAAGGTCCCTGCTGATTCGCCTACGGAACCGGTTAGAATCGGAGTATCGATCAAAGTGTATTCTTCGTTTCTGAAAAATTCACGGATGGCGAAGGAAAGCTCTGATCGGACTTTCAGGATCGCTATTTGTCGTTTGGAACGGAGCCAAAGATGCCGGTGGTTGTGCAAAAAATCCGGTCCGTGTTCTTTGGGGGTAATCGGATAGTTTCCGGAGGCTCCGATGATGTCAAAGGACTCAAGCACCAATTCCTTTCCCCCGGGAGCTTTGGGATTTTCCGAATGATAGCCTAAAATCCGTAAGGAAGTCTCCTGCGGGATGGTTTTTAGGAATTTGAAGGTTTCTTCCCCCAATTTTTCCTTTTCTATGACAACTTGGATGATCTTTCCATTGGTTCTGAATTGAAGGAATTGCACATGGTTGTTTCCTCGGATTCCGTGAACCCAGCCAAGGACTTCTTGGAATGATGAGGAGATAGGCGGAGTATTTTCTGCGAGCGTTGTCGAAGTATGGGACATGGATGGTTTTTCTGTTTGCCAGTTCGATTTTCTTTGAAATTTTGAACTTAACTGAATGAAATCTCCCACCCTACTCGACGGTAAAGCGATTTCCGCAAAGATTAAAGACGGAATCGCAAATGAACTTAAAAAACGAGGCCCAGGTAAAAACCCTCCGACTCTGGCCACCATTCTAGTCGGTGACAACCCGGCTTCCGAAACCTATGTAAGCATGAAGGTAAAGGCGTGCCATGCAGTGGGAATTCTTTCCAAATCCGTTCGCCTTCCCGAAGCGACAACCACTGAAGAGTTGTTAGCTGAAATTAATAAATTGAATGACGATCCTTCCGTTCACGGTATCCTTTTACAACACCCGGTTTCCCATGGGATTGACGAGCGGGCTTGTTTTGATGCAATCTTGCCTGAAAAAGATGTAGATGGTGTGACTACCAATTCATTCGGAAAACTTTCCATGAATAAGGCCGCTTATTTTCCATGCACTCCTTACGGAATGATTTTGCTTTTGCAGGAATACGGAATTGAAATTGCAGGCAAACACGCGGTAGTAGTAGGTCGATCACCTATCCTTGGTAAACCGATGGCGGTCATGTTGACCAATCTGGATGCAACAGTTACACTCTGTCATTCCAAAACAAAAGATCTTCCCGCACTTGTGAAACAAGCGGACATAGTGGTCGGTGCCGTGGGAAAACCCGAATTCATCCAAGCGGATTGGATCAAAGAGGGAGCAGTATTGCTTGATGCCGGTTATAATGTGGGCAATGTGGGAGACATTCAAATTTCAGTCGCAAAGGATAAGTCTTCTTATTATACACCGGTTCCCGGCGGAGTCGGGCCGATGACGATAGCAGTGTTGCTGCTCCAGACTTTATATTCCTATCAGGGAAAATTTTCACCACCGTTAGCCGGATAAAAATGCCACAACCAATTAGTTTCGATGAATGTTTTCAAACTTTTCCCAAACTGGATCCTCCAAGTGATTTGGAATCTTTTTGGAAGGAAGGTTTCCAAGAATTAAAAAAAGTTCCGATCAAAGCGACTTATAAAACCGTTTTGAAAGGTAGTTTTATCTGGGAATCGCTAAACGATGTTAGTTTCCAGGGAATTGGAAACTATACGATACACGGAAAACTTGCCATCCCCAGAAAAAGAGGAGATCGGCCGGTTGTTGTTTTTTTTCATGATTATCTCGCGCCTGAAGAAGAAATTCAGAAAGGTTATTCGGATTTGGGAGTGGCGCAGCTTCATATCACATTGCGCGGGCATGGAGAAGAAATGATCCAAGCTCCGATTGATCCGAATACAGGAAACAAACTGCCAAACTGGTCCCCAAATTATTTTGCAACCGGCCTCGATTCGAAAGAAGATTTTTATATGAGAAAACTCTACTTGGACGTGATTCGAACCATCGAGTTCCTGCGTTTGAGCGACGGAATCGATGGAGATCAGATCATCCTTCACGGAAAATCGCTCGGCTCCGCATTGTCTGTGTTTGGTGCTGCATTTACCGACAGAATCAAAGGTCTGATTTTAGAAACACCTTCTTTTTGTTATATTGACAAAGATCAACTTTCTTTGAAATCCAATGCTTGGGTCAGGGAAATGGCTCCTAGTTTGGAAAAGCGGGCAACGAAAAAGATAGATTATAAAAAAGAACTGGCCTACTTCGATGCTGTTTATTTTGCCAAAAAGATAAAAATACCCGCCTTATTTACTTGTGGAATGGAAGACAGTCTTTCTCATCCTAAGGCGATTTTTGCGTTATTCAATCATATGAATTGTGATAAGAGAATGCAGATTTATCCTACGGAAGGCAATGAAGCTGGAAAAGAAAAACAGCCGTTGGTAAATATCGAATTTGTAAAAGAAATCTTTCAGCTTTAGAATCTATGTCATTTCAGTTTTATAATTCCAAATCAGGGAAAAAAGAACCGTTCCTTCCCAAGGATCCGAATCGGGTTAAAATCTATTCCTGCGGTCCTACCGTTTATAATTTTGCACATTTAGGAAACATCAGATCCTTTCTTTTTGTGGACATTCTCAGGCGGGCTCTTCTTTCGGAAGGGTATGTTTTGGATCAATCAATGAATATAACCGATATTGATGATAAGATCATTAATGCGTCGATTGAAAAGAAACTTTCCGTAGAAGAAATCACCGCTCCCTGGACAAAATCTTTTTTCGAAGATTTAGAATCTTTGAATATTCAGAAATTGGAACATTATCCGAAAGCAACCGAATCCATTGAAGATATGGTCGATTTGGTTCACCGTTTACAAAACAATGGACTTGTTTATGAAAAAGACGGAAGCCTTTACTATTCCATTCAGAAGTTTAAAGGATACGGTGAATTGTCCAAAATCGACGTAGCCGGGATGAAATCAGGTGTTCGAAACGATGCCGACGAATATGAAAAAGACGATGTTCGTGATTTCGTACTTTGGAAAAATCAAAAATCAGACGGTGAAAAATCTTGGGATACCGATCTCGGAAAAGGCAGACCTGGCTGGCATTTGGAATGTTCCGCGATGATTCGGAAAGTATACGGATCGGGAGTGGACATTCATACCGGCGGGATTGATTTACTGTTCCCCCATCATGAAAATGAACATGCACAATCGCAAGGTGCTTACCCGGAAGAAGAGTTCGTAACAACCTGGCTTCATTGTGAACACTTATTAGTCGAAGGTGAAAAAATGTCCAAGAGTAAGGGAAATTTTTTTACATTACGCGATATTTTGGAAAAAGGATACGATAAAAAACAAATCCGTTATTTGTTAATCTCCTCTCATTACAGATCCAAACTTAATTTTTCTTTGGCAAAGCTGGAAGAAGCGAAACAAACTTTGGAGAGAATCCAAACCACTTTGTTTCGAGTTCTCGAAGTTTTGGATTATGTTTACGAGAAGCCAGCAGCCGTAAATATTCAAACTTTAAAAACAAAGATTGAAAATCAGAAAATCGTTCAGGCATTGAATGAATTTGAAACCGGGTTTTGTGATGATCTCAATCTTCCCAAGTCTTTGGGTTCTATGTTCGAATTTATCAAAGAAATCAATCAATCCTATGATAAGAATCTTTGGACTGGCAATGATCATTTGGAACTGGTTTATTATTTTCTATTTGTGGACTCCCTTTTGGGTGTGTTGAGTTTTGAAAAGGAAATGCAAGCACTTAGTTCGGAAGAGGAAAATGAAATCAATAGGCTCGTGGAAGAAAGAGGACTTGCGAAAAAAAATAAAAATTTTGCAAGAGCGGATGAAATTCGTAATATACTTAGTTCCCGCGGAATTCAGTTATTAGATACAAAAGAAGGAATCACTCAGTGGAAAAAAGTCCAGTAGACATACTCTTTGGAAAAAGGAATTTTTATGAATTCCTCGAATCATTGGAAAAGATGGTTCCTGAAAAAGGGGTAAAAACGATCAAAGAGATTTTGATCAAAGATTCCTTTAACCTGGAAGAAAAAAGAAAGATTCAAACTTTTGTTCCCCCCAACATAAAGATAACGACTGTAAGTGGAAGAGAATTGGATAGGATCGCCAGTGATAAAAATCACCAGGGATACGTGATCATTCGGACCAAACAAAAGTCGTTTCAGTCGCAGAGTTGGGAACAGTTTAAATCGGCTGTAGAATCGGGAGAAGGTCCGATTCTGATTTTGGACCGGATCCAAGATCCGGGAAACTTGGGAAATATTCTGAGAACGGCAGAGTGTTTCGGAGTGAAGCACGTTCTAATGTCAGATCGGGACACAAGTCCTATTACTCCCGTTGTGGAAAAATCTTCCGCAGGTGCCATTCACCATTTGAATATATTCAGAGTTTCTAATTTAGCTCAAAGCCTTGAGTATTTAAAGAAAAATGAATATTGGATCATGGCGACTGACGAGGAAGGTTCTGAAGAAATCTGGGAAACGTTGCCTGAGCCCGAAAATTTGGCGATTATATTGGGAAATGAAGGAGAAGGTGTCAAAAAGATACTTCTGGAAAATTCCGATTATATTGCGAGAATCGGACTTCACGGATCGGTATCTTCCTTGAATGTTGTGGTGGCATGTGGTATTACTTTAGATAGAGTTGTAAATGGTTGAGAGTTTCACATATGTATCTGAAACGTTTTATATTTCTTTTTTTTAGTTTATGTTTTTTGAATCAATGTATCTACGATTTTTATAAAAAGGAATTTGAAACGGATAAAGATTCGAATCGTTTCTTTTTGTTAGCTGCCCTGGGATTGATCTCCAATCCGAATCACAAACTTTTTCAATTCCTTCCCGCTACGTCCAGAAATTTAAAAAATGAACAATTCATAGATTCTTATTTTTCCGAAAAAAACAACGGACGACCTAAAATTATTTTCATTCACGGATGGAATCCGGCAGAAAGAGATTCGGATCCGGTTCCGGGTGATTCTAAAAAAATTGAAAATATCCAAAACACGTTTAGGAATGGGATCATTCATTATCAGGAAAATATAAGTTCCGCGAAAGATAAGTATGAATTGTTTCTATATACTTATCGTACTTCCAGCAGTGTTTTGTTTAACGGCCAGAATTTCGCTTCGGTTTTGAAAAGTGCATTCAAAAAGGACGATAAAATCATAGTGATCGCCCATTCTATGGGCGGGATTGTTACCAGAAGTGCCATGTTGTCTTCCGATTATGAATCGGGGATGATCGACGGGGTGGTCACTTTGGCTTCTCCCCAGTACGGATCTCCTTTTGCTACGCCGAATTTTTCAGACGATCCGTTACTGAAAAATTTGGTTTCTTATCTCACCGAAACATTGGGAGGAAAGGATCTTCGTCATACGAACAAAGGGACAGGTCAAATAACGATTAACGGTTCGGAAAATGATACTTTGGATTATATCAATACCAACCTAACGGATAACTCCAGATTTATTTCTTATTACGGTGTACTAAACGGATGCTCAGGAAATGAAGCTTTCTATTATGCAACCGGCTGCCAGATATTAAGTTCTACGAACCCGGGCTTTTCTGCAAATGACGGAATTGTTCCTGAAAATAGTGCGATTTTGGGTGGACTAACCCGCAAACAGTTGAAGTTTACGGGTTACGATCATTCAATGATGGCATTTCAAACCAATGATGTGGACGACTTGAAAAGTTTGGCTTTGTTCCAAGCAGTCATCGTGAGCGTTGACGAGCTATTAGCTTTACCCTAATCTAGCCAGCTAGTATATGTTAGTCTTTGATTGCTTTTCGGATGGAGATTCCCATCAGCGGCAAACTGAATAGAAATATGATCAAAGAGGCCGCCAAATTCTCCCGGTTCCAAAATAAAGACTGAATGCTGTAAAGTCCGCTAAAGATCAGTAAAATTCCTGAAAATACCCCCAAAAGAGAATAAACCAAATGATTCGGATATTCTTTCAGCTGTATTTCGGTTGATAGTTTATTGGTAAGTCCTTTCCAGAATAGAATCGGTGGTTTTGTTTTATTATAAAATTCTAATAGAACCGTTGGAGAGGTTCCTGGAAGTATTCTCGTGCTTGCAAGTAGCACAATTACACTGGAAACGGAAGTGCACAAAATGGAATAAGGAAAAGGAATTTTTAAGATAACCGAGTAAATTATATAAAAGAAAGGTGAGACAAAGAGCGCCAGAATTTCGGTAAAAGCCGAGATCCTCCAATAATACCATCTTGCTATGAGCACAAAACCGATTCCTGAAGACGCTTCCAGTAAAAATACCCAGGCACCTTTGATCGTATCCATTCCGAAAAGTGCAAGTAACAAAGATAAAATGCCAGTCAGGACTTGGATGAAATAAGATACTTTTAGGTAATAACTATCATCTTTTGATTTTTGGAGAATCGGTTTCCAAAGATCGACTACCAAATATGAAGCACCCCAATTGAGATGGGTGGCAAGTGTGGATAAGTAGGCCGCAAGAAACGCACTTAATAACAAACCTTTCATTCCAGGGAATGAAATTTCATTTAAGATCAGTAGAAAACCTTTTCCGCTTTCTTCGGGACTTAAAAAAGGGAAAAGAATCAGAGATGCGATCGCTACCAAAATCCAAGGCCATGGTCTTAGAAAATAATGGGCGAATACAAACCATAAGGAACTTTTGAAAGCTGATTTTTCATCACTTGTGGATAAAATCCTCTGCGCAATATATCCCCCTCCTCCCGGTTCTGCTCCAGGATACCAACTTGACCACCAAAGGACGGTTAGCATAATCAAAAAATGATCAAAAGGCAAACCGGAATCTGATGTAAAGGATGGAAAAAAATAGAATGTAGAGGTTGGTAATTTGTCTTTTAATCCCGACAAACCCCCGATAGAGGGAAGATCCAGGACTTGCCAGGCATAAATCAAACACCCTCCCCAGGCTAAAAAAAACTGAAATACATCTATATACGAAATTCCGCGAAGGCCAGCAATTGAAGTGTAAATAATTCCAATAAACAAAAGTAATGCGAGTAGGAGTCCGCTGGAATACTCCGGAAAAAAAACCTGAAGTATCTTTAACATTGCCAAGTTGACCCAGCCCAAGATCACTAAATTCAGAAATAGCCCGATAAATACTGATTTGAATCCTCTTAAATACAAAGCTTCTTTGCCTGAGTATCTAATTTGTATCAGCTCGAGGTCAGTTGTGGCGCCGGATCGTTTCCATAACTTGGAAAAAAAGAATACTGTAACAAATCCACCGATTGCCATATACCACCAAATCCAATTTCCCGAAATACCGTTGTTACGAACGATTTCAGTGACTGCAAGAGGAGTATCAGCGGCAAAGGTCGTGGCAACCATTGCAGTGCCCGCAACAAACCAGGACATTTTACCTTCAGCTTGAAAATAGTTTTTCAGATTGGGCTTACTTAGTTTTGCAGAATATACTAATATTCCTAAAATGATTAGGAAGGGAGAAACAAAAAGAATTGTGTCAAAAAAAGAAAATAGGATCATAGACGAACTTTAATGCCCATCTCTCTCATCGTTTGTTTGGTCTCTTTGATGGAATACTCTCCGAAATGAAAGATAGATGCGGCTAATACCGCATCAGCGCCTCCCCGAAGAATCGCTTCGGACATATGTTCGGGATTCCCCGCTCCACCGGATGCGATTACGGGAATGCTCAGGTTGGAAGTGAATTGTTTGAGTAGACTTATATCAAATCCGTCTTTGGTTCCGTCTTTGTCCATTGATGTTAAGAGTATTTCACCTGCTCCCAGTTCTGCGGCTTCCAAGCCCCATTCCAAAGCATCTCTTCCTGTTTCGGTCCGCCCACCGTTCAGATACACTTCAAAACGTTTTCTTTCCTGATTGTATTTTGAATCGATGGCACATACGATACATTGGGAGCCGTATATCTGACTGGATTCGGTTAATAAGGCAGGTCTTTGGAATGCGGCTGTATTGATGGAAACTTTGTCAGCACCTTTGTTCAATACAGATCGAACGTCGTCTAACGTGCGTATTCCCCCACCGACTGTAAAAGGAATGAAGATTTTACTCGCAACTTCTTCCACAAGATTCAGTAAAATATCCCTTTTATCGCTTGATGCTGTTATATCCAAAAAACAAAGTTCGTCGGCATGATTGGATTCGTAAGCAATGGCGCAGGAAACCGGATCACCAGCATCCACAAGGTTTACAAAATTGACCCCTTTTACGACTCTCCCTGCTTTGATATCTAAACAGGGAATTACACGTTTGGTTAGCTCGTCCATCTTATTGAATTTTTGAAGGCAGAGTAATTGTCGTATCAGGCAATTGGGCTAAGGAACTTGCAAAGGAAAGGAGAGATTCTTCTTCAAAATGGGACGTAGTCAATTGCATTCCAATGGGAAGTCCGTTCTCATCTATACCTGCAGGACAACTGATCGCAGGAACTCCTGCCAAGTTAACACTCGTTGTAAGAACGTCGGCGAGATACATTTGAATCGGATCTTTTGTTTTTTCACCGATTTTAAAAGCGGTTGTAGGGGAAGTCGGCTGCAAGATTACATCCACTTCCTTAAAAAAAGAATCATATTGTTTTCGAATCATCACTCTTGCTTTTTGGGCTTTTCCGTAATAAGCATCGTAATAACCGGAACTCAAGGAAAATGTACCTAACAGAATTCTTCGTTTTACTTCATCTCCGAACCCTTTGGATCTGGATTCTACATATAGATCTTCCAACTTGCCGCTGCTTCCTTCCACTCTCAGTCCATAACGGATTCCATCAAACCTGGATAAGTTGGAAGAACATTCCGCAGTTGCAATCAGATAATAAATGGGAATCGAGTAGCTGAATACGGAAAAATCCAATTCTTTTAAAATTGCCCCTTCTTTTTCCAGGTTCTTTTTCATATCTTCGTATTTTTTGAGAACGCTTGGCGACCAATCGGATGCTTTGTTCGTAGGCATCACACCGACTTTCACGCCTTTCCATGATTTGGGTTTCACATTTGTGCTTGAAAAGGATTTCCCTGTAACGGTTGTTTGGTCTTTTTCGTCCCTTCCGTTCAATACCGAAAACAAATCCACAACACCTTGGATGTCATTGGAAAACGGACCGATTTGGTCCAAGCTTGATGCATATGCAACCAGACCATATCTTGAAATTCTTCCGTAGGTGGGTTTCAATCCCCAGATTCCGCATAGGGAAGCCGGTTGACGGATTGATCCTCCTGTGTCCGAACCCAATGCAATTGGAACCATTCCCGCTGAAACAGCTGCCGCCGAACCGCCGCTAGATCCTCCGGGAATTCTTGTGGTATCGAAAGGATTGGTGGTAGTTTGAAATGCGCTGTTTTCCGTAGAAGAACCCATGGCGAATTCATCCATATTGGTTCTGGGTAAAAATACGAAACCTTTGTCTTTTAATCTTGAAATTACGGTTGCATCATAAGGTGATCTGAAGTTTTCCAAAATTTTGGAACAACAGGAAGTGATTTCTCCCGATACACAGATATTGTCTTTAGTTGCGACAGGGATTCCGTCGAATTCGGAAATTGTTTTTCCAGATCTTCTTCTCTCATCACTAATTTTTGCCTGGTTAGTTGCTTTTTCCCGATTTGTTTCAAGAAATGCTTTGATTTTTGGTTGCGACTCATCAATCCGATCGTAATAGGAGTTTACCAAATCGACGGAAGAAAAATCCCCTTTTCCTAGACCTTCTTTGATTTTTGAATAGGATAATTTGAATAATTCTTTCATGTTTCGATTACCTGCGGAACAACAACATAACCGTTCTCATACGAAGGTGCGATTTTCGCCAGATCTTCGCGGCGTAAAGCATTTTCCGCTATGTCCTTTCTCAATACTTGCATTGTTTGACCGTAGATTTCATCGTCGCCGATGGAGGATGTATCCAGATTTTTTATCTCGTCCACGTATTTTACTATTCTGGAAAAGTCATCTAACATACCTTCGATCTCATTGTCATTGATACTGAGTTTTGAAAGTCCCGCAATTGTCCTTAACTGTTTTTCATCCATAAATCTTTTTCCTTTTAGTATGCATTTCTATCAACAACCGCTTTCCATGGAGTGAGTATGATAATTTTAATATCGAATATCAAACTCCAGTTTTCTATATAATAAATATCCGCTTCAATCCGTTTTTCTATGGAAGTGTCTCCGCGCAGACCCTGCACCTGTGCCCAACCTGTAATTCCTGCCTTTGCCGCATGTCTTCTCATATATTGATGATGTTCCGTTTGGAATTTTTCAACATAAAACGGTCGTTCCGGTCTCGGACCCACGACAGACATATCTCCGAATAACACGTTGAAAAATTGGGGAGTTTCGTCTAACGATAGTTTTCGTAAAATCGCACCGACTCTGGTAACTCTCGGGTCGTCTTTAGTCGTCCAGAGAGTATCCGAATCCGATTTTTTTTGAACGATCATGGAACGGAATTTCATCATTCCGAATATCCGATTGTCCAACCCGATACGCTCTTGTTTATAAAAAACAGGTCCGGGACTGCTTAGTTTTACAAGAATACTGATAAGCAGATAAAAAGGACTGAAGAATACGATAAATAACAGAGAGAATGCGATATCAAAACCTCTTTTGATCGCACGATTGTATCCCAGTCGGAGAGGTATGTTTCGTATTGAAATAATGGGAATCCCATCGATGATTTCCGTTCTTCCTTTTGCAGTGATGATTTCTTCGTAACTTGGGATTACTTTCAAGTCGATCCCGTAGTAATCGGAAGTATCGATTACTTCTTTCAGATAATCCCCTTCTTCATGGGAAAATGCATAAACAATCAAATCCACTTCATTTGATTTTACATAGTCCTCCAGTTTTTTTACATTTCCGAGGATTTGGTATTCGGATTTTTCTATGTTCAAAGAAACTTTTCCGGTAAAAAGTCCTTTGACTACATATCCGTAAATAGAATGTTTTTGAATCGAATCGGCGAAATTCTTGGCGGACTTCCCCGTTCCGATCACTATCACGGAACGTAAATTATATCCTTTCTTCCTAAGTACACGTAAGATCCCTCTCAATACCAAATGAGCAAGACTGATACTGATGATAGCACCTAGCGCAAAATAGGTGATAACTAATCTCGAAAAACTTTCTCCACGGATAAAGAACAATAGAGCCAATACGAATACTAAATTTAACCCTACTCCCGAAACGATTCCGAAAAATTCGTCGGTAAAGGAAAGCCCTCTTCTGGGATGATACAAGTCAATAGATAAGAACGAAATGATTTGAGTAATTGCGAGTACAATCGCTAAAATCAGATAGCTCGTTCCGTCGATTACCTGTCTTTGGAATTCGGAATCATCCAAAAGATAATAACGGATAAAAAACGAAATTCCAAAACTGAATCCTGCGATGAACAGATCGGTAAATAGAAACAATAATTTAAAGGATTGGCTTCTTTCTTTCAGCATTATTGCGACTCCGAGGAAACTCCGGTAGTACTACCATCTAGTGGTCGTTTTCTGAATCTATACAATCTTATCCTTGTAGCCGTTGACGGTGCTGATTCTCCGAAACTGAAGTTTGTCAGGTTGACTGAAAAATAAACGGATTGATCGTAAAATGTTAATTGGTTGTTTCCACTGAGTCCACCCGGCAATGCACGTAAGTTCATACTGTAACCAAGCCTATATTCCCAGTTGTGAAGATCCAATTTAAAGGTCATCATGAATCTATTTATATTGAAAACCGCCTTTTGCCTTTTGTCCTGCCCTTGTAGTCCGGTTCCCGCTGCGGTATCTTCCCAAATCGTTGTTTGGTCGTAATTGGTTCCCGTTTGTGATGTATAAAGTTCCGGCGTGGTGGAAAGCGCATAAAACTGCCCTTGCGCAAGTGCGGTTAATCGCCAAGGCTCTGTTACACGAGAATCAAGTTCCAACTCTATACCAGCATATCTGGAAATTTTTGTATCTGTACGAAAGAAAAAGCGGTAACTATCCAGATAATTGTCTTTATAAACATGATACCATGTAGAACCGACTTCCAAACTTCGAAATGCACGTACGATCGGCCAGGAAAAACCGCCCATTTTATAAGACAGTGTTAAGTTATTAGAAAGAGGACGATTTTGAGGAGTATGATGAACATAATCGTTGTTGATAAAAATTCCCGAATAGAAATTTCTCTTACGTTCCAGTAAACTAGGTCTTCTTGTTTTGAATCCGTCAACGAAGTCGATGAATCCTCCGATTCTCATAACGGTATAATACCATCTTTGCGTGTTTGAAATTCCAGGATTGTATTCGGAAGAAATGTTTCTCAAGTCACGGATCGTTCGAAGAGATACATCCCAGTCGCTCAGCGCATAACTTTCCAATGCAAATTCAGCTTCATGCTGGCGCACTGTTCCTAAAACCGGATCTTTTAGTTCCGCCTTTGGTGCGTCAAGTTTTCTGTATGTTGTGCTGAAAAAGATTTCCGGAATACCGATTCTTGCTGTGTGTGCCTGGCGGACATATTGATAGGATTGTTGTTTTAGTATATTTGCATATGCTTTGTTTGTTTGTATGTCAGGACTGTTTGAATCCGTTCCGCTTCCGGGAAATTCAACAGTTTGTTTTTGTGCTCCCGCATAGATGGATGGAGTGAACGACGCATAAGTTCCGAGAGCGATGGGAGATCTGAATCCTGTTTCCCCGAGCACCATCGTTTGAGTCCTAAGAACGTAATCTTTGTATTGACCGTTGATATCGGTGGTATTCGTGTAAGGAATCTTTGACTGAGTCGGTGCTCCGTACAACCGGTTGATATTGGTTTGAAAAGTCAAGTCCCAATAGATCGGACTGTTCCAATAAGGAGTCGCTCCTACTTGTGTTGAATTTCGAATGGTAACACTGGGAAGACCGTCTTGTGCCGCAAAATACTTGTTTGCCTGCAGTTGGTAGAGCATCGTTCTGCTAAGGCCCATATGAACGCTCAAGTCACCTCTGTTTTCAGTGTAATTCAAAGTCCAGTTTAATAGGTTTCTTATATTCCCATACCTTACATCTCTTTGTGTAAATAGAGATTGAATCGAATTGGATGGTTCATACCGGTTTCCGAATTCGTAATTGTATCTGTAATTGCTGTAATTCTCATATATCAGTTGTAAGTTTTTAGTTACATCTTTATTAAAGTCATTTGATTTTGCATTGATCCTGAACTCTCCCTTCCACCAAGGATCATAATCAACACCCGTATTTCTGTATGGCAGTCCCAGGTTTGGAAATTGTTCTCCCCGATCTACAGTATTTGTGACTGCGGCATTTCCAATTCCGAAGTTTTTGAATCTGTCTTCGTATACGCTGGTAATCGCGTTCTTTTTGTAATTTGCATAACCCATATTGATATTGTAATTTAAGTTAGGTGATACCTTCCAAAGTTCCAGGTTGACGGCTTGTCCCGTTTTTTCATAAAGATCGAACCGGAACTTATAACCGTTTGCGAGGAATATGGAGTTGGGATAAGGATCGGACCACTGGTAGCTGTTTTGCATAAACCAGCCCTGTGTATTGTTTTTACCCATTTGCACCATCCATCCGTTCCCGGATTCCGAATTGTACAAAAAGGGAAGAAAGAACATTGGCGTTCCGCCTACCTTATATGTTACCATATATGCCACAACGGATTTGTCGTCATGGATCATAATCTTTTTTGCCTGAAATGATTCGTGAGGAAGTTCCGCATTACAAGCCGTAAAGTATCCCATTTCCAAAAGATAACGTTTTTCATCCAAACGTTTGAGCTTTTGCCCTATGAAAAAAGAAGGATAAACACTTAGTTTCGAATTATAAACGACACCTTGGTTCAATTTGATATCGTATAGAAATCTTTCTCCGTTTACTTTTGCCTGACCGTCCCGGTATTCAACTCCACCTTCAGCATATATCTCCTGCCTGGCCGAATCGATAGATACCGAATCCGCCTCCAATTCTCCGTCCCGGATCTTGAGTTTTACTTTTCCACGTAGAACAAGAACCCCGCCTTGGGTCTTATCGATATTGAGCAATTGTCCTTCCGCAGCATTTTGGATTTGAATGGGAGATTCTTTTTTCTTCTGTGCTCCTAAAATACTTTCCTGGGTGATTTCAGGCGCGAGAGGAGGAACCAAGGCTTCCCTCAAACGTTCCCTTTTTATATAGATAGTTCCTTGGTGATTCAAACCTAAATTACGAAGTGTGTCGTCAACTTCCCTATCCGTCATTGTATCAACCGATTTCTGGACCAAATTTCTTTGAATGGATTGAGTGGTTGCCTTTCTTTCTTCGTCTTGGGGGTTTGTTTTGGGACCGGCAAAATCAGGAAATAATAGTTTTAACCCTTCCGTATCTTGCGAATGCAATTGAGGTGAGTAAGTAAATCCCAAGATCAAAAAGAAAATAAGTAGGTATTGGCGCACGAGGAAAGAATGCTTTGGAAGTATAGAACGACGATTTCAACTCTTGCCAAAAAATCAATGGGAAAAGCAAATCCGCAACTTTTCTGCCAGTGAAAACCTATAAAATGATCCTGATAAATTTGACAAAAATGCCAGAAAAGGGTTTGCATCCGGGCTCAAAACGGACATAATTTCTATGCAAAAGTCCGAGACTTTCGGGAGAGTTTTCATGCTCAAAACATATTCAGGGGAAAGAATTCCTGGAACGGTCAATTACCATGTTTATGTTCACGAAGGAAAAAACAAACGGCCCATTTTCATAGACAACCAGTTAAAATTGGAAGATTTGAGATTCGATTCCGACCTGGGACTTAGAAATGAAATCCTATATCGGATTTGTCTAGCCATTTTGTTTGATTACTCAGGGGATCTTGAGTTGACAGAGTCTTATTTTCGGGACTTTAAAAAGAATATTGAGCGCTTGCTTTGCGAAGATCATTGGTTGATTCATTCTGCAAGGATTGAGGTTTTTCTGGGATCCATCTATGAAGATAATGTAACGGAAAGTGATGTGAAAGAGACTGACAAAAAAAATTGGAAAGGAATTAAATCCAAAGTCATTTGAATTAGTTTTTTTCCGAAAGGTAAAATTTGATAATCCAAAGTCCACCGTCTGCCAGTTCTTTCCTTTCCAATTTTCCTTTATGTTCTTCAATCAGATTGCGGGTGATATCCAAACTATTTTGGTCAGGTATAAGTTTGGAAGGATCTATTTTTCCATTATCAATGATTTGAATTTTTATGATTTTTTCAACCTCTGTCTCTTCCCATTGGAGTTGGACAGAAATTTTTCTATCAGTGCTTTCGGTATTGTTTAAAATTCTTCCGCGAGCATCTTGCAATAGATTCAAAAACACCTGTTTTATTTTTTGACTTTGGCAAAAATAAAGAGGAAGTTTTTCCGATTCGATTTCACATTGGATTCCTTCTTTTAAAAAATACTGATGGAGAAAGGATCTGGTCTCCAACATGATTTGATAAAGATCGGAATATGTAAGTATAGTGGAAGTAGTTTGCGAATAAGAGACAAGATTTTTTATGATCTTTGCAATCCTCTCCGACTCGCTGCTGATTTTTCTGGCATGTTCCTGAATGGATTTTTGACCGGTTTTAGAGGTTTCTTTTGCAATCAGTTCCGCAAGGTTTAAAATCGATGTGAGCGGATTGTTGATATCATGGGAAATACTTGCGGCAACAAGGCCGATTGTTTCCCATTTTTGAGTTTCGGATAATTTGTTTTGAAAATCCTTCAACTGTTTTTGGATGCGTGATTTATAAATCGCCATTTCCACAGATATGTATAAGTCACGACTGTTAAACGGTTTGATCAGATATCCGAACGGTTCCGTGGACTTGGCCCGGTCCAAAGTGGAATCATCAGAATACGCGGTCAGGTAAATAATGGGAAGATCTTTTCTTCTTTTTATGATCTTTGCGGCTTCGATTCCGTCCATTTCTCCGTTTAACATGATATCCATGAGAACCAAATCGAATAACTCGTTGTCAACGCAGTCAATGGCGGCCTGGCCTTCCGATACGTATTCGGAAGAGTAACCGAATTGTTTCAGAGTGGAACAGATATTGATGGCAATGATCCGCTCGTCTTCAACAACGAGAACCCTCTTGGGGGAAGTTTGGGAAACGAGGTCGGTTACCATAGAATTAAGGGAGCATTTTATCTAAGTCTGATTTTTCTAGTTTGTCAATCGAATCAAAAATAAAAACATGATACCAGTGAAAAAAGAGACCACATTGAATTCTGCGCAAAAAGAAGCGGCTCTTTTGACCGGCTTTCCCGTTTTAGTCATTGCAGGAGCGGGTACAGGTAAAACGAACACTTTAGTACATCGTCTTCTTCATTTAGTTCAGTCGGGAGAGGACCCCAAATCCTTGTTGCTGCTAACATTCACAAGGCGAGCAGCTAAGGAGATGTTACAAAGAGCTTCCGCTTTACTGGACACCCGGATGAACTCGGTAACGGGGGGAACTTTTCATTCTTTTTGCCATCTTTTTCTTAGAAAATACATTCAGATACTCGGATATTCACCCAATTTTTCCATTCTTGACGAAGAAGATGCCATTCAACTAACAGGAATGGCCCGTGATTCAGTTTTGATGCAAAAACAAACCAAACGTTTCCCAAAAAAAGAAACACTTCATGAGATATTATCATCTTCCTTCAACAACCAAATCTCAATTGAAAAAGTTCTGACAAAAGACTATTCCCAATTTCTTTCGCAAATCAAAGAGATTCAAACGATCAAAGAAAAATACGAATCCCTGAAAATACAAAATCAATCGGTGGATTTCGACGATTTATTGGGACTTACAAGACAAATATTAGTAGAAAATGAGAATATTCGAAAGTATTTATCCGGAGTATACAAACATATTTTAGTGGATGAATATCAGGATACAAATAGAATCCAGGCACATATTGCCTGTTTACTTGCGAGTATCCACGAAAACATAATGGTCGTGGGAGACGATGCCCAATGTATTTACGGATTCAGAGGGGCGAATGTCCGCAATATTCTGGATTTTCCCAAAATATTTCCGAATGCTAAAAAAATAACTTTGGAAGAAAATTACAGAAGTTCCTCTCCTATTTTACATCTTGCAAATTCCGCCTTATCCAAGTTTGTTGAAAAATATGATAAAAATCTTTTCACAAAGAAAGAGACTCCTTCTAAAAAACCGGTCTATATGAAATTGACCAACGGTGAAAAGGAAGCTGTTTTCATTTCTGAAAACATTCTGGAACAAAACGAATCCGGAATCGTCTTTAAGGATATTGCCATTCTTGTACGCTCCGGATGGCATGCCAATCTGATCGAGCTGGAATTGAATCACAAGGGTATACCCTATCGTAAGTTTGGTGGTAGGAAATTTTTGGAACAATCCCATATCAAGGATGTGATTTCCTATCTGAAAGTTCTACTCAATGCGAAAGACTGGCTTTCCTGGAATCGCATTTTAAATCTGGAACCCGGGGTTGGACCAAAACAAACGGGTTTGTTTTTAAACCTTTTGCAAAAAGATTCTCTTGAATTGGAAAATCTTTTCTGGAAGGAGGATTCTTTTTGGATCGGTTTTCAAAATGAAGCAAAATCAAATATTTCAAAATTATTGGATCGATTGCTTCAAATTGGCAAAGGCGGGCCGATTTCTCCGCCGAAAGCCTTGGAAAGTATTTTGGAATACTACCTACCTCTTTTGGAACAGATTTACGACGATTCCAAAAAGAGATCGGATGATTTGGAATCCTTGAATTTGCTCACCAAAGAATATGCCGAGCTTTCCGATTATTTGGGTTTTCTTAGTCTTGAGACAACGGAATCTTTGTTAGATTCCCCTGACAAGGACAGGGAAGAAGAAGGATATGTTACGGTTAGTACGGTTCATTCTGCGAAAGGGCTAGAATGGAAAGTAGTATATTTTGTCCATCTTTTGGAGGGACAGCTTCCTTCGAATTGGATTCGCACTGTGGAAGATCTGGAAGAAGAAAGAAGATTGTTTTATGTGGGGATCACTCGGGCCAAAGAAGAACTTTATCTCACTGCCCCTCTTCAGCTGGAGAAAAAAAACATTCAATTTCAATCTGTTACACGATTTTTATCCGAATTGGAAAACTTGGATGAATTGGTGGAAACGAGAGAATATGATAATAAACCTTCCGATGCAATCAAGCCCGAAAATATGCAAAAACAAGGCAGATTTCAGGACATTCAAAATTACTTTTTGAATTGATTTTCTATTTTTTTTTAAGTTCAATATTGGATAGTTCGGAGGTTTTCATGAAATCACTCTTTTGGAAGAGGACATTATCACTACTTATTTTCGGTTCTTTTTTTTATTTCATTTCTTGTTCTTCCACTCCCAAAGAGGGAGAGGCAAACAAAGAAGGTACGGAACAATCCAGCCGAAGTGTTGAAAACATAGACGTACAAGATCCAAATAAACAAGATTCTAATGAAAAGAAATTCGGTTGTGTGGAGGGAGATTGCGTTAACGGAATCGGAAAATATATCTATGAGAACGGTGATATTTACCAAGGTTCTTTCAAAAATGATCAAAGAGAAGGACAAGGTAATTTTGTTTATACCGACGGAGAAAAATTCTCAGGCATTTACAAAGAAGACAAAAGATCCGGTCCCGGGGAATACCAATTCAAAAATGGAGACAAATACATCGGAGAGTTTAAGGACGGAGGGATCAACGGAAAAGGAACTTATAGTTTCAAAGACGGCAAATCATTGAACGGGGATTTTTCGAATGATGGAATGGAAGGAACAGGAACTCTGATCGAGGACGGAAAACCTCGCAACTGCAAAATACAAGCCAGAAAACTTCTTTGTGAATAAACTAAGATCCCTTAGAACCTTTCCCGAAGATGCTCGGGAAAGGGAATCATTTACAATTTACAATTAGGTTGTTTTCCGTTCGACTTTGCTATCTGGTATTTCTGCAAAGATTCTGACATTTTTTCATTCAGTTGTTTGATTCTGGTTTCATCGGAAGGATGAGTGGAAAGAAATTCATTTGTTTTGCTTCCACCGAGAGCACTCATATTTTTCCATAAGGTAACGCTTTCCCTCGGATCAAAGCCTGCTTTCGACATGATATCAAGTCCTACGATATCCGCTTCCGATTCATGCGTTCTCGAAAACGGCAACAAAACTCCATACTGCATTCCCGCTCCAAGCACACCAGCAGCCTGCTCCTTACCCAATGCCTTGACAATAGATTGTGCCCCGCCTGCAATTTGGTTTTGAGAAACTCTTTCATTGCCATGTCTTGCGATCACATGACCGATTTCATGTCCTAAAACTGCTGCTAGTTGGTCTACAGTTTTTGCCACTGGTAAAATACCTGTGTGCACCCCGATTTTTCCACCCGGCAATGCGAATGCATTCGGTGTACTGTCCCGAAAGACCACGACTTCCCATGATTCCACCCCAGTCTCGTCTTCCGTAACTTGTAATTCCGCATTTACAATGCAGTTTACATAACGATTGACTGCTTCGCCGGTATCGATGGGAGTTTTCTTTTTCATTTCTTCAAATGCTTGCACTCCCATCGTGTTCATGTCGGGGTCTTTGACAAGTAACAGTTGTTTTCTTCCAGTGGGCGAGGTTTGGCAGCCCAACACAAAAACGACAGTAGCGGAATAAAATAAGCTCTTATAATTCATATTCTCTCTTCTTTATTTTGTTTTTAAAAATCAGCTGATGGGTTTGAAGTTTTGCATGAACTCTTTAGCCTCTTGCAATGCCATCGGTTTTGCAATCAAATACCCTTGTATCATATCGCATTTATAATCTGCAAGTAAATCAAATTGGGTTTTGTCCTCCACTCCTTCCGCAATGACCTTTAAGCCCAAATCATGTGCCATATGAATGATGGAAATCAAAAGCAAAGCTTCTTTGGACCCGGGGACAACATTGTTCAGAAATGATTTATCCATTTTTACTATGGAAAGAGGAAGTTTTTCCAGATAGGAGAGGGAAGAAAATCCGGTTCCAAAGTCGTCCAAAGCGATTTTTACTCCCAAATCCCTCAAATTGGAAAGTATGGGAATGGTTTCATTCATATTTTTCATTGCAAGACTTTCAGTGATTTCCACTTGCAAAGAACTGAAAGGAATTCCTGTTTTATTATGAACATCCACGATCCAATGAAATATATTCTGGTGTTGGAAAACTTCGGCCGAAAGATTGATCGCAACCGAAACCTTGTCGGTAACAAATGAAACTTCGTTTACGAACAAGCAAGAATCATCTAATACGTATTTGGTGAGAGGAACGATGAGGCCCGAATCTTCCGCCATCGGGATGAAATCAACGGGAGGAACCAGCCCCTTTTTGGGATGTTTCCAGCGAACCAGCGCTTCCCAGTGCCCTATTTCTTTTTCTTTCAAATCATAAATCGGTTGGTAATAGACTACAAATTCATTTCTTTCGATTGCTTTCTTTAAATCGTTTTGTATTTCCAACTGGTAGTGGATTTTTTCCTGCATGGTCTGCGAAAAGATGGAAACAGTTCCGATTTTACTTTCTTTGGAATGGAACATTGCAATTTCAGCATTCTTTAAAATATCTTCCGCTTCTTTTCCCGCCATACCGAATGCTGCAATCCCCGAAGAGGCTGTCAGATAGATTTCATATCCGTTATAAGGAATTATTTCTTTCAGGTAGTCCAAAAGTTTATTTGCAAAATCATTTGCTTCGTTCAGAGACAAAAAGTCTACAACAAGCACTGCAAATGTATCCGCACCTAGTCTGGTGACCGTTGCGTTACTGCCGGAAACGGATTCTATTCTTTTTGCATAGATACGAAGGATATCATCTCCGGATCCGTTTCCCAGAGAATTGTTGATTCGTTTGAAATTGTCGATATTAACGGAGACAACGATGGGAAATCCTTTTGAGCTTAAATTGTATTCTGATATTTTTTGCTCGATCCTTACGAGAAAAAGAGCCCTGTTCGGTAAACCTGTTAGGCTGTCATAAAATGCATCATGTGTTAGCTGGTCTTCCGCCAGTTTACGATCGGTAATGTCGTGATGAATGGCAATGTATTGAAAAATGGATCCGTCCTGTGCGGAGAAAGGGACAATCGTAGTATCTACCCAATAGAAGGTACCGTCTTTCTTGGTATTTTTGATTTCTCCTCTCCATACCCTGCCTTTTTGGATCACTTCCCACATCTCTTTCCATTCTTCCAGAGTTTTTTCATCGGACTTTAGAATCCTATGAGAATGACCTACAAGTTCCTCTTTCCGATAGCCTGATACTATGGAAAATTTTTCATTCACATAAGTGATGATTCCGCTCGCATCTGTTATCGAAACGATCGTGGCTTGGTCTAAAGCAAATTTTTGGAATTGGATTTCACGTAACGAATCGCCTAGATAATTGGTAGTAATTTCTTTTTCCCGTCTGTAAACCAGTTCCCTTCTCTCTCTTTCCAAAACAAGTGGGAGTCGGAACAAACTGGAATATTCTATGATATCGGCAGCCCCCGCTCGCATAACCTGAAGCGCATTACCTAATACAGCTTCTTTTGCAACTACAATGAATGGAATATCCAGTTTTTTTTCTCTAAGATCGGATAATAGGTCCTGAGGCGTTTTTCCATCCTGCCAATCCATGCTGCAGACAATGGCATCCCAATCTTCCTCGACCACCCTCTCCTCCCAATCCTTCCAAGAAGAGACTACCTGGTAAAGAGGGGAAAAGCCGTGTGTTTTGATCTCTCGAATCAGTCGAAATACTTCTTGAGTGTCTGATTCTACAACGAGCAGACTGAGTGGGCTTCCCATATCCTAATAAGATAAAATTTATCGATTAGAATCAACCTTAAGATTAAAATTCTACTGGAAAACGATTTGATTTTTAAGAAACTAGTACCCAATAAAACTGTGCACCCGAAATTGTTTGATTCTACCTATCTAAGGAAAACTCATCTGGAAAATGAGCTGAAAAGAATGCTCCAGGAAATCGGGGATTTGAATTATCACGATTTGAACGATTATGATAAAGGAGGGTTTGATGGTTACAATCAAGCTCTCACTGAAATTCTAAAGAAATTAAGAACTTAGTCAAATACCTAATCTAGGAAAGGTTAGATATCTCTTTACAGTTTCGTACAAAAAGTCTTTACAAATTTGGGATGGTTGACGAGACTAATAAAGCTAGCAGGAAGTTCAATGAATTTCACAACAAAACAAGTTAAAAGTCATACAGTCGTTACTTTAGAAGGTTCCCTCGATATTTATTCAGCGCCAGCGCTAAAAAAAGAGCTTCATAAAATCATAGATGATGGCGCAGAGTCTGTTGCCATCGATATGGTGAATATCAAATTGCTAGACTCTTCCGGTATTGCCCTTCTTGCAAATCTACAAAAAAAGCTTAAATCCGAAGAAGGAACTTTTTTTCTACTCAATGTCAGCCAAGATGTTATGGTGATCTTAAAACTATCCAGTTTGGATAAGTTTTTTACTATTTTAAATGGAGAAGGCGACCTTCCTTAAGCCTTTTTAGTTTACTTTTACTTCTTTTAGCTCCGAGTCTTGGATCTTTGTCTCCAGTTTCTTTGAGCTGAACCACTCCCCTTCTTTATTTCTTTCCAATTTGTCAAATACTGTCGATTTCCCTCCCTTTTCTTCCACAAGGAGTCCAGTGTCTCCCTTTTGAACGGTAGTCAAAACGGAGCCGATCAAATCTATCGGTAGTTCCAAACTGAAATCTCCTAATTTCAAACTGACGATCTTTCCGTTTGTGTGAAGGGAGTCACAGGCAATCACCCTACCATCTGTTAGACGAACTTGTAGTTTTCCTTTTTCTTCCGGTCGTACGATGGCAATGTTCGGGATTTTTCTTTTTTCAACCTTGACTACCTCAGCCGACTTATCTTCCTTTTTTTCCTCAAACTGAATTTCTTCTTTCAGAATCGGGATATTTTCTTCTTGCACTACGGTGAGTAATTTTTTGGTTTCAGCCTTGGATTCTTCCAAAGAGTCTTTTAGATTTTCTTTGATTTCAGCAAGCTCCTTCGCTTCTTCCGTTCCTGTTTTTCCTGTTTCCGCTTTGAGGATTTTTTCCACTATAATCGGCTTTAAGACTAAGGATTTACCATCTTCTATTTGCTTCGCAGCTTTATCATCACCTAACTTTTCTGCTTCGCCCTTGCTAAATTCAACCAGAGACTTGTTTTCCTGGTAAAAATTTCCGATGAGAAGTAACCGCCTATTGGCGCGAATTGCCACTTCCTTATTGTCTTTTTGTTTTACAAGTTGGATGTATTCTTTCACTGCGTTGGAAGTTTTGCCCAATTCTTCCATGGAACGGGCTTTGATATAGGATTGGTCACCAGTAAGTTTTGGTAGAGTTTCTAGTGTTTTCAGAGTCTCTTCATAATCTCCTGCTTGAAAAAGGGAATAAGCCAGTTCCTCCGGTTTTTTATTGGAGGTTTTCAAATCCATTTTTCTCTTATCACCTTCTTGTAAAAAGCTGATGAGTAGTTCCGCGTTTTCGGCATAATGGGTTCCCGGAAAGATGTCGATTGCCCTTCTTAGTTTAACATAAGCCCTTTCTCTTTCTCCCATCATCACCAAACAATACCCGTTATGAAGCAGGGTAAAAGCCATCTCATCCGCAACGGATCCTTCCAAAATCTCTTCCAACTCTTCGTATTTTTTACTGGAAATGGAAAACTTACGGGTTCTTTCCATATAAAAAGCAAATTGTAATCTGATAATCGTTTTTTGTTGTTCTTCCAATTCCAAAAACGGTTTAAAATTCAAGGCTCGAACCGCATTGATGACCGCAAGACCGAACTTGTCCCTCCAGCTCATCTCCAATTCCAAACCCTTTGTTTCCGAGTTCATAATCCCAGATTCGAGGATATTTACTTTTACCTCTTGGAGGTAATCATCCTTGGAAAGGAACATTTGTTTGAGTCTCTCCCGCAAGGTTTGGGAAGATAACTCGTAATTCATCAACTGGTCTCTGAGAATTCCGAATCTAAGTTCCTGGAGCTTTACACCAACTATTGACTGTGATGCGAGTCCGAAAAATCCGAATAATAGGATAAAGATCAGGAAAAAAAGAAATTTTCTCATTCCGGTACTTCAATGATAATCATAGTCACGTCGTCTTTGTATTCTTCGTGAGCCAGCTCCAGTTCTTCCATCGCCTTTTCCACAATCTCGGAATTGGAATCATCTATATGATTTAAGACAATTTCGACGAATCTTTCCAAACCGAAAAGTCCGCCTTCTTTGACAGGAGTTTCCACAACACCGTCGGTATAAAGTATGATTTTGTCTCCCGGTTCGACCGAAAACTCATCCAAAGAGTATTGGATATCGTCTCCCATCCCCAATGGAGGCCCGGAACTGTCAATGTATCTGACTTCCTTTGTGGATGGCCTGATGATAAAAGGAGCGTTATGACCTGCATTTACAAATTTCACTTTGCCTGGTTCATTAAACACAACAAAGACTCCTGTTGCAAAGAAGGAGGCTTGCAATCTGTTGGCAATGACTTCGCCCAGACTATTGATCGCATGTATCGGAGAATGATTTTCCTTGACAATGGATTGGAGTGACATTGCCATAACGACCGTTACAAGTGCCGCCGAGACTCCGTGCCCGGAAGCGTCCGCTAGAAAAAAACAATATGATTCGCTATTTTCTTTTTCTTCTTCAAAATGAAAGTATTGATAGATATCTCCGGAGACTTCACGCATCGGTCTGTAGAGTTTTCCAATCTTGAACTTCTTATACTTTTTGTTAGATGGTAAAAACAATTCTTGAACTTCTTTTCCGATTTGGAGCTCTTGGCCGATCTCATCGTTCAGTTTGGTAATCGTATTGACTTTGGTCTCAATTTCTTCCGCCATTCCGTTGAACGAACGACCCAAATTATCAAGCTCGTCCTCGTTTTTGAAATTCCATTCGATCCTGGTTTTCAATTCTCCCATCGCCATTTTTTTAGAAGCCGAATCCAGGATATCCACCCGTCTGAAAATCGCACGATAGACAAGGATCGCAAAGATCAAATGGAAGACCACACCCCATACCACAGCATAGGCAACTTGGATGTAGAGTTGCTTCAATCTTTCCTGGATGGAGGCAATATTGAAATGAGTGAATAAAAAAATCTCTTCCCCTGTTCTGGAATGGATGGGAAGTAAAAAATCCACAGTGAAATCCTTTTCATTCAAATCCAAATTGTATCTTGATTTGAAAAGGCTTCCTTCTTTATCCGCTGACACATCTTTTGATTTCCGAAGCAGGGATTCTGAGACTTGAACGGTCGGTTCGCTTGTAAAAGGCTCTTGCAGCCACACCTTGCCGTCTTGTTGAAAAATCAGGAATTTTTCTATATCGTATAACTTTAAAGTTTTACGGAAAACTTCAAATACTTCGTCTCTTTCTTCTGTAATTCCAATGTTCTGTAAATCGGCGAGTATCGTATTTGCCAAGTTTTCGGATTGGAATTGGAAATTTTTTAAAAGTAAATCCGATTGGTTTTCAAATATCATCACTGTAAAAAAAATGATATTGAGAAGGGCTAAAAGTGAATAGAACAGGCCGATTTTGAATCGGAGAGAATTCGTAGTTTTGATTTTACTTTTCGTCACGGCGGCTATTGATATTGTCGATAATTCAGATAGATAAATCTATCATAAAATAGAGAAAAGCAACTTTGACCGGCATCCCGAACATTCATTCTTCCCGAAAAAACAATAAGGGTATTGTTTTCTCTATTCTGATCCTTTTATCGGTTTTGCCTTCGTTTGCGGACAAATTGAAGTTGAAATCGGGCGAGGTAAGAAACGGGCGTGTGCTCATCGTAACTACTACTCAGTTGGAATGGCAAGAAGAAGGCAAGGTCAGTAAATACCCTCTTCAGGATGTTATCGGGGTTGAAATCGGTTATGATGGAATTCCTTTCTGTATGGAATCAAAACCATGGGGTAAGGAGAGATGCGACTTATTCTTGCATAAATTGAATTCTGAGAAAATTTCTTTCTCTTATCAGGAAAGCCCGCTCCAATTGGAATCTTTTCCGTTTCCATCGATTGAAACATTGAATATCAAAAATATTCAGGGAAAAGAGATCATTCGGTTTTTGGAACCGGGTACATCCGGATTCTGGAAATCTAAAAGCTTCAACGGATTTGCCAGCCTGAAGTCTTTCAAAGAAAATCGCCTGGAATTGATTTCAAACGAGAAAGACAAAAAAACGGTGATCATTGAATTGGAGAATTTCGAAACCTTTTCCATCCCCAAAAAAAACAAACTGAAAGAATTTTTAGCAGCCAATTCGGTGAAGCTGATTCCGGGATACAGACCTTTTATGGAAAAAAAATACGGCAAATCCACTTTGGTTTTCGGAACGGCAGCCTTATCTGTGATAGGAATGATCTATGAATACAACCAATCGGTGCAGGCAATCAACGGAAGCCAGGAATTTATTCCGGGTTCCGACGGTCGAATTTATGTGGTGAGTAATGTCCTCTCTACGGACAGATATGACTTTCATAACCAAAGATTTCAAATGTACAGCGGTTTACTTGTCGCAGTACTTGCCTATTCTTTGTTTGATAATTTTTATATAGGACAGGTGGAATCCAAAGACGGGAATACAGGATCCGTGTGGTTGAAGGCTGATGCGAAAGCAGGTGTGATTTCACAAAACCGTAGTTATGGGGGAACGAATTCCAAAGAACAAATCCAATATACTCTCGAAGTCGAATCCCGATTCTAATTAATTTTTTGTTCTTATGAACAGGTTCTTAAAGTTTTGGCGGGAACGAACCAGATTCCAATGGATCAAATACTTCCATTCGATCGCATCCAGCTCACACATAGCACCGCAGTTCCCTTCCATGTTTTCTTTGGTCCAAATGATTCTTCCTTTGATGTTCTTATAACAAGTAACTCCGACCCATAAGTCGAATAGCACTCTTGTATTTGGTGGATACATTTTGGAAACCGGGACATAAAATTGGTTCAAATAAATATAAAACAAAGAAGTGTTTTCTTCATCGTTTTCCGATTTTAAATCCACTGATCCGAACAAAGGAACGGCAAGCATCCTATCTCTGAAAAAGTAGGGATTCAATACTCCCCCGAAAAAAAACATGATTCCAATGACTGCGGGATAAATCACAAACAAAGCGAAATAATCTTTGATTTCAAGATCGGTAAAATTACGTGTGATCAGCTCCGGGTGGTAGATCAGCACTAAAATGGAAACTATAGAAGGAACCAAAAAAAATGCAGTCAGTAAATTGACTCGGATGTTCGGGATTTGAAACAAGCTGATATTTTCATTAAGAATATGTTTTTGTACATTCTGGATCCAGCCTTCATGTCTGTTGTGTCTGCTTAAAATTTCGTAATCTTCGACGGTCATATTCATAAGTTTCAGAATGGAACCGGGTAATAGAATTCTTGATTTAGCAATTGTTACTTCTAAAATAAAGAAAAGAATCAAAATGCAAAATGGTAAAATCGAAGTGATTCCAGAATCGGTAAATAAGGAGTAATTATAAAGGGCGTGTATTGACATACAAAAACCGATTCCTATAAAAAGCCGTATGAAGCGGTAAATCCTGTTGCTGGAAAATAAAAAAATCATAAGGAAAGCTCCTATGAGCCCTCCGTTGATCATATGAATGGGGAGCGAAGTAATGGATCTAAGTACTTGAGACCAAAGCGCCGAATCGATGAAGTAAAGAATGTTTTCTAGTAATCCGAATCCTCCTCCTAAAACAAGTCCGTAAAAAATACCGTCAGTCACTGTAAATTCATCCTGGTTTTTACGAAAGAAAAGATAAATCCCCAGTAATTTGGAAAATTCCTCCACTGCACCGGAAAGCACGATTGCTTTGAATTCATGTCCCGGATAAGGATTGACAGCCAAAACTAGCGCTTGTAATGCTAAAGCTATACCTACGCTGAAAATGGAAAATGCAATCGCAGTATAATGTAAAAAAGATTCCGAATGACGGTAAAAATGAAACCTATAAAAAGAATAATAAAATACGAGCGTGGCAAAATTGATCAAAAACATGATCAAACTTGAAAAATTTAAAAATGATGCCATATCGTATCTTAATTAACGACATTCGTAATCGTCAAATTGAAAGAAAGGGTCTTTCCCGGTTATGATTTTCCCAATAATTTTCTGACAGATTTGCGTATTCCTTCTATTGTGAGAGGATACATTGTCACGACGTCTTCAATTGCCTGAATGGTTGGTGCTGTCCAAAATTTTTTAGGCTCAGGGTTCAACCAAACCGAATCGGGGAACTTATCAATCAATTCTTTCAAGGAATCGAGACCGCTTTTCCTTTTTCTGTTTTTTTCTTCTTGCGATTCTTTATGATAGGAATATGGGTTATAAGGAGCGCTCATAAGTTCGTAAGGAGCCATATAAGCATCCCCTACAAAAATGAGCTTTGTGTTTTTACGAAATTTTTCCTCAAAATGTTTGAGAGAAATGCTTTTGCCGAACTCGTGTGTTTCATACAAACGGTCATGAAAGATATTATGAAAGAAAAAATTATGAACTTCCTTGAAATGATAAAGGCTTCTACTGGCACTGAATAGTTTACTTACTCTATCGGAATGAGGGGTCATGCTCCCTCCTATATCGAGGATCAAAACCAATCTCAATGCATTTTTTCTCGATCTTTCTTCGATAATCTCGATATCACCTCCATTTTCACAGGTTCTTTTTACCGTCTTATCTATGTTAATCTCTTTTCTACCCTCCTTTTGCAATACCCTGATTTCTTTCAAAGCAATCTGAATGGAACGGGTATCCAGGATCTCATCTTCCCTGTAAGCACGATAGTTTCTTTCAGTCCAAAGATTGACTCCCGTGCGGGCGCCCTTTCCTTCCATATCTCCGCCGATACTCAGCCCGTTCGGATTGAATCCTGAGTTTCCGAAAGGAGAAGTTCCCGAGGTTCCTAACCATTTGTTTCCCCCGTCATGGCGGCCTTTTTGTTCTTCCAATCTTTTTTTTAATTCTTCTAACACCTGCTCTATGGACATGTTAGGGGCTTTGTCTTTTTGTTCGGAAGATAGAATTCTATCCGCTTTTTCTTCCAACCATTCCAGAAGTGATTCTCTAAAAGGAATCCTTATTTCCGAAAGTCCTCCGAAAGTTTTGGAAAATGCCAAATCATAACCGTCATAATACTTTATATCTTTTGCAAAATTCAAACGCCCTACCCGGTAAAGAGTTTCCATGGAAATGTATCCTGCCGGGTCAGTCAGTTTTTGCAAAGACGTAAGAAACGACAGAAGCTCTCCTGTGGAACAAGCAACTGATTCATTTCTCAAAGTATAGAAGAAATTCAAAAACATAACTTAGTTTAAATGAACCCTATAGTCGTCTTCCGACTTAAACAAAGTTCCTGCAAATGGGATAGTCGTATTGGATTCCAATTTTTCGCCCGAATGAAGTAGTACCTGAATCCAATCCAATAATTCACTTGTAGACGGTTTTTTACGCAAACTCTCTATCCTGCGAACGGAATAAAACATCGCCAATGCTTTCTCTAAAAACTCAGTTTCAATTTTTGGAAAATGGGAATGTACTATCTCTTTCATGATTTCCCGATTCGGAAATTCTATATAATGAAAAATACATCTTCTTAAAAACGCGTCGGGAAGTTCCTTTTCATTATTGGAGGTGATGATAACAAGCGGCCTTTCTTTTGCGATGATATGTTCTTTGGTTTCAGGGATGAAAAATTCCATTTTGTCCAGCTCCAAGAGGAGATCGTTCGGAAATTCTATATCCGCTTTATCGATCTCATCTATCAATACCACCGACCTTTTGGGAAAAGAAAATGCTTCTCCCAGAGCTCCCAGTTGGATATAATTTTTTACCTCCCGAACCCTTAGTTTTGTATCTTCATCGGAAAAACGGGAATCGTTCAATCGGGAGACTGCATCGTAAAAATACAGTCCTTCTTTGGCAAGGCTCGTGGACTTGATATGCCATCTGTAGAAAGGCAATTTTTTGGATTCGGCAACATGGGTTGCTAAAAGAGTTTTTCCGGTGCCCGGCTCTCCTTTTAAAAGAAGAGGTCTTTGTGTGATTTCTGCAACTAAAACCGCCTCTTTGAGTTCATCGGAAAGAATATAATCAGCCATTTCTTCTGCCTTGTCGATTTTGATTGGTTTCTGGCCGGGTTTGCGGAGCCCGCCAGTCCCATTTATCCAGAATTTGGGGAATTATCCATTAAAAATTGCTTTTTACCAGAAATTGAATTCTCTAATCTAGTAAAGGGTTCGAAATTATAAATATGCCAGAATTCGATAATACAAAACGCTCAATTGGCGTAAATCGCCTGGATGACTCTGCCAGAAAGGACATGTTCAACAAGTTCGTGAGCGCTGGGGGTGAGGTTTTAAAAGAGAAACCTGATCCGAAAGAGGAAGAGAACAAGCGCAATCGCCCAGAGCCGAAAGTTCGCCAAAGCACTGTTTCACGTGGTTCCGGTGATGAAGGAAAATCCAGATCCAGGTCAGGTGGCGGCGGATCGGGAAGAGATTCCAAATCAGGTTCGGGGGTTAGCGATAACAAACCGGGAGTAGATCCTAAACTTGAATACGAGAAAGAAATTTCCGGCTTCATCGCACGATTTTCCGTTAAGCTGAAGTGTTGGATGGGAAGGGTTACCGCTTTCGGTTCCAGTGATTTGATTCCAAGCTTTATGCATGAGCTCAGTACCAAAGGCAAACAGGCATTAATCGAATGCAACTATAGTGCCACTGAAATTTTGGGAAACCCTTCCGTATCACCGGGATTATCCGCAAAACTGGACAAGATCAACCCGTTGCTTGTGGAATTGATTGCCATGTGCCAGAAATTATACAATGGTCCCGAGCTAACAGACATTACGGAGCCGATTCTTGCCGCTCCCGAATCTCCCGTTGCAATAGAAAGAGTAAAAACACCGATTTATAATCTCTTTAAAAAGATGTACATTCTATATCCCTATCAAGAGACATTGAAAAAATCATTCTTACAAGCTTATGATGAAATGCAGAAAATTGAAAATAAACCTGCATTGATATACGCTTCCAAAAAAAGAAAAATTTCCCAAGAGATAGATATTTTATTCAATACATTCTTTGAAAAATTATATCTGGTAGTGATTCGGGCGGAAAACAAAAATATTCCGCTTGTTTCCCGTTATATGGAATCGCTTTTGGGAATATTTCCCGAAGATCGCCCAGGCCAAAGAAAAGCCGGTGAAAACGTTCCAGGTGGAGTAGATCCGAAAGCGAAAGCGGAAGAAGCCAAAAAACAGGAAGAAGAAAAGGAAAAAGCCAAGGAAGACGAAAAAGAACCCGTTTCCCTTTCTAAAGAAGAAGCTTACGGACTTCGGCTTATGCAGATGTATTCCATTGCCAAACTTCGTAAGAAGTTTGATCCGAAGAATGAGTTCGGATTTGTTCCTGATTCGGATAAGGTTCTACTTTCTTATTTTTATTTTAGAGAGTTTGATGATGAGTATTCTTTTGTATTAACAACCAAAAAAATAGATTTGAAATTAGTCCATTTGAACGGAGTCAAAATAGATTACCGTCAGAAAATGTTGGATATTTACGAATCCACAAGGCCCGTTACTGATCAATACCGAATCTATCTTGATGTGATCCGTGAACTCCAAAAACACAAAGCAAATCCCGGTGCCAATTATATAGAAGCATCTAAAAAGCTGACAACCATTGAGCAAAAACGAACCGGTCAGTCCAGAACCGTTCGAATGGGAATCAAAGAATTCGCTCAAAGGTCAAGAGACATTCTTTTGGATCTCATCAAAGATATGAAATCAAAGAAAGAGATCGTTGTGAATATGAATGACGTAATCACATTTGATGCAATGGAATCCCGCAAACGATTGAACAAAAAACCGATCAAACAATGTGTGATGGAAGCATACTGCTTCGCATTAGCACTGTTTGATCGGATTGAATCTGGAGATCTATATGGCGGTCTCGTCGAACTGACTCCGGAACAAATGAAAGAATCTTTCGGAATGGAATTACAAGAAAACGCAGGTGAAAATCCCGGGTTGGAAGAATCAAGTCTTGCCGGAGGCCAAACGGAATCCGCTGCTGCACCGCCTACTACTAATCCTGCGCAGCCGCCTTCCGCCTCTTCCGAAGATTCTGATCCTTTAGACGAAGATCTCGATGAGTTGGAGCATGTCGATCATGATGAAGATGACATCTTCCCTACAGGAAACCCAATTTAAGAATGCCAACGATTAAAATTTCCATCTATCAAAAGAATATTCACAAACGGTTCACAAAAGACGAAATAGGAAAGATAGCTCTAGCACGAGCCAATTTCCTACTTTTACCGGAGAGTTTTCCTTTTTTCTTTCAAGCGGACTCTGCGATTACTGCCGCCAAACATGAAAAAGAATACCAAGACCATTTACTTGAGATTTCAGAAACGTTCAAGGGCGTTGTGCTTGGGGGAACCCATTACAGAAAAAATGAAGAAGACAAATTGGTTTCCGCTTCTCCCATCATTCAATCCGTTGTCTTAGTTGATTTTTACGAGAAAAAGACTTTGGCTCCCGATGAAACCGAATTGTTTCCGGGCCAAACGGAATCCATTTTCATTATGGGTGGTCTTCGGTTTGGAATTTTAATCGGAGAAGATATTAACAATCGGTCTATTTGGGATCATTTTGAAAAAGAAAAGATCGAGGTGATTTTTCATCTCTCTTCGGAACAAGGGGTAAGATCCTACGAAGAAGACTTGGATTTTTTTGCAAGTCTTTCCAAAAAAACAAAAACTCACATAATTCGTGTTTGTGGGGTTTCCGAAAACAAAAAAGGGAGAAGTCTGTATGCTTCTCCTTCAGGGGTAAATTGGAAAGTGGGGAAAATGGAAGAAGACAAAGAGGTTTTTAAAACTCTCTCTGTCACAATTACTTCTAATTTCTTTTTATAAGATTATTTTTTAGCTTCTTCTTTCCAATCCATTGTGAGTAGAAGAAGCACAATTCCGATCGAAACACAGGAATCCGCCACATTGAATGCAGGCCATCTTTCAAAGAGTAGAAAGTTCGGCCATTCAAAGTCTAAAAAGTCAACGACGCCTATGAATTCAATTCCGGGCCTTTCGGGACTAAATCCGAAACGAAAACCTTCGCCCGGGATTTTTACAAAAAACTTATCACTTAAATTTCCGAAGGCACCTGCCATGACTAAATTCCAACCCCAAGGATTTCCCAGATCGGAATTGGACCAACGATAAAAGATCAGAAAGAGTATGGCGAAGCTGGTCGCAAATAAAGAAGGAAGTGCGTTGTTTTGAAATAGGCCGAAAACAAAACCAGTGTTAAATGTCAAAGAAAGGCGGAAAAAATCTCCGATTACGGGAATACTTTCATACGCTTGCATTTTTTTGATGATGATGTACTTGCTTGCCAAGTCGAGTATCAGTCCAAAGATCACAAAGGCAATATATTGGGGTTTATAAACCGACAAAAAAGGTTTTTTAGGAAGTTCGGGAAATTGCATCGATACACTCTTATACTATTTTTTATTTTGATAAGTCCATGCGGAGCGCGCAAAAGACCAAAAGGAAAGACCTGCTAGCATATAAAATAACAGACTTGGTTCTTTCCAGGATTTTTCTGCATAGTAAATTCCGAAATAGAAAAATAAAGACCCCAGAACCCCAAAACTAAGCAATTCGCGCAAAAGAATTTTGCGTTCTGCGGTGTCCTTGTCTTCGATCCATTGGAATTTAAATTCGCCACGGTTCAGTTTATAAAAAAATTCATTTAATTCTTTTGGAAGGGAAAGTGCACTTGCCACGATTTCTTCCCCCTCTTCCCTCCAACGTTTTCTCCAGGAGCTGCCCTTCAAAACCACTTGTTGGAAAGGTTTTTCCGCATATTCGAACAATGATCTGGTTGGATCCAGATAGGAAAAATTTCCCATAAGAAGAGCGAGAACCCTGTGTAAGCTTAAAAAATTGGGAGGGAGCTGCAGTGCGGCGAGAAGTCTTTTTAAGCTAACTTGGATTTCACGTAAAAAACGTAAATCCTCTCCAGGCTTTAAGGTATCCCAGCCTATATTTCTGAAATTTTTAGTAGAAGATAGAATGCGATTGAGTTTGCTCAGAGAATATTTTAAAATTTTACAAAGCTCTTCCTTCTTGAGATTTTCGCTCACGGCTCCCATTTCGATGAGTACTTCCGCCATCGTATGGTAGTCTTTTTGCATGGAGCTGATGAGAAGCCTTTCCAGGTTTCTGGAATCGTCCTCGCTGATTTCCTGGACAGCTCCGAAGTCGATAAAACACAATTGGCCGTTTTCAAGTAAGATCAGATTTCCGGGATGAGGATCCGCATGGAAAAACCTGTAGTCGAAAATCATCAACATATAGCCGCGAATGAGTTTTTCCAAATAAGGATTTTTTCTGTTTCCGAATTCGTGAGGAGGGACTTCGTAGATTTTTTTCCCTTCAATAAATTCGGTAACTAATATCGATTTGGTGCAAAACTCAATCACCGGTTCGGGAAAACAAAAATCCTTTTCCGTTTGAAAGGCCAGGATTGTTTTTTGCAAATAGTGCAGCTCGTTTCTCAGATCCAATTCCTTATGAATCATTTCTTCCAATTGATTTGCCACTTCTCTCCCCGAAATGGAAAACAAAAACCGATCCACGATCCAGATGATTTTTTTAATGGTCTTTAAATCCGCTCTCGCTTCTTCTTCGATTCCGTTATAAAGGACTTTGATCGCTACTTTTTTGTCTTTGTAATAACCGATATGCACTTGTGCAGTGGAAGCACTTGCGTGGGCTTCCACACCTATATTGTGAAATACCTCATGCATTGGTGTGGAAAAATTGGAATGCCATCTCTTTTGAATTTCAGAGAAAGGTTTTGAAGGAACTCTGTCTTGCAAGTCCTGGAGTTCCCATAAAAATTCTTCCGGCAATAGATGAAATAAATTGCTGATAAATTGCCCGATTTTAATATAAACTCCACCTAACGAGAAGAATATATCTTTTGCTTCTTTGCCTTTTTTAGAAAGAAAAACTTTCTTCTTTTTCTCCCAGGCAGATTCCGAAATGAATTTTTTCAGAAGTTTGGATCTAAGATAATAAGCAAAAATCGTCTTAAAAACGAAAGAGTAAATTTTTAAAGAACGGACTTTGGGTTCCGGATTCATTCAGATTTCCTAAAATTATATATTGATTCCAAACTGTCCAGAATGTGAATATTATCCTCAATATTGCCTTCTTGTCTATTTTTTTTACCTTGGATTACCTCTACGATTTCCTGATAAATACCTAAAAATGCATTTGATTTTTCAGAATCGGGAAATTTTGGAATTTGAACCGGGCTTAGGCTTTGGAAACCTTTATAAAGCCGGGAAGTTTTCCCTTCCCAAAATTGAAATCCGTCATTTGATAAAATCAAACGATGGGAACTTGTAAGAATATCCATTTCGAACTGGAAATAGTCCCTTCCCCCGGAAACATCTAAAAGGATTTCGATGCCTGTTTTTGTGGAAAACCAAGCGGTTGCTCTGTCTTCAATAGTTCCCAGTTTGGGGAAAACGAGTTTCGCATAATTGAGATTTGGTTTTCCGAAAAGCCAATGAATCAGATCCATTGCATGGGTTCCGTCATGAAGGAGGGGCCCTCCTCCCGATTTGGAAAACGCCGATCCGGGATTTTTTGCGGAGGTAAAAACATTTGCCCGTACGGATTGTACTTTTCCGAACTTTCCCTTTTCTATAAGATCCCGAACAAACCTGTATTGAGGATGGTAACGTCTTTCATGATTGATCCAGATACGTGCGCCCTTTTTTTTCATCAGGTTTCGCAATAGGACTCCTTCTTTTTTGGAAACTGCCACCGGTTTTTCGATGAGTAGGTTTTTAATTCCAAAGTTTAATAACTGTTTGGCTGTATGGAAATGGCTGGAAGAAGGCGTTGCAATGATGGCAAGATGAGAAAAGGATTGGGAACCGGTGAGTTCTTCGATTTGCATTCGGGATTGGTTCAGATTTTCAAAAATGGGAAATCCCGAAGATAGACCCCACTGGTCTTTGAAGTCATTTCTTCTTTCCTCTTTGGTTTCGACGGCAAGTTCCAGTTCAAAATTCTTTTTACCGAATCCGGAAAACAATACACCTGCGTGAGTACATGGTTTTTTACGAAACGGATCCAGTTCCAATTTGCTAGCAATTCTACCCAAACCGACCAGAATGACTTTGATTTTACGATCTGACATCTTAAGTTTTTCTTCCAAATCCTTCCTATCTTATTCAGAATGGTCAAGGGTAATATGATCTCTCATTTTCGATATTCTTTGTTTACCGTTCTCAAGGTATTAAATCAAAAGGATTCCTTTGGGCCGGATTCCGGTTTTCTCTTTAAATACATTTCCACTTCTTCAGTCGAATGCAAACCGGGAAGTCTGTTTATTCCCTTAAAAGACAAACGGGACGGCCATGATTTTATCCCCGACGCGATTTCCCGCGGTGCCGATTATTTTTTATGTGAAAAGGGGAACCCCATTTTACATAAGTTAAGCGAATCTGACAAAAGTAAGGCAATCCTTGTCAAAGATAGTCTGGCCAGTCTCGGTATACTCGCCCAATTTCATAAAAATCGTTTTTCCCCCTTGATCATTGCTGTAACAGGCTCCTCCGGAAAAACCACCACCAAGGAGCTCGTTGGAAACTTATTCCGATTTTTACCTAAGTCGAGTTTGGTGGTAACTGAAAAAAATTATAATAATGAAATAGGAGTTCCTTTTACCTTATTTCGAATTACAGAGTCTACGCAAGTTGTGGTTTGCGAGATGGGGATGAACCATCGGGGAGAGATAGCAAGATTATCTCGAATTGCAAATCCGAACATAGCCCTCATTACCAATATCGGATCGGCACATATTGAGTATTTGAAAAAACCGGAAAACATCGCTTTGGAAAAAGCGGATATAACGGAAGGTATGAATGAAGCGGGAATATTATTTTTGCCTGAAGATGCTGCCTATCTGAGTGAAGTGAAGACTTATCTGAAAAAGAAAAAAAAGAATCTGATGTTTTGGAAACAATCGGAAAAGTCGGATCTCAAAATCCTAAAGGAATCAAAGGAAGGATTTTTACTTTCTTACCGTGGCCACCAGGTTCATTGGAAAATTCCGGGGATCGCACTCCTAAGTAATGTTAGGGGAATGCTTGCGATCGGGGAATATCTAAAACTACCTGAAGCCCATCTGGTAAACGCGATCGAAACCTATCATCCCCCCGACAAACGGATGAACATTCAAAAGAAACATTATACAATCATCAACGACACTTATAATGCAAATCCAGAATCTATGGAATCTTCCATCCTTGCAAGTGTTCAGATTGCCTCGGGGAAACCTTTGGTTTGGGTACTCGGAACCATGAAGGAACTGGGAAAATATTCCAAACACTATCATAAAAAAATCGGGGTTGTTTTGAAAGATTTTCCTGAAGGCATTTTACTCACCTACGGAAAAGACGCGAAAGAAATTGCAAATGCAAGAAAGATAGGATTCAATTTATCTTTTGATGAAACAGAAGAGGGTCGAATTCTACTTGTTAAATGGATTAAGGATCATGCCTCCAAGGGAACGGTGATTTTGGTCAAAGGTTCCCGTTCCATGAAAATGGAAACATTGGTTGCCGATTGGGAAGAATAAAGGCTTGAATTTAAGGACACTCTGAAAGAATTAGTTTATGCCGGAAATCAAGGGAAAAGTTGCAGTCATCATGGGTTCTTACTCCGACTGGGAGACTATGAAGGAATCTTGCAAACTTTTGGAAGAGTTCTCCATTCCTTACCATAAGGAAATCGTTTCGGCGCATCGTTCTCCCGAACTGATGTTTGAATTTGCAAAAAATGCCAGAGAAAACGGATATTCCATCATCATTGCAGGGGCCGGCGGCGCAGCTCATCTGCCTGGTATGGTCGCTTCCCTTACTACATTACCCGTGTTAGGTGTTCCGGTTCAATCCAAAGCACTTTCCGGACAGGACAGCTTGCTTTCCATTGTTCAAATGCCGAAAGGTGTTCCCGTGGGAACACTTGCTATCGGAACAAGTGGAGCCGCAAATGCCGCCCTCCTCGCCATACGGATTCTTTCCATCTCAAATCCCGGCTTACATAAAGATCTTTCTTTGTATGCGGAAAAAAACAAAGAAGAAGCTGTCTCACATAACAAAGATTTGTTGATTTAACTTCTCGCAAGGCTTACGATCATAATGACTAAACGTAAAATTGGAATTTTAGGGTCGGGACAATTGGGTCAGATGATGATCCAGGAAGCCAATTTGCTTGCTTTCGATGTGATCTGTTATTCTCCGGATTCGAATTCTCCTTCTAAGAAAGCAGGCGCTTTGGAAATCACGGGAGAATATTCTGATCATAATAAATTATCCGACTTTTTATCCCGAATCAATGTACTTAGTTTTGAGTTTGAAAATATTCCGAGCGTTACTCTTGATTTTTTAGAAGAATATTCCTTAAAAAACAAACTGAGTATTTATCCTCCTCCTTCCGCTTTAAAGATAGCACAAGACCGGTTTTTGGAAAAATCTCATTTTTTGACTTTGGGTCTGAAAACACCGAAGTTTTATCATTTAACAAAAGATAATGCAAATGATTCCGTTTCGATTCCTTTTCCTTGGATCATCAAGACTTTACGATTCGGCTATGATGGTAAAGGCCAGGCCAAAGTAACAAATGATTCCGAATTCTCAAAATTCAAATCGAGTCATTTTCCAACTGGAAAAGAAGAATACCTGATCGAAGAAGTAATCTCGTTCGATTTGGAAATCAGTGTAATCTTATGCAGATTTTCAAACGGAGAATCTATTTCCTACGGAGCGATTGAAAATATTCATAAAAATCATATTCTGGATGTTTCCATTTTTCCTGCCCGAATTTCCGAGGACTTAAAAAGAAAGGCGGTCTCCATTACTAAGACACTGGCCGACTCCCTTTCTTATATCGGAACCATAGGAGTTGAATTTTTTGTAAAAGACGGCGATCTGTATTTGAATGAATTTGCTCCGCGTCCGCATAACTCAGGTCATTTTAGTCAGGACTCCGAATCTTTTTCGCAGTTTTTATTACATATTCTTGCGATTACAAATCAGAAATTTCCGACAAGATTCAATCCGGCGCCTACGGTTATGAAAAATATCCTAGGTCATGAATATGGCGAATCTTTGAAAAAATGTTTCGAGCTAGTCAGTGACGATCGTTATCATTTGCATTTATATTCGAAGGAAGATCCGAGAGTGGGAAGGAAAATGGGTCATATCAATTTTTCAGGAAATTTCGAGGACGTAAATCCGCTATTTTTTACGATTTAGTCAGGTCTTTAAAAAAGTTTCTCCCCACAAACGGACGTTACCTGCTCCGATGCAAAGCAAACAATCTCCCGGTTCCAGTATCATTTCTATTTCTTTCAAGTCCTCGTCGATCATCCCTGACAAAAGCGTATAACTTTTATTAGTTAAGTGATTTGCTATGGTAGCTGTGCTTATGCCCGGGATTTCTTTTTCTCCTGCGGAATAGATAGGTAGTAAAAATAGATTTTTCGAATGGGAAAGTGCTTCGGCAAGGTCCTTTTGCAAAATTTCGGTTCTGGTAAAACGATGCGGCTGGAACAGAACGACTAAATTTCCTTTGTTCCGATAAGACTGTTTCAATGATTCTATCACGGTTTTGATTTCGGTCGGATGGTGACCGTAATCGTCCATGACTGTAATCGAATTTTTAATCCCAAGAGTTTCCTGTCTTCTTTTTACACCCACATAGGACGATAGTATTTTTACCGATTCTGTAAAATTCAAGCCGACCACGAAGGTTGCGAAAATAGCGCATAAACTATTGCGAAGATAATGAGTTCCCGAAAAAGGAAGTTTTACTTCATACTGGTTTGATTCATAATCAAATAACAAACATTCTCTTTCGATTTTATAATGTATAAATCGAACATTATCACCTAACGTTATTTTCAAATCGGAAAATAGATCTTTTTGTTCCGAATTTTGAAACAAATCTTTGTCACCCAAAAGCCAAAGATGAAATTCCGGGTCCGGTGAATTCGTTTTGGAAAGTAACTTCAGAACTTTTAAAATTCCCGGGTCATGTGCCTGAACAATGGCATTACCTTTTGATCCTGGAGCAAGGTATTTCACAAAAGCGTTCTGCAACGTTCTTTCATCTCCGTAATAATCCAGATGGTCATTGTCTACGTTTGTTGCAATTCGAATCGAAGCAGTATGCCCGAGAAAGGTTCCGTCGGATTCATCTGATTCGTAAACTCCCCATTCCCCTTTCCCCGCTTTGCCACCTTTTTTACCAAGTAGATCCGTATCCCCGCCGATCATGATGCTCGGATCTTTGCCTGTTTTCTCCAAAATCTGAGAAATCATAGCTGTAGTGGAAGTTTTCCCATGGGAGCCTGCAACGGAAATTGATTGTAATCTTCCGAATACTTTATGAAGGATTTGTGACCTATGAAAAAGTGGTTTTCCCAGTGCCTTTACGTTTCGAAAAATTCCGTTGGTTTCATCATTGATCGCGGAACTGAAAACAACAAAATCAATCGAGTTCGGATCAAATCCTAAAATGTCTTTTTGGATCTCTGCACCTCTTTCTTTCAAAAAAAGAGTAATGTCCGATTCCTTTTTATCATAACCAAATACTTGATAACCCAAATCCAATAAGATATGGGCCAAACTGGACATACCGCTTCCCCCAATCCCCAGGAGAAGAACTTGATTGCCGGGAAGATCTTCAATGATCATAATTTAATGAGAGAAAAAGTAGGAAACGGTTTGGTATGCCGCATTTACATTTGAAAGGCGCAATGAATTCTGGCCCATTGTTTTAAGTTCTTCCGGATTTGATTTCCAGTCTAACAGGTATTTTACGAGCGGAGACGGATCTTCCGAAGTGGATTGAATGGTGTAGGCAGCACCTTCCTTTTCAACATACTCGGCATTTTCCTTTTGATGGTTGTCCGCTGCATAAGGATAAGGAATTAATACCATAGGAAGTCCGAATACGAGGCATTCGGCGATGACCCCCGCCCCTGATCTGGCAACAACCAGATTCGCCCATTCGTAGTTAGGTCTCATATCATTAGCATAAGAAATGATTTCCGCCGGCCCCTTTGCTTTTTTGACCGTTTCATCGTACAATGAAGTTCCGGTGAGAACTCTAAATCGGAATTTTTGTGAAATTTCGGAATTCTCCATGGTTTTAAGAATCATGTTATTGAGCTGACGTGCTCCCTGTGAACCACCTAACACTAAAACGTTGACGGTATTCTTTCTACTATCATGTAGGTTTTCATTTTGTCTTATATTCAAGGACTCCGGAACTACTTTTTTACGAATGGGATTTCCTATGATTTTTGTTTCTACCGGGACAGCCAAAGAATTCTTGATGGGAAAACTAAGTGCAAGTTTTTCCGCGTATTTTGCAAAATACCTGGTGATCTTTCCTGGAATACAGTTTTGTTCGCACAAAAATAGTTTCTTACGGAAAAGGATCGCGTATAGAATAGCCGGGAAGCTGGAGTATCCTCCCATCCCAATAACCGCTGTTACCTTTCTTTTTCGGAATGTTAAAATCGTTTTGATAAATTGGATTAAAAATAAAATCGGATAGATAGGTATGGATAAGCCTCGAAATTGAGGAACATTATGCCAAAGAACTTCGCAAGGAGCGTTTTGCAAATCCGGGTTGTTCTGGTTTCTGAGAAGTGAATGAATATATACATCGGAAACATGGAAGTGTTCCTTTTTTTCCACCAAAATTTCGGCCAGTGCTACTCCAGGAGAAATATGGCCACCTGTTCCGCCGGCAGCAATAATGACTGATTCATTCATAAGGCCAAATTCTCCTTCTTGGTAATATTGGCAAGGATTCCCATAAGTATAAAAATCGTAATCAAAGAAGATCCCCCGTAGCTTAAAAATGGCAGGGAAATTCCGGTCACCGGTGCAAGACCGGTAACTACATAAAGATTGATCAGAATCTGGATCGACAATAGAAGTAAAATTCCAGTTCCTAAAAAGAAACCTAACTTGTCTTTGACTTTCAAAACCAAAAGGTAGATCCGATAGAGAAAAAACAAAGTCACTGCAAAGAAAATGATAAATCCCAAAAAACCGAAGTCTTCTACAAAAGATGCAAGCACAAAGTCAGTGTGACTATAGGCCAAATATCTATGAGAATAACCCGAACCGATCGGACGACCGAAACTGCCTCCGTCAAAAAACGCACGAAAAGAAGTCACTAGCTGGTGTCCTTCATCGAATCTGTATTTATAAGGATCGAGCCAAATCTCAAGCCTCTTCTTTCTATAGCCTACCTGAGTTACAAGTACGAGTAAAAGGGGAAGAATGGATAAACCGAGGATAAAAATCTTCTTGATGGGAAACCCTACCATAATAACAAAGAAAAAAATCACTACAAGTATTTCAACCGTAGTACCAAACGCAGGTTCGGCGATAATCAACATCAAAATGATAAGAATAGTAAGAACGGATACGATATTCTTTCTATTCCATTGGTTTTTTTTCGGGTCGAATGATTGAAAAAAAAGGGATAAAAAGAGAAGTAAACTGATTTTACTGAACTCCGAAGGTTGAACCTGAAATCCTCCTATTAAAATCCAGCGGTTGAAACTTCTGCCATAAGTCGTGTTAACGGATTTCCCGACTCCGGGGATAAAAACTGAAACTAGTAATATTACGCTGAGTAAACAAAAGGGAAAAGACAATTTAACAAGAAGTGAATACGGAATTTGTGCAAATAAAAGAAATAAAACGATTCCTATGCTTCCCCAAACCAATTGTTTTTTCAAATAGTAGTTTGGATCGGCAAATTCTCGTTCGGCGGGGATCACGGAGGCACTGAACATCACGATAACGCCAAATCCAAATAGAAAGAAAAGAGAAAATAGCAAAGGCAAGTCTACTTTATATTTGCCGATGACAAAAATTTCTCTTAAAGCGGAAATCATAGGTTCACTGGATTTTTAAAGTAGAAAGAGAAATAATCGCAAGTATGATTCCCACGATCCAAAAACGAATCACTACTTTTTCTTCGGACCAACCTAAAAGTTCGAAATGATGGTGCAAAGGAGCCATTTTGAAAATTCGTTTTCCTCTCAATTTGAATGAACCTACTTGTAACATTACACTGAGTGCTTCAGCTACAAAAATCCCTCCCAAGATAATCAGTAATATTTCCTTTTTTAGCATAATAGCAGTTAGGCCAAGAGTGGAACCTAAGAACAAGGATCCTGTGTCTCCCATAAATACCTGTGCCGGATGGCAATTGAACCATAAAAATCCGAGTAAGGCTCCCGATAGCCCTGCGAGAAAAATAGAATATTCATGAGCTCCGGGCAGATACGGAACATTCAGATAATTGGCAGCAACGGGAGTTCCGGAAACATAAGCAAGTAAGGCCATAGTCGCCGTAGCAATAACAACCGTTCCACTTGCCAGTCCGTCCAAACCATCCGTCAGATTCACTGCGTGTGAACTTCCTATAAGCACGATAATTCCGAAAGGAATTGCCATAAAACCCAAAGTAATGAGCGGACCTTTTAAAAAAGGAATGAATAGATCGGTGATTTCGAAAGGAATTCCCTTGCTCTCTACAGTATTCGGTTTGCCTGTGAAATAATAAAAAGTCGATGTGACTGTCAGCGCGATCAAAACCGTAAAGATAAACTTGGTTCTCGCTCTCATCCCACCTTTGATCTTTTTTACGGATTTCATATAGTCATCACCAAACCCTAACAGGCAGAAAGCGATTGCGGAAAAAAGAAGCAGCCAAATATTCAGATTGGAAAGATTCCCCCAAAGAAGAGTTGATACGCTCAAGGATACGATCATGATGAGTCCCCCCATGGTGGGAGTTCCCGATTTGGCAGCGTGAGATTCCGGCCCGTCGTTTCGAACGGATTCTTTGAATTTTAAAGACTGCAAAAAATAGATCATCCTTTTTCCATAAAGGAAGGTAATAAACATGGCAGTTAGTCCAGCCATCATCGCTCGTAACGTAACATAATGAAAGATTCTTAAAAATCCCAAATCATTCCCGAAGGTCTCATAAATCCAATGAAACATATACTCTTTCCTATCGATCCTTTTCCCAATTTTGAAAAGCTTTCTTCACTTCTTCATAATCATTAAAGTCAGTTTTTGTTTTTCCGATGATTTGATAGGTTTCGTGGCCTTTTCCGGCAACAACGAGGATCCCATCTTTTTCCAACATGGAAATTCCTTGTTCAATGGCGGACCTTCGATCCACCACGGTTTCATACCTTCTAAATCCTCTGGAAAATCCGGATTCCACTTCGCCTAAAATGGATTTAGGATCTTCCGTTCTAGGGTTATCGGATGTTAGTATAACAAAATCGGAATATTCTTCCGCAATCCGGGCCATCATCGGTCGTTTTGTCCGATCCCTGTCTCCGCCACAGCCGAATAAGCAAATCAATTGTTTCGGAAGGATTTCTTTGCAGCTTTTTAGAATGTTTTCCAATGCATCAGGAGTATGGGCATAATCGATCACAGCAATACGACTGTTATCTGACGAAGGGATGACCTGAAACCTGCCCGGAACGGTCGGGATGGACTCGATTGAGTGAAGTATATTTTCCCAAGGAAGTCCCAATTCGAAAGAGATAAATGCCGCAAGGCTAACATTAAATATATTGAAATTTCCTAGTAGGTTTGTTTTTACCTTTCGAACTTCGATAAAAGGTACGTCTTTTTCCTTTCTATGAAGTCGGAACTCGCTCCCAGTTAGGGAGAGTTTTGTATGTGAATAATTGAATTCGCCTGAATTCCCCATCAGATAGATGGGAGATTTCAACTCGGCTGCTATCAATTTTGTTATCATAAGATCTCCCCCGGGAACATCGGAGGCAACAATTCCGAACTTATTTGTAAGGGACGAAGATTCTAATATTTGGAATAATTTAAACTTACTATCCAGATAATCTTCCATTGTGGAATGAAAATCAAGATGGTCCTGGGTGAGATTGGTGAATGCAGCACCTTGCAATTCCAGACCGGATGTTCTTCCCAATTTCAATCCATGGGAACTCATTTCTATAAAAACATATTCCACTCCCGCATCTACCATATCTTTTAAGATCAGATTTAAGGAAGAAGAATCAGGCGTAGTGTAACCGGTCTCAAGTATCTTATCCAGGATCCGTATATGAACGGTTCCGATCAGACCGCATTTTTTTCCAAGGGTTGACGCTATGTGAAATAAAATAAAAGTAAGAGATGTTTTTCCGTTGGTTCCGGTGATCCCTACAAGTTTTAATTTTTTACTTGGGTTTCCGGAAAGTAAAGATGCGATCTTACCATGCACATCTCCCACATAACCTTCCGCTTCCAATATATTCGTAAATCCTTCTATCCCGGGAATTTTCAATTGGGAAGAAGAAACTAAAATCGAATGAACTCCCAAATTTTTTGCAGACTCTATAAACTTGGGGTAATTTTCCGCCTGACCTTCCGGCAGAACGAAAATATCATTCGGTGAAAGTTTGCGAGTATCTGCCCAAATATAATTTATATCAAGAAAAGCGTCCCCTTTTCGAACTTTAATTTCGGGGATTCTTTTTATGATCTCTGCAATTTTCAATGAATCGTATCCTTTAAGTTAGGTTCCCTGGGCAATTCGATCGTTATGATTCGGTTGCCGAGGCTAATGGGCAAATATTGATATGTTTTACGATACAATGCTTCTATTCTTTCGGCAGAGGTGTAGGAGACAATTCCGATTTTCAACTCATCGTTTTTACGAACCAATTCTTCTTTCTCTGTATTTTTCTGATGAATGAGTCTTTTCAATCTTGCTGTTTCCAACCCTTGCCAAACCAGAAAATAGAATAAAAAATAAAAAGGAGCGAGATACAAAATCGGATACAAAGGAAGAAAGAAATCTTTGTACGAGCCTTTGATCTTTTGAAAACTGAAAGGAAAATGAAATTTCATCCTATAGATTCTATCGGAAGGATTCTTTTTAAACCTCTCAGCTTTGCGGATCTGGAAGCTCGATTGGAGCGAATTTCTTCGTCCGTGGGCAAAATCGGTTTTTTTGTCAGAATGGAAAAATCATCCTGATCTTTCAAATCCCGAAACGTCCATTTGACAATTCTGTCTTCCAGAGAATGAAAGGAAATACATGCAATCACTCCTCCGGGGTTTAATAGAGACGACAAAGAACGAATTCCTTTTTCTGCATGTTCCAGTTCAGCATTTACCTCAATCCGGAGAGCCTGGAAAACCTTTGTGGCTGGGTGGGCTTCTTTGGGCCAAAGCTTTCTGGGAATGGACCCTTTTACCAGTTCCGCCAAATCCAAATTGGTCTCGAATTTTTTTTTGCGGCGAACTTCTATAATGTTATTTGCTATTTTTAACGCCCATCTTTCTTCTCCATAGTCCCAGAATATTTTTTTTAAATCGAGGACGCTGCTGGTGTTTACGATGTCCGCGGCCGTCTTCACACCGAGCCTGGGTTCCAGCCGCATATCCAAAGGTTCTTCCTGTTTGAATGTAAATCCGCGGCCAGAATGTAAAAAATGGAACAAAGACACTCCCAAATCCACTAGTATTCCATCAAGACCTGGGCATCCGATTGCATCCAAAACTTCTCTATCGATGTCTGAAAAGTTCAGATTGTAGGGAAATACTTGTCTCTCTAGGGGAAGGTTTGCTTTTGCTCTTTCCAACATCACCGCATCCCGATCTACCAGGATTAAATGGCAGTCTGGAAATCGTTCCAGAATCAATCGGGAATGCCCTCCTTCTCCTGCAGTTCCATCTAAAAACCATTTGGGAGAGGACGACTCGGTTTGGGAGAGAAGTTGGATCACTTCTTCGGGAAGAACAGGGATATGAGGAGAGAGAGACACGTATGACTTTCTTTCTCGAATACTTTCAAAATCCTTGCAATCTATAAATGAGTGAAGAATCATGAAAGTAACGATGGCGCAATTTGAGGAACACTCTCATAGGAAGAATTTATTTAGCGTAAGTAAGCTCAAATATGCAAAGGGAGACAGACCTGCGGTTGATTGTATCCTATGCGGTGTTAGAGACAAAGAAGAGATCGTTCCCAATCTATCCATTGCCAGTACGGAACTTTCCGTAGTTTCCGTTAATTTATATCCTTACAATCCGGGTCACATCATTATTTTTCCCAAAAGACATATTCTTTCTTATACCGAACTCACGGAAGAAGAAGCTTTGGATATCCACAGATTGACCGTAAAGACCTTAAAAGTATTGGAAAGACAATGGAAGGTTCAAGGTTTTAACCTGGGTTATAATTTAGGAAAAAACAGCGGTGGTTCCATTCCTCATATCCATGAGCATATTGTACCAAGATTTCCCAATGAAGCGGGGTTTCTTGATGTATTTGCAAACACGAGGGTTGTTATTTACGAACCGTACGCAATGCTCGAAGAATTGAAAAAATTTTGGGATTTGGAAGCTTAATTCTTTTTCTGATAAACTGTATGCCCTAAAAATTTAAACCGATCGGAAATTCCGAACATGGTTTCGGAATGACCTAGTACCAGAAATCCTAAAGGTTTCAACAATTCTTCAAATTGAGAAAACAATACTTTTTGAGTTTGTTTGTCAAAATAAATCACTACATTTCTGCAAAATATCAAATCCAGTTTTTCTTTGAAAGGAAACGGGTGATGCAATAAATTGATTTGTTTGAATTCTATCAGATTTTTCAAATGAGGCTTTGCTTCGTAATAAACTTGATCGGCTTTGATATGTTTATTGAAGTGTTTTTGTTTCATTGCCTCACTAACAGGCTCAAGGCGATCTGCTTTGTAAAATCCGTCTTGGGCTGTGTTCAACACTTGGGTATCAATATCGGACGCGTAAATTTTTAAATTCCAACCGGGTTTATTTGCAAAATATTCGTAGACTGTAATGGCAATGGAATACGGCTCTTCTCCGGTGGACGCGGCAGAACACCAAATACGCAGAGATTTGTTTCCCAGAGTCTTGGACTGTTCTTCACATTCAGGGAAATACGTATTTTTTAAAAAATCAAAATGATGGTTTTCTCTGAAAAAGTCGGTTTTGTTTGTAGTGATCCGATTGATGAGTTCTTGCATCTCTTCACTTGCAAACTTGGGATCTTTTTTCAGTTTTAGAACATAATCTTCATAACTGGCAATATTGAGAGTGCGAAGCCTTGCATTCAGTCTGGATTGAACCATGATCTTTTTGTGAGGGGCGAGAAATATACCTGCTTGTTTGTAGACCAAATCTTTAATGAATTCAAATTCCGGGTCACCGATTGTATTTAAAACTGCTCTAAAATCCAATGTATCCTCTCATTCATGTCATAGGTTTTCTTTACTCTGACAAGCTGTTTTTTTAATATAGAAATGGACTATGAAAATCGGAATTGTAAAACACCTAAATGCCCGTCCTCTTACTTATTTTTTTGAAAATCATCCTGATTATGAAATTGTTTCCGACAATCCTAGCTTTCTGATTGAAGAACTGAAGGCGGGCAAGCTGGATTGTGCCCTTATTTCCTCGATTGAATGCGAAAGAAACAGTCAAAATCTTTCCTATTCCAAATCCGTGGGAGTTTGTGCCAGGGAAGTTGTACGTTCCATTCTGTACTTTGAAAACAAAAACGAACCGCTTCCTCCGAAAGAAATCCATACCGACAGCGGCTCCCGCACAAGCGTTGCACTACTTCAATGTATATTTCATCTTGTTTACGGTTTTACTCCCAAGGTGATTCCGACAGATGCCAAAGAAATCAATCTTTTTATGGAGAAAAACAAAGGATCTCATTTGTTATTCGGAGATCACGCTTTATTGCACAACGCTCCCGGAGATTATCAGATCTATGATTTGGCATCCTGGTGGAACCAGATTACGAAAACTAACTTTTGTTTTGCGTTTTGGGCTTATCCGAAGTCAAATCCGATTGAGGATTCGTTTTTTACAAACGCCTTGGAATACGGTTTGGAACATATAGAAGAGATCATTCATAAGGAAACAAGACTTCCTACTGCCATCGTTGACCGGTATTTACGGAAGGAACTGCATTATTATCCTGACAAGTTGAATTTGGACGGATTTCAACTGTACATCGATACTTGTAAAAAAATAGGAATTTTGAATTAAATTAATAAAAGCGGATTTTGTAATCCCAAGATTTTGCATCTTGGTTTTCAATCGTATCTTGCAAAGGAAATGCATAAAGAACATTTCCAAGACCCACAAAACCCCGATTCGAACTGCATTCCGAATCTTTAGGAAAAAGAACCCTGAATTGGATTTTTCCTTCTTTTAACAGTCGTAAGGTTTCCGTGATGATCTTTTTTTCTCCGGCACTAGTATTCTGCACAATCGTATCTGTTAGGTTGGGGAATTCCCTTTTTACATTCAAGGACTTCCCTTTTGTTTTGATACTCAAGTTTCCGAGTAAAATCCCATCCAATAAACTAGGATCTTCGAAATCGATTTTATAAGATATCTTTGCTTTTCTTTTGAAAAAAGGATCGGCATTTTCCGATTTTTCCAATTCGCGAAATGTGAAATCTCTAAGCTGCAAACTATTATTCGTTTTGGATTTCAGCTTTGCTTCGATGGACATTTTGTCCGAAGGAAGAAATTTGATAAGTGAGTCCATCGACTCTTTTTTCAGTGGAACGATATAAGAAATTTCCACAGTTCCGGAACTGGATTTACGAAATAAAATGGTTTCTTCATATTCGAAACAACCGAATAAAGAGAGTAAAAATAAAGGAATTAAGAAGCGAACCACAACTATGGCTTCCCAGTTCGGGAAGCCAAGGTCAAGGATTATTTGGAAACCGGGTAAGCTTCGTTTCCGTGTTCTAAAATATCCAATCCGACGAGTTCCTCCTCTTCTGAAACCCTTAAGCCAAGTGTATATTTGAAAATCAGAAAGATAAGAAGACTTGTTCCAAATGCCCAGGCAAACACAATACCGACTCCGATTGCCTGAACAATCAATTGATTCCAGCCCCCACCGTAAAATAGGCCGGTATTGAGATTGAAGAGTCCGCAGGACAAAGTCCCCCAAACCCCGCAGATACCATGAACGGAAACCGCGCCCACAGGATCATCGACTTTGATCTTGTCAAAGAATAGGACACTAAAAACAACAAGTATGCCCGCAACGGCACCGATGATCACGGCACTACCGATGGTAACTCCGTCGCAAGGTGCGGTGATTGCCACAAGTCCGGCAAGTCCACCGTTCAAAGTCAGACCAATGTCAGGCTTTTTAAACATAAGCCAGGTTGTAAACATTGCCCCTAAAGCCCCCGCAGATCCTGCCATATGGGTCACTACCGCAATCGCTGCAAAACTTCCCCCGTCTACGGAAGTAGTAGAACCAGGGTTAAATCCGAACCAACCGATCCAAAGAATAAATACTCCGAGCGCCGCCATAGACATGTTATGCCCTAGAATCGGATATACCCTTCCGTCAGATTGGTATTTTCCAAGTCGCGGCCCAAGCACGATCGCTCCTGCAAGCCCGGCCCATGCTCCCACACTGTGAACCACGGTGGATCCCGCAAAGTCCAGGAAATTAACTCCTTCTTTGCCTGCCTCCGCGCCAAAATTGATTGTTTCTAAAAACCCGGGATTTCCAAAAAGTCCGCCCCACATCATGGAACCTGAAATCGGATAAATAAAACCTGTAATGAGAAAAGAGAAAATAATATAAATCGGAAATTTGGTTCTTTCTGCAAGTGCCCCCGATACAATCGTTGCCGCTGTAGCCGCGAATGCCATCTGGAAAACGAAAAAAGTATATTTGGAAGGATCGAAACTTCCGTCGCTTGCACTTAACATGCTATCTGCGATAGCAGGGGTTCCCAAAACAAAACTATCCCATATTTTAGGCCCGAACAAAAGGGAAAAACCAATCAGCCAAAATGCCATTGCACCGACAGTCATATCCGAAAAGTTTTTCATAAGGATGTTCACTGTGTTTTTTGCACGAGTGAATCCCGCCTCTACATAAGCGAAGCCTGCTTGCATAAAGAAGACCAAAAAACCGGCAATACATGTCCATAACCAGTTTGTTTCATCTCTTAAAGTAGAAAGACCTGCTTTCAAACTGGCAAGTTCATCGGCCGTAGACACGGTTGTTTTTTCTTCTGCCGATGTTGGCACGGCTTCCGAAGAAACGGAAGACACAAGCACGATCGTTAAAAACAGAAGAATCAGTGTTTTTGAGATTCTTATCTTTGTCATTGTTATTCCTTTTACCTAACTGGCCTTTTGGGCAATCCCCTCTAACTTCACAAGAGAAGCTTTGAGCTCTGTATTTTGCGGCGTGTTTTTCACACCCTGTTGTAAAACTTTAATCGCTTTCGGTTTCGCATTTTCTTTTAGATAACATTGCGCAAGTAAGATGCTTGCTTTTGCAAAAGAGTGATCGGAAGACAGTGCCATTTTCAGAGCTCTTTTGGCTTCCGAAATTTTGCCTGCCTTGTAATAGGCGCGTCCCATCATAAAATGAGAAGCCGCTGTTGTGTCCCCCGATGTTTTCAAATACTCTTCCAAATAGCGAATTGATTCCAGATAATGTCCGTCACGGTAATTGATTTTACCCAAAAACATCAGCGTTTCTTTCAAAGACGGTTCTATCGAAAATGCTTTGGAGGCAAGTGCGTAAGCATCTTCCGATTTCAATTTTGCATTTGCCTGTTTCGCCATATGAATGTAATGCGAAGCCTCGGGAAGAGCATCATTACAATGGAGAAATAAATACGAAAGGTCGTCTCCGATCGGAGCCGGGCCTTGATATTCTTTGAAACGGTTTAGGAATTTCAAAGATAATGTTTTTAAATCGAATTTACCCTTTCCTTCTATGATCAGTTTTTCCCGTTCGTCATGCAGCCAGCTCAACAAACGTTCCACTCCTGCTTCCTCTTTTTCGGGATTTCTTTGTTCGCTGAATCCGTCCGATATCAAAAGCAGAAAATCACCGGGTTCCAAACGTCCTTGTTTTTCCTCATAATCAAGTTTGTTTACCGGAAGAATTCCCAAAGGAACTCCCTTTGTATCGTATTGTTCGAAAATATCATCTGCAGCTTTGTAATGCAGCATTCTTTGGTGGCCGGCATTTACATAACCAAAACTATAATCACTGAAAATTCTAACTAAAAATGCAGTGAAATAAGTCGATTCCGGCAATTGTCCTCTGAGATTTTCACCTAACTCTTCCATGATTTCCGTGAGTCCGAGACCTGCGAGAACGGATCTTCTGAATTGGTGGTGAATTGCCATAGTCACAAGGGCGGCAGGAATTCCATGACCGGAAACGTCGATATTCATTGCAGTTAAGGAATGTCCTTGTCTTACAATGTCCACCAAATCGCCGCTCACTTCCGCCATAGGTTCGTAATGGGTGGCAAAGTCTACGCCGTTCCAAGGACTTAAATCTTGCGGTAAAATCTGACTTTGTACATTTCTTCCCATCTTCAAGTCCCATTCCAACTGGGTGAGGATGGCTGCCTCTCTGGCACGTGCGGTAACTAACCCCTCTATCAACCTAACGCTCGATAGAGCAAGAGCCAGTTGAGAGGTTAATGCTTCTAAAATTTCCAAATCATCCTGGATATAAAAGTTTTCCCGATTGCTTTCAACAGCCAGGCACCCCAATGACTCTTCTTTCTGCATAATAGGAACACACATTACGGAACGGGTCTTTTCTCCCTCGTCGATAAAATCGGGAGAACGGGTCAGGTCGTTTACCAAAATGGAATTTCCAGATTGAAATACCGTTCCGGAATAACCCTCACCGGCTTTTAAGTTTCTTCTGGGTGGTTCGGTCTCGACTACAAACTTAACAGGAACCAAAAATTCACCATCCCATAACCGGAGTGTGGTATTATCTGATTCAAAAATCTCCTGACAAATGGAAATGACTTTGGAAAAAAGTTGATCTTCTTTGTCTGAGTTGGCAAATTCTTTGGAGATATAGAGAAGGATGGAAATTTTATCTTTATCAGTTAAACCTCCGACGACCTTGTTTTGTCCTCGGAAGTTGACTAGCATACGTTTAGATACTTTAAAATCAACCATAGGTGGTACCTTTATCTACTTTGATGCAAAAATCGTACCGACTAAGCAACTAGTTGAAAAAAGCCTATTTCTCACATATTTTTCTACAAACTGCCCAAATAATTGACAAGCAACATTCTTTGATTTTAGAAAATGGGCAATTTGCTTAGATAGTGATCTATTTTATGTCTTCTTGTTTCTCGATTTCCGGTTCCCAAGCATGTGTAAATTGAAAACCTACCTTGGTTTCTCTTGCATAGGGAGAAATCATTCCTGTAAGTCCCGTTTGTTGAAGATACACCCCTCCCCAGAATCCATTTCCGAGTACGGAAGGTAAAATTTCTCCTGATGCTCCGATCGATGCACCTAAAGATTTATACAAAACTCCTTCCTCTGTAGGATAAGCAACCGACGTAATGCCTGTTAGGAGGCTGAGTTTGGGAAAAGGAAGATAACCGATCCCCAAACTTCCCGTATAGGAATCTCTTAACAAAAAAGGAGGTTTTTCTTCGATCCCGTTTTGAGAGAACATAGCTCTTTCCCAAAAAGTCCGAACCAATTCGCCGTAGAGAAAAAATTCAGAATTGATTTGGTATTGCGCTCCTACGGACATCCTTTCCGGCAATCTTTCCTTTAGTTTTTCAGAGCCGAGATAATTTTCAAAACGATACAATCCCGGAGATTCGGCGATCAAACCGAAATTCCATTTTCCAAGTATCAGTCCGGCGCTCACGGAAAGATTCCAGGAATATGAGCTGTAACCACCCGGACGATTGGACATGCTAGGCCCGAGGTTCACACCTAAATAAATGTATTCCGTAAGTTCGTAACTTACGATTCCGCTGAGGGCATAGTTTTCCATTCGATTGTCCGCTTCAAAGAAACGATTGTAGATAGGTTTGAGCCGGACACCTACACCCCATTTTTCTCCCAAACGATAAAATCCTCCTCCGCCCAAAAGAAAAGAGGATGAGCTTCCTCTGCTTTGCGAAGTCCCGATGTTTGCATCTACGGAATTTGTTTTTGAATTCATTAGAAAGGAAGTATTGCCATGTAAATTGGACATTTGATGGCGAAGTCCCGCACCTACTGAAAATAAACCGGCGTTATATGCGGAAGATTCGCTGGATGTATAACCTGAAAATTGAGCGAGTAAAGAAAAATGGGAAAAACAAGATAAGATCAAAAATAAAAAAAGAAACAAATTGATTCTTTTTGAAACGGTGAAAATCATTTTACCGTCATCAAACCGACTATTTCATGGAAAGAAAAGGGATTATTTTTCCGATGCCAGAGCCAATGTTCAAACAATTCCGTTCTCCACAAGGTTGGTATTCTCTACTTTATCCTGCCGATTGGGAATTTATGGTCGTGGAAGAAATTCCTGCCTTTTTTCGTGAAGACGGATCGGGAGCCCTCCAATTTTATGCATTCGAATCGAAGCAGGATCGTTTTGATTCAAGTCTGGAACTTAGCAATTATCTCAAAATTCATGAAATTGACTATGATGAAGACAAAGTTGCCCATTTTGAAAATAATGAAGGTTCTTCCATACGTGCATGTGAATTTCAAAAAGAAGATCGCGTTTGGCTGGTTTATCTCATTGCAAATGACAAAAGAATGTTACTTGCCACATATAACTCGGATGAAGCCGTAGAGGACGATTTATTTCAAAACCTTTCTGACATCATTAGCTCAGTTCGTTTTCTATAATTTTTTGTACTTTACAACTCTTTTTCTTTCGGAGATTCTTTTCCAGATTTTCTAACCATTATCTAGGGAGTTTTTCATGAAAAAAATAATTTACGCAGTGGGTGGACTCTTGGGTTTACTGATTGTGGTTTTAGTATTGGCACTTGTTTTTGCGGGAAGTTTTTTAACCAACGAATTTTTAGTAAAACAAATCGAATCGGCGATCAGTGTCCGTGCCAACGTTGATAAGGTTAATATCAATCTTTTCAGCGCACTTTCAAGTATAGAAGTAGAAGGAATCCAGCTTGGCTATAGAGACGAAGTAGCGAACAAAGGCACACCACTTTCCGAAAGAAAACCTCTCTCTTCTCCCGTAATTTCCATCAAAAAAGCCGACATCAAATTATCTTTACTTGGAATCTTATTAAAAAAATTCGAACTTAAAAAACTGGTGATCGAGGAACCGAAAGTTTCCATCATTATGTTTGAGAACGGTAGTAACAATCTACAACCTCTCTTCAAAGCACCAGCTCTAGTGAATGGAGAACCGAATCCGGCATTGACACCGGAAGCAATCGCGGAACGAAAAAGAGAAGAAGCGGAAGCAAAGGCGGAAGCGGATAAAGAACCTTCCAAACCGTTTTCCGCAAAAGACATCCCTGTTGCCATCAAAATGGGGTTAGTTGGTGTTCAGAATGGAGACATTCAAATCACAATGAAAAAAACAGGACAGGTGATCCTCCTCAAATCACTTGATTTCGAATTGAAAAACATCGACATTGACGGAAGCGATTTAAAAGAACACAATCATGTGGGTGTAAACCTCGATACGGAAGCATCGATCATAGGTAGATCGAAAAAAGAAGCAGCCAAATTCATTTTGGAAACGGAGGGAGACGTAACTCCTTTCATTGAAAAATCGGGACTAGTGAATCCAAAGGTCGACTACGAAGTTACCATGGAAAGCGGTTCATTTCTTTCGGGATTTGCTGCATTCGATGCCATCTCAGGAAATCTGCCATTGCTCAACCAAGCAGGTTTGAAATTGGATAAACTCACTGAAAAAGCCGAACTGAAAAAGGATGTGAGTTTCAAAGTTTCTTATAGCAACGGTAAGGTGACATTTTTAGACGAGCCTACTTTTCCTACTAAAAATTATGATTTGCAGATCAACAAAGGATCGTATTTAGTCATCACCAATAATAATCATGAAATGAAAATGGGTGTTTTGTATGATGAAGATGAATCCAAAAAATCAATAGCGGGAGTGGATGAAAAAATTGCTGCTGCGACAAAAGGACAGGGAAATCCGAAAGAACTTAGAAACAAACTTTTGGGAAATGTGATTAAAGACGATCGAATCAATATCCCGTTTAAAACTTACGGAGACATTCGCAACCCGAATGTTACGTTAGGTGTCGAGATCGGATCGTTATCAAGCCTCATCGGAGGTGCTGTTAAAGATTTGATCAAAGGAAAAGCTGGCAATGCTTTAAAAGCAGTTCCGGGAGCAGGAGACGCTTTAAAAAAATTCGGTTTTTAATGTAGTTGAATTCACGATATAGATAAGGGTTTGGATTTCCCTAACCCTTATCTATTTTTTTATCAATCCTTTCTCTCTGTTTAGTCAAAAAACCAACACAAAAAACATACAGGCGGACACAATTATGTCGACCGACTAATGCCGGATATTTGCCCGTTCGGGATATGATTGACATGATCCGATTTTAAATAGGTATAGGTGGATCGGGAAAATGTATGTTGCCGATTTTTAAAAAGACTTTCCCGGTTGGGATCAAATAGAGATAGATAGCATGAAAAAAGTAGTAATACTAACAGGCGCCGGCGGAGGGATCGGAATTACCACGGCGAAAGAACTTCAGAAAGAAGGTTATCTTCTTTGTCTGACCGATCTGCCAAAAAGTTTGGAATCATTGAAAAAGAACCACCCCGAATTGATAAAAGAAGCGAGTCTTTTTCCATGCGATATCCGTGATCTGAAACAAATCAAAAAAACAATAAAGAGCGTCATTGCTAAATTCGGCAAAATCGACATCCTTATCAACAATGCAGGTGTTATGCGACCGGAAGGTTTTATTGAAACAAGTTATGAAGAAATAGAAGAACAAATCCAGGTCAATTTATTCGGAACAATTTATTTTACGAAAGAATGTTTTCCCTTTTTGAAAGTATCCCAAGGAAAGATCATTATCATTTCTTCCTTGGCGGGCGTGGTTCCCGCACCCAATCATTCTATTTATTCAGCGACTAAATTTGCTCTGAGAAGCCTTTCTTTATCACTCGGCTTGGAATTGAAATCTCATGGAATCGGAGTAGTTTCCGTTCTTCCCGGCACAATTGATTCACCGATGACAAATTATATGGCTGCAAGAAATAGCTCCCCTATGGCGTATCTCAATCCGCCCATATCTCCTACCTATGTCAGCCGCGCAATCCGAAAGGCAATAGATTCCAAGTCTCCCGAGATTTACGTTCCTTATTCGCAAGGGTTAATGGCGAAGATCGGTTTGTTTTCTCCGTCGTTACTTTCAAAAATTTATCCTATGATGGCGAAAAAAGGAATTTCCAATCTTAAAAAATGGAGCGAAGAAGGAATTTTTAAATGACTATGATTGAGTTTCCAATTCGGAAATTCTCTTCAGTTCCGAATTCATTGCAATATGTACGGATCGTATTTCGGATTGGATATAATTTTTCAATAGATTCGGCATCCATCCGGAAAGAATTGCCTTATGGGTAAATGTCAGTTTGTTTTGGCTTGTCTTGGAAAATTGAAATCTATGATCTCCGTAAAATATAAATTTCGGGAAGCCGCCTTTCCAACTGATTTCTTCGTAAGGAATGTACGCATAAATACTTACCATAGTCGGAAGATAAACGGATTTGAAAAAATAATCGAAAACAAAAACCTTTCGATTCAATTCGACTTTGCCAAGAACCTTCTTAATAAACGGGTTCCATTTAGGAAAGTCCCTAAAGTCAGTAAAACGATTCCATACTAATTCCGTTGGAGCGTTTATTTCGATAGAAGTTATTATTTCTTGCTCTTTCACTTTGGTTACTCTAAAATAAGTCGGATTAGGTTAATATTAAGAAAAACATGAAGAAGTTGCAATTACTATCCACAAATGCTTTTATTTTCTTTAGCTTTTTTACTACCCTAGTATCACAACCGATACAAACTAACAACCGGCAGGGGAGTTCTTTTGTAGGAAAACATGTCCAATATTTGGAAGATCCGGAATCAAAATTGGATTTTGCCCGGATATCTTCGGATGAGATGAAAACCTCATTTTTAAAATCCGAGTCCGCTACGATCAATTTCGGTCAAACTAATTATAGTTACTGGCTGAAGATGGATTTCAAAAATGAAACGGATGAAAAAACAAGACAGATCTTAGAAATAGATTATAGCAACATAGATGAAGTCGAATTCTATCTTCCGATTCGCAAGAATTTTGAAATTATCTACGAAGTCCAAAAGACGGGAATGAAATTTCCTTTCTCCACCAGAAAATGGATTCATCGGAATTTCATATATTTGATCGAATTATTGCCCGGAGAAGACAAAACTATTTTTTTTCGAACTAGAACGAGCGGAGGATTGATTCTTCCCTTGGTTCTTTGGAATGATATTAGTTTTATGTTACACGATTCCAATGTACAACAAGGATTGGGATTTTATTACGGCCTAATGGTCGTGATGTTGCTGTACAATCTCTTCATTTATCTATCAGTAAGGGATATCAGTTATTTTTACTATATCGGATATATATTCGGACTTTTGGGAATACAATTGGTTCTGACAGGACACGGATTCCAATATATATGGTCTGAATTTCCCTGGATGCAGAGAAATTTTTACGTAGTATTCTCGGGCATCTGTCTTGTTTCATCGCTACTTTTTGCAAGATCCTTTCTCAATATCAGAGAACATTCCGTTCTTCTCAATCGGATAATACTAGTTTTAGTATTATTGAATATTTTGGTTTTCTTTAGTGTTTATTTTTTACCGCCGGAATCCACGGTCAAAATCGCTTTGATTGTCACGGTTCCTAGTGCGATCATACCCTTTTTTGCAGGTATTGTGAGTTTTATAAAAAATTACAAACCTGCCAGATATTATCTTTTGGCATTTTCTGCACTTATACTGAGCGGTCTACTTGCTGTGTCCAAATTTTTGAACATACTTGGCTCCAATTTTTTCACAGATTACGGTTTGTACATAGGTTCGGGAATGGAGGTTGTTTTGCTTTCGCTTGCCCTGGCCTCCAGAATCAATATCATAAAGAAAGAGAAAGAAGAGGCCCAGGCAAAAACCTTGGAGATGCAAAAGATACTTACTGAGTCTTACGCACGTTTTGTTCCAAGGGATTTTTTAGCAAACCTTGGAAAAGAATCCATTCTGGATGTAAGACTGGGAGACCAGATTCAAAAGGATATGGCTGTGCTATTCAGTGATATTCGTTCTTTTACTACTTTGTCTGAAAAAATGTCACCTGCAGAAAATTTCAATTTCATTAATTCCTATTTGGGAAGGATGAGTCCTATCATCCAAAAGCACAATGGGTTTATAGACAAATTCATCGGAGATGCTATCATGGCTCTTTTCGATAAACAGGTTTTGGATGCTGTTGCAGCCGGTGTGGAAATGCAGCTTTATCTGAAAGAATACAATGCATTTCGTGCAAAAAGAACATATGATCCGATCCAAATAGGAATCGGAATCCATGCAGGCTCTTTGATGTTGGGAACAATCGGTGCGGAAGAACGTTTGGAAGGTACTGTCATTTCCGATACGGTAAATCTTGCTTCCCGAATTGAAAACCTAACAAAAGTATATGGTGCAAGAATTGCCGTCAGCGAGAGCGCGATTGTTGAAATCACAAACAACCAGTTTAGTTTTCGATTTTTAGATAGGGTGAAAGTAAAAGGAAAACAAAAACCAGTCTCCATTTATGAAATCCTCGATGGAGACGAAGAACCGGAGCGTGAGTTGAAAAACCGGACTAAATCTGATTATGAAAGCGGTGTAAAATCCTTTCATACCAGGCAGTTTTCCGAATCCAAGTCTTACTTTGATAAAGTGATTAAAGCCAATCCGAATGATAAATCCACTCAGCTGTATTTAAAACGGCTCTATACGGTTGCAAACCCGGTTACGATCAGTAAGGAGACAGATTCCTTTTTTCAGCCCGATGAGACAACTGCACCGACAGAATGATTGAAAAATACTTGCTGAATATGCGATATCGTTATCATATATCGCTATGAGGACAATTTTAGAAATCCCAGAAGAAAAGATCAGTATTTTGGATGAAATTTCGAAGGAAGAAAATGTATCCCGGGCCGAATTGATCCGGAAAGCAATCGACCACTACCTTTTGGATTTTCCCAGAATCAGGAGAGAGGCGAGTTTTGGGATTTGGAAGTCTCAAAATTTGGATTCCCTTCAGTATGAAAGGTCGATACGAGACGAGTGGACTTCTTGAAGGCAGTCTTCGATACAAATATACTAATCGATTACCTGTCAGGTTACAATGAAGCTAAGGAAGAAATTTCCAAATACGAAGAACCAATGATCAGTATCATTACTTGGATGGAAGTTCTTGCGGGTGCGAAAGTAGAAGAGGAGCCGATCATCCGGAGTTTTTTGTCCAGCTTTCAAGTGATTCAACTGACAAAAGAAATTGCTGAGGAAGGAATTCGATTGCGAAAAAAATATAAATCGAAACTTCCCGATTCGATTATTTGGGCCACAGCATCACAGAATGGCTGGACTCTCATCACAAGAAACACCAAAGACTTTTCCTCTTCTTATCCGGGAATTATAATTCCCTATAAAATTTAAGTAAAATCCTTGGTGCTCCGTAATTAAGATCGATGTGTGTAGGATTAAAAATTCTATTTGCCGGATCTTTTTCTTAGCTTTTCGTCTAAAACTTTTTTACGCAAACGAAGGCTTTGCGGAGTGACTTCCAAAAGTTCATCATCATCCAAAAATTCGATGGATTGTTCCAAAGTGAGTTTTTTGGGAGGTGTTAAACGAATGGCATCATCCGATCCCGAGGCGCGAACGTTTGTAAGTTTTTTCTCACGTACAGGGTTTACTTCCAGGTCGCTATCTCTGCTGTTCATTCCGAGAATCATGCCCGGATAAACTGCTACTTGCGGCTCGATGAACAGATCCCCTCTTTCTTGTACTTTCCAGAGAGCGTAAGCTGTTGCATCGCCGGAGTCCATAGAAATCAAAGCTCCGTTCTTTCTACCAGGGATCTCTCCCTTGTATTTATCAAAACGTAAGAAGCGACTGGACATTACCCCTTCTCCACGAGTTTCTGAAATAAAATGTCCCCTGAATCCGATAAGTCCTCGAGTGGGAATTACATATTCCACACGGGTGATCCCGGAAGTATGAGCATCCATTCCCTGCAACTCGCCTTTTCGGCGATTGAGCTCTTGGATACAAGCTCCAGAGAATTGGTCCGGTAAGTCCATCACCAAAGTTTCGTAAGGTTCTATTTTTTCACCGTTTTCATCTTTTTTCAAAATCACTTCCGGACGGGAAACTTGTAATTCGTATCCTTCTCTTCTCATGGTTTCAATCAGGATGGAAAGATGAAGCTCCCCGCGACCTAAAATTTTAAAACGATCTTTGTCTTCCGTTTCTTCCAAACGAAGTGCTACGTTTGTTTCCAACTCACGATCCAATCTTTCTCTTAGATTTCTAGTGGTTACGAACTTGCCTTCTTTGCCGGCAAACGGAGAGTTGTTGACCATAAAGAACATGGATACTGTCGGCTCTTCTACTTGGATGGCAGGAAGAGGAAGAGGATTTCCCAAGTCACAAACGGTATCTCCGATGAATACATCTGGGATTCCCGCAATTGCTACGATATCTCCAGATGCTGCTTCTTCGATTTCGTAACGAGTGAGTCCTTCATAACCGTAAAGTTTGGAAATTTTATGATTTGCGGTGGTTCCGCCAGTCTTGGCAAGAGTTACATCCTGACTTTTTTTAATCGTGCCGGCATACATCTTTCCAATGGCAATACGACCAACATAGTCATTGTAGTCCAAAGCAGTTACTTGGAACTGTAATGGTCTGGTATCGTTGATTTCTACGGGAGGAACATGGGAAAGTACCATATCCAAAAGAGGTTCAATTGTAGTTCCGGGAGATTCAGATAATTCGTTTACTGCCCAACCTTGTTTGGCAGAAGCGTAAATAATCGGAAAATCCAATTGTTCTTCGGTAGCACCTAGATCAGAGAACAAATCAAATACTTTGTCTACTGCAAGGCTTGGACGAGCACCATCTCGATCCACTTTATTTACAACTACAATCGGTTTGTGACCCAGTTGCAATGACTTGCCCAATACAAATCGGGTTTGAGGCATTGGTCCGTCGAATGCGTCGACGAGTAAAAGTGTACAATCCGTCATGGATAGAACTCTTTCCACCTCACCTCCGAAGTCCGCGTGGCCCGGAGTGTCTACGATATTAATACGAGTGTTTTTATACTTTACAGATGTGTTCTTTGCGAGAATGGTAATACCTTTCTCTTGCTCCAATTGGTTGGAGTCCATGATTCGTTCACGGTCTTCCTTGGCAGTGACGGCGCCCGTATGGCGTAAGATACAATCGGTAAGGGTAGTCTTTCCATGATCGACGTGAGCGATGATGGCGATGTTGCGAATTTCCATTATTTTTACCAGGTATTTAGAATGTTCTTTGCTGTCGATGTGGATTTGCATTTGACAAGGAGCTAGACTTGTAAATCCTGGTAAGAACCACTAGTTTGAGATTAGGAAAGGTATATGTTTGCCATCATAGAACTCGGAGCTAAACAATTTAAAGTAGCTCCAGAACAAATTTTCACAGCAGAAAAAACAGGTAGTATCGTAGGTAATACTTTCGATGCAAAGGTTCTACTCCTTTCTGACAATAACAAAGTAAATATTGGTTCTCCAGCCCTTTCGAGCGCAAAAGTTACATTGAAAGTTTTAGAAGATTTAAAAGCGGACAAAATCCACGGATTTAAATACAAAAAACGCAAAAACTACAAGAGAGCTTGGGGTCACAGACAACAAATGCAAAAACTCCAAGTGGTTTCAATCAACGGATAATTGATTTATACAAAGGTTTTTTACCAAGGAGGTTCGATCGCAGGTTTTGAGATCCAAGGGCATTCTCCCAAAGACTGGGGAGACAAAGGAGAAAATCTTCTTTGCGCAGGAGTTTCCACTCTAGTTCAGAGTGCGCACTCTTACTTAAGTTGGCAAAAGGCTTTGGATTTTGAAAAAAAAGAAGACGGTTACTTAAAGTTTTTGGTCAGGGAACAAGAGTTACCCGGTTATCAGAAACTTTTGCGAATGATTGAGTTCGGACTGAACAGTTTGCAAGTAAGTTTTCCGGATGCGATACGAATCGAAGAAATAGGAAATAATTAAGAGGTATTCAAATGGCTACAAAGAAAGGCGGGGGATCCACAAAGAACGGTCGTGACTCGGTTTCAAAGCGTTTAGGCGTAAAAGTGTATGGCGGACAGTGGGCAACTTCCGGAAACATCATTGTAAGACAACGCGGAACCGAATTCAAACCAGGCAAAAACGTAGGGATTGGTCGTGACCATACCCTATTTGCACTGACTGACGGAGTTGTTGCTTTTGAACATGTATCAAAAGAAAGACAACAAGTATCTGTTTACCCGAAAAGCTAATCTGCTTTCTGGAATCCAGAGAGCAGACCGAAACCCGTTTGAGTTCATTCTCCAACGGGTTTTTTTATTTTGGAATCATAACAAATGCCTAGTTTTATAGATGAAGTTCCCATTCGAATCAAAGCCGGCCACGGCGGGCCCGGAGCTGTACATTTTCATAAAGAGAAATTTGTAGAGTTCGGAGGACCTGACGGTGGGGATGGAGGAGACGGAGGAGATGTGATTTTGATAGCTGAATCCAGAATCATGACTCTCGAAATATATCTGCCTGACAGACTTTACAGTGCAATGGACGGAGAACCCGGATCAGGAAATGAAAGGCACGGTAAGAACGGTGAAGATTTGATTCTAAAAGTTCCTGTCGGCACACAGGTGTTAGATGCGGTCACAATGGAACTTATGTATGATTTCACCAAAGATGAAGAAATCTACAAAATCGCAAAAGGTGGCCGCGGGGGAAAAGGAAATACATTCTTTAAATCTTCGACCCACCAAACACCTCGCTTTTCCCAACCCGGCGAAGACGGTGACGACTTTTCAGTCATACTTCAACTCAAACTACTTGCAGATATCGGGATCGTAGGTCTTCCCAATGCGGGCAAATCCACCCTACTTTCCAAAATCACCCATGCGCATCCCAAAATTGCAGGGTATGCCTTCACTACCCTTTCGCCTAACTTGGGTATTGTTCACAGAACGAACGATATGTTTCGTTATACGGTGGCGGACATTCCCGGAATCATCGAAGGTGCTTCCCAAGGGATAGGTCTTGGAATTTCTTTTTTAAAACATATAGAAAGAGTGCAAGGTATCCTCTTTTTATTCGACGGCGGCAATCTCAATCTTGTAGACGAATTGGAAATGCTTCGCAATGAACTCGGGACCTACAATCCGATTCTATTGGAAAAACCGTTTCTCATCGTAATCAATAAAATGGATATTTGGGACGACCCTGGTTTCACGGAAGAAATCAAAGATACTTATCAAGATTTGGGCGAAATCCTATTTATCTCTGCTGACAAAGAACTCAATTTGGAATATCTTTTGGAAAGGATTGATAAAGTATTTTTTCCCGAGCAAACTAAAATCATTTATGAGAACTAGAAAGGATTATTTAGACAGGATAAAAAAGGCGAAAACAATCGTCATCAAGATTGGGTCTGCTCGTGTTTCCGGAGAAACTTCTAAAATCAACGATTTTTTATTCGGACTTTCCGGTGACATTCGTAATCTAAGAGACCAGGGAAAAGAAGTCATCCTGGTATCTTCCGGCGCCATTGCACAAGGAAAAAAGCTCTATCATAAAATTTATAACAAAGAAGTGGACGGATCAGTCACCCTATCCGAAAAACAAGCGTTTGCTGCAATGGGCCAAAATAGACTTCTCAATTTATATGAGAGTTTTTTCAGCAGAGTCAATATTTCCATTGCTCAGATTTTGTTCGGAAGACATGACCTTCATGAAGAAAAAAACCTAACCAATCTTAAGAACACATTTCGCCAGTTGTTGGACTGGGGGATACTGCCGATCGTCAATGAAAACGATTCCATTGCCACGGAAGAAATCAAAATCGGGGACAATGATATTTTATCTTCCATCGTTGCCTCCATCGTAGGAGCCGACCTACTCCTGATTCTTACGGGAGTGGATGGATTTTTGGCCGAAGAAAAAAAAATAAGCCTGATAGAAGACATCTCTCCATCTCTGGAAGCGCATGCAAAAGGTCCTTCAGGACCAGGAACCGGTGGTATGGCAACGAAACTGAAAGCCGCAAAACTTTTATTGCCTTACGGAATCTATACCGGAATCGTAAACGGAGAAGAAAAAAACGTAATTTCCCGTTTTTTTCAGGATGAAAATTTCGGAACCTTGGTTGCCAATTCCGCTCTCCAGCATAGATCACCTAACGAAAAAGAAATTCAAGATCAGTTTTTATCCATTTCCAAAGAAGAAGGTGAAATGCAATGAGCTCACAGACTTTAGAAAATGCGGCATTGGAAATTGCAAAAAAAGCAAAAGAAGCAAGTCTGAATGTACGTTCCTTAAGTACAATTCAAAAAAACAAAGTATTACAGAATCTAATTCAAATATTAAAAGAATCCGAAACCGATATCATTTCGGAAAACAAAAAAGATATGGATGCAGGCAAATCCAAAGGGATTTCCGATTACTTGTTGGATCGGCTTTTATTGGATGCGAAAAGACTTTCCAATATCTACAAAAGCGTAGAAGAAATCATTAATCTTCCCGATCCGGTGGGTGAAGTGGTAAGAGGAGCGACTCTTGCCAACGGTTTGGAACTCAGCACCAAACGGGTACCAATCGGGGTTGTTATGACTATATTCGAATCCAGACCGAATGTAATCATCGATATCGCTTCCTTATCATTCAAATCGGGAAATGCATGCATTCTCCGAGGCGGATCGGAAGCGTTTCACTCAAATCGGATTCTCAGCAATTTATTTCACAAAGCGTTGGAGATGGAAAAAATCGATCCGTCTTGCGTATGTTTTGTGGAAAATACGGAAAGAGAGGCGATGATTCCCTACTTCCAACTAGATCATTTGATCGATCTGATCGTACCCAGAGGCGGTGAAGCACTCATTAAGTTTGTTTCTGGGAATAGTAAAATCCCTGTCGTAAAACATGATCAAGGTGTGACAAATCTTTTTGTGGATGCATCCGCCAATCCGGCTATCGTGGTTCCGGTGATCATCAATTCAAAAACCCAAAGACCGGGAGTTTGCAATGCACTGGAAAATCTGATCCTCCACAAAGACTACCCTTACACCAAAGAATTGTTTTCCTCATTGGAAGAGAAAAATGTTCAATTGCTTGTAGAAGAAAGGCTACTGCCTCTTACTACAAAAGGCAAACTTGTCAAAGAGGAAGACTATGATTTGGAGTTTTTGGATCTTCGTCTCAGCGTAAAGACCGTATCTAACCTGGAAGAAGCAATTCCTTTTATCCGGAGTCATACTTCAGGACATACCGAGTGTATTTTGACCGAGTCGGCAACTTCCATTCATAAATTTCAAACCAAACTGGATAGTGCCGCTATATTTGTGAATTGTTCCACTCGTTTTCACGACGGAGGAGAATTCGGACTAGGCGCCGAGGTCGGAATTTCCACGGGAAAACTTCACGTGAGAGGACCGATGGGGCTTGTCCACCTAACAACTACAACAACGTTCGTTACAGGTAGCGGTCAAATCCGATCATAAAAATGATAATTGTATACGGAGGAAGTTTTGATCCGCCACATTTGGGGCATTTTTCCATTGTGGAAAAATTGGTTCAAAGTTTTCCCGATTCAAAAAAAATACTGATCATTCCCAATCATATCTCTCCTTTCAAAGACAAAAAACTTTTGGATATAGATGATATATGGAAATTATCAGAACTTACATTTGCACCGCTTTTGAATGATTCCGTTGAAATGCTTGACATCGAGATCAAAAACAAATCGTCCAGTTATACTTACGACACTATTTTAAAACTAAGAGATAAATATCCTAGCGAATCTTTTTTCCTTTGTATAGGAGAAGACAGTCTTATCGGGCTTATGCAATGGTATCAGTTTGAAAACCTAAATCAATTGATCCATTCCTATATTATTTTGCGTAGAACCACAGAATCTCCCAATCTTTTGAGTTTCCCTAATCAGGAAATTGAAAACAAATCAATCGTATTGGAAAATCCTGTTTGGAACGTTTCCTCTTCTAAAATCAGAAATGAAAGAAATTTAGAATATGCGAAAAAATGGATGAATCCGGATGCATTGAATTTTTTAAAAAATCGGGGATGGTTTCAAACGTAAAAATGAAAACCATTAAAGATTGGATTCCTTTTTTTCTTAAAAAAGTTCCTCAGGAAATCACCCAAACCAGATGGGAACATTGTTTAAGAGTCGCAAATCATGCGGAAAAACTTGCAAATATCCATAAACTGGAAAATCCGAAAAAAGCCTATCTTGCGGGAATTTTGCACGATATCACCAAACAAAAAAAGTATGATTTTCATATCTCCTTATTTGAAACCGTCGGATTTCCCAATTGGAAAGAAATTCCAAAAGAGGCCTATCATGCGTTCACTGCACCGATTTTCATTCAAAAAGAATTCGGATTTTCTGATGAAGAGGTTTTCAGTGCCATGCAGTGTCATACTTTGGGCGGAAAGAACCTGACTCTCATTCAAAAAATCCTGTATGCCAGTGATTTTTTAGGTTCCGAATATGCGGAAAAACAAGATAGATTCAAAGAATGGAAAGAAAAAACCGAAGAAAATCTGGAATTCGGTGTTTATTTGAAAGCAAGTAAAACGATCGCAAATCTAATGGAAACGGAAAGCACGATCCATCCCTATACGATTGAAACTTATAACCAAACGATACCAAACCTGAATTTTGGAAAAAAATAAAATGAAATTAGAACCAAGTACACCCCAAAAAAAACCAGTTTTCCTGTTAATTGCCGCGGGCGGTTTTCTGATACTGGCTATATTGATTTTAACTTTAAGAAATAAAGGCGGCTTTTCAGTAGACGGCAAAGTAACGTCTGCTAAACGAGTCAACTTTCTGGTTCATATCATTTCTGATTCTGATAAATATCTTTTTTCTTTTTACTCCGAACTTTATCCTACGGAGAAAAAAGCAGCTTTGTTTTTTATAAATCCTCTTACCGCTTTCGAAGACGACGATACTACTTTGGAAGAAAAAGGAAAAAAAGCTCCGGATGTTTTGGAATCCGCACTGGAAGATATATTCGATCATTCAATCCAATACAAGATCACTTTATCCGAATCCAATTTCAAACATATAGTGGATCTACTTGGCGGTTTGGAGTTGTTTTTTGAACCCAAATCTGTGCGTTTTACCGACAAATACAATCGTAAAGACCGTATCTACAATCTGGACGGAGAAGATTGTTTCGATGTTCTCAGCCATCTACAGGATAAAAAAGCACTTTCCTATATCCAAAGATTGGAAACGAACGAAAGTATCATTCTTACTTTACTGGAAGCAATTTATGTAAAAAAAGAAATTATCACCAAACAGAAGATTGCCCTTATTCACGAAAAAATAGAAACAAACTTGAGTTTGAAAGAATGGGAAAGTCTCGTGGATTATTTTAAAAAAGAAAAAGTGAATTACGGAGTATCCGAGTTGCCTGCGGAACCTGTGCTTCGCGTAAAAAAGAAAGACGAAATGTTGAAAGCGAAAAGCGATACTGTAAAAGTAGCGTTTGCGAAATTTTCCTCCGATCTTAAATCCATGTATTTTTCCGACGGAGAAAGAGCAAGGATCGAAGTCTTGAACGGAACCAGTAAAAACGGACTCGCGCGTTACGGAAAATCCCTCTTGAACGACAAAGGATTGAAAGTTCTCACAGTGGACAATGCCTGGGAAGAAGATTTTAAAAATAGCGTGATCCTGAACAGATCGGGTAACACTAATTATACGGATTCCATTTCGGAAACATTTCAAGGCAGAAAGGTTTATTACGCCTTAAGAAAAGATTTAGGATTAGATGCTACAGTGGTTTTAGGGGAAGATTTCCAGGGAACCAAGGAATAAAATGTCAAAAATTTCAGAAGAAAGTTTAACTCATTTAAAAAAAATAAAACAAAGCTTAAGTGATAAAAAATGCGAACAAATTCAAATACTGGATCTGCAAGATGTGAATAGTTACCTTTCCATATTCGTAATAGCTACTGCCAAAACGGAAACGCAAGCCAGATCTTGTGCAAAAGATATAGAGAAATACATGAAACCTCTCAAGTTGGCAGAAAGAAGAAATCACCTAACAGACCTTCCTAAGGATGCGACCGGATGGGTCCTTTTGGATTATGGAGAAATCTGCGTTCACATAATGACGGAAGAAATGCGCAGTTATTATTCTTTGGAAAGACTTTGGGGTGATGCCAAAGTCATTTCCCTATAAGCAATTTTGTAGCTTCCCAACCTTTTACAGGTGTTTCGCAAACCAGGTTTTTACATACATAAACTTGGTGCGAATCTCCCCCCGTTCTGTATTCCAAAAGAGGAATCTCATTTGCGTATTTTTTTGCGTCTTCCTCTTCCATAACAACCCAAACCACATTGGGGTTCAAATAGGAAGAAAGAGCTTTTTTGATTTCTTCGGCTTCCGACCCATTTTCCTTTTTATAAATGACTGCAACTTCGGTCGGCCCCTTGCTCCATTTCAAATATGCATCCAACATAAAGGAATAACTCGTCGAGTTCTCCGATAATTCCTTTTTGAAGTAGGAAAAGATGTTTTTTGCCTTATCCCAATGGAAACCCGCATCCACTCCGAATCCTGATAATAATAAAAATACATGTGCCATCGTGGAATTACCCGAAGGTTCCACTCCGTCGTATCCTTCCACCGTCTTGACAATCAAATCTGTGTTAGTTGAAATGGATTCGTAATACACTCCCGCCTCGGATGCAAAGTAAGCTTCGATGATTTTAAGCGTGGATTTTGCATTTCTGAAATATTGAATATTTGCCGTTTCCTGAAAAAGAAGTAATGAAGAGTAGGTAAATTCGGCATAGTCGGTCAAATTCCCTTGGAAACGAGCTTCCCCTTCTCTGAATCTACGGTATAAAAACCCGTCCTTGTCCCGAAGATTTTTATCTATAAAGGAATAGATCCGAACTGCGTCTTCGAGATAAGTATTGTCTCCCGTGGCTTGTGAAGACAAAATCAAGGACCGAATGTACAAACAATTCCAGGACGTGATGATTTTATCGTCTCGCAAAGGTCGGATTCTTTCGGACCTACGGGATAATAATTTTCCTTTTGCCTCCTGCAAAGATTTCCCTTTGGATTCGGAAATTTCCATTTTCGTTTGAAATGGATTTGTTCCGGAAATGATCTCATTTAGAATCGTATGCCCTTCAAAATTCCCTTCCTCGGTAACATTCCAAAGTTCCTTGACCCAAGGATCGGATACTATCTCATCAAATTCTTCCAGAGACCAAATATAAAATTTTCCCTCTTCTCCTTCCGAATCGGCGTCCTCCGCACTGGCGATTCCTCCATCCGGCAAAGTCATATCTCGTCTGTAATACCCTATGATATCTTGGATGGCAAAACGAAAGAATGGATCTTGTGTAGTTTGGTAAAGTTTTGCCAAAGCGGTTAGAAAAAGGGAATTATCGTAGAGCATTTTTTCAAAATGTGGTACCAACCACTCATGGTCCGTGGCATAACGGCAGAGTCCTCCTCCCACTTGGTCATAAATCCCTCCTTTTTTCATTGCATAGGCAGTATTATAGGCGATTTCCAAAGCATGAGGGTTTTCAAAAAAATAAGAATAGTCGATCAAGTAAGATAAACTCATGCTAGGTGGAAATTTATTCTGTTGGTTCATTTTAAAACCGAAAAAAATCGGGTCATAAACCCGAGAGAACATTTGATATGTTCTCTCGAATACATCCGTAGAAGGTAGACTTTCTCCTGCGTTTTTTCTTTCGGAGTCGCGTAGATGATCCGCTAGATCCTTTGCTGCTTGTTCCAATTCGCTTTTTTGATTTTGCCAAGCATTTGCCACAAGTTGAAGGACTTCTTTGAAACCTTTCCTTCCGTAACGGGCTTCGGGTGGAAAATAAGTTCCTCCTAGAATCGGTTCTTTCTCAGGAGTGAGGAAAAGATTCAATGGCCAACCGCCTTGTTGTCCCATCGCATGTAGCGCATCCATATAGATCTTGTCTATATCCGGTCTTTCTTCTCTGTCCAATTTAATGGAAACAAAATATTGATTTAAAATTGTAGCGGTATTTTCATCTTCGAACGATTCCCTCTCCATAACATGACACCAATGGCATGTGGAATATCCGATAGACAACAAAATGACTTTGTCTTCCCTTTTGGCTTTGGCAAATGCTTCTTCTCCCCAGGGAAACCAATGAACCGGATTGTAAGCATGTTGTAATAGATAAGGGCTTTTTTCGTGGATGAGCTTGTTTGGTTTTTGATTAGAATTAGACTGCACGTTAGTAGATTTCCTCAGAATTTATTCCGGAAAGTTTCGAACTTCAGTCTAGGTAAATTGTCTTGGCTTGGCAAGATCGTTTTTCTACCTTGTCTTGAGAGGGGTCAAAAACAAATTCCATTGAACGCAAATCAGTCCCTTTTTTGGCAAAATAACGTGACATTCAAAATGTTGACCAACTGTTTAATATTATTGGTTTCCCTCGGCCTAACACCTAACCTTCCGGCTGAAGATGATTTTGAAGAACAAATGAGGCGTTATCAAGCTTCCCATTGGGGTGTCGGCGGAACGGACATCCCTGAAGAAAAGATAAATCCCGACAAAAAGGTTCTTCATTTAACGATAGCACAGGCTATCGAACAGGTGATCGAAAACAACATCATCGTCCAAAATGCAAAATTGGAGATTGTAAAAGCGGATACCCCGGAGCTGAAAAACCAATCTCGTTTTACCTGGAAGGCACTCGCGGGCATTCAGAGCGCGAAACAATATTTCCCGGACAATAGAAACAACTTATTTTTAGGAACTCAAAGACAAAACGATAAGATATCTGCAGGAATTGAAAAACAATTCAAAACTGGAACTTATTTCAAAACGGAAATTTCAACGGTTCGTTTTGATACGAATGCATTTGAAAATCCTTACAATCCTCAAACCGCAGCTTTTTCTTCACTTGCCACAAAACCGATGTATACCGGTGCAGTGTCCTTTACTCTTTCTCAGGAACTTTTAAAGTACGGATTCGGCAGAACGGAAGAAGATAAGGAAAAACTTTTAAAAAATCAAACCCTACTCGTTCGTGAAAATTACATCAACATACTCACTCAACTTGTTGTGAAGATTTTAGTGGATTACTGGTCTCTCGGGATTATAGATTCTCAAATCGCCACTTTTGAAAAAGTATTAAAAAATACGGAAGAGATTCGCAGACTTACCGTTCGCAAACAATCCCTAGGTCTTTCGGAAGGTTTCGAAGTAAACCAATGGAACCAAGCTTACTTGCGAGCTTCTTCCCAATTGGAAAAAAGCAAAGTGGATCGTTTGGAAGCGGAAAGAAATTTAGTTCGTATTTTAAATGTAGATCCTTCCTCAAGCGTTGCGGGTGTAACCGATCTTTCCGAAAGTTTGCCTATAGGGATCGATCGTGAAAAAGACAAAGCGTATGCTTTGAAAAATAGAATCGATTATCTTATGTTGCAAAGACAAAAGGAAATGGCAAGGCTAGCACTTGCAAACGCAAACGACGAAGATCATCCATCCTTAAAAGCAAGCGTCGCCTACAGTTCCATCGGTCAGAATTTTATTTCCCCTCAAGAAGCTTATATCGCAAGGCAAAACGGAATCACTTCTCTTCGGTTTCCTCAAATTTCCGCAGAGTTAAAAATGAGTTACCCTTTGTGGGACAAAGCGGCAAAAGCAGGTATCAATGAAGCCGAAGTGAATCAAAAACTGATCGAGATTCAACTCAGTAATCTGGAACAGGAAATCACTCAGGAAATAGACACTCGTTATGAAATGGTAGTTTCCAGCCATGCCTTATTGGAAGACTTGAAGAAAACAAAAAAAGAAACGGAAATATTTTATTACGGTCTAATGGATCGCTTCCGCCAAGGAAGATTTACAGCTGTTAACGTAAAAAACGCTTTGGACTCTCTTGCGCAAGCGGAACTTGGCGTGACGCAAGCTCGCATCAATTTCAATATCAACCTTGTTCGTTATGAACTCGCAAAAAATTCCTTATTCGAAAAGTACGGAGTCGATCTCTATACAATACTTGCGGAAGTAGAAAAAAAGGCGAAGACGGAAACGGATAAATTATAATGAAAGCTCATGTTTCCGAATCCAGGATGAAAGAATTGATTCGTTACAGACGAAAGATTCATTCACATCCTGAACTCAAATATGAAGAAAGAGAAACTGCAAACTATGTAGCTTCTCATCTGAAATCTTTGGGGTTTAGTTTCGAAGAAAACATTGCGGAGACAGGTATTGTTTGTCTTGTGGACTCCGGAATTCCCGGAAACACCATCCTGGTCCGGGCCGATATGGATGCTCTTCCTATTTTGGAAGAAAATCATGTGGATTATAAAAGCCGTATCGATGGCAAGATGCATGCTTGCGGTCATGACGGGCACACAAGTGTCCTTATGGGACTTTCTTCCGAGCTAAAAGAATCCTTAAAATCATTTGTTCCCAAAGGAAGGGTTTTACTCTGTTTTCAACCTGCAGAGGAAGGCGGTTCAGGTGCTGACAAAATGATCGAGTCTGGTATTTTGGATCGCTACAAAGTGGATGCTTGTTTTGCACTTCACGTATGGAATCACATCGACTTAGGTAAGTTAGGTGTGGTAAACGGAACGATGATGGCATCAGTTGACGAATTTCATATTGTAGTGAAAGGAACAAGCGGTCACGGAGCTATACCTCAACACACAGTGGATCCGATCGTAGTCGGATCTCATATTGTTACTGCTTTGCAAACCATCGTATCCAGAAACATAGATCCTCTGGAACCTTGCGTTGTTACAGTCGGTTCCTTTCATTCAGGAAATGCATTCAATGTAATTCCTGAAACCGCAGAACTTCGTGGTACAGTTCGCACTTACTCGAAAGAAGTATATGAAAAAGTTCCGAAAAGATTGGAAGAAATTACAAGAGGAATTGCCAAGTCGTTCGGTGCTGAAATCGATTTTGAATACAAACGCATTGACAAACCTACCATCAACGACCCAATAATGGCGGATATTGTCAGAGAAGCAGGAAAAAATATACTTGGTCCCGATTCCATTACGGAAGAAAATACCAGAACCATGGGAGGGGAGGATTTTTCAGCCTTTCTTATGGAAAAGCCAGGGTGTTATTTTTTCATAGGCTCTCGTAATGAAAAAAAAGGTTTCGTTCATTCCCATCACAGTTCTTTTTTCGACTTTGACGAAGATGCGCTGGCAAACGGGCTTTCCGTTATGAAAGAAGTCGTCCGTCTCTATCTGGAAAAAAATTAAGGCTTACTGGTCTATTCCAAGAACCAATCCTTTTTTTTTGTTCTCTCCGACTGAACAAACTCTAAATAACCAAATCAATCTTTTCCATTTTGTCTGATTTTTCATTTACAAAAACCAGCTAGATATTATTTGTTAGATATCTAACTATATTGCAGGTTGATTTATATGATCCATTTACAAATCGAAGAAGAAATCGCTACCATCACCCTAGACACAAACGAATCCAATAGTTTTACTTTGGAAAGTTTTCAAAAACTAAGTGAACTCGTCCGGAAAGCCGAATCCAAGCTTTCAAAAATACTTATATTAAGAAGCTCGCGTCCGGGAGTATTTTCCCAAGGACTGAATCTTACGGAACTCAGCGGAGAGAGAACGGAAGAATTTCTAAATTTATTCTTACATTATTTCTTCGGAATTCTGGAGCAGGTTTATACATTCCCGGGTGTGGTCATTGCAGAGGTAGGCGGACATGCCATGGGATACGGAGCCATGCTCGCGATGGCAAGTGATTTCAGATACGGTATGGAAGGAACAAGGATAGGTCTTCCCGAAGTTAAATTGGGAATCAGAGTTCCCTCTTTCGTTGCGATGATGTTAAGAGATATTATCGGTTCAAGGGAAGCCGACAGTCATATCTTACAAGGAAATGCATACAAAGCAAGCGAAGCCAAAGAACTAGGATTATATGATGAAATTTATTCGGATGCGAACTCGATTAAAGATTCCTCTTTGAAACTTGCCCGTAAATTGACGAAAAATTCGTTCGGAGCAACCAGATCTTCCAAACAAGCGCTTAGGTATCTGAACGGAGATTTGAAAAAAATGTTGGAGTTTGATAAGGAAAAAACATTTGAAAGTCTTTTTACCGAAGATGCGATAGAAGGAATTGCAGCGGCTGTCGCAGGGAGAAGACCTCAATTCAAATGATCAGTTTTTGAATTTGTTTTGGCAGGTATAATTGTAAGTTTTTTCCAATAGGTTGTACAATTGTGAGGATTCTTCAGGGTTCAGTCCCCAAAGTTTCAAGGAAAAAACTTTTATACTGATTTCTCTTGCCGGTTTGTGAAACGCCTTGCCCTCTTTGGTCAGGCTTACCATAATCTCTCTTTTGTCTGAAGGAGAGATTTCTTTTTTTATTAAGTTTAAAGATTCAAGTTTTGTTATAAGAACAGTTACGGTCGGTTTGGTTCTATGAATTTCTTCCGCAATTTTAGACATATTGCATGCAGTTTGTTTACGAAGCAGATAAGTGATGATCTCAAAATGAGATGCGGAAAGAGTAGGAAATCCCAGTTTTTTTAACTCATCTTCCACTGTTTCCGTCAAAAAATCACTCAAACGTCCTAAGTATTTTACTGCATGAAATCTATTTTTGGAATTCTTTTTCAAAACGAATTTACACTGTCAGGGAAAAACATCAAACTTTCATCGCCTCGATTTCTTCGATCTCTTTCGGAATATCTTTTGTCAAATTTACGGGAGAATTCCCATGGACAAGAATATCGTCTTCGATTCTGATTCCGATCCCTTTGAACTCTTCAGGTATGGAAACATCCTCCGGATCAAAATATAATCCCGGTTCTACGGTGATCACCTGTCCGTTTACAAGTTTCCGGCCCTTTCCCTGCACATAGTATTTTCCCACATCATGCACGTCCATTCCCAAATAATGGCCGGTTCTATGCATATAAAACTTTTTATACGTTTCCTTCTCGATGATAGAATCCATACTACCCGAAAGAAAACCCATCTCCTTCAAACAATCCGCAAGAAAGTAAACTGTCTTGGTATGGATTTCATTGAAAGGAGTTCCTTCTTTGGAATATAGAATCGCATTTTTTTGAGAAGCAAGGACGATCTCATAAACGGTTTTCTGTGCTTCGGTAAATTTTTTGCCAGCGGGGAATACTCGTGTTACATCGGCAGTATAAGAATTGAATTCCGCTCCCGAGTCAACCAAGATCAAATCATCTTTTTTCAATATGCTGTCGTTGCTTACATAATGAAGCACACATGCGTTTTTGCCTGTGGCTACGATATGTCCGTAACCTCCTCCCCAAGCTCCGTGTTTGAGGTATTCATGTTCCAAGATTGCTTCGAGTTCGTATTCATATATACCCGGTTTGGATTCACGAATGATCCGATCATGTCCGAATTTTGTGATGGCTGCTGCTTGTTTTAAAATTTCAATTTCTTCTTTGGATTTTTGCAACCTCATCTCATGCAAGAATACAGGTTCAATGATTTTTTCCGGCCCCAGTTTTCCTTCACGAACTCTTGAAGACACAAGCCTTGCAGCAGAAATCAGATCTCTATCCTTATCAGAATCCAATCCGAAAAAATAATAGAGGGTATGGTTTCCTAAAAGTAGTTCCGCTTTTTTTTCATCCCACTGACCAATCTCAAAAACCAAATCCAGTTTCAGCAGTTCTTTGATTTTTTCCTTACCCAGACGAATCCCCGTCCAAATTTCCTTTTCCTTGTCTTTGGGGAGACAGAACATTCCCGCTCTATCTTTGGTAATGAATAGAATGGAATCTGCTTCCGTAATTCCAGTAAGATAATAAAAATCGGAATCCTGACGGAATTTATATTCAACGTCTCTGTTTCTTATTTTATCATTGGCCCCGAAAACAAAAAGGATTTCTCCTTCATTTAGCTTTTGTTTTACGGTCCGGATACGTTTTGTGTGAATGGAATAATCCGTTTTGTTTTTTCTTAAAGTCTGGTTCATGATGATTTCAATATTTCCTCTAAAGATTCGAAAAGTTTTTGGGGCTGTTGGTCCAACATACAACGAAAATGGGACTCAGGGCAAATTCTTCCTCCATGAATCCCGCATGGTCTGCAACCTAGTCCTTCCACTTCCATGATTTTATTCTTTTCGGATAACGTAGAATAGCCGAATTCAGGAACCGTTGCACCGTAGATCATCACAGTCGGAACATTGAAGGCGGAAGCAAAATGGATGGGGCTGGAATCATTGGAAACAATTGCGTTTGCATTTTGAATCCAAACTGCCAGTTCGGAAAGAGTTGTTTTTCCCACGACAGACATAAGTCTCGCTCTTTCGTAGGACTTGAGAGGTTCTATGGATAATAATTGAAAAATCCTTTCTTCTATGGGGAGATCCGCTTTGGAACCGATTAGAATTACAGTTTCCGTTCTCTTTCGCAAAATAAGGCTGATGAGACTTGCAAATTTTTCTTCGGGCATACGTTTGGTTTCCCATAGCGAGGATGGCGCAATAATGATATACTCGCCTTTTGTCACCTTCATTCGGTTAGCGGCGACTTCAAAACTTTCCACATCGGAAGATTTGGGATATAAAAAAGGTCTTCGTTCTCTTCCTTTCGGGTATTCGGAAAGATCATCATACAAAAGGGAAAATAATTTTTCCACTTCATGAGGTCCTAGTTTCGGCCTTGAGACTTTTTTATTATGCAAAAAAGAAAACCCTGACTCCAAATACCCTACCCGGAGTTTTGCGGAGGAAAACCAAGACAACAAGCTGGACCGAAATGAAAAATGCGCTGAATATACCTGATCATATTTTTCACGTCGCAGTTTCCCCGCAAAACGGAAAAAAGCGATCGGATTTTTTTTGATTGTTTTCTTATCTATGGGTATGACCCGATCTATGTCGGGATTTCCATCTAATACCTGTTCTGTTCCTTTGTTGACCAGCACATGCAATTCCGACTCGGGATACTTTCTTTTGACTGCGCGAAAAAGGGGGGTCGATAGAATCAAATCCCCCAAAAATGCAGTTTGTATGATCAGTATTTTTTCCGTCATTTTCCGTGTTCTAAAACAGTAGCAAAATTGTTCGTAGCAAGTCCACCAATACTGTGCGCCAGTCCCAATCGCAGTTCTTCTCTTTGTTTAAAAGATCGGCATAATTCTACAATTTGCGCAAGTCCGGATGCGCCTACCGGATGGCCTCTCGATTTCAGTCCGCCCGAAGAATTGATGGGGAGTTGGCCTTCCGGATGGGTAATTTTGCTGATTACCTTCGCCAAAGCTTCTCCCCTCCCGAAAAGTCCCGCATCTTCGGCACCTATGATTTCAAAAGGAGTAAATGCGTCGTGCAATTCCGCAATCTGAATCTCTTCCGGGCCGATCCCAGCCTCCTTGTAAGCGGAGGCGAAGGCATGAACGCTTGCGTCGAAGCTAGGGTCTCCTCCCGCCTGAAAGGGAGCCGTGCCGTGCCCCATTCCTTTGATAGAAATACCGCTTTTGTCTACGGAAAGAATCACCGAAGCGGATCCGTCCGACAATGGAGATATATCATACAACCCCAAGGGACTCGTGATCATGGGCTGTTTTTCATAGTCTTCGGGACTAAGGTTCTTTTTGATCTGTGCGATCGGGTTTTTCAGTCCGTTATCGTGCAATTTTTTGGATATGGCAAACAGATCCTCCTGCTTGTAACCGTATAACTCCAAATAACGGTTTGTGATCATCGCACCACCTTGCGCCATGGACATCCCCAGGTTCCTTTGGGAATCGGAAAGAACGGAGCCTAACAATAAATTGTTTTCTTCCCGATTTAACTGAGACATGATCTCAGTCGCAACCACTAATCCATGTTTGTATCTGCCGGATTGAATGAGATTGACACCTAGTTGCAAGGCGGAGGCACCGGAAGAGGATGCGGTTTCCATACGGATCGCATAAGGGTGTTTTAAACCGAGCGCCTGCACTAGTTTTGCGGGAAGATGAAAGTCTTTTGTATAACGGTCCGGTGAGAAACTAGCATAGATTAGGAATTCGAGTTTGTGAGAACCAAACTCAGTCACAGAATCCTTTACCGTTTGATAAGATAAACTAAGGTGAGATCCGTTGAATTTTCCGAAAGGACTTAAAGAAGGACCGTGTATAAAAACTTTAGTCATAAGAATATAGTTTAAGCTTGCTTATAAAGTGAAAGCATTTTATCATTCCCAATAGATATAGAAATGGAGTATCCGTTATGAAAGGTAAAAAAGAAGTACTCGAAATTTTAGCCGAAGTTCTTTCCGCAGAACTTACAGCCATCAATCAATACTTTATCCACGCAAAACTTTGTAAAAACTGGGGTTATCTTACACTTGCAGAGTATCTTAGAAAAGAGTCCATCGAAGAAATGAAACATGCAGACGAGATTATCGAAAGGATTCTCTATTTGGACGGAGTTCCCGATCTTCAAAAGTACATGAAAATTAATGTCGGTAAGACGATGCCCGAATTATTCCAGCATGACCTTCAATTGGAATACAACGCAGTGGAAAGACTCAACCGAGGGATCGACATTTGTGTGGCCGGCAAAGACAACGGAACACGCGAATTATTGGAAAGAATCTTAGTTTCCGAAGAAGAACACATTGACTGGATCGAAACTCAACAGAACATCATCAAAGATATCAGTCTTGAAAAATATTTGGCTGAAAAACTAGGAGAATAAGGATAAAACCATCTCAAACGGTCTACCATGCTGTCTGCGGAGAAGGACTTTCTCCGCTTCTTATAGAAGAAATCGGCAAATCCCACCTTACCGTAATTAACTCCAATCGTGGCGGTGTATTCTTTTCCGGAAAAGCCGGCCATATCGTAGATTTCACTTTGTCTACCAGATTCGCATCAAGAGTCAATTTACAACTGATTCAGGAAAAAGGAAACGATTACGAAGCTCTTTATATAGCAGGCAAAAAACTACCCTGGGAAAAATGGATCGAGCCTGATCTTTCTTTTCGGGTGGATGCCCAAACCAAAGACAAACTTAGCAATTCCCAATTTGCCACTCATAGACTCAAAGATGCCATCCTCGATTATTTACGGGATAAAAAAATCCCCCTTCCCGGAATTGAAAAAAAAATACCAGATATAACAATCGCTTTGCGGTCTTTTTTGGACAAGTTCAGTATCGAACTTTCTTTGACAGGCGAATCTCTTTCCAGAAGAGGTTACAGAGTCGAAGCGGGACTCGCTCCCGTTCGGGAAACGATTGCACAAGCAATGCTCTCCGTATCGGACTGGAAGCCGGGAAAGGTTTTACTCGATCCCATGTGCGGGTCGGGAACGGTTCTCATCGAAGCTGCGCTTCTGGAAAAATTAAACGGAGAAATCAACCGTTATATTCTGGAAGAGTCTTCCGTATTCGGCAAACTTTTTCCGGATTTTGTATTTTCCAAAGCAGTTAACCCTCCTCCCGGGACATTCCGTTATTTCGGATTTGATCATGACTCGGAAGCAATCCGTATCGCCAAACAAAATGCATACGAAGCAGGGGTGGAAGATTGGATCCAATTTGAAGAAGGAGATGTTTTGGAACTGAAAAACTCTTTCGGAGAAGAAGGTCATATCGTTACAAACCCCCCTTACGGAGACAGATTGGGAAAACCGATTGATAATTTAAGAGAAATGTATTTTCAGATGGGAAAAGTTTTTAAAAACGAATTCCCCGGTTGGAAACTGACAGTATTATGCGGGGAATTTTCACTTTTAGGAAAGCTCGGAATGAAAGAAAAATCCCATTTTCCGTTAAAACATGCCAATCTGAAGGCAAAAATAGTCGATTACGAAATCAGAAAGTCCAGTCCAATCCAATAACGCGGAATCAATGAATTCAAAGGATATTTTAACCCGAGTTTTTGAAATCACCCAAGACCCTCGGGATGGTATTTTATTTTTAAATGAATTCAAGTCGATTTCTCCCGAAAGTTTTGCACTTCTGTTTGCGGACTCGGAGACGATTATGGATAGTTCGGGAGTATTGTTTTCGGATATCAAACTTTTGCACCAACTGGATCTTTTCCCGGTAGTGGTGATCGAAGAAGACTCTTATCATTATATAAAAGTTTTTTTTCCTCAAACGGGATTTCAAAACGAAGATTCCAAATTCGGCATCGGTTTTCCTTATTCTCTCATCTCCAAGGAAAACTTGCTCTTGGAAGTGAAAGATTCCATTTCCAGAAAGAAGATTCCTGTTCTACTTTGGAATAAAGAAACGGATGAATTCATTCGGTTTTTAAAAGAAATCAAATCCGTTCTGCATTCCAACAAAGTGATTTTGGTCAATTCCGAAGGACCTTTGCGGGAAGAAAACTCAAACAAAGTGATTTCTCTCATTCAATCGGGAGAAGCGCTTGAAAAGCACAAAACAAACGTTACTTATTCAACAAAAAATAAAATTTTTCTCTCAATCGCGGAGTCACTAGTTAGTGATTCCGATAATCCCAAGTTTTCAGTGGTATTGACATCTCCTTATACCATTCTCAGAGAGTTGTTTACAGTCAAAGGGAGCGGAACACTTGTTAAAAAGAAAAACAAGATCAGCAAATACGAATCCGTCTCGGAGATAGATAAGGACAAAGTGTTTTCACTTATCGAATCTTCTTTTTCCAAATCTCTCAAACCTTCCTTTTTAGAATCAAAGTTCGATGTATTGTATCTGGAAGAGTCCTATCAAGGTTGTGCCTGGCTTGAAAAAACGGAATTCGGATTCTTATTATCCAAATTTGCAGTGAACGGAATCGCAAGAGGCGCAGGCGTAGGTCGTGATATCTGGGATATACTGATCAGTAAAAATACCCCGCTCTTTTGGAGATCAAAACCCGGCAATAATATCAACAAATGGTATATGAATATTGCACAAGGTTTGGAGAAAGATGAAAATTGGTTTTATTACTGGCTTGGTCTGAACTCCGATCTGATTCCCAAAGTCATCCTTCATTTAAAAAATCAGCCTGAAGATTTTTACCCCGGAAAACAAACTTGAAAGCAAAATTCTTTTACGATGGGAATTGCGATTTTTGTTCGGGACTTGCCGATTACTGGAAATTGAAAACGGATACCAAACAAATAGATTTTCTTTCCTTCAGAGATTATTCCGAATCGGAGTTATTGAAATTCCATAGCCAACTAACGTGGGATAAATGCGAAGGGAACGTTCAATTGATTTACGGAAACTCCAGATTGCCCGGATTTTTTGGAGTGAGACGGATGCTCTTTTGGACAAAATACAAATACCTGGCGCCTATTTTGTATTTGCCTCTGGTTCCTTTTTTGGGTGTGGCAGTGATGTATTTTCTTAGGTTTTTTAAGTCGAAGAAATGAGTTTTCTACTGGGAGAAATTCTCTCAAGACCGATATAGAATTTTTCACGTGCATTTAACGCAAGTAAGTTCCCCGTTGCTACTTCTTCCTTTTCCCTTTCAGCCAAAGCAGTTTCGCCAATCAAATCAAACATTCTTTTGCTATGACCTTCATCAGCATCCAGGTTAACTGTGAAAAATTTCCCTTCCGGCAGATTTCTCTTTTCTTTCAAAACCTGATACGCATCCGATACGAGAGAATACTCCAATTTCAAAAGATATTCGTTCGCAGGTCCTAGCGCCCCCAATCCGTAGTAGAATCCTTTCTGAATGATGAGGGACATATCGGACAAGTATTCTTTCGTTTCGGAAAGCATTGAGTTGGTTTCCAAATCAAATCCGAGTTTGGAAAGAAATGTTTCTAAAATAGAAACATGAGTGTCTTCTATAATCCCTTCGCCTAACTCTTCCCAGATGTTTTCCACAAGTATGATTTTTGCCTTCTGGTTTCTAGTCTTTGCTGCAACCAGAAGAAACCAATCTACAAATCCGATGGACACAAAATATTCCTGAGAAAGCCATAAGATCAGATCTTCAAAGTTGATTTCTTTTTTTCGGCCGAGTAGCCATGGGTTTTTCAGGACCGAATGATTTTGAACGTCTGACTTTAATTTTTCTTCGAAAGGATTCATACTTGAATCATTCACCTTTTCCATAATTGAACCTTTTGGATTCCAAATGTTCTTTTTTGGCCAATTCCAAACAAGCTTCCACAAGTTCCCGAAAAGGTTTTCCGGAATTTTGCCAAAGGATGGGCAAACTGGAATATACTGGTGAAAAACCAGGAGTGAGATTGATTTCTAAAAAATACACATCACTACCTTTTGAAATAAAATCAACCCGCGCGTATCCTGAAATTTGAATTTCCCTGGCCAATGCCAAAGATGCATTTTGAACGGAAAGTATGATTTTCTCTTCCAGATCAAAAATCAGTTTTTCCGGCATATCCGCCTTTGATTTGATTTTGGAAGAATAGACTTTGCCGGGATAATCCAGTCTTGCCACATTGCTTGCGGAATAATTAGGATCATTTCCCAAAATAGCAACCGTTAGATCATTGCCTTCTATATATTCCTCCAAAAGGATCGTATCAAAAACTTCGAATAATTCGGGAATCAAAGAATCGAATTCTTCCTGTTTGCGAATGATATTTTTTTCGGTAATCCCGATACTGGATCCTTCTCCGTTCGGTTTTGCAAAAATAGGAAACTTAAGACCCAAACGATAATCTTTCCCTTTCCGGATGATTTGGCCTTCGGGAGTTTTGATTCCCAGATTGCGAACGATCTCTTTCGTTCTATGTTTGTCCAAGCTGATATGCTGTGCATAAGAATCCGAACCAGTATGACAAATTCCCAAATATTCGCAAATGGACGGAATATAACCTTCTCTGTTTCTGGAAGAATATCCTTCGATCAGATTCCAAACGATAAGTTTGTCTTTTTCATTTGCTCCAATGAATCCGAGAATCGAAGAGAGAATCTTTTCCTGAGAATGAAAAATATTACACCGGTAGCCTAGCCCAATGATTTCTTTACGCAAAAGTTCAATGGAATCCAAGGATTCCCATTCTCCCGTAAGCGGAGTCGGTTTGAAATCGTATACATCGCTAGCGAGAATTACTGTCTGCAATTAGTTTCTCCCATTCCGGTTCATTCAAAATATTATAAAAAGACTCATATTCCGATTCCAAGGGTTCAAAGGAAAAATGAACTTTTCCCGTCACAGCGGAACGAAATGCATGTTGTCTCGTGCCAGGGTAATATCCCAAATACCAATTAGGTGATAAAGTGATCTTCCCTCCACCACCTGGCAAATCATTTACAAATTGAGGAATTCCCATTCCCGCAATTTTTCCTCTCATATAGGATACGATTTCCACACCTTTTTGTAAAGGAGTTCTAAACCCCCGCGATCCGGGAATCAGTTCGGGATCATAAAGATAATAAGCTCGCACCCGCATTTCCAATAGTTTTTTATGTAACTCCAGCATAATTTCGCCGGAATCATTGATCCCTTTTAAAAGTACAGATTGGTTTCCAACGGAAATTCCAGCCTTTAACAAACGTAAGATTGCCTCTTTGGCTTCCGGAGTACATTCTTTGGGATGATTGAACTGAGTGTTGCAAAATACGGAAAGGGAGTCGTTGTTATGTGATTCTATAATAGAGCATAATTCCTGCGTTATACGAAAAGGAAGGGTGACAGGATTTCTCGTTCCCAGTCTGCAGATTTTTACGTGCGGGATGGAAGAAAGTTCTCCTAAAATCCAATCAATTCGTGCATTCGAAAGATTCAAAGGATCCCCTCCGCTGATCACAACATCTTCAATTTCGGAATGAGCACGGATATAATCGAATGCGGATTCCAAATCTTCTTTTTCCATTCTTTCTTTGGGAGAGGAAACTTTCCTGCCTCTCATACAATGTCTGCAATAAACGCTGCAGGAATGATTGGAAAATAAAAGCACCCGATTGGGATACATATGAGTGAGTCCCCGCGTAGGAGAAAGCCTCTCTTCATGGAGGGGATCGGAAGATTCTTCTACGGATAAAACGGATTCGGAGGAATCGGGAACGATCATCCTCCGGATGGGGCAATTGGGATCAAACGGATCGGATAATTTCAGATAATAGGGAGTTGCGGATACGTTCAGCCGAATTGTCTCTGCAATCCCCTTTTTTTCCGAATCCGTCAGCAAAAAATACTTCTCTAAATCCTCTCCTTTCACCCGATTTTGAAGCTGTGAAGTGGAATCAGACCAATTGGTTTGGGAAAATAGTTCCTCGCGGTTGGTTTCGATCGTTTGGGCTTCTAAAATCGAAGGCATGGTGCTTGAATTCCTTACTTGCCAACACACCGCCAATTTCTTTTTTGGTGGTAATGCTTGAAAATCGTGCGGAAGATATTAAGATGGTGGCCTTCGATGTCGATGGTACCCTCTTCTCCTCTGAATCCATCATATTCAAGACCTATGTCCAGGCAATCGAAGAGTTTGCCCAGAGGTCGGGAAAAATCACAAATTTACCCACCCACGACCAAATCATGTTACAGATTGGAAAACCCGTCAGAGAAATTTTTGTCAACCTATTGCCGTCGCTTCCCCTGGAAGAAAGAGAATTGATTTCCGATCGGGTTTTGGAACTACTCTGCGATTCCATTCGAAACGGAGGGGGAGACTTCTACGCAGGGGTTGGATCTACGGTTCGTTACCTGAAAGAAAAAGGATACACGATCACATGTGCCTCCAACGGAAGACGTAGTTACGTAGAGACAGTTTTGGAGACAGCAGGCGTACTGCATTATTTCGAACCGATCATAGCCATCAACCAAGAGAATGTTTGCACCAAGGGAGATATTCTTTCCGAATACATAAAAAAATACGGGTATAAGTCAAATTCCATTGCACTCATCGGGGATAGATACAGCGATTGGGAAGCCGCGAGAAACAACGGATGTTTATTTGGTTATTGCTCCTATGGGCATGCTACAAATGGGGAAATTCCTGATTTTGAGTGGAATTTCAAAGAACTGGAAGCTTTAAAAGAGATTTTTTAAGCGGCAGTTTCCTTAGTTTTCCGAAGTTTATAATGTGGCAATCCCGCAGCAAAGTTCATCACCGGACAAGTTGAAATCACTCACCTATATCATAGGCGGTCTTTTTTTTGTACTGGTTTTGATTGAAAAGTCACTCGGCTTTTCCCAAACAAAAATCCAACAATCCTTTAGCGCGGATAGTTTCCGAAACCTGGGAAACGGGAATTCCTTATTCGAAAAAAAAGCAAAATCCCAAAGAACGAGCGACCCGTTAACTTCTAACGAATGGGAAGATGACCTTGCCTGGGAAGAAGAAGCATTGGAAGATCCGATACTCATCGGTGAAGAGAAGAAAAAAATAAAAAACCAGGATGATGGATTTTCCATTCCAGAAATTTCTTTACCGGAAGATAGTTTTCCAGGTGCAGGAAAAAAAATCCAGGACAGAAGCGGATATTTATCCGTTTACTTTTTAAAGTTCTACGGTCAGGGAAAAAACAGCCAATCTCAGTTGGTGAAAGTCTCCCGAGAATTCCAGGGGGGAGACCCGATTCATTTTTTAGTAAGAAAATTATTGGAAGGCCCAAGTCCCGAGGAAAAAACCAAAGGAGTTCTCAACTCCCTGCCAAAAAAGCTGAAATTTGATCCTAACTACCGATTAGAGAACGGAATCCTTCATTTGTCCTTTTCTAAAGATTTGGAGTGGGGAGGAAGTCCTGAAATCCTAAAGGACAGAATCGATCAAATTTGCTACAGTTTGATTGGAAATTACGGAATTAAAGGACTTAATGTTTACATAGAAAGAACCAGGCTCCGGTCTCTTGGCGGAGATGGGATGGCACTTCCTGAAATCTTAGTGAAAAGCCCAAGAAAAATCATTTTATTCTAATCTACCTTAATTGTTGCAAGATTCAATCGTCTATCCTACGATGAGATAGTTAGGCTGATAATGCGTAGGTACAGTTTCAGAAGAGCTATCTTTATATTCCGTAGGTTATTTCTACGTACATACCACCCTACCTTTATCGCTACGAATATCTCCGACATCCGTTCTTCTGTCATGATATTCGGGGTACTTTCCGCATTTACATCAGTAGTCTCACTACTGTTTGTTGATTCTTTGGTACGTACAAAAGAAGCGAGCTTCTGGATCGTATTCTTCCGTATTTCCGCATTATTGATTTGTTTTTCCTGTTACTTACTCGCAAAAAAAAGAATTCGATTCTTTGAAAGACATATCTTTTCCTTCACCGGATTTTTCATCGCATCCCTCATCCTTGTTTATATACCAATGATGGTTTATGACAAACCAAATCATTCTTATTACCTTTTCGGGTCAGCCATAGTCATTGCAAGTTCTGCCATCATCCTGTGGATCGAACCGATTCGTATTTTCGCTCTTTCCATTCTGTTTCTATGTCTTTTCATTCCCCTCCATCTGAACTTTTCTCAAATTTTGGGATTCGATCGTTTTGTATTTTACCAAGACATATTGATCGTTTCTTTTTTATTAGGTGTCGGTCTTACCGCCAACTTAATGATCAATTATTGGAGATTTGAGGAATACCGATCCAAAATCAGGCTTCGTGTAACTGTTGGCAAACTACTCCGAATCAACCAAAAGATTCATGATCTGTCAAGGATTGATTCTATGACGGATCTATTCAACCGTCGTCATCTTTTGGAACAATTCGATTTGTATAAAAAACGATCCAAACGGGAAGGATTTTGCATCGGTCTTGTTATTTTGGATCTGGACCGGTTGAAGCACATCAATGATAAATACGGACACAAACAAGGAGATCTTGCCATCCAGGCATTCGGAAAAACTCTCAGATCCAGAGTCCGTTCTACTGACATTGCAGCCCGTATAGGAGGAGATGAATTTTGTATTTTGGGATCTCCCATCGACCCGATCGGCCTGGAAACACTAACAGAAAGTATACGGGAAAAGATCGAAATTTTGAGAATCCCGGTTTACAATCGGGCAGGAGAAACAATTCAAATCACCGTCTCCATCGGCGCGACCATCTTCTCTCCGACGGAAGACCCTAGTTTCGATGAGCTCTACCATAAAATCGATACGGCACTCTATACCTCTAAAAACGAAGGCCGCAATCGAATTACGATCCTTCCCCCTTCCGACTCTCTACCAGTGTAATTTTTTTAAAAAATGATTGGACAAAATAAAAGCATTTCCATTAAATGAAACTGAGACTGATTCTCAGTCTAATCCTTGACGGATAAGGTGTAAAGATTAGAGGGGGGGATTCTCCCCTTATTTTTTGTCTCCCTTAGAAAGAACTTAACTCATACCTTTCCCGGTACAATAGATCTCTTCTTACCGGTTCAAATCCGCCTTCTCTTAAAAATTTCTGAGCCTCTTTTTCCGTTTTCAGCCCAAAGGAACGAAGTACATTTTCCTCGATCACCACGGAAGAAATATCATCCGCTCCACTGTAAAGTGCGAGCTGCCCCACCCCTTTTCCCAAAACCATTACGGATGTTTCGATATGAGAGATATTGTCCAAGAAAATTCTGGAGATTCCCAATACCTTCAGATATTCATGAGTGGGAACTGAACGAACCTTGAATCGTTTCGTTTGAGGTTGGAATGTCCAGGGGATAAAAGATAAAAAACCACCTGTTCTATCTTGCAAATCACGAACTACTTTTAAATGACTAATCACTTCTTCTTTGGTTTCTTCCGATCCGAATACTATGTTGGCAGATCCGGGAAGACCGACTTCATGGCAGGTCTCCATTGCACGTACCCATTCTTCTACGGAAGCTTTTTTAGGCGAGATGATTTGGCGCATACGCTCTGTTAGGATTTCTGCCCCCGCACCCGGAACGGAATCAAGACCTATGGATTTGAGTTCCAAAAGTACATCCTTCAATGGTCTTTTGGTGATCGTTTCCAAATTGATAATTTCTACAGGAGAAAAAGCCCGTATGTGCATGTCGGGAAATCTTTTTTTCACTCCAGCAATCACATCTAAATAGTATTGATACTCAATATCAGGAAAAACTCCGCCTTGCAGAAACAGTTGGTCCGCACCCATCTCCACCGCATAATCCATCTTCTCTAAAATCTGGTCCAAGGTGAGAATGTATCCTTTTCCGTTTCCAATTTCGTCCATAAAAGAGCAAAAATTGCATTCTACATTGCAATAATTGGTATAATTCACCACACGGAACATTGTGTAAGAGGCTTGGGTATGAGGACGGACTTTTTCACGTAAGAAACGCGCCACCATTTGTACTTTCAGAAAATCAGCTTCCTCGTAGAGAAGGAGTGCCTCTTCCGGAGAGATTCTTTTGCCCTCGATGGCTCGCATCAGTACTTGGTCGCTCGGGTTTTCGGGAGAAAAGGAAAATGAAGAAGGGATCATAATTTACCTATATTAAAAACTTTCGAATCATCCTTTCTAAACATAGCAAAAAATGAATTTTCCTGGACATTCATTTTTCTATGAAAATCCTAGGAAATACAACACACCTCAAGGGCAAAAATATAAATGGACATCGGAAGAATTATCTTTCACCTTCTTTTCACCGTTTTCTTTATCGTGGCAAACGTAGTGTTTGTGCGAGCGATCCTCTACCGTCTGCGTTTGATCTTCAACGGAAGACCTGCTTTCTTTAACGAAGACATTACTAAGAACCTAAACCTGCCGTTTCGGATCAAAAGTTTCCTTGAAAACGTAGTTCTCCAAAAGAAAAACTTCAAGGAACCTCTTCGCGGGATCATGCATGCCTTTATTTTTTACGGGTTTTTAGTTTATACCATTCACACCACAAGCCAGATGATCGCAGGTATTGGCGGTTATCTTATGGATGACCCGTATCAATTTGCGCTCCCTAAATTTCTGTTCGGTGAAACTGCAAATCATATCTACGAACAAACAGTGAACTACGTTTCGATTTTAGTACTCACGGGACTTGGTTTCTTTGCTTGGAGAAGATGGATCAGAAAAGCACACGGTTTGGATGTTCATTCTCCCGCTTCCGCGATCGTAATCAGTATGATCGGGACATTGATGATTACCACCTTACTTGGTAATGGTGCAAAAACAGTTGCCGCTACTTATTATTCGCATGCAGGCCTTATTGACGGCGGTCTCGGAAAAGTCTGGGAACTGGTCGGTGTTTCCAATTCCAATGCTGACATTGTAACACAAATTATGTGGTGGGGCCATATCCTTACCGTTTTCGCTTTTATGTTGTACGTTCCCACATCCAAACATGCCCATTTGATCTTTGCACCTATCAATTATTTTTTTGCAACTGACACTCCCAGAGGCCAACTTTCCAAACTCAATTTGGATGATGAGAATGCAGTTTGGGGTTCCAACAAAGTGGAAGATTTTCCTTGGCCGAACCTACTCGACGGTATGTCTTGTATCGAATGCGGACGTTGCCAGGTAGAATGCCCTGCAAACAGAACGGGAAAAATGCTCAACCCGAAAGCAATCATCGTAGAACTAAAACACCAGTTACTCGAAAAGATGCCCCAGGTTGAAAAAGCTCGCGCAGGAAAAACTCCTGAAGAAGCAGCGGAAGCTGTTGCAGCGCTCGAAACAGGAGTGATCAATTCACATGAAGGCTTAAGCGAAGAATCGATCTGGGGATGTACTACTTGTTATGCGTGCGTTGAAGCTTGCCCAGTAGGAAACAACCAGGTAAATGCGATCATTGAGATGAGAAGACATTTGGTTCTTGCCGAATCAAAAATGAGCGCCGAATTGCAAGGTGCATTCGTAAATATGGAAAACAACTCCAATCCATGGGGTGTGGGTGCTCATACTCGTGCCGATTGGGCACAAGGTCTGGATGTCAAAGTTCTCGGAGAAGCGGAAGACAAAAACATTGATATACTTTATTGGGTCGGTTGTGCCGGAGCTTTTGATGAAAGAAACAAAAAGATCTCCCAGGATTTTGTAAAAATCATGAAAAAAGCGAATGTAAACTTCGGAATCCTAGGAACCGAAGAAGGTTGTTCGGGAGATTCCGCAAGACGCGGAGGAAACGAATACCTCTACCAAACATTGGCACAACAAAATGTGGACACAATGAACGGTTACGGAATCAAAAAAATCGTAACAGCTTGTCCTCATTGTTACAATACAATCAAAAACGAATATCCTCAATTCGGAGGAAATTTCGACGTAGTCCACCACTCCGAATTTATCAACGAACTCTCGAAAGACGGCAAAATCGACGTTAAAGTAGCAGATGATGCTTCCCAAGGAAAATACACTTACCATGACTCTTGTTATATCGGTCGTTATAATAATAACTACGAAAATCCGAGAGACGTTGTTAAGAAAGTTTCCGGGGGAAAACTGGAAGAACCTTCCGACCACCACACAAAGGGTCTATGTTGCGGCGCCGGTGGAGCTCAGATGTGGATGGAAGAACAAAATAATGACCGTGTGAATAACAAACGAACAGGTCAGTTATTGGATACCGGTGCAACTACAATTGCTACGGCTTGTCCTTTTTGTATCACAATGATCACAGATGGTGTAAAACACGCAGACAAAATCGATTCGGTAAAAGTGAAAGATATTGCCGAGCTGGTGGCTGAAAACCTAAATTAAGGTTTGATTCTAGACTCCTACGGGAGGAGAATATAAGGTTTTCTAATGAAAGAACTTATAGACACCTCCTCCCTTAGGAATTTCCTACTCTCTCATTCTATTATTTTCACCCAAACCACCACCTATCCTACGGTTTTGGAGCTTCCTTATACTACCCATATGTTATCTCTTTACTGACGGACTTCGTGATGTTAGAAACACAAAAAAAGAAGAATTGGGAGATGATGGATTGATTTCAGTATTTGTAAAACTTTCTTCTGGCGATCTAGTTACCGTGAAAAAGGAATTGATCAATAAAATCTAATCCTTTGCACAAAGGTTTGCCACATATCCGAATGAGATATCTCCCGGATCGGCCTTGAAATAAAGACAGCCTTAGTCCTGGTAAGGGGGGTTTGCTAACAAATTGATGTCTTCGTTGTTTTTCTGAAAATAATTCATATCCCATTCAGTATCAAACAACAAAGCTGCATTTCCATGCATATCTTCCACCAAACTGGCATTACCCGGAACCTTTGCGCGGTCTGCTACTGAAATCCAACGTGAAATTCCGTAAGGCAACACGTGTAGATTGGTATCAGCTGCATATTCGTCTTTCAGTCTTCTTTGAAAGACTTCAAACTGTAATTTTCCCATCGCACCGATGATTGGAACACCCCCACCGATGGTTCTGGAGGTAAACAGATGTAAGATGCCCTCTTCAGCCAATTGATCCAAACCTTTTTTAAAAGATTTGAGTTGTAATGTATCTTTGCAGGAAATTGTAGCAAACAGTTCGGGAGCAAAACTGGGAAGAGGTCTCAGCATAGGCGCATTACCAGAAGATAGAATATCTCCGATTTTAAATGTTCCCGGATTCACAAGACCGATAATATCTCCCGGATACGCCAAATCCACAGTATTGCGGTCCTGGCCGAAAAATGCAAAGGATGATGATAACTTTACCTGTTTGTCCAGGCGGTTGTGATTTACGTTTAACCCACGTTCGAAGACGCCGGAACAAACTCTTAAAAAAGCGATTCTATCCCTGTGCGCCTTATTCATGTTCGCTTGAACTTTAAAAACGAACGCACTGAAAGGGGAACTTACCGGATCCAGTAAATTTCCGTCCCTAAGAGGGATATGATCGGGTGCAGGTGCCAGTTGTAAAAATTTATTCAAAAACAACTCAATACCGAAATTGTTTACCGCCGAACCGAAGTAAACGGGAGTTTCTCTTCCGACCAAAAATGAAGTCGGATCGACGGAACCGATTCCATTTTCCACCAAATCAATCTGCTCTCTGAAAGCGGAAACTATCTCCGCATCAAATTGTTCGTCCAGGCTTTTGTCATTCGGTCCTGAAACCCGAAATGCAGCTTTCTGTTTGCCGCCGGGTGTTCTGTCAAAAAGATGAAGCTGTTTTTCACGTAAGTCGTAGACCCCTTTGAAATCGTATCCCGTTCCCAAAGGCCAGACGTCCGGTACTGCTTTGATTCCCAATACCTTTTCGATCTCATCCAAAAGAGCATAGAGATCTTTTGTGGGACGATCCATTTTATTGATAAATGTGATGATGGGAATTCCTCGTTCCCTACAAACTCGGAATAACTTTACAGTCTGCGGCTCTACACCTTTTCCCGCATCCAAGACCATAACGGCAGTATCAGCTGCCATCAAAGTTCGGTAAGTATCTTCGGAAAAGTCCTCGTGGCCGGGAGTGTCCAATAGATTTAAAATAGAGTTGTTGTATTCAAATTGAAGTGCGGCCGAAGTGATCGAGATCCCTCTCTCTTTTTCCATTGCCATCCAATCCGAAGTGGCAGCCTTGCCTTCTTTACGCGCTTTTACAGCACCGGCAAGTTGAATCGCTCCCCCATAGAGCAATAACTTCTCCGTTAGAGTCGTTTTTCCCGCATCCGGGTGTGCAATGATGGCAAACGTTTTGCGACGTTTTACCTCTTTTTCGATTAATTCAGGGGACATAAAGGCATTTCCAGTCTGGGAAAATTGGCGATTCTGTCGAGAATAAACAAGATATAGGCAAGTTTTGAAAAAATTGGTCTAGGAAGAGATTGACGCACAAATTATGTCCCATTAGATAGGGAGGGGAGCTTAGAATTTGAAACGGATCATTTTTATCTTATTTCTATTCGTTTCCACCCAAATCGCATCTATTGATTTCCCTAATTTTCAATTGGGCGAAGAAGCCGCGAAAGAGGAATTCAAAAAAGGTTTAACTTATAAAAACCTGAAAAAATATTCGGCAGCGAAAGAAAGATTTCAAAAATCAGTTTCCCTTAAAAAAGATTTTCATCTGGCCCGTTTGGAGCTTGCAAACAATTACTTTTTGTTAGGTGAATGGGAGCAATCTCTCGAAGAACTGGAAATTCTTTCCACTCAAAGAAAATCAGACCTACTACTCCAAAGCAAAATCGAATCCCTTCGTTTGAATATCGCTGGCGGAAGTTCTTCTTTAGAACGAATTTTTTTTAAAACTCTGGACGGGGATCATTTCCGGGGAAACAGATTTCGAAATCCTGTAGACATCGCTTTTGACGAAGACGGATTTTTCTATATAGCCGGTTTCGATACTTCCAATATCGTCCAGTTCAATGCGAACGGTGAACCTGTTTCCAATTGGAAAGGAAGCATCACCAAAAGATTGGAAAAACCCGTTTCCCTTGCCTATCACAAACAAAAGTTATACGTATGTGATTTTTCGAGAGATGAGGTTTTGGTTTTTAATCTAAAAGGCAAATTATTAAATACCATCGGTGGTACCGGCAGCAACTGGGGAAGTTTTCACGGACCTGCCGGAATCGCATTTGACTCTTCAGGAAATTTTTATGTTTCGGATTCGGGAAACAATCGCATCCAAAAATTTAATTCGAACGGTGCTTTCGAATTCGCGTGGAACGGAAGCGATGATACTTTCTTAAAAAATCCTGCGGGACTTTTTGTTTACCAAGACAAAATCTATGTGGTGGATAAGGATAATGTTCGCGTTCTGATTTTTGACTTCGACGGAAATTTACTGTCAAAAGTTACCAAACAGGAATGGAAACGTCCTAGAAATATTCGGATCTTAGAAAATGAAATGTACGTAACCGATGAACTAACCGGCATTTGGTCATATTCATTGGAAATGGGAGAATGGAAATTGCTTCCCAGATTCAGAGACAAAAAGGGAGTCTATCGGGTATTGAATCGTCCGTTTGCGGTGAATATCGATCCTACCGGTTCTTTTTACGCGGTGGATTATGGAAAACATCGAGTTGATGTTTTTTCTGGGAAGAACAATCTGCTTTCCAACTTGGATTTAAAAATCGAATCCGTTGATACTTCCGAATTTCCCAACGTACATATTTATACCAGATTAAGAAACCGTGCGGGCAAAGAAATTATAGGTGTGGACAGGCTTGCATTTCGAGTCTATGAAAACGATAATATGACCCCTCTTTTCTCTTTGGCAAAGAAAGAAAAGTTGAATGAAAAAATGAATCTTGCCTTTGTATATGAAAATAGCGAAATCCTTGCAAGATCGGAAGGATTGTTGAATGATTCCCTTACTCCTTTTTTCCGGTCACTTACGGAATGGGACAACATATCGTTGTTTCGTGCAGGTAAAGATGCAAGTCTCATCATACCTTCCACAAAGTCTCAAAAAGAAATTTTAGCAAAAATAAGAGATTCGAAAAAAGAAGAAAATTATAATTTCGGGAAATCCGCAATTTCAGCCTTAAGCCAACTAACAATGAATATCGGCCCTAGAATCCTGGTATTTCTCGTGGCATCCGAGAGCAAAGAAAGTCATTTTTTACAATACTCCAAATCCAGAATCGTAGATTATGCGAAAGCACATTCGGTTCCCATATTCGTATTGTCCACCTCTTCGTCACCTTCCGTTAAAAAATCCTGGATTGATATCACAGAACCGACTAACGGAAAATTTATAGTGCTCGACGGAGAAGGAGAAGAAAGAAATTTATATTCCATTTTCAGATCCTACTTCGACTATAGATACATTCTTTCCTACAAAACTGATATCAATCCCGAACTGATAGAGAGATATATCAAATTGGTGGTAGATGTTGACTACAGAGGCGTCAAGGGAAAAGATTTGGGAGGGTATATCGTGCCTTATGAAAACTAAACTCCCTTTCATATGTTTTATCTTAATCTGTTCCTGTTCGATCCATTCGCAGACAGTATTGGAAGAAATTGAAGTAGGAAAGGAAAAACAATCCCAGAACGATTGTAGAAAAGCGATCATTCATTTTCAGAATGCCCTGAGAAAAAACAATAACTCCGTCGAGGCAAAGATAGGATTTGCGGAATGTTCCAAATCCTTAGGATCGCTTACCGATGCCAAACGTGCATTTGGCGAAGTAATATCGCGTTCTCCTAAAAATTTTCCCGCAGTGATCGGACTCTCGGAAATCAATATTGATTTGGAAGAATTTTCGGAAGTTCCCAAAAGGATCGACCCTCTACTCGAAGAATTTCCAAACCATTCCAGTTTGCGGATTTTGGAATCGCGTTATCTTTATGCGATCGGTAGGAAAGAACTCGCGATTCACAAACTGAAGAATTTAAGTGAAAAACTAGGTTATCCCCAAGACGTAGAAAAAATGTTAGGTGAACTTTATCTGCGATCCTCTCAGTGGAGGGAATCGGAAGAAAGTCTGAAACGTTATATTTCTCAAAGTCCGAGCGATCCTGACGGATTCTACCTGATTGCCAAATTGGGTTTGTATCGGAACTATTTCCATGTTCCGAATTTGTTGAGCTCGCTCCCCGATGTGGAAGAAAACATCAATAATGCATTGAATCTGGACAAAAAGCACGAATTATCCCGCTTATTATTAGTGAAACTGAAAATGATTCAATCCTATTCTTCCGGAAATCTGGATGTGAATATTTTAGAATCCGCATTCAAACTGATCTATGAATTGGCTCGTGAATTTCCCGAAAACAAACATTATCATGCGCTGGAAGCAACCCTTGGCGAAGAATTGAATCGTTCCAAGTTCGCAAGTTTTCATTATAGAAGAGCACTACAGATTGATGATTTGGATGAAATCGAAAGATTTGCAGCGGAAGAATACGTAATCAAAAACGAGAAGGAAGAATCCAAACTCAGACGAGAATTAGGTGACTATAGAAGAGACAGATATATCTCGGAAAAATACTCATTATTTTTCAAATCCGCAAAATTTCATCTGTTGCGCGCCAAAGATTTGAATCCTCAATCTCCCACAATCAGGCGCGAGTTACTGGACTCCTACAATCAAAGCGGAGAATCCATTCAATATATCAATTTGCTTTTACGTCAAAGAGAAGAAGATCCAACCAACTTCAAAATGCAAAACAAACTCGAATTTGCAATTACAAATCTAAAACAATCTTTGGAATCCAAAGAAGGCTATGTGACGATCGAACAGAGCGGTGTGTACAATTCGGTTGTTTCCGCTAGCCCCGAGGTTTTCGTCTTTGATTTGGAATCAAAGTTGGCATTTCCCGAACATTATTTTGCAGGAAGATTATTGTCCAAAGCCTTAAGATATAATTTGCAAAACTTATACAATGTACGTCTTCCTTCCGACTCTGAATTTCAGACCATTCGGACTTCTCTGAAGGAATTGGATTTTCACCCTTATTCCAAGACGATTCCTTTTTCCGTAGAATCACTCACCGTCCTTGACAAAGACAGAAGAAATACGGCAAAGATCCGTTATGTGGTCCATGGAAACTATCAATATGTAAATGATTCCATTGATGTGGAAATCTATCTCTATGACAGAACCACTTCCAAAAACATAGGTGTTTGGAAAACAAACCAAAAAGGAAGAGACGGACTTTCCACTATCCTGAATCGTATTTCGGAAAAGATAAAAAACTCTCTCCCCATAGAAGGAAAGATTCTTAAGGTCAAAAAAGACGAAGTGCTTGTATCTTTGGGAAAAAGAGACGGACTCGTCGCCAAAACAGTCGTTCGGTTTGTAAGAAAAGGATCTTTGATTACGGAAGGTGATGTTACTGGGCTCGGTCAGGATATCAGCATTATAAAACCGAAAAACAGAGGCTGGGAGAAGGAGTTGGCTACTGGTGATTTTGCAACGGTTCGTTCAGAGCAGGATACAAAAAAGTAAGATAGATAAGTATCAGATCTGAAATTTCTTCTTCTTCCGATCCCGTCGGGTGAGATGGGATAAATTCGATTTGAAGCATATTGTTTTTCGAATAAATGGAAACCACTTCCGCTCGAAGTAAAATTTTCCGAATCGGTTCAAATGTCGGACTGTTTTTTTCACCCGCCCAATCCGCTCCTTTCGAAGTAAAACTTTTGTTAGATATAATCCTTTGGATGTTTTCTTTCGGAGTATTTTCCCAATCTAATGAAATTTCGGGATAATATAAAAAGGCACCTTCCTCCTGAGAATAAGACAGATATCCTGTACTAAGGTCTCTCAAATCTTTTTCGGAAATCAAAACTTTTGTACGTTCCCGTCCGATCTCATACTCGAATGTTTTACTGAAACCGACAAACACAGCTCCCTTTCCTTCGGAATTCCGATCAATCCGAATCTCAAGGCCGATTACGGACTTGTCTTTTATCATTTCTTTTGCCAGTCTTTCCAGCGCGAAAGAATCCAAAGAAAAAAAATTTTCTCCGGATTTAATTTCTGATAAAAAATTTAGAAAATTTTTCCACATACATGAATCAATGTTTAACGGTAAGCCTGGAACCGTAATCAACCAATTGGCGATTGTACTCTTTTTCCATAAGCGGGGAAGAAATTAGAAAATCGGCACTTGCACGGTTGCATGCCATTGGAATATTATAAAGAACTGCAATGCGAAGAAGTGCCTTTACGTCCGGGTCATGCGGTTGTGCTGTCAAAGGGTCCCAGAAAAAAACCATAAAATCGATTCCATCATCCACAATTTTTGCCCCGATCTGTTGGTCTCCTCCGAGCGGGCCCGAAATAAACCGATGTACAGGCAGCTCAGCCCTTTCGTGGACTAACTTCCCGGTTGTGCCTGTTGCAGATAGCCTGTGTTTGGCAAGAGTCCCTTTATTATAAAGCACCCATTCCAACAAGTCTTCTTTTCTATTATCATGGGCGATCAAAACTATATTTTTCATAATCTCCATTTTTCTCTGAATTTGCGTCATGATATGATAGTTCTTGCCAAGTTCCTAGATTCAAGGAAAGTTTATAAAAAGCGTTATGGAAAAAATACTGTCTCGTTTCTATTTTTCAATTTTAGTCCTTATTTCTATTTTTCCCCAGGGAAGAACGAACGCTGATTCCCAAAGTTCAGTCTCTAAAAATACATCCGATTCCAAAATCGAACAAATTCTACCCTCTTCCCCGGATAAGGATTCTCCTTGGGGAACAGGGCCGGAACGGTTCAAAGAAATGGAAATTCTGGATTTAGTAGATGAGGCCTCTTCCCAACGAAGGTGGAAGGAAGCGAACAAGGAGTATTCTTCCGGCATCGAAGGATTTGAAATCGCAAGCAGGTCGGTTGCAAAAAAAAGAGAGGAAGCAAAATCCCTTATCTATTACGAAGATCGTTATGATTGGCAAAGAAAAGCACGTAACGAAACAAGAGAAAAAGAATTTCAAAAAATCCTAGCGGAAGCCCGCAATCAGGCAATCCTCCGGTTGATCAAAGCAATGGCATATCTTGATAAGATAGAAAACCCAAAGGTAAAATCAAGTGAGCCTTATTTGGATTTAAAATCAGGCCTGTATAGGGAATACATCAAACACCAAGATGCATTTAAAAATTATATGCAATCTGCGGATTTTTTAGAAAGATACATCAGTCTTTCTGAAAAAAATGAAAAGGAAGCGGAACCACATCGTCTACTAGCACTTTCCTATGAAAAATTGGAATCAAATGCAACCAAAGGGAAAAACCCCTCCATTGCAGAAGAATGGAGAGAGTCCAAAAAGAAACATCTATTGCGGTTTGCAGAATTACATTACGGGAGAGAATCCAAAGAATTTACTGCGATCGAAGAAAAGGTAGCTCGGGATATCTGATCACATCCCAAGCTTTGCTTTCAATGCCTTGTTTTCTTCTACCAGGTCCCTGATTTCCTGTTCCGTATATTGGAAAAGTCTGTCTTGCGCTTTTAAAATTTTGTCCAAGTTCATCTCTTCTATCCTGGAATAATTCAATACTTCTTCTGTGGCCTTTTGAAGCTCTAACGCTTGTTTGAGTTCTCTTTCTCTTAATACATCCAACTGTTCGCTTGCTTTCACCCTACCGTGAAGTTCGATCATCTCTTGGTTTTTAAGATCGGTTACTTTTTCCAAAGCAAGGTTGATTCCTGCTTGGGATTTTTTTACCTGCTCTTCATATTGAAGTATGGATTTCAATGCATCGTTTTCTCTTTTGGAATCTTCATATTCTCTGTGAGCAAGTGTAAAGACTCCTTCAAAAAAGCCTACGTTCTGCAAACAACTGTTACCTATCTCCAACGCTGCCGCCTTATAAAATTCGGCTTGGATGGAACGGTCCAAAATCAATCGCAACTCTTGGGTACGAATCGGATTTTCTAAAACCAAAAATCTGGAATTTTGATCAAAATCCTTTTGGATTTGAGCGCCTCCGTCTTCCGAGTGAACCAAAATCACAGACAAAAAAGGATGCAATTCGAATTCTTTTTTGATTTTGGTTTGAATGGTTTTCCATTCGGAAAGACTGACTTGTAAAAATAGAATATTAATATCATTAGCTGATAGTTCGATTTTTCCAATTTCACTGAGAGAAATATTATTCACTTGGATTTTGATTTTCGGATGTTTCCATAACTCCAAAGGAAATGCACGGGTATGGGAAAGATTCCAAATAATAGAAGTTTTCAACGATATGACTCCAAAAAGATCTTCTAATTGATTGAACACGCCAAGGAGGGAATTTTCCAGCAAAATTTTACCTTTTATCCCTGTTTCCTAAATCGATTTTTAAGGCCCTGCCAGCGATTTTTGGTCTGGTCCCAAACCTCGCCACATTTGTCCTTCGCTTTAAAATAGAAACCCAATTTGGCCCGGACCGACTCAGGTAGCTTTGCATCTGTTCTAGATACCATAATATAAACGGAAATTCCAGCAATTACCATATTTGCAGACCAAGGACCAACCCAATCGGGAACATTTGCTTTATAAGAAATTCCCGAACCAAATATAAAAAACAAATAATAAATCAGTAAAAATACAACTGCAAGCGTAAAACTCATCCCTTTTCCGGATCTTTTGACTACAAGCCCCAAGGGAAAGGAAAGAAAGAAAAAAATCTGACAAGACAGAGGGGTTGCAAACCGCTTATGAATCTCCACATTGAAAGAAGTAAGTGTTTTTTTAGATTCATTCAGAAGTTCTGTCAATTGAGAAAAAATAGAAAATTTTTGTGTAAGTTCGGACTGATCCATTGTTCCATTCGATTGGCCCAGAATAATTTCATATTTCAGTTGCTCTACAATTCCCCGGAGCCCATCCACACCTTTGATGGACATTCCCATTTCCTTTAGCATCTCAAGACCAGGGATATTTTCCAGACCTTCACTTTCTATGGAATTGCGAATATGAATGAGCATAGGAAGTGAGAAAGTATCCGGCTTTACATTGATCCCCAAAGTTTTGGTTTCTTGTTTGGGTGGAACATTATAGTCCATTTCTCCGTTCAAAAAATTGGTAATACTGATCCCGCCGTTTTCAGCATTCCATTCTACGACAAAACCTTTCTTCAAACGAATGGACTTTTCATATTCGCCTTTCGGATTTTTTTTCTCGACTAACATTCCTTCTTTGGCGTTGATGATTTGGGTGACTTTGGACCCCCCCATAGGAATGGCAAGATTATTGAACATGATATAATCTGTTCCTTCAGCGGAAATCTGCCATTCCCGGATTTGAACCTTGCTTAGGTTGCCTTCGTTATCCACTCCGCCAGAATAGAGAGTCCTGCCCTTTTCCGCAAAAAGATCCTGAGTTTTATCTCCGGAAAACTGACCCGGTTGAATAGCAAGTAACGGATTGTAGGTGGTAATCCAATTATCAAACTCTTTCATCTTTCTGGTATTTTCCGGACCAAGATAAAAATTAAGATATCCTACAATCAAAGCCATTACAAAGCCGAATGCCAAAAAGTTTGAATAGATGAATGGAAAGGAAACACCGGAAGCACGCATTGCAGTAATTTCAGAATCACCTGACAAACGTCCTGCGGCCATAATTCCTGACATGAGACATGCCATCGGAATCGTCATCGGCAATGTATTTCCGAAAACATAGCCCATATAATCCAAGAGCCTGAAAAAATCGATTCCCTTACCTACAAATAAACCGATCATCTTTTGAATGGCAACCGCCATATAGATCATGGTAAAAAAAGACAATGCTACCAAAAAAGGACTTAGAATTTCTTTTAGAATATAAATACGTAAGATAGGAGGTTTAAATCTTTTAAAAAAACCTCCTTTATCCGTATGGACTTGGAAACCGGGGGGCAGATCCTCTTTGGAAAAAACCCTTACGGTTCTTAGATCTACCTTCTTCGTATTATCCACGAACCGCCTTTCCCCGAAGGGTTGCACTGGATGCGGATTCGATTTGTACTGGAATGGTTTTTCCAATCCAATCTTTGGGATCATTACTTTCCCCCGAAGGGATAGGGAATACGATCATCCTTCCGCAATGGGATCTGCCACATAACTCAAGTTTGCTTTTTTTGGAGGTGTTTTCAACGAGTACGTCAAATGTAGTTCCTATTTTCGCGTTATTTCTTTCGTGGGATACTTTGGTTTGCAAATCCACGAGTTCTATGAGTCTTTGTGATTTTTCCTCTTCCGAAACGTCATCAATAAACTTTCGCTTGGCGATCGTCCCTTCCCTTTCGGAATATTTGAACATATAGGACATATCGTATCCAACTTCTTTCACGACTTTCAGCGTCTCTTCGAATTCTTCTCTGGTTTCACCGGGAAATCCGACGATAATGTCCGAAGTGATCCCGACATCGGGAATTTTTTTTCGGATCATATCGACCACGTCCAAATATTCCTTTTGAGTATAACTTCGTTTCATGTCCCTGAGCACTTTATCATTACCTGCTTGCAAAGGCATATGAATTTGAGAGGAAAATCTTTCCTCTCCCGCCATAAGATCGATTAGGTGAACTGGAAAATCTTTGGGATGAGGGGAAGTAAAACGAAGTCTTTCGATTTTTGTTTGTTTTAAAATTTCTTCTACCAGAACGGCAAAATCGGATTGTTCGTGAGCATAACTATTTACATTTTGTCCGAGGAGAGTCACCTGTCGGACTCCGACGTCAATCAGTCCTTGGATTTCTCTGATAATGGACACGGGCTCTCTGCTTCTTTCTCTGCCACGGGTATAAGGAACCACACAGAAGGTACAAAAATTATTGCAACCTCGCATAATTGTAACAAAGGCTTGGATTCCGTTGATTACCTTCGGTTCCAATTCATCATAAGTTTCCAATTTGGACAGACGGGTGAGTTGTACATCTCTTTCCCCTCCTCGGATTTTTTTAATCAGATCGGGAAGGTTGCGATAATTGTCAGGACCTACAATCAAATCCAGAGGAAGTTCCTGATGGAACAGATCTTCTCCCAGATTTTGTGCCATACAACCCAAAACACCGATCACCAGATTCGGATTTTTTTTCTTTAAATAGCCAAGGGACTGGAGTCTGCCGTAAATTTTTGCATGAGCGTTTTCACGCACGGCACAAGTGTTTAAAAAAATAATATCAGAGTCTTCAATGGTGGTTGCGGATTCGTAATTTTCTTTTTTGAAAAGCTCCCGGACGATACCGGAATCGTATTCGTTCATTTGACACCCGTAGGTTTCCACGAAAACCTTACCCAATTCTACTGGGTGAGAAATAGATTCCGATTCTTGAAGGGACAGACTCATATAATTCTATGATTTTTCAAAAAATCGTCTTGTAAAGCAAAGAACATCCCTAATCTCATAGGAATCTCGGGGATCACTCCTTGGAATCATTATGCCGAAAGTCCGAATGGAAACATATTATGAAACCCTTTGCGTTTCTAGGACGGCAAAACAGGAAGAAATTATCTCTCAATACGAGGATTTAAAGGGATTCTGGGTATCTTTGCTTCCCAAAGTTCCTTTTGAGGCGGAAACAAAGCTGATAGAATTGACTCGTGCCTTTCAAGTTCTAAACAATCCCGATAATAGAAAACATTATGATGAATCTCTGGATTTTGATTTTGTGCTTTTGGACGGAAAAACGAAAGATCCTGAAATGGAAGAAGCCTATTCGGTTTATAGGGCCACTCACGGGAAAACCTATATTGAAATACTAACGGAATTTAGTCGGTTTAAAGAAGAATTGGGCGATACTCTTTGGATGTTAAAAACGAGCACACTCTATCTTTTGGGAATATTATTCGTGTACACGATCCTGACTTTATCCCTTTCTTTTTTAGAAACATGGACGAGAAACTACGAAACATTTTATCAAAATACCAACAGATATCTGGTACCTGCATTTCTGGTTTTAGGATCCGCCGGATTTTTACTCTTTAGAAATTTTTTTCTGATCCCAAAAGCTAAACAAAGAAAAGAACTGAGAAAAAAACTTAATTAGATCCGGTCAAATCCTTAGGGAACAGAATCGGTAAAAGATTTGAAAAACACGCTCCGCTCAAATGGAGAGAATCCACAAAATCCTTACAAGTCCAGCGATTATCACTCACCGGATCAATGATAAAATAAGGACTGTTAGGTTTTGAATCCAATGTCCGGATGATTGAAAATGTTTCTCTATGAAAATCTTTCCAGATTCCCGATTCTTCCATCCGACGTCGAAGCGGCTCGGCTACTACAGGATAGTAAAACACGATAGGAATGTTTTTACCTTCCATAATTTGAACGATCTTTTTAAAGAAGTAGATCTGAGTGGACGCCAACTGGTAGTTTTTCAAATATTGATTGTATATGTTTTCTGCGTCTTTTTCCAAAAAGAAATCCGCATTTGCAAATTTGATTTCGTTTGGCAGTGCTCCGAATTTAATTCTATTGGCCAACTTGATCTTGTCCAGGTAGCCTCTTTTATGTTCTTTGCCTGTGATTCCAAGGCCAGCCACAGGAATAAAGCCAACTTCAATTTCCTTGTTATTTGCTTTGATTGCCGAGGGATCGAGAGGATATTTATAGAGAGCGAAAAGTTTCTTTAAAAAGTATGTTTCCACTTCATCCACGGAAAAACCGTCTGCATCCGTCTTCCAAGGATCTGCGGATTTCGATCTGTAAAAATCCAGATGTTCCATTACGAATCCCATATCATAAGAACCATTTAACGAATAGTCGATGGAAGACCTTGTAAACAAAATAGGATCAATCTCCACCATTACATAGGAAATGGGAAGTTTTTCCTCCAACATCCTCTGCAACCAATAGTATTGAAAAGAAGGAGGACCAAGCGGCGCAGCAAAATTAAAACTATTCGTATTCGGAACAAATTTTTTAATTTGGTCCGAATCAAATTCTCCGGAACGAGAACTGCCAAATATCAGTCCTATTTTTTTTGTAGGATCCTTTTTGTTTTCTTCCAACAAAACCTGATAAAGATCTTCTTTCAGTTCGTAAAAACTTCTTTCAATCTTCTTCCAGCTATGTGTGTTTTCCACAACGACTGGAAAAAAAAAGAATTTGTCGATTCCGAAGAGAATCAGACAAACTAACAAAGGATAAAATAAAAAAGGTTGTTTTTTCCAGCTCATATATGTTTCAGAATTGAAAATAAATAAATTCCGTTCCTCCGGGAGCGAGATATCCGAGCAAAACCAAAGAAAAGAAACCGAATGCAACGAGAAAACCGAGACTCTTTATCGTAGACCAATTGGTACGAGGGAAACTTTCTTTGGTTTGCAAATAGTTAAAAAGAAATGTAACAACTAACGAATATATTACGAATTCCGTTTTGACGATCCTTTCTCCCGAATGACCCAAGAAAGCATTGCTCAAAAGTTGCAGTGACCTAGGCATATCCGGTCCGTTGAAGAATGCAATTGTTATGGCAAAAAATGAAAACGCGTAAAATATACCCAATACCTTTCTATAGGTTGGCAAAGGCTTTTTGGTGTCGATACCTTTGGACTTCCGATAAGTTTCCCATTTTCTTTCTATACTGAGAGATATACCGTGCAAAAAACCCCACATAAAAAAGGTAATGTTCGCTCCGTGCCAAATCCCTGCGGCAGTAAAAGTTACAAGCAGATTGAAATACTGTCTGAGTTCCGAAACCCTAGACCCACCTAACGGTACATAGATGTAATCTTTGATCCAGGAAGAAAGAGTCATATGCCATTTCGCCCAAAGTTCCCGATTGGAAACGGATAGAAAAGGCGCCTTGAAATTTTCAGGCAAATCGATTCCTAGTAGCTTGCCGAGCCCACGTGCAATATCGGTGTATCCCGAAAAGTCGCAGAATACCCTCGCCGCATAACCGAACATAGCCATCCAATTTGTAAATCCGTCATAACCGTTCGGATTGGAAAATATTGGTTCGATGATAGGAGATAGATTGTCTGCGATGACAACTTTTTTAAGAAGTCCTAGAAATACCAGATATACCCCTTCGAAAAGCTGGTGTTTGTTCGCAGTCCATTTTTCCAACTGATAGAAAAATTCACCGTGCCGAACGATGGGACCTGCAACTAGCTGGGGAAAAAAGAAAATAAATAATCCGAACCGTAGGAAATTAGGATTTTCTTTCGCATCACCGCGTTTCACATCCACAGCATAAGCAATCATCTGAAAGCTGTAAAAACTGATCGCCAAAGGCAATGTGATCGAATCGAATCCGAACTGGCTATGCAAAAAATCCCGAATGAGCTCCGGTTGAAAAAACTGGGAACCGGTAAGATACAAAATACTGTCCCAGAAAAAGTAAAAGTATTTAAAGAAGAAAAGGTTACTTAAATTTACAAATAGGAGGAGATAAAAGAATTTTGAGTTCGGATCTTTCTGCACCCTTTGGTTGCATAGATGATTGAATAATACCAATGCTAAAAAATGAAATGCGAAAGGAATAGACCAGGCTGCATAAAACAGTATGGATACTAAAAATAAAAATACTAATCGGAAACTTCCTTTTACGGACCAATTTAAGATATACACAATTAGAAAAAAGGCAAGAAAACTGAGCGATGTGAATTTCATTTTAGATTGTTTCCATTTTTAAAATCTTTTCCGATTAATCAACTTGAATCACAAGACCTTTCAGATATTCCCCTTCCGGATGATAGATGGAAAATCCGTGATCAGGACTTTGGGTCATTTTATATAAAACTTTTACATTTCGTTTTGCATCTTTTGCCGCACCAAAAACGATCTTCTGAAATAAATCGGGAGAGATATGCTGGGAGCAGGAGAAAGTAAAGATAAGCCCGCCTTTTTTGATTTTGGAAATCGCTTTCAAGTTGATTTCCTTGTATCCCCTTGTTGCTTTGGGAACGGTTGCCGCTGATTTGGTGAATGCAGGAGGATCGAGTATGATCAAATCATAAAAATCCGAATCCATCGTCTTCAGATATTCGAAACTATCCGCTATGATACTCTCATGTTTTTTTAAAATCTCCGAATCAAAATTCAAAGCCAGATTTTTTTCACACAATTCAATTGCTGATTTGGAAATATCCAGGGTATGAACGAGGCTCGCAGCATTTGATAATGCATAAACGCTAAATGCACCCGAGTAACCGAATGTATTCAGAACTGTTTTTCCTTTTGAATATTCACCTAACAGAAACCTGTTTTCCTTTTGGTCCAGAAAGAATCCTGTCTTTTGACCGGATTCCAAGTCAGCAGTAAATTTAAATCCGTTTTCCAGAAATTCCGAAGTCTTTGCATTTCCTTTTAAATATTCGGAAATCATCTCATCGGAATGATCAGATTTTTCCTTTTTTTCCAGAATGGTTTCAAAACCTTTTTCTTTCAGAAAAGAAAACAAAGTCTGTTTATGAAGTCTGGCTCCGGGTGTGCGGAATAAAATCACCGCGGTCGCCGCATAACAGTCTACAATAAAACCCGGACATCCGTCTCCTTCCGAATTTAAAAAACGAAATGCATTTGTTTTGTTGGAATCAATTAGGTCTTTCTTATTTCGAAAAATAATCTCGAACCGGTCTTTCCAAAACTCTGGGGAGGCATCGCTCAACGTTTCCGTAAAAGAAAAAAGTCGAATCCTGATTTGGCTTTTCAGATCGTAGTGACCCCAACCGAGAAAACTCCCGGAAAACGACTCCACCCGTACAGTCTGACCGGGTTTCGTGTCCTTGGAAACGGATTCAATCGCCCCGGAAAATACCCAGGGATGGAAATTGAGAGCGGCTTTTTCTTTATCTTTTTTAAGTCGAATCGACATAAATTTCTTTAAAATGTCATTTAAATATTACAAAAATATGAATACTGAAACTAGGAATGAAATCTTCTCTATTTTCCTTTTTATTCATCTTTCTTCTGACTCTTGCGGAACTTACCGCAGAGACTGCTATTCCCCTCCAGATTGAGAATCTTGATTCTCCTGTCAGCTTAGATTCTGAGCCAGGTTCGGAATCGCCGTGGCTTGCCAAAGAAGGAGCTCTTTCCCAAGAGGAAATTCAAGGTTTGAATTTTTCGGATTTCAACAGGGAAGACTGGAAACCCGTCCGAGTCCCTGGAAATATTCTAAAGGATGTTCCCAAAATGAATCAAAAAAAGACAGTCTCTCTCTTGAAATGGGTCCGTCTTCCCAAAGATGTAAAGGGAAATCTCGCAGTCAGGTTGGGTGTGATCAACGATAGGGACAGAATTTATATAAACGGCAACTTTCTCGGAGGAAGCGGGAAATGGGATTCGGAAGAACCTCAATCCTATGACAAAATCAGACTGTATTCAATCCCTGACAAATTTTTGAATTATGGAAAAGAAAATTCAATCCTGATGATCATCCAACCTTACTTTGATTATACGGTTGGAGTCGAACAGGATAGAACGGAAATCGGACAAGCAGACAAACTTTTCAAAGACTATTATAGCGAAGAATATACAAAATTATTATTTTTAACGATTTATCTTACAGTCGGGGGATACTTTCTGTTTTTATTCGTTCGCAGAAGAAGAGAATCGGAAAACTTTTTCTTCGGATTGTTTTCGATAGGTCTCGTAGTTTACAATCTACTTCGCAATCAGATCAAATACGAATTCGGTCTCAGTTTCCTTCCCATGAAACAGGTTGAATACATCATTTTGGTAACACTCATTCCTTTGATGTTTCATTTTATCCGCAAATTATTCAATTACGAATACAGGCTTTTTTATAAGATTCTGGATGCTGTTGAACTCGGGTTTATCGTATCCTTTTTATTCACTTCCAATATAGAATATTATAACTTTATGACAACTAATGTGATTCAGCCGACTTGGTTGCTTTACGTGATCATTATTTTTTATTTTTTGATCAAAAAGATAAGGGAAAAGGACAGAAAGGCCTACTATATCATGGCTGGTCTTGTTATCATTATCCTTGCTACCGTATTGGACATTCTTTCGACAAGAGGAACGATTATTTTTCCAAGGATTTTAGGTTATTTCTTTTTGGCATTTATCGTCAGTTTGGCGACAATCCTCGCAAACTCGTTCGTAAAATTAAACGAAGAAGTGGAAGATCTCAACAAAAACCTGGAAAGGAAAGTAGAAGAACGGACAAATGCACTCAATCAAACCTTAAAAAAAGTCAACGAACTGAAAGACCAGCAAGACGGAGATTATTTTTTAACTTCCCTGCTTATCAATCCTCTGGCACGCAATGATAACAAGAGCCAAAACATTCTAACCGAGTTTTATTCCAAACAAAAGAAAAAGTTCGAATTCAGGGGCAAAAAACATGAGATAGGCGGAGATATCTGCATTTCTTCCAATTTGGAACTTTCTTCCAGACGTTATACGGTATTTGTGAACGCGGACGCAATGGGAAAGTCGATCCAAGGAGCCGGAGGTGCACTGGTTTTGGGAGTGGTCTTTCACGCAGTGCTTGCCAGATCTCAAACCGCAAACAACCAATCAAAATCTCCTGAAACATGGTTGAAAGAGATATTTATCGAACTTCAAACCGTATTCGAAAGTTTCGACGGCTCCATGTTACTTTCCCTTGCACTCGGTTTAATTGAAGAAAACACAGGATTTCTTTATTATATAAATGCAGAACACCCTTGGACGATTCTTTACAGAGACGAAAAGGCATCTTTTATCGAAGGAGAATTGTGGATTCGAAAACTAGGAATTCCCAAAAACGATGATAGTTTTTTCATTCAAACACTGCAACTTTATCCTGGAGATGTTCTTATCTGCGGATCGGACGGACGCGATGATTTGGCTCTACCTACAAGCAGCTTGGAAAATCGAGTCATCAACGAAGACGAAACATTGATTCTCGGATCTATTGAAAAATCGAAAGCGGATTTAAACCGGATTGTGGAGGATCTTTCAGATTACGGCGAATTTACTGACGATCTAACTTTACTTAAAGTTACTTATTTGGGTCCGGATCTACCTAAAATTGAAATCCCGGAACATTTGCAAACCACTTGGGAAGAAGCAAAAACAAAGGCAAAATCCGAAGAAATCAAAGAAGCATGTATTTTACTGGAATCCATTGTCAAAGAAATCCCCGAACAAGAATCGATACTTTCTTTACTAGGACAGGTTTATTATAAACTAAAGATATGGGAGGATGCTACAAATTATTTGGAAAAGGCGATTGCACTCCGCCCTGAGAAAGAAGATCTGATTCTACTACTCTCCATTGCTTTTAGAAAAAAAGGGGATTTCACCTTAGCGATTGATTGGGGGGAAAAATTGTTTTTAAGAAACCCTTGGAATACCAAAAACACAATCCATCTAACAAATCTTTATTGGAAGTCGGGAAACAAAAAAAGAGGTCTCTCCGTTTTAAAGAAAGCCATGTTAAACGATAAAGACAATGAAACCTATTTGGAATTGTACAATAAACTGGAGAGTTGAAATATTTCGGTTACTGTTTTATGATACGGATTTGTAAAAATAAAGTAAAACAACGAATCCGAGGATCAAACGGTAAATACCGAAAGAAAGAAAGCTCCGTTTGCGTAAAAATTGCAAAAACAAACGAATGATCACGATACAAACCAAACAAGAGACAATGCTTCCAAACAGCAAAATCCCAATTGTTTCCGAATTCAAAATCGCTCTGTGTTTATAAAGTTTGTACAAACCTGCAATCGTTAACACAGGCAGTGCGAGAAAAAAAGAAAACTCCGCGGAATCTTTTTTAGAAACTCCTAAAAATCTGGCAGTAATGATCGTCGCGGCGGAACGGGAAACTCCCGGAACCAAAGCACAACATTGAAAAATCCCTATCAGAACCGCGTCGGTCATTCCGATTTGTTTTTCCACTACTCCTTCCCCGTTGTCGAGCTTGGATCTCCAAGTCTCGACACCAATCATTACCAAACCGCCAAAAAACCATGTCAGAGATAAAACCAATAGAAGATAAGGACTTTGTTTGATCTCGTCCAGCCCGGACTTCAACACAAAACCGAAAACAAGAATAGGTAAAATCCCAATCAATATATTTCGGTAAAACAAAAAACCTGACTCTTTGGATTTGTCACCTTTCAGATATTGAAAAGATTCTAAGGAGTGCGCGATCAATTTTTGATGATAAAGAAAGAATACGGAAAGGATTGCTCCCGATTGAATGAAGATATCGAATAGATCTTCAAAAGATTCACTGATAACCCCTAGTCCCGTAAAAGGAAAAAAATGACTGAAAAGAAAAAGATGACCAGTCGAGGAAACCGGCAGAAACTCCGTGGCGGCTTCAATCAAACCACGGAGGAAGGCATTGAGAATATTGTCCAGATTACTTTTTTTCTACTGTTCCGGTAGAAGAGTTCGGTTCAATTGCTTTTCTTTTGGGAGCAAGATACGCATCCAAATCGAATTTTTCATTTCGTTTGATAGTGATTTCTTCTTTGATACGTTCGACTACCAAAGGAAGTTGTTCTCTTGTCTGAACTTGTTTCATTTGAGCTTTGGCAAAAGACAAACATTTATCAATTGTTAAAGATGCAATGTTTTTGTCAGTATTGCGCATTCTCTCGCATTCCGCTTTTGCCTGGTCGTCGGAGATTTGGATTTTTTTCTCAACTTGTTCCGATACATACATCTGTGCGATGGTTTGCATTTCAACTTGTTTCAAAACTTCTTGTACATCGGGACGTGAGAAATAACCTTTCTTCTCCGCCACAAGTTTGGTCATGATCATCTGTCTGTAAGTTTGGTAAAAGTTTTTCTTTTGCAATTGGTAGTTCAAATCTTGGAACTGACCGGGTACTTCGGAAATATCTTTTTCTATAAACTCAAGTAATGTCTTTTTTTCAATATTTTGCAATCTACTGATAGAATCCAAAGCAGTATCGTATGCAGCTTCGAAATCTTTAACAGTGATTTTATAACCGTCTAAGGATTCGATCACAGGGCTTGTGTCCCCGCAATTGACTAAAAGAAAGCTGGAAAAGCTCAGGATAGAAAGGATTAGAATTTTTTTTGCCATGGAGGGAAATCCGACCGACTTTATTGTATATTTTGTGAAAAGATTTCCTAAAAACAGACCGCCTGTCCATCACTTTTTTGCTACAGGAGGTTGGTCCAGAGAAAGAAAGATGAGTAATGACAATAGCTTTTTGATCTTTTTCAAATCCTCTTTTTCATTAGGCGAATAACGTAGTATGGATGGTTCTTGCGGGTGGATGAGTAGCCCTGGAAATTTTCCTAATGCCTGAATGATTTTATCCGGGTTTCCTCTGAAATAAGTTCCGCATTTGAATCGGACTTCCTCACCTTTTTCCGAAACGGATTCAAAACCGAGAGTGGAGGAAAGAGTTCGAATCTTTTCCAATTCTACAAATGTATTGGCAATAGTAGGAAGTTCTCCGAAACGGTCTTCCATCTCAAGAGACAACTCTTCAATCTCGTCCAGATTGCCTGCACCTTCAAACCGTTTGTAAAATTCGATCTTTTGTTTAGTATCCGGAATGAATTCGTCCGGAAGATAAAAATTGGTTGATAGGTTAACTGCCGTTCGCACTTCTACATGAACCTCCTCACCTTTGACTCTGGAAATCGCTTCTTCCAACATTTTTACATAGAGGTCGAATCCGACTTCCATAATATCACCGGATTGTTCTTTTCCTAGCAAATTTCCCGCACCCCGTATCTCCAAGTCGCGCATTGCAACTTTAAATCCTGATCCGAGTTCCTGGTATTCGAAAATAGTGTTTAATCTTTTTTCAGCAAGCTCAGTGATCAGTTTTTTAGAAGGATAAAACAGATAAGCATATGCTTTGCGATCGGATCTTCCCACTCTTCCACGAATTTGGTAGAGCTGCGACAAACCGAACATATCCGCCTTTTTTACAATCAAGGTATTTACATTCGGCATATCGATGCCCGATTCGATGATTGTAGTTGTAACTAAAATATCATATTTTCTTTGGTAGAAATCGACCAGGGTTTCTTCAATTTCATCTTCTGTTAGCTGGCCATGCAAAATCCCTACTGCGGCTTCGGGAACCAGAGAACGTATATAACTTGCTTCTTCTTCAATCGATTCCACACGGTTATAGAGATAAAAAATCTGACCACCACGTTCCATTTCCTTGCGGATTGCTTCCTGGATCAGAACATCATCTTCTTCCAATACATATGTTTCCACACTTTGTCTGTTTTTCGGTGGAGTGGAAATAATAGATAATTCCCGAATCCCTGTGAGTGCCATATGGAGGGTACGGGGAATCGGTGTTGCAGTCAGTGTCAGAACATCCACAAGCTGTTTGAATTTTTTAATCGCTTCCTTGTGATTGACACCAAACTTTTGTTCTTCGTCGATTACGAGTAATCCGAGATTCTTAGGCTTTACTTTGGAAGAAAGAATTGCATGAGTTCCGATCAACATGTCTATTTTACCTTCACCAAACAGACGCAAGTCCTCTTTGATTTCCGAAGGGGAGCGGAACCTGGAGATAAACCCCAATTTGATCGGATAGTTTTCGTATCTTAGTTTGAATGTATTGAAATGTTGTAATGCGAGGATCGTGGTAGGAGTGAGTAACATCACTTGTTTTCCCGCCATAATCACTTTAAACGCGGCCCGAATCGCCACTTCCGTTTTTCCGTAGCCTACATCCCCGCATACTAGCCGGTCCATCGGTCTTTGCGATTCCAAGTCCTGTTTGACTGATTCGATCGCGGAGATCTGGTCCGGGGTCTCCTCAAATTCGAATGCAGCTTCAAATTCTTCCTGCCAAATCGTATCTGGCGGAAAAGAAAATCCGTTCAACTTCATACGGTTGGAATACATCAAGACCAGGTCTTCCGCTAATTTGTCTACCGATTCCTGTACTCTTTCTTTCGCTTTCTTCCAGGAATTTTTGCCAAGGGTATCAAGCCTCGGGGAGTCGGTTCCTCCTATGTATTTTTGAACGAGAGAGATCTGGTCCAGAGGAACAAATAATGTATCCTGCCCCGAGTATTCTAATTTTAAAAAATCCCTTTCCTTTCCATCTGCCTTGGTGCGTTCGATTTTTACAAATCTACCCACGCCATGATTCACATGTACTACATAATCACCCTCTTTCAAATCGATGAAAGATTCGATCATCTGCGAAGCTTGTTTTTTATATCTGGTCTTTCTTTTGTACTGGCGGCCGAAGAGATCATTGTCTGTGAACACGAACAAATGTTCGTCGGTAATCGAAAAGCCCTTTCTTAGATCGGAAATGGCGAGATACAATCCCGGTTTCTGAGAAAAAAGATCTATCTGCTTCGGTTCATCCGATTCGGGATTGAGAGTGGTGATTTTGTCCGTAGGAAATAAACCTTGCAAACGACTGAGTTGTGCTGCAAAGGAAGAAGTAATTAAAATTTTTGCATGATCATCTCCTGCAAGAATCTCATCAAAATAATCCTTGGCTTCCCTGATCTTTCCTCTGAAACTTCTGGATTCACTCAAAGGAAAAACAGGGATATTGTTTTCTCTTTCAGGTAAAAGATGAAAATGAACGGAAGGATAATTGTCTTTCGTAAGCAAAGACCATTCCTCGTCAAAAGAAAGCAGCTCCCTCGGTTCCAAACACAAAGACTCATCTTTCTTTTTTTCAAATAAAGTTTCGTATTCCCTTTTCATCCCGAAAGCTCTCTCTTTGGATTCCTTGTATTTGGGGAAAATAAAAACAGGATTGGAATCGAATAAATGCAAAATGCCTTCATGCAGCCGAACAAGAGGAAGGTGCTCTTCTATAATTGTATTTTCTTCTTCGATAGGAAGACGTTTGTCCGACTTTTCTTCCAAAATGGATTTGTATTTTTGAATCTCATCCATGCTTGGAACCGATTCATTCGCAGCAGTGATGAGAACCTCTGCAATTTTTTGAATTGATTTTTGGGTATTGGGATCATAGGTTCGGATTTCATCCACAGTATCTCCGAAAAAATCAATCCGTACCGGATAATTCGAATAAGGAGTGTAAATATCAAGAATGCCACCCTTTAAACTGAAATGACCGAATTGTTCGCAGACTTCTTCCCTATGGTAACCCAAACGAACCAGTTCCGTTATCAATTTGGACAATACAAAATCTTTTCCTTGTTGGAGTAATACCGATTTTCCCCGCAAACTCTTCTTATGCGGAATCTTTCTGAGTATGGAAGATACTGATGTGATAAAGATCGCTTTTTTATCTGAAAAAATCCGATTGATAGAAAGGATTCGATCCCTTTTCCATTCCGTCTGCCATTTGGTATATTCGTAGGGAATGTTTTCCGGACCGGAAAACAAATAGATAATATCATTCGGTAAAAAACTCAAAAGCTCACGATAGAAAGCTTCCGCTTCCTGATTCGTAGGCAAAATCACAACATAATGTTCGTTTGCTGAAATCTCTTTGAATAATTCGGATGTTACGAGGGAATGAGCGGATTCGGGAATGCCGCTTAAACTCACTTCCGATTTTTTTAACTGTTTGGAAATCTCCTTATAATCTAGAGAAATCGATTTAGTAAGTTCTTTGGTTTTCAAGTGGTTCTCTCAAATTTTGGAAAAACGCTGATTGTCGATGAGTCTGGTTTTTCCCAAGAAGACGGCAATCGCAAGTACAAGTTCTCCGTCCAATGTCAATTTTTCCTGCAAGGTATGCGGGTCAACCGACTCAATATAGTCTATCTTTACCTCAGGGGAAGACAAAAGAAAATCAGCTAAAATTTCATGAAAGACTTTCGGATTCTTTTCTCCGCCCACAAGAAGCTTTCCAGCAAGAGTAAACATTCTAGGAATAAGGCTAGCATTTTCCCTTTCTTTTTCCGTCAAACGGACGTTTCTGGAACTCATGGCAAGTCCATCTCTCTCCCTCAATGTGGGAACTCCTATGACTTGGATGGGAAAATCCAGTATATGAACCATCTCTTCGATGATTCTGAATTGTTGGTAGTCTTTCAGTCCGAAAAAGGCAAAGTCGGGATTTAGCAAATGAAACAGTTTGCTGACAACCAGCATCACACCTTCAAAGTGATTGGGTCTTGTACGACCGCAAAGATTTTTCTGAAGCGCAGGTTGTTTCATAATCAAGTCCGGAGTTCCATCCGGATAAACGACTTCCTTTGTCGGTATAAACACCAAATCAACTCCGGCCTCTTTGCATTTCTTCAAATCACCTTCCATATCCAAAGGATATTTCAGATAATCTTCAGGATCATTGAACTGAGTCGGATTTACAAATAGGGAGACTATGGTTTTGTCAGCCTTTGCTTTCGATTGTTCTATCAATGAGATATGGCCAGAATGCAAATAACCCATAGTCGGTGCAAAACCGATTGTTTTGCCTTCTTTTTTCCAAAGGGAAATCCGAGTCTTCAACTCTTCTTTGGTTTTACATACAATCACTTCAAATCTTCCTCGTATCTCACTTTAACACTCGTTCCATGTTCTTCGTCCAAACCTTCCAGCTCGGACATCAGTTTAACATGAGGATAAAGTCTATTCAAAGATTCTTTTGTAATCTCCTGAAAAGTAACACGTTTGAGAAAACTATCCACACCTAATGAAGAATAAATTCTACTTCCTCCCGCAGTGGGAAGAATATGATTGGTTCCGCTGATATAATCTCCCATAGCCACAGGAGAATAATTTCCAAGGAATACCGAGCCTGCGTGTTCGATTCCCCCGAATACGGAATGAGGATCTTCGGTTTGTATTTCCAAATGTTCCGGAGCAAGCAGGTTGGAAAATGTTACGCAATCTGCAAGGCTCGGAAAAATACAAATGCACGAGTTTTCATAAATCGCTTTTTTCTTCATCTCCAATCGTTTCGGTCTTTCAACGAATGCGATTTCCAATTCTTTGGAAACGGACTCCGCAAATTTTGCGCTTGTGGTAAGCAGTACCGCAGAGGAATCCTCTCCGTGTTCCGCTTGAGACAACATATCACAAGCTACCCATTTCGGATTTGCGGATTCATCAGCGATGATACAAACCTCACTCGGGCCCGCAGGACTATCTATCCCGATCTGACCAATACCGGCTAAGTAGGATTTGGCGGCGGCAACATAGGAATTTCCGGGTCCGACTACAAATTCCGATCTGGGTATAGTTTCCGTACCGTAAGCAACGGCAGCAATTCCTTGGGCTCCCCCGACTGTTACGATGCGGTCAATTTCCAAAATTTGTGCAAGCCATACCAAAATATCGGGAAGTCCTCCCTTTTGTGGAGGGGTCACCAATTGTATCTCCTTTACACCTGCAATCTTTGCCGGGATAATTCCCATAAGAACGCTCGATGGATAAAGTGCAGTTCCTCCCGGAGCATAAACCGCAAGAGACGGGATGGGAGTATATTTTACGCCTAACAGATTTCCATCGACTTTTACATTCCAGGAATCCCTTTTCTGTGCACGATGGAACTCTTCTATATTTTTTTTTGCTGTAAGAAATGCGGTTTGAACGTCTCTCGGAACATTCGTTTGAATCGAACTCGGATCGAGAACGACGGAGTCCAGTCGGATGGAATCGAACTTCTCCGTAAATTCTTTAACAGCTTTGTCCCCGTTCTCTTTCACGGATTGAATGATGGGGATTACTTTTTCTTTGGCGGAACTTAAATCCTCTTTTGCTTTCTTCAGCAAATGTTGAAAACCGGAAGGACGATCTAGATCCGCTTGCACAATCGAAACAGGCATAAGAATACCTTATTTCGAATTACACTCTAATCTCAAGCTTTTTGTCTAATAGCGAAGCGAGAATTCCACCTGATAAGAAGAGGATACATTGTATCCTGAGACAGGCTGGATAGAAGAGAAAGGGTCTGCCGCCATTTTGGCGTTAACTCTTGCTGTCTCCTGTCCCAAAGGAAGACCGGGAGCCGTTTCCAAGCCCGCAACGTTTCTTCTCGCGGAAAAATAAGCATCCACAAGATTATAGAGCACAAATAATCCCAACACTCCCGCACCGGTTTGAATCGTTGTTAATTGTTGTTTTGCAGAGTTGAAATTTGCCTGCGCGGAATTTCGATTCAGTAACCACAAAGCTTGCGAATTCGGATCCTCGGCAAGAAACACTCCTACAAGTACTGCGCTTTCATAAGAAGACTTTGCCGATTGAAATTTGGAATAAGAACTTGCATAAGCACCTGCGACTCCTATGGCAACAACGGGGTATACGTAAAATTTCCAATTCTGGCCATCTATGTATTTTTGTCCCCAACCGGGAATAAGAGAGGATCGCCAAAAAGTTGACCAGTAAGGAGTTTCGTAATAATCTTCGGGAATTTCCTTTTTCAAGATCCTTTCCTGTCTTGTGGCGAAACGTTCTGCCTTTTCTTTGGTTTCTGAAAAAACAATTCTTTGTTTTACATTCAAAGCTTTCTTTCTGGGATTTTCCAAAACCAAATCATATATACCGGTATTCATACTAGGGTCTATATCAAATACTACCCGCGCCCTGGTTGCTGATTCCACTTCGATTTTTTTCGCTGGGATTTTTTTTCCGTCGATGACCATGTAAACTCTCATTTGATCGACGAAATCCGTACCTTGCAGATTAAAAACTTTTTGTTTGTCTTCTTTGGAAATGGAATAAATACTATCGTTGGTTAAAGTAGGGACTTTGGAAACAACCACTTCCAACTTTACCCATTCGGAATAAGCACCGACTTTACCCAGTTTGTTGATCACACCTACCCTATGTTCATAAACTCCCGATCCCAAATTGGTTACATTATACGAATTGGATGTTGTCTTTTCGGATAATACCATATATCCGTTCGAGTTTTTGATTTCCAAAATATATCCCGAAGCCCCTGGGATTTCCTGCCATGATATGGATTGAGGAGGCTCATCGTTCGAGACCGGATCTTCGGCGTAAACATTTGATATAAAAAATACCAGACAGAAACTAAAAAATCCGTTCAGGATTCTATTCCACATAGATTTTTCCCGGGGTTAAAATTTTAGGAACTTTCATCGCAGGCAATGATATATAGAATTCGGATCTATGATAAACGGATTCTTTTTCGCCGGAAGTTGTTCCATACAAGGAACAAAGTTCTACGCGAAACCTGCCTTCATTTAATTTTTGCAAATCGTTGAAACCGTATTTGGGTTGTGTCACCCTTTCGCTAAACACTTGTTTTTCGCGAACGCCGCTGATATCGATCAAACGGATTCTATAACCGATCGCTTTTTCCGTAGGTTTCCAAGCAAATGCGATGTTAGTTCTGGAAAGCAAATCAACTGTCTCTCCCCGGGTAGGTGTAACCAAAACTGGGGGTTCCATAGAAGTGTTAAAGGAAAAATTCCAAGAATCACTGGAAGTGTTTCCGGAATTGGATGTTCCGGTTACACGCCAATAGTATTTCCCGAATTCTTTCAGTTTTACTTCCTGATAATGATTCGAAGTTGTTTCTTTTAAGATTACTGAATTGAAATCGGAGGATTTGGAAACTTCCAAAACATATTCCGATTTTGCAGAAAGTTTTTTCCAACGAAGTACTGTTCCGCTGTTTTCGTTTGCTTCCACATCAGAACCGTTATTCGGAGAAACCAGGTTCAAATCTTCTTTTGCAACGATGGAAAAATTACCGATCGCGGAAACAATATCCTCTTTTCCGCCTTGAGTTCCGCGAACTCTCCAAAAATAATTTCCTTCGCTCAGATCGGAACCAAGTTTTAAAAAATTACTTTGAGTGGTTTGTTTGATAATCGTTTTTGAAAAATTGGAATCGGAACTGATCTCCAAAGCGAAAGAAGGAAAATCCTTATTGTCCTTCCAAGTGAAGAAAATATTATTTTGAATCTGATCTTTGGTAAATACTTTTCCTTTGGCGGGTTCCAGTATCACTGGAGGCTCCAGACTGAGTTTTTTGCCAACGGTGAATTTACTTACGGAAGAAATTTTCTCCTGTACATCGGGCATATTGGATTTTGCAATTACCCTGGCGAAATATGCCCCGTCTCCCAAACCGTCGAATGCGATGGATTGATTTTGAGTTTGTTTGGATTTTAATCCTTTTGTAAACCCCGTATCTTCCGCGATCTGTGCCGTATAACTACTGTACAATTCCAATTGATTCCATGCAATCTTAACAACGGGAAGATCGTTTGTATAATTATAATTTTCTCCGTCCCTTGGGGAAAACAGCCTGAGAGGAGGATCGGTTAACACCCGAAATCTCCCGGTTTCGGAGAACTGTTTCGTCTTTGACTCGGGGTCAAGGTATGCGATTCTCCAGTAATAGGAGCCGTTACCTAAAGATTTGGAATAAGACCCGGATTTGATTTTATCTTTTAATACAAGTTTGGTGAAATCATGAGAAGTTGACACTTCGATCACAGGAGAAGTTCCTTTCAAGGTCTCTTGGGTCACTCCGTTAAATGTAAAGCCGATGGTTTCATTGCCGGATTCGACAAAATAATTTTTCTTATCAGGAGGAGACACCAAACTGAATTTAGGCTTGGAAACCCGGACACCTTCTTTGGAGACGCTCGCCATTTGATCTTTTCCAACGGTCTCTTCTTTGCCATTGGAATGGATCTTCGCTTCCCCCTGTCCTACCTTGACATTCAACTCGTCTTTCGTTTTATCCAGTTTGACATCACCCTTACCTACTTCTACGGTTTTGTCCCCCGAAGTGATTTTCATTTTGGTTTCACCGGTGCTTCCTCCTTCGCGAGCAGCATCAAAGGCACCATAGGCAAAATTGATATTTATGTTCTTGTCGGAAATATCCAAAAGGATCATTGAATTTTCGGCAATATTGATTTTAGTTCCGTCATTCAATGTAAGAATCGCATCCGAAAATCCTTCCGTACGAATCGTATCTCTGTTCTTTACTTCCGACCTGGATTCGATATTATCCCAAACAACTTGGTCGTTGTATTTTCTAAGAACTGTTTTGGTTTTAAAAGTAAGTACACCGATGGTAGGGCTGTCAGATTCGCCGGGGCGTGCTGTTAAATTTTTATATAATAAAAACGAAAACAGTCCTATCAAAGAAAGCAGGAAGGTGACTACGTATTTTGTATCATTGAAAAAACGCATATGTCACCTTATTTGTGGGTCCTTGTAAACACCCCATCCCAATCTTTTCCGGGAGAGGAAAGTTTGTATTCCAAACACCTTTCTATAATTAAATGAGAAGCTTTGTCTTTTTTACCTTTCGCTTTCTCAGCATTTTCAAATAAGGAAATCGCCTTGTCCCAATCTTGGTTTAGGTAAGCTGTAAACCCGGATTCGTACAATTCTCCCGCCTCAATAATATTTTGACTGACCTCGGATCTAAAACCGATGAGTTCGTGTATTTTTACCGGCTCGTTTTTTCCTTTTACCCGGACCAAATCCAGATAGCGGGAGAACATCTCCGTTTCCGTGGCTTGTTTTACGGAATCACTGATCAATATATTGACTCCATAGTCCTTTCCTGCCGCTTCCAAACGAGCTGCGAGGTTGACTGTGTCCCCCATCATTGTATAGGAAGCAAGAGCATCCGTGCCCATAAATCCCACTTTTGCAAGACCGGAATTCAATCCGATACGGCAATCCATGGCTTGCGCTTCTTTTGAATACAAATTGTTTTTGGTCCAATATTCCCTCAAATCAGCGAGTTTAGCAATCATTTCCACACTGGCACGTGCCGCTTTCAATTCATGATCGGGAACAAGGACTGGAGCATTGAAAATTCCTACAATGGCATCACCGATGTATTTGTCCAAAACTCCGTCGTGACGTTTTAGTATCAAAGTCATCGCAGAAAGATATTCATTGAGAAGTGCTGCAAGATCTGCGGATTTCAGCTGCTCGGAAATCGTAGAGAAGCCTGCGATATCGGAAAAGAAGGCTGTAATGTTTGCCTCCGATCCTCGTTTCAAAGCAGCAAGATCCACCATCGCTTCCTGTACCACGACAGGATCGATCATACTTCCCAAGATACTTTTTACTTTTTCCCTTTCTTCCAGACCGTGTCCCATTTCCACAAAGTATTGGGTGAGCATTCCCACCTCATCTTTGGTAGTCGGTTTGATCCCTACCCGAAAATTTCCTTTTGCAATTTCCAAAGTAGCAGATAACAACAGCAAGATGGGCTTGGTGATGGTTTTCGAGAAAAAGAATACGGCAAGAATCGCAGAACAAAGACCGATTCCCATAATATAAAGATTTTTTCTTTGGATATCATATACGTCTTCAAAAGCTTTGTCTTCGGAGACGATTGTAATCACTCCCGCGTCCGCAAGTCCTATCTTTTGAAAGGAACCTAGAAAAGGGGATTTCAATTCAGGATCGATATAACTGCTTTGTGCCTTATTCGCAGCACTCGTGAGCATCGTGCGGACAATCGGCATCGAAGACAAATCCGTTGCAGCTAACACCAAATCTTCCTTCGGATGGGCGATCACAATTCCTTTCCCGTTTACCATAAAAACGGTTTGAATTCCTTTCTTCTCAAAGGCACTGATGATCTTGTCCAATTTGACTATCATCACCAGGATATTGTCCAACTGACCGTTTTCGGAAGCAGGTATTGCGATGGCAAAGGAAGGTTCTTGGAAACCCGGACTGGAATTCAGTAAGATAGGTTGGCCGTTGAATGCTTCCGCCAATGCATCCTTATTTCGAAGCACTACGTTCTGGAAATCTTCTTCCGTAAGAGAAGATTGTTTCAATTCTTCTTCATTGAACACATGTTTTTTAAGAACCAGCAAATCTCCTTGTTTCTCAAAAATCCCCAAATATATAAATTCTTTATCACTTTCAAAGAATGTACGAATCAATAACTTCCTTTGATCTTCCGGTAATCCTTGCGAAGTAAGTGTTGTTGCGATTTGGCGGCCCTTTACCACTACGCTGAGTATGTCATCTTTTACTTTTAATCCGACGATTTCCGCCAATTCCAAGTTATTTGCCCGAAGGGACAACTCTGTGGATCTTTTGAAAAAGAAAGATGCAAATATAATGATTGAGGATACGGACAAGATGAACAGAAGGGAAATCACTCCCATCATTTTTACCTGGATGGAAAATTTGGACTTAGGAGGTTCTTCCTGATGTGTCGGAACGGAAACAACCTCTTCTTTTTTTTCCAAAACGGATGTGCCGTTCTTTGATTCTGTTTTTATTTCAATGGGTTTTGTTTCAGGTTCCGAAGGAAGGATCGCTTCCTTCGCTTCCACAACTTCAATGTTAGTCGGCACAGACATTCCCATTTCTTCACGAACTTCATCCAAAGACTCTTTTTCCAAACGGGAAACAGAAATCGCTATCGGTTCCGGAGTGAGAACCTCTTCTTTTTTCTTTTCAAGTATAATTGTTTTGGCAATAAAAGTTTCCGGTTCCGGTCTTACTTCTTTCACAAGAGGAGAACCAATGATTGAGATAGGAGGAGCATTTCTGGATTGGAGATTTTTTTTGGGAAAAGGTTTTTTAACATCTTTTGAAAACTCTTCTAACAGAAGATAGTTTTCTCCAATGAGTCCGAATTGTTTTGCTACGGATTCCCAAGCCAGATTTTGGTTGGAAGAAAGTAAAATTTTTGCAAACTGAAGACGTGCATTCTCTTCCTCATCTGCGGATATCAAAACCGCGATGGTTTTGTTTTCCAAAGTTCCGGCCCAAACATTGCTCAAATCCTTCACAGCTTCAGGATCACTGGAAAGATAAAACGGATATTCAACATATTGGCAATAACTCGGTATTCCCCAAAGAGGACCGCCAAACCTGTACTCCTTTCCTATAGTCAAACTTCTTGATTGAAAAAAAAGATAAGTTCCGTCGGCCCAGTTCCAAGTTTCTAAACTTTGCGGGGCTCTGTCCCAAACCAGAAAACGTATTTCTGAGTTGGCAAGGAAGGGAATATCGGGAGAAATTTCTAGCATACCTGTTTTAATATCGACTATTTAATGATTATTTTCGATTCCATTTCTATATGAAATTTCTTACCTTAAATTGCAACGGAATTCGTTCTGCCACATCGAAAGGATTGGTAGATTTGATTAAAAAAGAGAAACCCGATATCTTTGCATTCCAGGAAACAAAAGCACCTCTTGCAGAAATAGACAAAGAACATTGGACCAAGCTCGGTTATAAAGCATATTGCTGTGTTGCTGATAAACCCGGTTATAGTGGTGTAGCGATCTTTACTAAGCTTGAGCCGAAAAAGAGTGATATTGGCTATGGTGATGGGATTTTTCTTTCCGAAGGTAGATCCGTATTATTGGAATTTTCTGATTTTTATTTTTGGAATCTTTACTTTCCATCGGGTACAAGTGGGGAAGAAAGACAAGCCATCAAATATGTTTTTTTAGATCGGGTAGTTGAGCTTACAAAAAATTTACTAAAAAAGAAAAAACCTCTTCTGATCTGCGGAGATGTAAACATCGCACATACGGAAATCGACATTCACAACCCGAAAGGAAATGAAAAGAACAGCGGGTTTTTACCGGAAGAACGCAAGTGGATGACCAACTATCTTTCCATGGGAATGGTCGATTGTTTTAGAAAATTGCACCCTGACAAAAAGGATCTCTACTCTTGGTGGACCTATCGTTTCCAAGCAAGGAAAAACAATAAGGGATGGAGGATTGATTATTTTCTGGGTTCTGAGAAATTGGAGTCTCAACTCAAATCGGCAAAGATCATAACAGAACCTTCGGTATCCGATCACGCTCCCGTAGTGCTCGAAATTCAATTCACTTGACAACCGGATTTTCAATGGAAGTTTTGAAGTCATGAAACAAATCATTGTCTGTATTTTCACCTTCAGTTTAGTCAATTGTTCCGTTCTGGGGGTATTAAAAGATAAGGTTCCCAAACCCGAATTTAGTTTCGAATCCTTAAATATCAAGGAAATCACACTAACAGACATTACACTCAATATGGTGACTTCCGTGGAAAACCCATATCCTCTCAGTCTTCCCAAATCCCTTTTGGAAATGGATTTGAATATCGAAGGGACGAAACTTTCCCATATCTCCACGGACCTGGGAGCCATCGAATCGAAAAAAACAAAAGATCTTTCTTTTGAAATCAAAATCAAATACGAAGACATAGTAAAACTCTATCAAAAGATTCCCGGCAAAGCGCTTCTTACCGTCGGCATTGATGGAAATTTAAAAGTTCCTCTTCCTTCCTCCCTTGCTATGGTAGGACAGGATTCCATCAGCTTTCCTTTTCAAAAACAAAGAGAGATTCCTGCCGTTCTTCCTTCCGTTGATATTAAAAATTTCAAAATTTTAATTCCCACCAAAGACGAGATCACATCCTCAGCTAACACATCCACTGTGGCAAGTACGGCCATTAGTTTTTTGGACGGTCTTCTTTCGGGAAAATCCAAAACCCAAGCGGCCAGTTCGGCGGCTAGCGCAGGACTTTCCAACCTGGATTTAAAACTCAACACTGAGTTTGATTTGAATTTTCAAAACAAAGCGGCATCCGAGTTACTTTTCCAGGATTTGAATTATGATTTGAAATTGGGCGGAGAAAAATTTCTGAAAGGAACTCCTAAAGAAATCATCAATAACGGAAAGGAATCTATTGTAAAAGTAAATACTGCATTTCCGGTGAACACAATCAGCTCAGGACTTTACAAAACCATTCAATCCAAAACAGCCGGGTTTGACTTGAATGGTGGTTCGGGACTACAAGTGCCGGGACTTGGGGAAACGATGAAATTCAATTATGCAAAAAACGGAAAGTTCAGCTGGTAGGTTTTTAAAATAATAGCCTATTTCTTTTTCTGTAACATCTGTTTAATTTCATCTCTCGACTTGCTCGCAAACAAACGGATTTGATAGGTTACTAAAAATTTAGTAACCGCAGGCAATCCGTCTTTGGAGAGATGTTCGTAATTCCAACGGGATGCATCGTTTTGAATGATCTTGGCTATATCATTGATCCGGGGAACCCTTCTGTCAAATGCGATCGCTTCTAATTTTCCCGTATTGGTGTTGAGGCCGATGGATACGTAACCGTCGTCCACAAAACTAATCAGATCGAATTTCTTCAGCTCTTCTTTCGCAAGTTCGTCTCCGCCGGGATCGGGTTTTCTTTGGATCTTGTCAGTCGATCGAATTTGGCGGACTTGGTAGCTATCGGATGCAAGATACACCCGGAAAAGCTCATTCGGCATTTCCGATTTTTTTTGGAAAAAAGGTAGTTCCGCAGTTGAATTGGGAACCTCCTCTCCTCTTTCATTGAGGATCAACTCTCCTTCTCCGCCGGGAGAAGGAAGTATATCCCCGACCGGAACGATCACAGGAAGTGAGTTCGTATTGTCCGAATTAGTTGTAGTTTTACAAAGAAAAAGTGAGAAAGAAAAAACTAGAAGAAGTACGCAAAACGAAAGCCGGGAATTCATTACTTTAGAATGTTTGCCCAACCCTCGGGTGAGTGGCAAGAATTTTACAAAAAGAATATCATACAAGATACTCGGCAAGCAGTGTGGCAAGCCCTAAAAAGAAGAAAAATCCGCATACGTCCGTCGAAGCCGTCACAAAAATGGAGGATGCAATCGCCGGGTCAATTCTTACTGCTTTTAATAAAATGGGCACTAAAGATCCGATAAGCGAGGCTACCAACATATTCACAAGCATGGCCGAACCTACTACAAAACCCAAAACCATATTTCCTTTCACAAAATAAATCATAGTACCCGTAATCGTTCCCAAAACTAGCCCGTTGATACAACCGATGATGACTTCCTTATGGACAGCATCCCACCAATTGGAAAATGTCAAATCCCCTGTCGCAATATTTCGTGTAACAACGGTTACGGACTGAGTTCCCGCATTTCCTCCGAGCCCCGCGACAATCGGCATAAGAGTTGCGAGTACTACGATTCTTGCAATCGTATCTTCAAAGTATGCAACCACTGTAGATGAAATAAATGCAGTGAACAAATTCACATTGAGCCAAATAATTCTCCTTTTTACGGATTGTAAAATCGGTGTGGCGAGTCTTTCGTCTTCCGAAACCCCGGCCATTCTCAAAATATCTTCGGAAGCTTCTTCCTCTACGATCTCAAGTACATCATCCAGAGTGATCCGGCCTATGATTCTGCCCAAATCATCTACGACTGCCGCGCTGACAAGATCGTATTTTTTAAAGGAGTTGGCTACCTCTTCCTGGTCCGTATCGTAATGAAAAGAGTAAACGGAATAATTGGTAATCTTTACAATCTTTGTATTGATCGGTGTGAGAAACAAGGTCTTGAGAGGAATAAATCCCTTGAGTACGCCGTCTTCGTCTGTAATGTAAATTTGATAGATATCCTCGATTTCTTTCGCTTTTTTTCTTAAATTGATGATTCCCTTTCGGACATTATCACCTAACTTTGCTGTAGCGAAGTCCTTGGACATAAGCCTTCCCGCACTGGATTCCCTAAATCCCAACTGGGATCTGATTTCAAAGGAGTCCGTTTTGTTCAATCGGGATAACACCTGATCCCGTTTTTCAGGTGTTAGGTAGGAAAGAAGATAAGTGGTTTCGTCTGTTTCGTTGAACTCGATCGTTCTGGAAATTTCTTCGATGGAAAGCTCTTCCAAAAACTTCTGCAAGTCTTCGTCTTCCATTTTGATCAGCGTATAGGATTGTTCTTCGGAAGGAAGAAGGCGAAAGAGATACAGAGACTCTTCGGTCTCAAGCTCTCTGAATAAAGTGGCGATGTCGGCGGGGTGAGCTCCCTCCAACATTTTTTTCAAATGGGAGTTTGTTTGGTTTTGGATTTCCATCCGAAGGGAATCCAAAAATTCGTCATAAGATTCGCCTTCACGGTCAATTTTGGTTCGAAATAAGGTCTCTTTTCTTGCTTCTTCTTCCATATCGCCGTTTTTCCTATATTTTACAATTGACTATTATGTCACCTAAAAGCTAGTCTTTGCTTATGTCTTCCCCCTTTCGACTTTTCTATGCGGCCATTTTTGTCCTAGTTGTTTTTTCCAGGTGCGCTCTTTTCGAACCGAGGCTTACGACCGTTCCGGATCCTCTGGTTCGGGAAGAAGTGATGAGTGAAGAGCAGAAGAATGCCACAAAAATATTAAAACAAAAAGTGGTCGGTCTTAAAAACGAAGTCACTTCTCAAAAGAAGACAAACGAACTCACATCCCAGTCCATTAAAATTTCCAAATCCAAAATTTCAAAACATTCCGCAACTTCTTCCCTACTCAGGGAAAAAGAAAAACTTGCATTACTGAAAGATGACAGCCAAAGCGCCAAACGGTATTTAGACGAAGCTCAAAGTTCCGATCTGGAAAAATCCAAAGAAGAGACGAGACTTCTCGTTTGGATCCAAAAGGAAAAAGAAGATACAGCATATCTTGCCATGAAAGAATCCATGTTGTCCGAATCAATCGCGGAACTGGAACTGGTTCGTGCAGAGATAGCGGTTAAATTTCAGGAATCCCAGGGAAAGACTCCGAAAGACGAAGACTTTATCAAAAAACAAACTTTCGAATCTCAGTATGGAGAAAGAAAAGCGGAAACCAGAAGAAAAACCGCGGAATGGGAAAGGGTTAAAAACGAAGCTCAAAAACTACCTAAAGTAAATATAGAAGATACATTGGAAGATGCGAAGTAAAATGTACAATAAACCGCTTCAAACAAAATGTTTGCTGGCTTTATTCTTACTCCCGGCAAGTCTATTTGCCGACTGGATTTATTTTCCAGTCGAATACAACCAGCTCTACAAACAAAAATATGCACTGGAATTAGAACTACAGGATCTGCGACAACAATACGAAAACGACCTGGCGTTGCATGAAGAAGAAAAAAAAGATCTCCAGTCCAAGCTCAGAAATCTAACGGAAGATCTGGAACTGGAAAAAAGAAACCGCGCCAAAGATAAAGAAGACTACGGAGATAAGATGCGTGATTACGATATCCGCATACGTGGTTTGGAAAAAAAAGGAACGGATAAAGAAAAAGAAATTTCCGATGATGCAAGAAGAAGAGAAGAAAAAGACAAAAAGGAAATAGACTCTCTTAAGAAAAAACTGGAAGAACAGGAAAAATCCTGTCTCCAAAAGGAACAGACGTTACGCGATTCATACGAATCAAAATCGGACGAATTCAAGGAACGAATCCGCAATCTTGAAAACGAAATCAACAATCTGAAACAATTGACTAAAAATCAAAAAAGAGAATTGGATCGTTTGTCGGATCAGGCAAAAGAATTGGAAGAAAAACTTTCCAAGGAAATTCTATCCGGCCAGATCCGATTGAAACGGTTTCATAATAAATTGGTAATCAATATTGATGATAAGATCTCTTTCGATAGCGGATCCGCGGATTTAAAACCTGCCATCCTTCCCGCCATAGACAAAATCAAGGAAATCCTGGCTTCCTACCCTGAAAATTATATCAATATCGAAGGGCATACGGATAATGTTCCCATCAAAACCAAGTTTCGAAACAATTGGCATCTTTCCACGGAACGAGCATTAGCGGTTCTTGATCAGATTCTTACCAACAAAAATCTAAACCCGAAAAACTTTTCAGCAGCGGGATTTAGCGAGTATCAACCCATCGTTCCCAATTCCACAAAGGAAAACAAAGCGCTCAATCGCCGCGTGGATATTGTGGTTGTCCCTAGAGCCCTCGGAAACCAAAATCCACAAGAATGAAAAGCGAAGGATTTGAATTAACACATTCGAAAGGTAGAAAAAGAAGAAAACTACTTACATTTTTAGGAATCTCCGGTTTCCTCTCCCTCTCTATATTTTTTATAGAATGGTTCGGCTCGAAAGAAAGCGGGAGCCTTGCCTTATTTGCGGACGCGGGCCATATCGCAACGGACGTATTCGCTCATGTTATTTCATTTTCCGCGATTTTCATTTCGGGTAAAAAACCGAGTAAAAAATTCCCTTTCGGATTCCATCGTTTCGAAGTATTGGCGGCACTTGCCAACGGACTACTGCTTGTAGGGATTGCCGTTTTCATACTCTATGAAAGCTACGGAAGGATCATCAACTCGACTCCGATACATGTGGAGTCCATGCTTCTTTATTCCGTCATAGGACTGGTTATCAATTTTATTTCGGCAGGACTGCTTTTTCGAGTCAGCAAAGAAAGTCTGAACCTGAAATCCGCATATTTGCACGTGTTAAGCGATCTATTGGGAACGGTTGCAGTCGTGATCGGAGCCATCATCATCCATTTAACAGAGTATACTGCGATCGACAGTGTTTTGAGTCTTTTGATTGCTGTTTTTATTCTGAAAACATCCGTATCCGTTGTAAGGGAAAGTCTTGAAATCCTTTTGGAAGCGGAGCCTTCGGAGTTTGAAAAGGAACATCTGATCGAACATCTATTGGCATTCCAAGGTGTGAAAGAAGTAACAAAAGTTCAGATTAGAAAACTGACTTCGGGTATTTACTCTTTGGAATTGCAGCTCCTCGTGAAAGAAGATGCAGACAGAGATTCCATTACAGTCCAAACCCACACACTTTCCAAATCCCATTTTGGCGTACAATTTGTACACGTGGAACTTATTTCGGAAAAGATAAAATCAAAATTGGATTCGGTCGCAGTTCAGGAAAAAGAACATCATATCGGGCATAGCCATCACGGCCACCACCATTAGTTGGATTTCTTTTTTTTGGCTAAAAAACGTGTTACGGAATCTTCCCAAATAAATAAAGCAAAGTCGGGATGAATCGTAGGTAGCTCGGCGGGGGTCTCTAGTCCGTAATGTAAGGAAAGACATTCCAGTAGAGTTTGAATGGGAAAAGGAAATAGCGCTTCCAGATTCGAAAAATAATTCGATAAAATAAGATCTTTTGCATTTTCATCCCTCCAAGAATGGAGCTTGTTCCATTCTGACCGAACGGTTTCAGGCAAACCTTTCGGAAACATTTTCAGAACAAATCCAAGCAGTAAAGAAACCAGTCCGAATAATTCTTTCAAACGGAGTTCCAGGCCGATTGATTTGTAATCGGAAATGATCAAATCTTCCTTTGTAAGAGGATAATTTTCCAGACTGATTTTCAGATGATTTACAAGACTTGCAAATGCGGTTTTGATCTCTTCGGTTTGGGTGGTTTCCTTATGTTTTGTGATATCCACGGAATAAACAGAAAAACTCTCTTTCTCGGGCAACACCCACAATAAACAGTCGGCAGAAACCCCGTTGGTGATAAAAGATTTAGTTCCTGTTAGATGGTAAGAATCGGAAAGATCCGATTTTAAATTTTTCAATTGGCCTTCCCACTTCGGTTCTGAAACCCCGGTCGCAACGATATAATCGGAGGAGCGGATTTTTCCGAGCAGTTCTTTGCCTCTATCCGTCCCGGAATGCAATAAAACCCCTCCCGCCACATTGATTTCTACCATTGCGGAAAGCGCCAAATCGATTCCATCTTTCAGAAGAACCAATTCCTGAAGAAAATTTTGAAACTTCAAATAAAAGCCGGGAGTATCGGAATTTTCCAATACCTGATAGATTCCGGACTCCAAGAGCAAATTTTTTCTATCTTTATAAAAAGAATGAAGTATCTCCCGATCTTTCATTCCGTTTAATTTTTGCTTGGTGGATTCGGGAACGAGGCTCACTTACTTTTCTTAACCTTCTTAGGAGAGCCAACTTTTTTATCGGAACTGTGAACAACATCCGCTTTCAATGCAGCAACTGCCAGCTTGGGAAATTTTTTATCAAAATTCTTTTCTTCCGCCAATACTTTTTTCAAATATTGACCGGTAAAGGATTCTCCAACAAGCGCCACCTCTTCCGGGCGACCTTCCGCAATCACCTGTCCGCCTCCGTCTCCTCCTTCCGGACCTATGTCAATGAGATGATCAGCCGCTTTGATCACATCTAAGTTATGTTCGATGATGATCATGGAATTTCCCTTATCCACAAGGGTCTGCAATACCTGAAGCAATTTTTCAATATCACTAAAATGAAGTCCCGTGGTCGGTTCATCCAGTATATATAAAGTTTTTCCGGTAGGCCGTTTTGAGAGTTCCGTGGAGAGTTTGATCCTTTGCGCTTCTCCTCCCGAGAAAGTGGTCGCAGCTTGTCCGTGTTTGATATAACCTAGACCGACATCCACAAGTGTTTCCAGTTTTCTTTTGATAGAAGGGATGTTTTCGAAAAACACGACTCCTTCTTCCACAGTCATATCCAGAATATCGGAGATGTTTTTTCCCTTGTACTTAACTTCCAAAGTTTCTCGGTTGTATCTTTTGCCTTTGCATACTTCGCATTCCACATAGATATCCGGTAAAAAATGCATCTCAATCTTTAGGATTCCGTCTCCTTCGCATTTTTCACACCTTCCTCCCGCCACATTGAAACTGAATCTTCCGGGACCATACCCCCTAACTTTCGCTTCTTCGAGACCGCTGAAAAGTTCCCGCACATGATTAAACAAACCGGTATAAGTTGCCGGGTTGGAACGGGGAGTCCTTCCGATTGCCGACTGATCAATGTTAATGACCTTGTCCAGATGTTCTTTCCCCTGGATTTTTTTATGTTTTCCCGGAACAAGCTTGGATCCGTTGATTGAAGATGCCAACTCCTTGTACAATATCTCGTTTATGAGAGTGGACTTTCCCGAACCGGAAACTCCCGTGATGACAGTGATCGTTCCCAGAGGAATCGAAACATCTATGTTCTTCAGGTTGTTATGCGTCGCTCCCAAAATCTTTAGAAACTTGCCGTTTCCAATACGCCTTTCCTTGGGCATGGGAATTCGCTTTTCGCCAGTCAGATACTTTCCTGTCATGGAATGAGGGTCTTTTTTGATCTGTTCCGGAGTTCCGAAAGATACGATCTCCCCTCCGTGAACACCGGCACCAGGGCCCATATCCACAATGAAATCCGCCTCTTCCATTGTTTCTTTATCATGTTCCACAACAAGGACGGTGTTCCCCAGGTTACGAAGACCCTTTAGAGTATTGACAAGTTTCGTATTGTCTCTTTGGTGAAGCCCGATGGAAGGTTCGTCCAAGATATACAAAACGCCCATTAGGCGGGAACCGATTTGAGTCGCAAGCCTGATCCTTTGCGCTTCTCCGCCGGATAGAGTTCCCGCAGAGCGGCTTAAATTCAAATACCCGACCCCCACATCATAAAGAAAGCTAAGCCTTTGCAATATCTCTTTCAAGATGGGTTTGCTTATGATTTCGTCGGCACCGGCCCATTTGCTTTCTTTGGTAAATGTAAGCGCCTTCCCAATGGAAAAATTCGTATACTCGTCGATTCCTATCCCTTGGACTTTTACACCTAACGCTTCCGGACGAAGTCTTTTTCCCTTACAAACATGGCAATCGTGGTTTGTCATAAAGGATTCGAACCATTGCCTCATTGAATCGGATTTTGTTTCCCTATACCTTCTTTTCAGATTGGGAATGATTCCCTCGAAATTTCTGGAAAACTCATAATGGGAATTCGCTCCGCGAAAATCATAATCAATCTGGATGGATTCGTCTCCGTAAAAGATAACGTCTTTGATTTTTTTAGGAATGTCTTTCCAAGCTGTATTCAAACTGAATTTCAGTTTTTTAGAAATGGCAGTAACTGTCGCCATATACCAATAGGAATTGGATTTTGATCCCCCCCAAGCTTCGATACAACCTTCCGCAAGAGAAGCGTTTTCATCCGTCACCAAAAGTTGTTCGTCAAACTCGAGTATGGCGCCAAGTCCGTCGCATTCCTGGCAAGCTCCAAAAGGAGAATTGAAAGAAAAAAGACGGGGAGTGAGCTCCGGGATAGATACGTCATTACATTTCGGACAGGATAATTTTTGGGAATACAAATGATCCTTTTCTCCATCTTCGATAACGAGAATCCCATCTGATGTTCGTAAGGCTGTCTCTACGGAATCAGTTAGCCTGGATTGGATCCCCGGTTTCATCACGATTCGGTCGACAACTACGTCGATGTCCGCTTTGAAATTTTTCTTCAAAGGAATTTCATCCTCCAAAGAATAAATTTCCCCGTTCACACGAACCCGATTGAATCCTTCTTTTTTGAATTTTTCCAAAACTTCCCGGTGTTCCCCTTTTTTGCCTTGGATGACAGGAGCTAAAATTTGTAATTTGGTTCCTTCCGGAAACAAATTGATCCGATCCGTAATTTGATCGATAGAAAGGGAAGAAATCAAAGTCCCGCATTTGGGGCAATGTGGTTTTCCTACGCGGGCGTAAAGCAAACGAAGATAATCATAGATTTCCGTTACAGTTCCCACTGTAGAACGGGGGTTTCTATGAGTTGTTTTCTGTTCAATGGAAATGGCCGGAGAAAGACCCTCGATCAGATCTACTTCCGGTTTTTCCATTTGGCCGAGGAATTGCCTCGCATAACTGGATAAAGATTCCACATAACGCCTTTGCCCTTCCGCGTAGATGGTGTCAAAAGCCAATGAAGATTTACCTGAACCGGAAAGTCCGGTGACAACGATTAATTTGTCACGAGGAATGTCCAGATTTACGTTTTTAAGATTATGTTCCCGAGCGCCGCGAATACGAATGAAAGAATCCACATCTTACAGATTGTTTTCCTCTTTCATTCTGGAAAGAATTTTAAGAGATGGAACCCAAGAGGAAACCCAGATTGTTGCGATATTTTTTTCTTATCCTTTTTTCCCCGATTCGAGCCTTATACTACTTTTACCTACGTCTAAGCCTTTTTTTACAAAGGAAAAAAACGACCCTCTCTTTGGAATTTCCCAGTTTTTTCGAAACTGCAAACAAATCATTTTTCATCCGCAAGTTTCAGGGCAAACAAACGAGCATCACCCGTTTGGATTTTTTAACGGGACTACGTTTTCTCGGCAAAGTCCCTTATCTGAAAACCCTAAAGATCTATCTTCCTCCTATGGACTGGAGTCTTTCCGAGTTTTGGGAAGTAAAGGAAGAGCTGAATCGTTTGAAATTCGGGGGAATCTCTATCCAAGGTTATACGAAAGAAGGGGGACTGGGGACATTACTCCTTTTGTCCGCCTGCTCCGTAAGATATGCGGGGAGAGACTCGGAATTTCATATCCAATTGCCTTCCGCAGAAACAGCATTTTACGGTGATTTTTTAAAAGCCTGGGGGATTGAAGTGGAGGCGTTCGCAAGCGGCCCTTTCAAATCCTTTGCGGAAGCATTCACCCGAAACGGTTTTTCCAAAGAGGCCCGTAAAAACATAGAAGATCTCATTTTAAACCTCCAAAGTATTCTACTAACGAGCCTTAGCCTGGATGGCAAATTAAAAAAGGAGCAGTTTTATAAACCAATCCAAACGGCGGAAGGACTCAGATCAATCGGATTTATAGATTCCATTCTGACCGAACGGGAGTTTCTTCCTGACGACGAACGCAGATTAAATGAAAACATAGGTTATCGTTTTTATAAATTGCAAAATTTTTCCCTTCTCCCTAAGAAAGCAAAACTCATTGCAGTCGTACCTTTGGAAGGAGGGATTGTGGGGGGAGATTATTCCAGGAAAGAAAGAGAGATAGGAAAAATTTCCGCTTATTCCACTATTTCCCTTTTACGTGAGTTAAAGGAAGACAAGTCCGTATCTTCCGTTGTTCTGGAAATCAGTTCCCCGGGCGGTTCCGCATTTCATTCCGAACTCATCCACCAGGAAATACTCAACCTGAAAGAATCAAAACCTGTATTTGCTTACTTCAAAGATGTTGCGGCTTCAGGCGGTTATTATATTGCAAGTGCCGCAGAATCAATCACCGCTTCCGAAGTGTGCATTACAGGTTCGATCGGTGCCGTGATGGTCCGTGCCAACTTGAAAAAATTGTACAATAGAGCCAAAGTGAAAAAGGAATCCGTAGGCTTTTATCCGTATAGGGAGATTCTTTCCGAATACACTCCTCTCGGAAAAGAATCGGTTCGTTATCTACAGGAAGAAATAAAAAGAATCGAATCCCAGTTTTATGCAAGAGTGATCGAAGGCAGAAAGATAGAGCCGGAAAAGATGAAAACCCTCGGCGGTGGAAGAGTTTATCTGCCGAACGTGGAAAACAAAATCGTAGATAAGTTAGGTGGTATTCTGGATGTATTGGAATCCATCGAGGATAAGTTTCCAAAAACAAGATTTGCAGTATCTTACGAACTTCCCGAATACAATTTCAGATCGGAACTTCCTTCCTTCGGAGGATTGCATCTGAAACAAATGATCGGAGAAATGACCGGTATGGAAACTTTTCTAGAAAACGGATGGATGAATCGGGATCTGTATTTGTCTTCCGTTCGGATTCACTGGAACAACCGTTAAAGATTATTTGTTCTTCGCCTTTTCGAGACGGTTCATAAGCGCATATTTGTCCGGGCCGTCTTTGGGAATTTCACAATAGCAGATATCCAAATTCAATTTATCAGCATCCACAAAGAATGAATAGAGTTCTTTCATATAATCTTCGTTTGTTGCAAGTATTCTATCCCATTTATGAATCGGAGAAAAACCGAATCCGATAAATCCGATTTTTTTCCGGGAAAAAACCGATTCCAAAGTAATTGTGTTTCCCGGTTGGTTTCGGTAAACCAAATTCAAAAATTCTTCCTCATCCAACAAAACTACTTTTGCCTCGGGAGAATAATGCCTGTATTTCATTCCTGGGCTTTCCGGAACCAATTCCGTCAAATCGTTTCGGTTTTCATTTGGAATTTGCAAAGAAGGCAATACCAAATGAGGAATAATACTTCGCAAATCGATTTCAGAAGTTTTGCCGGGGCGAAGTAAAATCGGATTTGATTTTGTCATATCGACCACTGTCGATTCGATTCCTATCTCCGGATCGTCCGCAAGTAAGATTCCATCTACAAGATTTTGGAAACATTCGATTACATCCTTCTTTCGGGTAAAAGAAGGTTTTCCCGATAAATTCGCTGAAGGTGCGGAGATAGGAACACCCGAAGCTTCGATCAGTTTCATTGCCGCAGGATGAGAAGGAATTCGCACAGCAATTGTTTTGCGATCAGGAGGAAAGATGGAATCGTTTTTCTTTTCCAAAACAAGAGTCAGAGGGCCCGGAGAAAATGTTTCCAAAAGAAGAAGCGATTCTTGGGAAACGACGCAATATTTGCGGATCTGTTCTATATTTGCAAAATGGGCAATCAGAGGATTGTCGCTTGGTCTGTTTTTGATTTGGTAGATACGACGGCAGGCATCAAAATTTAGGCTGGAAGCACCGATTCCATAAACGGTTTCGGTGGGGAAAACCACCACTCCCCCTCTTTCGATGATTTTTCCTAAAAGAATCGGATCATCGGAAAGAAAGGCAGTGGGTTTCATAGATTTAATTCACGGCTGTTTTTTTAATCGTTTTTTCTTTAATCTTTGTTAGTTTAACTTGTTTTTCTTCCGAAACGACTTTCTTCGAGGAATCATCCAATTCTTTGTCGGATACTTTTTCCACGGCAGGAAGTTTGCCTTGAACGAGTAAACTCAAGTATTCATTGATTTCAGGATCATTGTCCGTAACCAATTGCCAGAAAGAAAATCCTCCCAAGTCATATTTGCGGAGCAAAGTCATCTTTTCTTCAAAGGCCTTTCTGTTCATGTAAAAAGCGACACGATCGCACCCGCCGCTCGTATACCAAAGGGAAGGATCTTCGTAGGCGCGGTTTTTATGAATGTCGGCAAACTTCGATAAGTTGCGCCAAGAACCCATTTTGTTTTCGGCGGTTAGAATCTGATTGATATCCGTCGGTTGGTGTTTTTTGTGAACACCGCTTCGGATTCTTTGCGCATCCGAATGATAAATCGCTTTTGCGGAAGACTTGCAATTCAATGCCCAATCGTATCCGTAAGTAGGAATCGCCATATAAAGTTTGGACGTGGGAACTCTTTTTTTAGCGTAAGTAATGATATCTTTCAACCAGACATTCGGAGCTTGCGGTCCCGGACCCGGGTTATGGTATTTTCTCGGGTGAAGTTCATAGGCCATGATTTTAACTCGATCGGCATGTTTGGCAAGAAACGCATAATCATGAGTAGTCGGTCCTCTCCAATTTTCGCGGAAATCCAATTGAATCGGTTTGGAAAGTCCCCGGCAATTGAGGTCTTTTTTCTTGTCGGAAGGAGTTTTCGGGTGAACCGCAACGGAAAGAAGTTTTCCTTTTTTATGAACTTCGCGGGCAAGCAGTACGAAAAAATCCTCAAACTTTTCCTTTTTATCACAACTCATTCCTTCATAATCAATATCGATTCCGTCGTAACCGTAAGTTACGATTTCATTCACAATGACCTGAATGTGTTTGTCACGGATGTCCGTTCTCCCGCCCATTCCGATATTTTCCTGGATCTTTTCTTTCGGATTTTCCCAACGGAAAATGGTAGGAATGATTTTTACTTTCGGGTTAAGTGCGCGCAGTTCCAGAACCCGTTCTTTTCTAGCAGTTTGCGACCAGGAAGAAATCAATTCTCCGTTATTGGAAAGCCCTCCGCGCATCGTATAGATAAAAGGATGGATTTCATTATATAGATGAACCGTTTTTCGCATAGCACTCCAGTCGGTCGACCAGGCGGAAGCACGGAAGGATACGTTTTCATCTGCGGAAAAGTCAGGAGGAATCTCTTCCTTCGCAATCTCTTCTAAAACGGAAGTAGGTTTTTCTTCTTTTATTTCCGTAGGATCGGATTCGGAAGATTCGGTTTTTTCAACCGAGGCTTCAACAGAGTTTTGAACGACTTCTTCGGACTTTCCAAAAGGAGATTGGTTTTTTAAAGAAAGGGAAATCCCTCCTTCCTTTGCCATCAAGTTCATTCCTAAATAAAAGGAGAATGCGGATAAAAATACCCAAGATGCAAATAAGAATGTATATTTAGCTTTCGGGGAAAAAGAGGTAGATTTTCGTTTTGGTTCGGACGTTGGTTCTGGTTGCATTTCGGACATGGATTTATTCTTACTTAATGTATCGTGTGTTTAAAAAAAAGAGTAGAGTATAAAATCTGATTGGTAGTTCAATCGTTGATTGTATCCATAATTTGTAAGGAGTTCGCCCCTCCTAGCGTAAATTTACTTATCACTGGAATTTCAGGAAATGATCTATGCCCTATTTAAGCAATAAACCGGTTGTACTGTATGTGTTGTTACTAAGTCTTTTCCTTACCTTCCTCCTCATGGCGGAATTAACAGGAAGTAAATTATTTACCGCATTCGGATTCACTATGACTATGGGTGTGATTCCTTTTCCGGTTACATTTATCATTACCGATTTATTAAATGAATACTTCGGAAGAAAAGTAGTGAGAACAACTACCATCATAGGGATGATCATGATCGGTTTGGCTTATGTCCTGATCGTTGTAGACATGCAAATCCCCGCAAACCCTGATTCACCCATTAGTGATTCCGCATTCAATAATGTCTTTGCCAATTCGGGACTAGTCATCATAGGTTCGGTTGTGGCTTACTTAATCGGTCAATTTATTGACATACAGGTATTTCATTTTTTACGAAAAAAAACCAAAGGAAAACATATCTGGCTTCGTGCAACAGGTTCCACAATTTTATCACAACTAATCGACTCTTATGTGGTAATCTTTATCGCTCTTGGAAAATACCATGCAGTTTCTAAACTCGTTTCCATTTCCAATACAAACTTTTTATATAAGTTAGGTGTTGCCATTCTGATCACCCCTCTTCTTTACCTGGTTCATATGTACATTGACCGCTATCTGGGAGAAAATCTGAAAAAAGAACTAACACAGGCCGCTATGGAAGAAACCGGAAAGGAAAATACGATCCAGCCGGCTTAAACAGTCCTAAACAATGAAGCACAAACCCAGAAAAAAAGAACTGAGCCTGCTTTTCGGCCAAGGAATCGTCAATATGGGGCACAGAGGCGCCCGAGGACTTTTCCCTGAAAATACACTCGTTTCCTTTGGAAGATCTTATCCTTATACAAAATACTTCGAGCTGGATACTATGTTATGCGGTTCCGGGGAACTCGTGGTCATACATGACGAAACCATTGATCGCACAACCAACGGAAAGGGAAAGGTCTCCGATTTGAATCTATCCGAGATTCGAAAATACGATGCGGGTTCCTTTTTTTCCAAAGAGTTTTCAGAAGAACATATCCCCACATTACAAGAATTAATCGAAAAAATGCCGAAGGATACTGTGTTTGATATTGAAGTGAAATCCGAAGGGATCGAAATGGCAAGAATCCGTCTAGCTGAGGTGCTTACTACTCTGATTCGGAATCTAAATATCAGAAACAGGATCTTTGTTTCTTCGTTTGATGCCCGTCTTTTGGAAAAAGTAAAATTAAAAGACCCTAGTTTGCTACGGGGACAGCTTCTGGACAAAGAATGGGACCAATCTCTTTGGGACCATTCCGAACCTGATTTGATTTTGCCTCACCATAGCTCCGTTAACAAAGAATGGGTAAATCGACTAAACAGCGAAAACCTGATGGTAATTCCTTATACTGTAAATGAAGAAAATGATTGGATTCGTCTGATCGATGCGGGAGTGTCCGGGATCATAACCGATCGCCCGGATCTTTTGAAACTGTTTTTAGAATCCAAAAAGGATTAAAAATACTTTTTCCAATTTATCAATTTTTCGGATTTGATTTCCGGTAAATCCAAATCCGGTTTCCCCACGGATCGAGATAGGCCACATAACGTTGTTCCGTATTGAAGGGAGTAGATTTTTCCGTTTCATATTCCTCTTTCCGAAATTCGGACAAAAATTGTTCCGAATCGCCATCCACTTCCAAAGTGATCGTGCCCGGGTCCACGTTGCATCCCGGTTTTATCCTGGAAAATACGATCCTCATTCCTTCTCCAGTGAATAATTCGGAATGCCCTTCCGATTCGACAACAGACTTCCAACCAAACAAACGTTTGTAAAAAGAAGATGCGATTCTAGTGTCCTCTCCTCCAAATAAATTTACGGAATAAAAACGAATCATAAAAACCTTAATGCTTACATACTAAAAAACTCATTAAAAGAAAATGAAACAAAAATCGGTACCTGGCAATAAATTTATACGAATCCTTTCGTCGGATATTTGTAACTAGTCAATATATTGTTAATTCTTGTCAGGTATTCCGATTTTTTAGTTGAATCCTTATAAAAATATGATAGTAGTGACTGGTTCTTTCGGGGGTTATAGTGCAAATTATTGACAAGATTCAGTTTCTATCCGTTATCATTTTGAGTTTCTTTCTCATTGAATGCAAAGGGTTCAAGCCAACCCAAGATAATTTGATCACACCGAGTGAAGTAGTTGATCCGGCGACAAATCCAACCACCCCGGACAAGATTGCCTTAGGAAAAATGTTGTTCTTCGATCCGAGACTTTCAGGCTCCAATTGGATCAGTTGCGCCACTTGCCACAACCCAAGCTTAGGTTGGTCCGATGGTTTATCGAAGGGACTTGGTCATGGAATGCTGAAATTAGGTCGTAACTCTCCAACGATCATCAATGCAAGCTTCGGTGCTCTGCAATTTTGGGATGGACGTGCTCCTTCTCTGGAGGAACAAGCCAAAGGACCGATTCAGTCACCGGGGGAAATGAATCAAAATCCCGAAGAGCTTGTCCAGGAACTGAAAAAGATTCCTGCCTATGTTGATCTGTTTCATAAAACATTTCCAAAGGAAGGTTTGACTTTTGATAATATTGCAAACGCGATTGCGAGTTTTGAAAGAACGATTGTGTCCAAAAACTCTCCTTTCGACAAATGGAGGTCAGGTGATGCAACTGCAGTGAGTGACTCCGCAAAAAGAGGTTTTGATTTGTTCAATAGTAAGGCAAAATGCATACTATGTCATCAGGGGTTCAACTTCAGTGATAACGGATTTCATAATATAGGTTTGAAAGAAGAAGAAGGAGTGATTGATGTGGGAAGATTCGAACATCTGCCGATTAAAGTATTAAAAGGTGCATTTAAGACTCCTACGCTCCGGGATATTACACTTTCCGGACCGTATATGCATAATGGGATGTACAACAATTTGGAAGAAATCGTGGAACATTACGATCGGGGCGGAGACAATAAGGAAAACTTAAGCCCGAATATTTCCCCGCTTGGATTATCCGAAGAGGAAAAAAAGGATTTGGTAGCCTTTATGAAAACTCTTACCGGCGATCCTATTACCGTTTTGGTACCTAGGTTGCCCCAATGAATTCTGAGGCTGCTCTTATTAAGGTAAAATGATAAAAGGAAAGGAATCAAAATATGAAATCAATCTCAACAAATCCAATACGTAAAAAAACAATCATCACTGTCCTCACCGGTATCTTAGTATGTTCAGCGCTCTATGCTGCGAATGAATTTTCAGTAGCACAAAAAAACAAATCTTTCAGTGTAAAAACCTTGGACATTAAAGTAGGAGATACGGTCAGTTTCCCAAACGAAGATGATTTTTTTCACAATGTTTATTCTCTGTCTCCTGCAAAAATTTTCGACTTAGGCTCTTATAAAAAAGGAGAAACAAAAAAAGTCATCTTCGATAAAGCCGGAATCATTACGGTTCAATGTGCAATCCATCCGGAGATGAAGATGGAAATCGTCGTTAAATGATAGAAACACAAAAAGAAAAAAGATTTCGATTTTTATTTGTTTTCTTTTTATTATCGGCTTCGTCAATACTACAGAATTGCAGTTTGGCGGAAGACGCCGAGCTAAAAAAAGGAAGAGAGATCTTTGAAAAATATTGCGTGCTTTGCCATGGATCGGAAGGATTGGGAAACGGCAAATTGGCAAATGGTAAAAATGTAAGACCTGCCAATTTACAAATCAGTCGGTTGACTGATGAACAAAAATACCAAATCATTACGAAGGGAGGGCAAGCAGTAGGAAGATCTTCGTTTATGCCTCCTTGGGGGCTTGAATTTTCCCAGTCGGATTTAAAAAGTCTCGTTCTTTATATAAATACTTTGAAAAAACAGTAACATCAATTGAAAGCGATCCCCTTCTTAGCCAACACGAAAATCAAAACAAAACTTTTATTAGGTTTTGGATTTCTTTCCGTATCATTGATTTTATGCTCATTTATGGGAGTTTGGAGCAATATACTTTCCTCAAACGCGCTGAAGCTCATAGTAGAAAACAAACTTCAAAAATTAAGCAAATTGGAGAATATCTCCCAAACCATTCAATCCATTGAACTCAGCGCAAGCCGACTAACAGCGACAGATGATATCGTCGTGAACGAAGAAGAAAATTCCAAAATCAAAAAATCCATTGAACTCATTTTACAAGGACTTGCCACTTTGGAAGAGGCGGACGAGTCCGAATCAAATCTGGAACTTTTTGTAAAACTCCATTCCTCCTTTGATCAGTTCAAACAATTGAACGAACAATTTTTAAAGTTCGATATTGAAATGAGGGAACAAAAAAGAATCATATTTGTACGTGGAATCTCTCCCATTGCAAACGACTTAAAAACTCAAATCTCAGAACTCATTTCAATAGAAAAGAAAGAGGCGGAAAAAATCACTTCAGAGACCGTGAACTTCAATCTGAAAGTGATCTACGCTTTGGTGATTTCTTCTTTGGTTTTGATCATTATCAGTTTTTTCAGTTCCAAATTTATCATTAATTCCATATCGGAGCCTGTATTTACCGTCCTAAGTTCCGCGAGTTCCATTGCTTCGGGTAAATTGAACAATAGGATTCCCGAAGGAAATCGGGATGAGTTAGGTGAGATTTTAAATCTGATTTCGCATATGCAAAAAAACATACGGAACATCATTATTGAAATGTCATCAAGTGTCATGGCAATGAATAATATTTCGGGAGAATTCGAATCCGAATCATGTGAGTTTATCAAAATTGCTTCAAATCAGGCCAATAACTTAAATCATGCGGCAACCGGATTATCAGACATGGTTCATTCGATCGAAAATATCAGCAGCAGAGTGGAAACGATCGTGGAAAACATCTTCAAAGTGAACGTGCATATGGAAAATTTGGACAAACTGAGTTCCAAAGTCTATGACTCGGTTCATCTGTTTTGCCAATCAACAAACTCATCTTTGGAAAAAGCAAAACAAGCCGAAGACTACATTCAGAATGCGACAAACTCGATGGAGATGGTAAGTAAAAGCGCGGAAAAGATTAAAGAAGTAATCGAACTCATCACCTCCGTCTCCGACCAAACCAACCTCCTCTCTCTCAATGCGTCCATTGAATCGGCGAGAGCTGGAGATGCGGGAAGGGGTTTTGCAGTAGTAGCGATGGAAATATCCAAACTTGCCGACAAGACAATGAGCAGCGTAAAAGAAGTAACTTCGCTTATCTCAAGAACAAACAAGGATATTTTTTCAGGAAGAGACAATGTTATCAAAGTTCGGGACACTTTCCGGACTGTAATCGAAAACCTTCAGGATTTGAATCTTAGTTTTCATACGATTGAAAGTGATATCGAAGAACAGAAAAAAGATTCCTTGGAAAATACTAAAAACATAAAATCCCTCTCCGAATTTGCCAAGGATGTACAACTTGTATCCCATGAACAAAAAACCAGTTTGGATTCGGTTACAAAATCCATCGGCGATCTAATGGAAGGTTCGGAAACAATTCATAATAGCGCAAAAGACATTCGAACTTTCGCTCAGAAATTATCCTCAATGAGTGCCAGTTTAAAATCCATTTCCGGACATTTCATTACAGATTAGGCAAAAGTTTAATTCTTTTCCGAAATTACGGGAAGATAGATAGTATTCTCATAGATGGGAATTTTATTACTCATTGGATTTATATTCTCCTTTCTGGTTTGCGAGTCTTTCTACTTTTCCTACGTATACCATGCGGACAATCTGTATCTTCCGTTATTCGTTCGGGACATTCTAAGTTCCAAACCTTTGGGTTGGTATCTTCCTCCCTCCTCTTATTTTTTTCCTGACGGTTTGATCGTTTACTGCTTGAGTCTTTTTTTTCCCAAAGAATACATTCCTAGCCTCTACGGAGCATTTTTATTTCCCGCTTATCTCATGATTCTTTACGGTTTTTTCCGTAAACGAATGGGAAGAAAAAAATCAATCTTAAGCCTACTTGGTTTCGTTCTATTCTTTTCTTTATCTTCCGTGATTGTCGGCTTTGCCTATGCAAACAAACAAAACCCTTTGGGACTGATTTATGCAAACGGACATCACGTAACAGGGTTTATGTTTTCATTTTATGTTCTATTCCAAGTATTTCCCGGAAATATCCCTCCGTCCCTACTTAAGAATGGAGAAATATTGATTAGGCTGCTTTTCGTATGGATCTTTTTCGGTTTTGTCTATGCTTCCGACCGACTCATTCTTGTATTTGCGATACTTCCTTTCGTAATCAGCAGCTTATTTACAAAAAGAAAAGAAACCAGAATCCATTATCTACTGTTTTTTATTTTGGTGATCTGCACCGGAGAATGGATACTTTTTTCCCAAGTAATTTTTTTTCCGATAGAGTCATCTTTCTCCGTTTTACTAAGAAAAACGGACGACTTGTCCGTTGGCAGGATTTTGTTTTTGTTCGGAAATTATTATTTTGATTTTTTTAAGTTATTCTTTAACAGAGCCAGTATCTTTTTCCTATTACCATTCTGTATTTTTATATTTTATTTTTTTATTAGGAAAAATAAAAAACAATTTCGATCGGACAAGAGATTTTTGATTTTTCAAGGAATTCTCTCCTTACTTGCTGCCGGAATCATTGCGCGATTTGTTTACGAACATCCTTATCCGATCCGTTATTTTTTACCATTCACCATAACGCTAGTTAGCTTTATATCAATCTCGTGTTTCTCACAATGGAATGCCTATTCCTTTCTTACGATTCATTATAAAAATATAAATGATTCGGTGATTCTTTTACTAGGTTTATTTTCCTGTTTGGTATTACTGAATTACGGTTTTACTCTCAGAGAGGAAAAAAAGGTTTTAGTAGAACAATTGAAAGAAGTTTCGCAAAACAAAAGGATTCTTACAAATTACAAAACCCAAAACCCTCTCCAATTCTGGAGTAAAGGAAAGATCAAGTCCTATCCCGTCAGCCAAAAGAAAAAACCCTATTTTTGGATCACAAATGCCTTTCCCCATCCTTTTTGGAACCCACAGCTTCCCCTATCCGAACAAATCACGGAGCCCTATCTTGAATGGATTCCGAACTCCTTGACAAAGGACTTCTAGGTATTGTTCTGGAAAGAGATGGAAGATTACGTTCGCATATTTGATACCACTCTCCGCGACGGAGAACAATGCCCCGGCGCCGCCATGAGCGAAGATGAAAAAGTAGAAATCGCACAACATTTGGCAAAAATGAAAGTCGATATCATCGAAGCCGGTTTCCCTGTCTCTTCCCCGGTTCAATTCAAAGCGGTAGAACGTATTGCCCGGGAAATAGAAGGACCTATCATCTGTGCTTTGGCCCGTTCCCTAAAACCCGATTTGGAAGCTGCAAGAGACGCATTAAAGCCGGCTGTAAAAAAAAGAATTCATACGTTTATCGCATCATCCCCCATCCATATGAAACACAAATTGGACAAGTCACCTAGCGAAGTTTTGGCGATGGCAAGAGATGCAGTCAGAATAGCCCGCGGATTTGTCGAAGATGTGGAATTTTCCCCTGAAGACGCAACTAGATCCGAATGGGAATTCCTTCGTGAACTCGTGGAAGCCGTGATCGAAGAAGGAGCAACTACGATCAATATCCCGGATACTGTCGGTTATACTACCCCGCAAGAATACGGAGAACTTTTCCATTTCCTGAAAACAAAAGTCAAAGGAGCTGACAAAGTCATATTCTCGGCACATTGTCACAACGACTTGGGACTCGCCGTAGCAAACTCACTGGCAACGGTTCTGGCAGGCGGCAGACAAATCGAATGCACTGTCAACGGAATCGGAGAAAGAGCAGGCAATACTGCTATGGAAGAAGTAGTAATGGCACTTCGCACCCGAAAAGACAAATTCGGAGTGGAAACAAAGATAGACGGAACTCTGATCACAAGAGCGTCTTATTTGGTCAAAACCATCACAGGAATGGTCGTCCAACCTAACAAAGCCATTGTGGGAACGAATGCATTCGCCCATGAATCGGGAATCCACCAGGATGGTGTGATCAAAAACAGACAAACTTATGAAATCATGACTCCTGAATCCGTTGGTTTAACATCCAACAGGATGGTGCTTGGTCGTCATTCGGGAAGAGCCGGATTCAAAGATAGAATCATCAGGTTGGGATTCGACCCGAAACCGGAAGATCTGGACAACGCTTACCAAAGGTTTTTGGAAGTTGCCGACAAAAAGAAAGAAATCTTTGATGAAGATATCATCGCACTTTTCCAATCGGAAACCCGAAAAATGGGAGTCGAGGAAAAGTTCGAACTGATTTCATTCGAACAAACAACCGGTTCCGAAAAAACACCGGTATCCAGTCTGACCTTACTTATGGACAAAGTAAAAAAACAATCCACTTCAGAAGGAGACGGTCCCGTAGACAGTATCTTCAAAGCAATCGATAAAATCACAGGTCTCTTTCCGCTGCTTTCCCGTTTGGTGATCTCTCCCGTTACAGAAGGAACGGACGCAATGGCGGAAGCTTCCGTTACAATCGAATACGAAGGCAAACGGGTGGTAGGAAAAGGTGATTCCACGGATATAATCGAGGCTTGCGCAAAAGCTTATATCAATGCGCTCAACCGACTTTAAAAACAATGACAGAAAAAAATCCATCCGACTATATCCGAAAAGAAGTCATCGATTTTAACCCTTATGTACCGGGAGAACAACCCGGTCTCGGCGACAAGGTAATCAAACTCAATACAAACGAAAATCCGTACCCCCCATCGCCTAAGATCCACTCTGCGGTGAATGAGATCATAACTTCAGGAGTCTTGCGAAAGTATCCCAATTATCATTCCAGCGAGTTGCAAAATGCGATCGCAAAAAAATACAATCTGGATCCAAACCAGATTTTAGTAACGAACGGATCCGACGAAGCGCTTAGACTTTTATTTTATGCATTGCTTGCTCCCGGAGACACTGTAGTCGCACCGGAACCGACTTATTCCTTTTATCCGGTTCTTACCGAAGAAGTAATGTTAGGTGCAAAATACAGAATGATCCCGCTACTACCTGACCTTCATTTTGATTTTGAAGCCCTCTCCCGACAAGAAGGCAAACTGCTTTGTTTTGCTCACCCCAATGCGCCTACTGGCATCCTGGAAGATAAAAGCAAGCTTCTGGAACTAGTCAAAGGGTTCAAAGGAGTCGTGCTTTCCGACGAGGCCTATATTGATTTTACGGAACCGGGAATGAGCCTGATCTCTGAAATTGCAAACCATCCGAATCTGGTAGTTACCAGAACTTTTTCCAAATCCTACTCCCTTGCCGGCTTACGAGTGGGTTTTATTGTAGGAGAATTGAAACTCATAGATTTGATCCGAAAACTGAAAGATTCCTATAATGTGGGAATCTTGGACCAAACGATAGCAGTCACAGCCTGGGAAGATGAAGAATACTTCGGAATCTGCAGAACTAAAGTTCTGGAAGAGAGGGCAAGACTTACAAAGGAATTGACAGGCCTTGGATTTGAAATTCCTCCCAGTGCTACGAATTTTATTTTCTGCAAGCCGAAACAAGGGATTTCTCCCGAAGGAATCTATCTCAAGCTCAAAGAAAAAAACATACTGGTTCGTTATTTTTCCAAAGGAATCCCCAAAGACTATGTTCGCATTTCCATCGGAACAAAAGAGGAAAATGACAGATTGCTTTCGGAACTCAGTTTGATTTTGGGCTAGTTTGCGATATTTTATAATTTATAATATTGAACAAAAGCAGAGATCCATAAATTATCTGTTTCAGAAATATAATTTTGGAGAGTTAAGGTATGAATCCGATCATTAAAAACATTCTGGCTGTCATTCTTGGTTTTATTGTGGGAAGTGCGGTGAATATGGGAATCATCACAACGAGCGGCAATATCATCCCCCCGCCTGACGGAGCTGATGTTACTACGATGGAAGGACTAAAAGCATCCATACATTTATTCCAGCCGAAACATTTCATTCTACCTTTTTTAGCTCATGCTCTCGGGACATTCACAGGCGCACTTGTGGCAGCTATTATTGCCACAAATCATAAAGTTAAATTTGCATTAGGTATCGGAGTTCTTTTTCTCGCGGGAGGAATCGCAAATATACTAATGCTTCCTTCTCCAATTTGGTTTACTGTTTTGGATTTGGCAGGGGCTTATATTCCTATGGGCTACATTGCGGGAAAATTAGTTACAAGAAAACAATAAGTCAAAAAAAGGCCCCTAAGGTTTTCACCTTAAGGGCAAACACACACACATCGTTAAGGATGACTTTTTTAGCCTTGCTCTATCTCTACTTTTTTCTTCTTGGGTTCGATCTTCGGTAAAGTCAGCTCCAAAAATCCGTTCTTGATTTTTGCTTTTGTTTTTTCCGAATCGACCAACTTACCAAGAGTAAATTTTCGATAGTAGTTACCTTCTTTGAATTCAAGGTAAGTCGGATTTCCCTTTTCAAAAAGATTTTCTTTGAACTTTCCTTCCACAACCAAGCTGTCTTTTTCTAAAAGAATCTCGACTGTGGATTCATCCACTCCCGGCATTTCAAAATGAAATACGAGTGCCTCCGCGTTCTCGAAAACATTTACATTAGGAGAGTAAGTGCGAAGCTTCTCTTTGTTTTCCATTTTAACTTCTGAGGTTTTTGTTTCCGGTTTATCTTGTATAGCAACTGTCATATGGTCCTCCTTATTCGGCTACGATGGATATCTTTTTAGGTTTATCTTCTTCTCTGCGAGGAAGGTGAATGTTCAAAACCCCATTTGCGTATTTGGCAGAAACCGCTTCCTGGTTCACTCGGAAAGGAAGTTCAACGGTTCTCACAAATTCTCCTGAAAAAATTTCACGTCTGAGAACTTCTGTTCCTTCTGCGAGCACCTCTTCTTTCTTTTTGCCTTGTATGGTCAAAAGATTGTCTTTTACGGAGATTTCAATTTGTTCAGGAGTGAGCCCTGGAACAAGAACTGCTACAAGAGCTTCCTCTTCCTTCGTATATACGTTTACGGGAGGAAAGCTGCGTGAGTTTTCAAATTGGGAGTCCAAAATGGATTTGGTGATCTCTTCATTCAATCTGTCAAAATCTCTCCAAAACGGGTTGGAACGGGTGGGATTGTCTAGAATTCGAAAAAACATCTGAATCTCTCCTTTAGCACTCTATTGAATTTAGTGCCAATTCAATTAGCACTCTATACATTAGTCTGCCAAAAGTCAATTTCGTTCTGAATTTTTCTGCCAATTTTTTTTTTTTTGCCAGTGGACCCAGACCCCAAAAAACTACCAGGAGATGGATATCGAAGCCAACTTAAAGTCCTTGGGACTCGTTTTACCTCCCCCTCCGAAAGCGGTAGCGCTCTATCTCCCTTCCATTCGAACCGGAAATCTGATTTTTACCTCTGGCCAATTGCCTACGGAATCGGGCGTATTGACTGTCAAAGGCAAGTTAGGTGGAACAGTGTCGATTGAAACTGCAAAATCACAAGCCCGTATAGCATGTCTAAATGCTATTTCCACTCTGCTTCTGCAAATTCCTTCCTTGAACCAAGTGGAAAGAATTTTAAAATTGGGAGTTTATGTTGCCTCTTTGCCCGATTTTACAGAACAACATTTGGTGGCAAACGGAGCATCCGAGTTACTCAGTGAAATTTTCAAGGAAAAAGGACCTCATGCGCGTTTTGCGATCGGAGTTTCTTCTCTTCCTTTGGATGCTTGCGTAGAACTTGAACTCACCGTAGAAGTAAAAGGTTAAGATGCGGATTCTATTTGCAAATCTGGCCCAGTTTTTACGTTTTTCCGTCAATTCCATCGGAATCGTACTCCTCGGTTGGATTCATATCGCGCATTCCGGATCTCTTTTCCTGTTTCAGTTTTGGAAGAGAAAGATTTTGTTGGATCAAATCTTTTTCATTCTGCTTTTTTTGCAGTTGGTTTTCAGCGCCTTACCTTGGTTCAGTTATGAAATTCAGTTTTTTGATTCTCCCGAGACTGTAAATATAGGACCAAAATGGAATTTTTTATTTATATTGGTCTCTTTGCTTAATTTTTTCTTCCTTGGTTTTTGGAAAAGTTCTTGGGTGAGGATTTGGTTTTTTGCAACACAATTGACTTTGGCAATCATACTGATATGGGGATATTTGGAACCAACCAGATATTATTTTGATTTTATCAACGAGAAAGAAGTCAATTTCAAAATCACCTTCTATCTCTTTTCCGTTGTCTCTGCATTTTCCTTTCTATTTGGATTTTTAACCTTTCAAAGGGAAGACAGTCTTTATGATTAAAGAACCGTAAAAACGATTCTTTAATCATTTGTTTTTACTTTTTAATTCTCCGCTTTTTCCAGATCAATCTTCGGTTTCCCATTTGCATCTTTTACAATCACCACTTTCCATTTTTCATGGGAATCGGAAGCAAATAAGATCTTCTTAGAAAGAGGTTTGCCGATCTCCGCATCAATGATCCTTTGGATCGGCCTCGCCCCCATCTCCTTATTATAACCTGTTTCTGCGAGGAATGTACGGGCCTCTTCGGATAGTTCGATCATTACATTTTTTCGTTTCGCTTTATCTTTCAATTCCAGGAACATCCGATCCACAATTCTTTCCACGATCGGAACGGTCAAAGGATGGAATTCAATTACAGATGTTAGCCTATTTCTGAATTCGGGCGAAAAAGTCTGTTCAATCGCTTTCATACTTCTATCGTCATAACTTGACTGCTCAAATCCAAGTAGAGGCTTGGAACTTTCCCGGGCACCGGTATTTGTGGTAAGGATCAGAATCACTTGTCTAAAATCCGCTTTTTTGCCAGTGCTGTCCGTAAGGGTCGCATGATCCATTACCTGAAGCAGAATATTATAAATATCTTCGTGGGCTTTTTCTATTTCATCCAACAAAAGCACGCAATGAGGAGTCTTTGCAATTGCGTCTGTTAGCTGACCACCTTGGTCGTATCCCACATAACCGGGAGGAGAACCGATGAGTCTCGAAGCAGAATGTTTTTCCATATACTCCGACATATCAAAACGAAGGAATGCGACCCCCATTTTTTCTGCGAGGGTTTTCGCCACTTCCGTTTTGCCCACACCGGTTGGTCCTACAAATAGGAAGCTTCCGATCGGCCTTCCTTCTCCCGCAAGGCCGGAACGGGAATAATGAATCGAATCTACAACTTGTTCTATTGCATGATCTTGTCCGAAAACAACCGTCTCCATCTCAGCCGCTAAGGATTCGAGTTTCTTTTTGTCATCGGTCTTGACAGTTTTTGGAGGGATTTTTGCAATTTTTGAAACCAATGCTTCTATTTCTGGAAGATTGACCTGGCGTTTTGCATTTTCCCTTTTTTCGTCGCGTAACTTAACAAAGGCGCCCGCCTCATCCATAAGGTCGATCGCTTTGTCTGGCAATTGCCTGTCTCGTATATAAAGATTGGATAATTCCACAGCTGACTGGATGGATTTAGGGCTGTATTTGACCCCGTGAAATTCTTCGTACTTCGGTTTTAATCCGTTGAGAATCTTAACCGCATCTTCCACACTCGGTTCCGCCACTTCGATTTTTTGAAATCTGCGGGAGAGCGCATGGTCTTTTTCAAATATGGATTTGTATTCTTTGTAGGTTGTAGTTCCGATACATTTCAATTCCCCGTTGGCGAGCGCCGGTTTCATCAGGTTGGATGCGTCCAAACTCCCGCCTGATACGGCACCTGCTCCTACAATGGTATGGATCTCATCTACAAAGATGACCTTATTCGGATCTGCCACAACTTCATTCAAAATATTTTTGAGTCTTTCCTCAAACTCGCCCCGAAACTTGGTGCCTGCCATAACAAGCCCCATGTCCAAAGAATAGATAATAAAATTTTTAAGACTCTCGGGCACTTTTCTTTGTACGATTCTTTGAGCAAGTCCCTCTACGATGGAAGTTTTACCTACACCGGCTTCGCCTACAAAGATCGGATTGTTTTTACGCCTGCGGGCAAGAATATGAATGGTCCTGTCGATTTCTTCTTCCCGTCCGATGCAAGGATCCAATTTTCCCTGTTTGGCTTTTTCGGTAAGATTGACGCAGAATTTGTCCAGCGCGGATTTGTTTTCTTCATCGGCTAAAACTTCCTCTTCTTCCCAAGGCAAAGCTTCTTCCGTATTTTTACTTTTTTTGGTTCCATGAGATACAAAACGAACCACATCCAAACGGGAAATGTTTTGTTTCGCTAAAAGATAACAAGCTTGCGAATCTTCTTCCCGGAATAGTGCAACTAGCACATTGCTTCCATCCACTTCGGTTTTGCCGTTGTTTTGAACATGAAAAGCGGCAAACTGAATGACGAATTGGACTCCTACCGTATAACGCGGTTGTACCGACAAAGAGGGAACCGAAATGGTTGCAAGGTCTTCTACAAAGTAAGTCTCCAGTTCTTTACGTAACAAATCAATGTCACATCCCACGCTGAGAAGCACTTCCTTTGCTTTTTCATTAAAGGTGAGTCCGTACAAAAGATGTTCCAATGTAATGAATTCATGATTGTATTTTGCCGCTTCCTTCCTTGCGGCCTCGAGAGAATTTTCCATGTCTTTAGATAGATTCATCACCCCTCCTCTTCTTCCTTAGCAAGCTGGCATTGTAATGGATGTCCTGCTTCATCAGCCAATTTATGTACTTCTTCCAGTTTGGTACGAGCAATATCCAAAGGATATACCCCGCAAACAGCAGTCCCCGTTGTATGTGCGGTCCACATGATATGACGAGATTCTTCCATTGTTTTTCGAAAAACATTTGCCAAAACCCATATTACAAATTCCTGAGGAGTGAAATCATCGTTGATGAGAATCACCTTATAGCGGCTCGGTTTCTTTAATTTTATCTTTTGCTTTTCCTGCAAAAGTACATCGTCCTGTGATTGATTGGATCTTTTAATTGTCATTGCCATCTCCGTTTCGTAAGGATTTGATGGGAGAATGATGGTTGTATTCTTTGATATTGGCTTCTTCCATAAGAATTTCTTTTTCCAGATAATGATAAATCGCCTGTCTGCCTGACTCATTGTATATATAGTGCATACTGTACATGGGAACCGCTTCATATCCCCTGAGAAATTTATGTTCTCCTTGCGCACCTGCTTCCACACGTTTCATTTTATTCCGAATTGCAAATTCAATCAACTGATAATAACAACATTCGAAATGCAGATTGGGAACATGGGAAGTCGCCCCCCAGTATCTGCCGAAAAGATAATCACCCCGGTAAAAATTAAAACTTCCTCCGATGGGTTTTCCGGATTCATCACTGGCAAGCACCAAATGAATTCTATGTTTCATCACATCAAATATAGTTCTGAAAAATTGGTGGTTAAGGTAAGCTTGTCCCCATTTCCGGGAATGAGTGTCCTGGTAAAAGGAATAGAAAATATCCGCGTGTTCTTTCCCTATCGCATCTCCCACTAGAGTCTCAATTCGAATGGGAAGTGCCGCGATTTTTTTGCGTTCTTGTTTGATTGTTTTGCGTCTGTCTTTGACAAGCGTGCCAAGATAATCTTCAAAACTCTGAAAGTCTTTATTGAACCAATGGTATTGGTGAGTGACTCTAGGAACAAAACCGGATAGTTTGCCGCTCTTCAATTCTTCTTCTTTGCAAAATAAAACATGAACGGAGGAAACACATTCCTCTTCTCCTTTGGAAACAAGTGCATCCAAAAGCGATTTTTGAATCTCCGTTACTTTTCCTTCTTCTGAAATATCAGGAGAAATCAAAATCCGAGACCCTGTAACAGGTGTAAATGGAACAGCGGAAGAGTATTTGGGATAATAAGGAATCCCGGCCCGATGGAATGCATCCGCCCATTGGAAATCAAAGATGTACTCTCCGTAAGAATCTTTTCTTTTATAAAAAGGAAGAACACCTCGCAGAACACCTGCTTCCCGGTAAGAGAGAATTCGAATGTCCCAATCACCCGATCTACCGATGCAACCGGAAGATTCCAGAGTAGATAAAAACTCCCATTCTTGAAACATGGAATCTTCCGGAACGAGACGGTTCCATTCTTCCTTTGTGAAGGAAAGGAAACTCGTTTCGCAAACGATATTGGTGAAAGTCTTTGTCACTCTGAAAGTTTAGACTTACGCGACTGGCTCATTCTTACTTTGTTTTTTACGAATATGATCCAAAAGTCTTGCTAGACTAGGATTTTCGGGATCCAAAACCACTGCCGCCGTCAAAATGATCTCGGCACGGACGTAATTTTTCTCAGCCAGATAAGTCTGCCCCAAGTTGATCAGATTTTTTACATGTTGCGGATCGCGAAGTCGAACCCTTTCTCCAAAATCCACCGCTGTTTTCAGATCGGCCACTTTTCTTGCACAAAAAGCAGTCACATACATAATTTCCGTATCCATTGGTTTTAGCTCGCTATAATCGCGTGCAAGCGACTTTGCCTTACCATAATCTTTCAATTTCAGATAAAGTTGAATGAATTTCTTTTTGATCTCTGGAATGTTCGCTTCCAAAGAGTTTGCCTCTTCCAGATAAGCAACAGCTTCCTGCAAATCTTGCGAATCTGAAGCTTGTTTCGCTTTTCCGAGCAGGCTTTGGATTTCTTTCAGTTTTTCTTTTTCAATCCTTGCCTTTTCTCTTTCCTCTACAAAGGAAACGCGTAACAAAGATAAGTCGTCCGTAAGACTTCCTATTTTTTGCAACTCGTCATAGATTTTCTCCAGATCACCTTGCCCTCGTTCCACGACTTTCAGGAAAAGTCTTTCATCTTCGTTGATGACTCTTTTCCCTTCGGCGGTATGGGAAATCAAGAGATCATCCCTACCATCGGAACCTGCAATCACAACATCTCCCGGTTCCAGTTGAAAAGTACGGATATAAATATCACCTGCAACTCCGCTGGTTCCCAGCTTACGGAACATCAGCTCGTTTTCCATAAAGCTGGCAATTCCGTCCCGATAGAGAACGATCCAAGGGTGTTCCGCATTGATAAAATAAAGCAAACCACTCTCGTTGTCGATGAGTCCCAAAACAAGAGAAACAAGCATGGAACCGTCAAATCCTTCAAAAACCTTATGAAGTTCGATGAATGTATTTTTGATCCAACGTTCGGGATAAGTTCTGCGCGCTTCATTGGAAAGTTGGGTTCTAGTGATGATGGATTCAAACACGGAACCGAGTACAAGCGCACCGCCCGCTCCTTGCATGGATTTTCCCATAGCATCCGCGTTTAAAAAAACAGTATAGGATTTGCCATTGAGAAATATCTGGTTGGCAATATTCAAATCCCCTCCGATTTCTTTGGAATGTTGTCGGAAAGTGAATTTTTTCTTTTGCTCCAAAAGAAAGTCAACTTGTACATTATCATGGTCGGCATGATTGGCGGAAAACGGTTGGAGGAGCAAAGAGGTTAGGAAATAATCACCGTCTTGCTGGTGTTTGAGAGCCTGGACTTCTTTTAAAGTGTTTTCCAATTCCTTTGTTCTTTCCTGAACTTTGGATTCCAACTGTTCCGCGTATTGTTGCAATTTTTTACGGGCCGCCTGGATGGAACGCACCATTCGATTGAAGGAACGCGCCATAAATCCGATATCATCTTCCACATTGATCACAAGTCTGTGTTCCAGGTTGCCGGAATTAACTTCCGTTAAACCTTCGATGATCTGCTCGATCGGTCGGATCAATGCACGCAAAAAGAACAGTCTGAATCCGAGTATTACAATCGCTGCAATTGCCACCACTCCGTACATCCAAGGGAGAGACGATTGGTGTTGAAAATCCCGATAATCCAAATAGGGAAAACCGATTTCATACACCTTGTTTTCCTTTTTATCTACGATAAAGTAGCTGATGAAAAAATGAAAGTCGGGAGCATTCTCCGCAAAGAGAATCTTTCCTCTGTAGTTTCTTTCTCCGGTATAGGTCATGGGAGAGAGTAGAATATTTACTTTATTCCAAATCGTTTCTTCAGGTAAAGAAGAGTCGATGATCGAAACGGCAGTGGAATGAAAACTGCTCATCGGTCCGGATTGTAAGGAAAAAAGGGCTTTTCCTTTGGTTTTTACTTCATTCGGTGAGATTTCTTTCCATTTGTTTCTGGTATATAAAATCTTTCTTTTTAGCGAATTCAGATAGGTAACAAGTCCCGAGGAAGTGTTAACTCCTCCCGTATCCACCGCAGACTTGATTTCGGACACATAACCTTTGCTATCTGCAGGCATCTTGGCAAGAATGGGATCCAACCGGTCTCTCAAAGACTCTCCGTCGGAAATGGAAATGATTTCCTCATACAACCAGGAATTCCAAAACTCAGGCACATATTCCTTCGGGGAAAGAGTAGTGTTTTCGGGATCTTTCAAAGACTTGCCTTCTCTGGAATTCAAATCGTATGTAAAAAAGAAAGAAACTTTTTTTCTACTGTCCTCATCTATGACGGCACTTCTTGCCTGTTGAAAATAGATCCGATCAAAGCTAACTTCGGTTTGCTGAATGGAAACGTAAGCTACCAACTGAATGACCAAAAGAAACGTGGCAAGTGAAATTCCTATGATCCTGGATAGTATAGTCGTTTTGTCTTTCGTATTGTTGATATAAACGACGATTGCGATAAACAAACCCACTACCAGAAGTAAGTCGGTAATGGTCTGAAACAAACCTCTCTCGATCGCACCGTCTCTGGATTGAGCGTTCAAGATGCCCGGAACGATCGTAATGAGTAAAAATGAAAACAGAATGATCGCAAGCACAAACCTCAATTCCTTTGTGGTCTTGATGATTTGAACGATGCCGACGATTGCAAAAATAGCAAAATATACCAACACGGCAAGAGAATACAGTTTGTAAAATTTTGCCAAAGGGAAATCCCAATAGTGACCGGAGAAAAAATAAGTTCTACCGGCACCTAAGCTTATATAGGCGAAAGATACTGTAAAAACCGCCACCACCGCCATCATGGAAATAAAGAGATATTTTCTGAATCTCGGGTAAGTATCTTCGGGGTATGACAAAAAGAAACTCGCGAGATAAGCCGCTCCGATCAAGGCAGAAGGAATCACAAGCCAGCGCATATAGGCAGCTGCCGGCCCGAGAAAGGAAAAATTAATCATGTAGGCCAGGTGAAAAAAACCCAGCGATAAGGTTCCCATTCCCAAGAGATAAGTAGCTCGGGACTTTTCTTTTACGGTTAGAAATAATTGGGCATTATAGAAGGTGAAAATCACTCCGACGAGTGATCCAAAAGAATAAAAATCGAACGAAATCGGTCCCCAGTTTGCCATGTTGACAGAAATATTTACATGATTTCATTCTCTGTCAACTTTGTTCTTTTTTTTGTGATAATAATGATAAACTCCAAAGCCAGTCAGGATCATGACGAGTAAGACAGTAATGAATTTGTTATAGATATTTAATATAACAATGATTTGGTTCCAGTTTTGCCCTAGTTCGTAACCCCCTCCCAATAAAATCCCGCACCATAAAAAAATCGCAATCGTATATAGGAAAATGAATCGAACAAAGTTCATTTTGATGATTCCCGCCACTATGGAGACGAAAAAACGGACTCCTGCCGAAAAACGGGAAAGAATGATGATGGCGATGGAATTTTTGGAGAACCATCCGAATGTCCTCTTAAGAGAATCCTCTTCATAGAGATTTCTCAAAACCTTAATGTCCGTTTCTTTGAGGAATTGAAGAACCCTACCGCCGAATCGAAACATGACGTAGGCACCCAACCAATTTCCCGCCAGGGTTGCCGTGATCACCCCCCAAAGCGGCAAAGGAGGAGGATTTTGTGCTGATAAAAAACCGGAAAAAATAACGAAGCTATCCCCCGGCCAGGGAGGAAAAATATTTTCCAGAAAATTGGAAAAAGCGAAAAATCCCCACAACGCAATACCGGGAAGACCCATCACCCATTCCAAAATGGACTGCAAATGCAAGGAAGACTCCACTGGTCTTGGAGGTAACACAAAGAAACCCGAATTGCAAGGAAGATTTTAAAAAATGATGGAACGGAAACCTCACTCTCATTTTGATTTCCCTATGCCCTTTTTCCTTATCATCATCAGCTTGTTTCTCATTCAATGCAGTCAATCTTCCTTTTCGAAAGAGTCCTATTCTTTTGAAAGAGTGAATGTTTCGCATCTGCCGGATCGGATTCCTCCCGCGATCCCCAGATCTTTTTTGCCCGAGTCCGTTCATTTTTTGGATTCGGTGGAACTACGCTCCGGATTTTCAAATGCAAGAGAATCCTATCTGATTTTGGAAACTCAACTTTCCAAAGAAGAAATTCAGAATACAATAGAAAAGAGAAGTGCACTGGGAGATTGGAAACTTTTGCAAAAAGACGAAGAACCCAAAAAAACCATCTATCTTTTTGAAGGTTTTATTAAAAAATCACTATCTGTTTTCATTATTGAAGAAGAAAACAGACGTTTGGTGAAGTACTTTTTTAAAAAAGAATCCTCCTATTAATATCATGGCAAACTGGACAGAAAACAAAAACGAAATCATCGTCTATGCCATCTTAAGTGCGATTTTTCTCGGTACTTGTTTCACTTTATTCTTCGTTTTCAAACCGTATCTCTGGGCGGGATTTCTTTCCGTTCTTTTTTATCTTACAACCCGCAAACTTCACCTCCGACTGAGAAGTTTACTCGGAGTCAGGTTTCATTCCATTTCTCCGTATGTAATGGTGATAGGAATGTTAGCAGGTGTTTTCATTCCGTCCTATCTGATCCTTTCCACGATCATCCGGGAGTCTCTCAACCTTGTTAGTTATGTTAGAAACCAATTATCGGAAGAGTCTATCGTCGCTTTATTGTTAAACTCTCCCTATCTCACAGATTTTTTTACTGAAAATGAATTTTTCTGGATCAAACTCCCCAATATCTATCGGGAGTATGTCGGTCAACATATGGATGTCCTAAACCTGGATTCCATTTACAGTCTATTGAAAAATTCCTCTTCTTTTCTATTGGGATCGATCGAACTCCCGGGAACCATCATCTTCAACGCATTTTTTACTTTTATACTTCTTTTCTTTTTGTACAAAGAAGGACATAGAATGGAACATGCCATCTTTTTGCATCTTCCCTTTCCTCAGGAGATAGAAGAAAGACTGGGAAGAAGGATTGAAGATGCCATTCGAACCGTAATGCTCGGAAATTTATTCATATCCTTGTTACAGGGAATACTGATTTACATTTTGTTATTGTTCACCCCGGTTTCGAACAAGTTTTTGCTTTCGAGCATAGCCACTATCTTTTCACTGATCCCGGTCATCGGAACATCGGTTATTTGGCTGCCGGTAGGTATTTATCTGGGACTTGTACAAAACGAGTGGACGACAGGAGTCTTATTTATGATCGGAGGTGCTACTGCCTATCTGATTTTGGAAAACCTGGTCAAGCCGAAGATGCTCGACAAAAGACTGAACACACATCCGTTTTTGATTTTTTTATCACTCATCGGAGGATTACAGGAATTTGGTGTTGCGGGAATCATTATCGGCCCAATGGCATTAACGCTTGTTACAATACTCTGGGATTTTTGGAAAATCTTCAGAGAAACAAGGTTTCAAAATACAAAGAATGCCTGAACCAGTTCCTTCTCTTTCCGTCAGCGACGTCAACCGGCTGATCAAAACCACCTTACAAGATACAGATGGCTTGAAAAACATCTGGGTGAAAGGAGAGATTTCCAATTTTTCGCAAACTGCCTCTTCCGGGCACATGTATTTTTCCTTAAAAGATCAGGCAAGTGTCATCAAATGCGCCTTCTTTTCCTTTCAGGCAAAAAACTATAAAGGAAGACCTCTTAAAAACGGAATGGAGGTCAATTTATTCGGTTCCATATCCGTTTATGAACCGGGAGGATATTATAGTATTTCCGTTCAAAAGATAGAAGAGCTAGGTCAAGGGGACATTCTATTACAGATAGAAAGATTAAAAGCATCCCTTCTCGAAAAAGGAATCTTCGACCCGACCCGTAAAAAACCGTTACCAAAATACCCGAAACGTTTAGGGATAGTAACCTCACCTAAGGGAGCTGCCGTTGAAGATATCATTCGAATTGCCACGGATTTAAATCCTTCCATCCAAATTTTAGTTTCCCCTTGCCTTGTTCAAGGAGACGAAGCTGCCGCCTCCATTTCCGGAGCCATCCGCGCGCTGAACGATCCCAAATGGGAAGTAGATGTGATCATCGCCGGACGGGGAGGAGGATCTTTCGAAGATCTAATGGCATTTAACACGGAAGAGGTGGTAATGGCATATTATCATTCAAAAATTCCGATTATCTCTGCTGTGGGACACGAAATCGACAGAGTTCTTACCGATCTCAGTGCGGATGCAAGTGCCCCCACTCCTACAGCTGCGGCAAAACTCGCCATCCCTAATGTTTCGGAAGTTTTGGTAAAGATGGAAGAAGTGGAAGACCGCCTGCGATTCGCATTAAAAAATAGAACGAATATCGGGCGTGAAAAACTGATAGGAATCAGCAGCAGAACCTTTTTTCAAAACCCGTACGTAATCCTTGAAACCAGATCCATTGCTGTGGATGAAATTATGAATCGTTTGTCCCTACTTGGCAAAAATTTTCTGATGCAAAAGAAAACAGATTTTGCCAAAACTGAAATTTTAAAGATCAGAATGGAACAATATACAAAACAAAAAAGAAAAGAGTTGGAGCTGACTCAGTCCAGAGTGGAAAATTTTTCTCCTTTGGGAACTTTGAAGCGGGGATATTCCGTTTTGCGAAATCATAAAAAAGAAGTGATCTCATCAATAGATCAGATCCAAACAAAGGAAAAACTTGAGATCATTCTTTCCCAAGGCAGATTGAATATTGAAGTGATTGATAAAATTAAGGAATAAATATGTCCGATAAAAAACAAATTACATTTGAAGACGCATTACGCGAGTTAGAGGATATTGCGGATAAATTGGAAAAAGGCCAACTCTCTCTGGAAGAATCCATAAAAGCCTACGAAAGGGGAATGGATTTGAAAAAAGTCTGCACCGATAGACTCACCGAAGCGGAGGCGAAAATCGAATTTTTGGCAAAAGGCCAAACAGGTGAAATTGTAAAGACTACCGTGAAAAAGAAAAAAGAAGATACGACATCCAAAAACGAAGACGATTTATTTTAGAAACATTTGAACTGGCAGGCATTCTTTATAGTATGTTATCTTTTAATAACAATAGCAATCGGATTCATTGCACGAGGAAGAGTCAAAAACGCAAAAGATTTTATTTTAGCAGGTAGAAGCCTTCCCCTTCCCATCTCCACCGCAGCACTTTTTGCCACCTGGTTCGGAAGTGAAACCATACTCGGTTCCTCCGTAGAATTTGCCAAAGGAGGTTTTTTATACGTCATACAAGATCCGTTTGGCGGTGCACTCTGTTTATTTTTATTGGGTCTTGTATTTGCAAAGTATCTCTACAGAATGCAAATACTTACCTTCGGCGATTTTTATCGTGAAAAATACGGAAGATCGATGGAGTTCATCGGTGGAATTTGTTTGATTCTTTCTTATTTCGGCTGGGTCGCCGCACAATTTGTGGCACTAGGGATTATGATGCAGATGATCTTCGGGATTCCCCAGATCCTAGGAATCACAATCGGAGCCTTTCTTGTGGTATTTTATACTTATATGGGTGGGATGTGGTCCGTATCTTTGACGGATTTTTTTCAATCCATCTCCATCATCATAGGACTCGTTTTTGTTTTGTATGAGATGAATCAAATCCATCCGATCCGATTAGCCCTTAACGAAACTCCGGACGGATTTTTAAATTTTTTTCCAAAACCTAACTACCATTCCTGGGTAGTCTACTTTTCCGCCTGGATGGTGGTAGGATTAGGAAGTTTGCCCCAGCAGGATATTTTCCAAAGGGTGATGTCTGCCAAATCCGAAAAGGTAGCGGTCTGGGCATCTTTTCTTTCTTCTTTTATCTATCTCAGTTTTGCAATGATTCCTTTGTTCTTAGGATTACAAGCGGCAAGATTACTCACTGGATTTGATTTGGAAGGAGAAAATTCGCAATTACTCATCCCTATGCTTGTATCCAAATTCGCTTCTCCTTTCGCTCAGATTTTATTTTTTTCAGCGCTCATATCGGCGATTCTTTCCACTGCATCAGGCGCCATACTTGCTCCGGCTTCCATACTATCTGAGAATATTCTAAAATACAGTTTGAAAAATAAAAATGATAAAAATATTCTATGGCTTTCCAGAATCTCTGTGATCATCATTTCTGTTATTTCTTTCATACTGGCAGTCGGCAAACCGTCCATCTACGAGCTTGTGGAAGATTCGGGGGGTATATCGCTTGTTACATTATTTATTCCTATGATATTCGGACTTTTTACAAAGACAACTTCGCAAAAAGCGGCACTACTTTCCTTATTCGCAGGGTTAGGCGCATGGATACTTTTAGAATGGTTCCATGATGAAATGACCAGTCACTTCTATGGAACCATTGTTAGTTTGGTTGCTATTTTACTGGGAAGGTTGATCTTTCCTAAGAAGACAGAGCCAAATCCACAAGCCAGTTAAATACTTCTTTCATGTCGATTCCAAGTGCCTTCGCTTGTTGCGGAATCAGACTCGTACCCGTCATTCCAGGAAGAGTATTTGTTTCCAAAACATAAGGGATTCCGTTTCGAATGATAAAATCGGTTCTGGAATATCCCTTGCAACCTAATGTTTTGTGGCAGATCAAAGTATACGATTTCAACTTATCCATTGTTTCCATCGGGATTTCCGCCGGAGTGATTTCCTCACTGGCACCTTTCGTGTATTTGGCGGTGAAGTCGAAAAACTCGGTTTTGGGACGAATCTCCGTAGCCACCAAAGGAAAACTTTCCCAATCCTCATTTGCCTTTTTTTCCAGAACGCCGATGGAAACTTCCGTTCCGGTAATCAACTCCTGGATAAAAACACGATCCTCCGAAACAAAGATCTTTTCTATAAGTAAAATCGCTTCTTCCGGTGTTTTGGCAGGTCCGGCATTCACACTTGATCCACCTAATGTAGGTTTAATGAAAACGGGAAAAGAAATAGGCATTTGCAATACGAATCTTTTTGCATCTATGTCTTTTTTGGAAACTTCTAAAAAAGGAGCTACAGGTATGCCTGCTTTTTCAAATAACTGGTTGGAACGAAATTTATCCATAGCGAGAGCGGATGCCAATACCCCCGAACCAGTGTAAGGAATTCCCATAACATCCAAAAATCCCTGGATACGTCCGTCTTCTCCCGAACCGCCGTGCAATCCGATAAATACGACTTCAACCCCTGTTGATTTTAACAAATGTTTGTCGCTATTTGCATAAAGCTCGTTTTTTTCCTGAAACCCAACTGCGAAATCGGAAGGAGAAATATTTTCGGGGTTCGGATAATACCCTTCAAAATCTTTTGGAATTTTCCAAACTCCACCTTGATCTATGAAGATAGGATTAACTTCGAACTTGGTCCTGTCCAAAGTTTTGAAAATAAAATAAGAAGATCGAATCGAAATCTCATGTTCCGAGGAAGTTCCGCCAAAAATCAAACCCAGTTTAATCCGTTTCATGAAATCACTTGATTCCTTTTTCCTAATAGATATATTAGGAAATAAGTGGGATCAGCCATAAAAAAACAATTCCTTATTCTGATTTGTTTGGCTTTCTTTGTTTCCCCTCTTTTGGCAAAATTACCTAACAGTTTCACGGAAGATATCCCTTCCGATTATCATCAATTTTGGTTTTTATATGAAAGGGAAAAGAGGGCAAACCAGGATTTATTCGCCATCCGTCCCTTCTATATGAGTTTTCAGGACAAAACGACCGCATTCCGTTTTAGAAGTTATCTCTCGCCCGTTTATTACAAAGAAGAAACAAATCATTGGTATACTTGGTCCAGTTTGTTTTTTTTCAGTGGAACGGGAATCAAACATGAAGAAGGCGACGAAGAAGACGATTTTTTTCTGACTCCTCTATTTATGTGGGGAAAGGGAGAGACAGCCCGGGAAAACTATTTCAGCTTATTTCCCATTTACGGCAAAATCAGAAACAAACTATCATACCAAGAGTTAAACTATTTTCTATTTCCCATTTATACCGAATGGAAATACAAAACATTCGAGGCCAAGGCGGTACTATGGCCGTTGACTATGTATGGAAAATCGGAAACAAGGAGCGAACTCAGAATCTTTCCCCTGTTTTCCAGAAAAGTACATGACGGAAAATACAAAAGGTATTCCGTTCTTTGGCCTTTTTTCCAATGGGGAGAAGAAAAATTGGACAAAAAAGAACCAACTAACTATAGTTTATTTTTTCCGTTTTATCTGAGCAAAGATTCTAAGGACGGAAATATGAAAAGTAGGGCATTCCTCTGGTTTCCGGTTCTCAATTCACTCTTTTCCTATGGATATGATAAAAAAACGGGACATTCCAATTACTCAGCATTTTTTATTTTTTTTCAATACCATAGCTCCGAAAAAAAAGATCTCACCAAATTTGTAATTTTTCCATTGTACGGTTATTCCTATTTTGCAAACAAAGAAGCCGAATTCATCACTCCTTTTTACATTTCCCTTTCCCAAAACACAAATCATTTGAAATCAAAATCCTATTTTCTATTGCCTTTCTTTTCTCACAGCAAACAAGAGTTTGTTGGCACAGGAAGAGAAGATACATATTGGAAATTCTGGCCCTTCGTTCGTTATCATAACGATTCGGAAGGCAATCTGGTTTGGAATACTCTTTCTATCATTCCCGTCCGGTTTGAGGTAATGGAAGAAGTATGGGAACCTATATTTTCCGTGATTGAATACAGAAAACTCAAAAACGGGGAAAAAAGACTTCATCTTGTAACAAGACTTTATTCCCAACGTTGGTCCGAAAAAGAAACGAATATCCATATCCCCCTGCTCGTAGAATTTCAAAAAAACGAAACAGGGTTCCGTTATCAGTTTCTTTACGGTCTTGTAGGAATCGATACCAGGGAAGAAAAAAACAAATTCCAATTTTTATGGTGGCTCGAAGTATGAAGCAATTTTTTGAAAAAAAGATCCAACCATTGTTATATGCAATTGGATTTACGGTATTACTACTATTTCGTTCTTTCGGTCAGAGCCATCAGGCTTTTTTCAAACGAAAGGAAATACTCGAACAGATGTTTATCGCAGGCGTCGGTTCTTTGTTTGTAGTTTCCATTGTTTCCATTTTTACAGGAATGATTATGGGATTGAACACAGGACTCGGGCTTCGGGACTTCGGAGCGGAAGGCCAGATTGGTCTCCTTCTCACAATCACTTTGACTCGGGAGATGTCCCCTTTCATGACTTCCCTAATTCTTGCCGCTTCGGTCGGATCGGCAATGGCTGCGGAAATCGGAACGATGAAAGTATCGGAAGAAATAGACGCTTTGGAAGTCATGTCCATAAATCCGGTCCGCTATTTGGTGATGCCTCGCATTTTCGGTTTTTCCATTATGGTTCCGATACTTTGCGTGTATTCCTCCACTCTTGGAATTTTGGGTGGAGCCATTGTAGGTCATTTTCAATTGGGGATTGATATGGTCAGTTATTTTCAGGATGTATTTTACAGAATCTCTTCCATCCCCGGACTGAAAGACCTGTATGTGGGACTACTGAAAGGATATGTATTCGGATTGATTATCTCCACCGTATCCTGCAGCCAAGGTTTACGCACGTCAGGCGGTGCCATCGGAGTCGGTCAAACCACAAGGCAAGCAGTAGTCACCTCCTTTCTTATGGTGATCTTTTTCGGTTATGTACTTACTGCCATCTTCTACAAATAGGAACTGATATGGATACTTTAGCAATAGAAATGCGGAACGTTCACAAAACTTTCGGATCCAGAAAAATCCTGAACGGAATGAATATAAAAGTTAAGAAGGGAGAAACAATGGTCATCCTCGGCCCTTCCGGAACGGGAAAATCCGTAAGCCTCAAACACCTAACAGGGCTTTTAGATCCTGACGAGGGAGAATGTTTTATCTTCGGAGAATCCATCTCTCACGCAGAGCCAGGAAAAAAGGAACATTTACGTTCCAGACTCGGGGTTTTATTCCAATCGGGAGCTCTTATCAATTGGCTTACAGTGTATGAGAACGTTGCCCTACCTTTACGGGAACATAAAATTGCGGAAGGAAAAGAACTGGATGATATAGTGATGGAAAAACTTCGTTGGTTGGATTTGGTTCCCGCCAAAGACACTTTGCCAGGTGATATTTCCGGAGGAATGAAAAAAAGAGTCGGTCTTGCGCGGGCACTCACTTCCAGGCCCGAGATAGTCATGTATGACGAACCCACATCCGGGCTCGATCCGGTCATGTCCAATGTAATCAATGATCTTGTGATTCGAATGCAAAAGGAATTGGGACTGACTAGCATTGTAGTAACCCATGATATGAGTTCCGCTTATCGGATTGCCGACCGGATCAGTTTTTTGTATGAAGGTCAGGTGTTATACTGCGGAACTCCCAAAGAAATCCAGGAATCTCCCCATCCTGTCATCCAACAATTCATCAATGGAAGAACGGAAGGCCCTATGATTCTGGATCACTCGGAATTAAAGCCGGTGAAATCAAATTGACGTATCCACAGTTTCCGGCCGATCATTAAAGAAAATGTCAACTTTTGGACGCAGTATCATTGTAGGAATCTTGTTTGTCTTTGCTTTCGTTACGATTGGTTATTTTACAATTGTTACGGAAGGAGGCCCTTTCCAAAAAGAAGGCTTTCGGCTTTCTGTTTATTTCCCCGATGCGGAAGGAATCAAAGTAGGTGGAAAAGTAACCATCCATGGGGTTCCTTTCGGGTATGTTTCCAAAATCCGTTTGGTGCAAATCGACGAAGAGGGAAATCTTTTGAAAGAAGGAGATGTGGGGATCGGCACAAAAGTAGAGCTGATCTTGCTTCTTAAAGCCCCGGTTCGGCTTTTTGAAAACTACCAAATTACAATCAAAAACGAAAGTCTATTGTCTGGGAGAGTGGTTTCTCTCGATCCTGGTTCCAAATTTGAAATCGATCCCAAAACAAAACAGTTTCAAATGGATGGACCTACTTATTCCCAAGTCACTGTCCAACCCAAAGGAAGTAGATTCATCCCTATCCAAGGAAAAGTAACGCAAGATCCTCTCGTTTCCCTGTCTGAACTCATTTCGGAAAACAGATCGGATATCCGCAAAACAGTCCAAAATATAGCAAGTATTACAGGCAAAATCAATCAAGGCCAAGGGACTCTGGGAAAACTCATCAATGAAAGCGATGTTCACAAGTCGGTGAATACCACACTCGGTGATGCTCAAGTAGTTTTGAAAGAAATTCGGGAAGGTCTGGAAGACACAAGGGAACAAGCACCTGTTACAAGCTTTATCCGATCAGCACTTTCCGCGTTTTAGCGTTGTGATTATGTCTGTTGCACCGATGAGACACTGTTGTAAAAATGAGACAGTTTCCAAAAGAGCATAGGGATTTCCCTAAAGTTTTTACTATTTTCAAGGGCCAATTGCCTTCCCTGGACTGCATCTGTAGCCCATTTCGGGGCAAATTTAAGATTTTTTCGAATTATTGACAATAAACTCCCCTTGGCACGAAGCTTGCACTAAGGTATGTGAAAAGATAGAGAGTTTTGGAAAAGAGAATAGAAAATATGAATACGATCCATAGAAAAACGATAAAAGAATCCCTTACACTGAAAGGGATCGGATTACATTCCGGAAAAACAGTCACTCTCCGCTTGCATCCAGCCCCTGCTAACACAGGTCTTGTCTTCTTTCTCTATAGAGGGATCAATAAAATTAGGATTCCCATTTCGCTTGATCATGTGGTAGATACAAGCAATGCTACTACCATTGGGGACGGCAGTTCCAATCGGATCCAAACCATAGAACACTTACTTGCAGCAGTACATACTTTAGGAATCACAGATTGTATTTTGGAAATTGATGCGGTAGAAGTTCCCATTATGGATGGATCTTCTCTTCCTTTCTGGGAAGGAATCCGCTCTTCCGGAATCAAAGAACTGGAAGAAACGATTGAACCGATTCGCATTTCTCATCCTATGTGGGTGGTAGACGGGGACAAATACCTTGTGATGCTTCCTTCCGACGAACTCAAAGTAACTTATAATATCGACTTCAACCACCCCCTCCTCAGAGGCCATTCCTACACAACCAAATTAGATGAAACCATTCTTGGTGAAGACATTTTACCTGCCCGCACATTCGGTTTCCTAAAAGACGTGGAAGCCCTCCAGGCGCGTGGTTTGGCTCTAGGCGGCTCCCTAGACAATGCTGTAGTTCTTACGGACGACGGGTATTTGAACGAAAGCCTTCGTTACGAAAATGAATGTGTTCGCCACAAAATCCTGGATTTAGTAGGAGATTTGGCAGTAATGGGAAGACCTTTCTATGGTCATCTGATCGCTTCCAAGGCTGGCCACGCTCTGGACATTTCCCTTGCCAAATGTATTATGAGCAAAGTGACAGGAGACGAACTCACCAGTTTCAAAAGCAAACGGGTTCCACTTTTCACCAAAAGCGAAATGGCTCAGTAATTAGTTTTTTTCTTTCCAACTGAGTCCTGATTGAGGATAGTTCTGCCAAGGCGACAAGACCATGGTAGAAGAAAAGGTTATATTCAAAGGAATTTCCGCCTATTCCGGTGTAGTTTACGGAAAAGTCTATAAATGGCGCCCTCCCCGCAAGAAAAAAGAGGAACGTACCGACCTCTCTCCCCAAGAAGTAAAACAAGAATTAGATCTTTTCAAACAAAGTTTGGAAAAAACGGAAGCGGAACTTACCTCCCTTATCTATAATCATTCCCATGATCCGGGCCAAAGAGAATTGGTGGAAATCCTGGAATCCCAAGTGGTATTTTTCAATGACCCTCTTTTTCGCGCCCGGGTGGTGGAAAGGATCACTCAAGGCAAGGAAAGTGCCAACCTTGCATTGGAAACAGCCGTTAGCTCCTTGTATGAAGAATTTCAAGCCATTCCGGATGAATTTTTCAGGGAAAGAGCGGATCATATTCTGGACATAGGCAAAAGACTTGCCGCCAATCTGGAAGCGGAAAAACCACCGGATGCAAATGCGAACCTACCGGATCATATCATACTCATCGCAAAAGAAATCACTCCATCGGAGATGATTACCATAGATAAAAGCAAGATCAAAGGAATTGCAACAGATTACGGCGGTAAGACGGGCCATATGGCGATCATTGCACGTAACTTCGGGATTCCGACGATCGTAGGTCTGAAAAACATCACCTCACATGTTGATGATGAAGATTATGTTTTGCTTGACGCTTCCAAAGGGATTCTCAATCGATTTCCCAGCTTATCCGAAATCAAACTGCACGGATTGCAAAGTCAATTCAATGCTTCCGTTCAGATAGAGGAAAAAAAGGAATTAAAAACCAAAGATGGAATCCGTTTTTCCATTAAAGTCAATGTTGACTCCGCTGAAGAAGTCCAGACTGCATTCAATAAGGGTGCCGCAGGGATCGGGCTTGTCAGAACTGAAATTTTATTTATCAATTATACTGACCACAAACCTACGGAAGAGGAACAATTTTCAGCATACAAACAAATATTAGTTTCCATGGACAATAGGCCTGTTACTTTCCGGGTTTGGGACATCGGTGCCGACAAAATGGAGAATGGCTATGAAGAAGCGAATCCTTTCCTGGGAAGCAGGGGAATCCGTTACCTACTCCGTCATCCTCATTTTTTCAAAGAACAGATCCGTGCACTGCTTCGTGCCAGTGAATACGGAACCATGCATGTTATGCTCCCTATGATTACTACTCTCACGGAAGTATTGGAAGCAAAATTGCTCTGGCAGGAATGCATTCGTGAACTGAAAGAGGAAGGAATCGATATTACTAAACAAATCCCTCTGGGGATCATGGTGGAAACTCCTGCCTGCGCATTGAATCTTCCTTTTATCGGAAAGTATGTGGATTTTTACAGTGTCGGAACCAATGATCTTTTGCAATACCTGCTCGCAGTGGAAAGAAACAACCACGTAGTGAACGATTTGTACAATCCATGGCATGTTGTGTTTCTGCTTCTTTTAAAAAACATTGTTGATGTGGCAAAGTCCCAACGAAAACCCATTTCCATCTGCGGAGAGATCGCGAGTGATCCGATGTTTACCGCCGTTCTTATGGGACTCGGGTTTAGAGATCTATCCTGTGCCGTTCCATTGATGCAAAAAGTAAGAGCGAAAATTGCGGAGACTTCCACGTGGAAATCAAAATTACTCGCAGAACAGGTATTAGAACTTTCAGGAGAGGAAAGATACCAGGAGATAGAAGAACTAGTCAATAAAACTTCAGGGTAAAGATCGAAACCAATGACAAAAAAGTTTCCTTATAAAAGCAAAACAGTTCTCCGGGAAATCAATCTTCTTGCAACCAGTCTTTCAATACAAACCAGAGACCGAATAACAACGCACCTGCCCCCCAGGATGTAACTACAAAAAAAAGATAAAAATGGGAAGGCTCCGCAAATTGTTTCACATAACCGGACAAAAACCCTGCAAAATAATGACCCACAGCGTTGGATAAAAACCAAATCCCCATAAGCATACTTACATACCTGACCGGTGCGGTTTTACTTACGAAAGAAAGTCCGACAGGAGACAAAAACAATTCGCTCACTGTATTCCAGAAATAGGCACCGAATAGATACCACACACCGGCAAGAACGCCTGTGCTCACAATCTTGGAAGCCCAAACCATTGTCAAAAATCCAAGTCCTAAGAAGAACAGACTGAATGTAAATTTTAAAATAGGGTCGGGATCCATTTTCTTTTCTGAAAGTTTTTTCCAAAAATAGGCAAAGATCGGACCAAGAACCAGGATCAGAAGAGGATTGATGGATTGAAATAGAGAAGCGGGAATCTCATATCGCAAGAAGGTTCGGTCCGTATGACGGTCTGCGAACAAATTGAGCGAAGATCCCATTTGCTCGAATGCCATCCAAAAGAAGATACTGAAAAAAGATAAGATTACGATCAGTCCTATTCGTTTTTGCATATTCCGATCATTTGCTTTCGTTAGCTGGTTCGCATCACCAGGTTTAGACTTTTGTTCCGGATCCTGCAACCAGACGGATTCAGGCAATTTTTTGGAGCCGAAATAAAATACCGTAATCCCGATTGCCATTCCGATCCCTGCGGCTCCGAATCCGTAATGCCAATCTACTTTTTCTCCCAGACTTCCGCAGAGTACCGGACCCAGAAGTCCTCCTAAATTGATTCCCATATAAAAAATGGTGTAACCGCTGTCACGTAGTTTGGGTTTTCCTTTGTATAATTTTCCCACAAGAGTAGACATATTCGGTTTGAAAAAACCGTTTCCAAATATAATGAGTCCGAGACCCAAATAAAAAAATTTGAGATCCGGCACAGCCAAACTCAAATGCCCGAATAACATCAAAACCGATCCTATATAGATCGCTTTTTTATAACCTAAGTATTTATCTGCAAGATATCCCCCCAAAACAGGAGTTAGATACACTAGACTTGTGTATAACCCGTAGACTTGCCCCGCATCTTCGTCTGAAAAATGAAGTTCTTTGACAAGATAAAGCACGAGTAAGGCGCGCATTCCGTAATAACTCATACGTTCCCACATCTCCGTGAGAAAAAGAGAAGGCAGACCTTTGGGATGTTTATCTAAGGTTTGGTTCTGGATTTCCATGTAGTTTCCGAAACCCCTTCCGCCTGGTTTGCAAATCGTGCCGCAGTGAAAAAATAATCGGACAATCGATTGAGATAGGTGCGAATGGATTGGGAAACATTTCCCCCCGACTCAATATAACGGATCACATCTCTTTCCAATCTACGACTAACAGTGCGGGCAATATGCAATGCAGAAGCAAGTTCCGTGCCACCGGGTAAAACAAAGTTTTTGAGAGGAATCAGACTTTCTGTTAGTCGGTCGATTTCGGTTTCCAAAGAAGCGATATCTTCTTCCTTGATTATGGATTCGGTTTGCCCTTTGGGAATGTATCCCGCAAGCTCGGATCCTACTTCAAATAGCAAATGCTGGATCCCCGAAAGCACTTCTGCAAATCTAGGATCTTTTAATTTACAGTATGTAAGAGCGAGCCCTAAAAAAGAATTCAATTCGTCGCAAGTTCCATACAGTTCCACCCTTCCATCCGTCTTGGGAACCCGAACACCTGAGGCAAGATAGGTCTGTCCTGCATCGCCTGCTTTCGTATAGATTTTCAAAATTATTATCTCTATCCTTGCAAATTTTCTTTACAGACACAGATTGAGGGAGCTATATTTGAAGGGAAAGGCAAAATTCATTGGGTCTACGAGGAAGGCAACCCTCGCCCCATATCGAAGTACAAATCCTTTAACCTCATGGAAAAGATTTTGTACTAGCGGACTTGGGTTTTTCTTTTCTCCGCCTGTAGGGAAACAAGCGGGTCATGTACACACAGGAGGGTGTGACTATGATTATCAATCACAACGTAAGTGCGCTCGTCGCAAGGCGTTCGCTTCACAATACCAATCGAGACATGGACAAGTCCATGGAGCGTTTATCGACCGGAATGAGAATCAATCGTCCCGGCGATGATGCTCCTGGTTTTGCCGTTTCGGAAAGACTCAGGACCCAAATCAGGGGACTCGGCCAAGCGGAAAGAAATGCCCAAGACGGACTTTCTTTTTTGCAAGTAACGGAAGGCTCTCTGGAACAAGTCAATTCCATTCTGCAAAGACTTCGTGAATTGTCAGTCCAATCATCTAACGGGATCTATTCGAACGAAGATAGAAAACTAGTTCAATTGGAAGTATCCCAGTTAGTGGAAGAGGTGGAAAGGATAGGAAACACTTCCGAGTTCAATAAAATCCGCCCGTTGGACGGAAGATTTTCCCGTGCGGGAAAATCTCCCATGTCACTTCAAGTAGGCTCCAATGCGGGAGAAAAGGTGGAGATATTCATCAATACGATGAATAGTTCTTCTCTAAAACTAAAAACGGGTGGAACAAAACTAGCACTCTCAACACCGGAGAAAGCGAATAACTCACTTCTCGTGCTTGACGATGCTATTTCCAAAGTAAACCGTATGCGTTCGGATCTAGGCGCTTATTATAATCGTCTGGATATGACTTTGAAGTCTTTGGGAAACAATTATGTAAATATTGTTTCTTCGGAGTCTCAAGTTCGCGACGCCGATATGGCATTGGAAGTTGTGGAGTTTACCAAAAATCAAATTCTCACCAAGTCGGGTGTCGCCATGCTTGCTCAGGCAAACACAAGGCCCGAACAAGTGGTGAAACTACTGACGGACAGGTACTAGTCCAGGAAGGGGGAGTTTTTCCCCCTCTTTCAGAAATCCTCTTGCTCTTTTAAAGACATATGGGGGAATTTATTTTTAATCACTCTCACTCTAGGAGAATCCCTTGAAACAAATTACCGCAGCGATTGCATCGCTATCCTTACTCTTTTCCGTATCTTGTTCTCTATCTGACAATGCGAAAAGACTTATTCTCAGCACTTCCATAGGTTGTGGCGTAGGTCTTGCGTTAGGTGCTGTTTATGATGAATCACAAAGAAAAAAAGAAAGCAAAAATACAAAAAACAATTTCCAAAAACAAATCAAACAAGCACTTACTTTGGAAAAAAAGAAACCGCAAAACAAAGGTAAGATTATCGGACTTGGTGCAGGCTGTCTTGCCGGTCTTGGAACCGGTTTTTATCTCAATACGATGTATGATAACATGAACGAGCAACTTTCCAAAGAAGGAATCAAATTGGAAAAAGTAGCCGGTACGGATGGAGAAACGGAAGCACTTCTTGTTAAAATGGACGGAGGAATTTCCTTCGAAGACGGGAAAGCGGATCTAAAAGGCAAAGGTAAGGAAAACCTTGATAAGTTAGCGGAAGCGCTTGCAGCTTACCCTGAAACAAAAATCAATATCGCAGGTCATGCCAACAAAACAGGTCCTGAAGATACAAACTTGAAACTATCTCAAAACAGAGCTGAAACTGCAAAAGATGCGATCACCGGTTCGGGGATTGAATCAAAAAGAATCGGTTCCGTTCAAGGATTCGGATCCTCCAAACCGGCAGCAGGTTTGAAACCGGAAGACGGTGCCAACCGCCGTGTAGAAGTGGAAATTCTTTCCGCAGGTTAATTCTAATTGGCCGATTCTCCTAGCTCGAATGAGCTAGGAGATACAGATACTTAGCGAAAAATCAGATGCGAAATCTGCCTTATTTTTGATTCTTTTTTAGAGACCGAGTCCCGGAAAACCGCCCATGGCCTGCATTTGTTTTGCAGCACCCGCTTGCGCATCTTGCATTGCTTTGGAAAATGCTTCTTGAAAAGATTTTTCCAAAAGGTTTTTATCTTTTTTTTCGATCAATTCATCTTCGATGTTTACAGCTTTCAAATTGAATTTTCCATCCAGTGTGACTGAAAGTAGCTTGTTCTTGGAAACTCCCACAAAGTTCAAACTTTGAAGCTCCTTCTCCATGGTTTTTACCTGAGAACGCATCTTCTTCATCTGTTTTAACATCTCGAATTTATTGCCACCGCCACCGAACATAATTACCCCTTTAAAACGATACCTTTCATAAAATTGCCCCCCAAGGTTCTTTGCAATTGAAAAACAGTGATGAAAAGTCGATACTTAAATCATGATCCATCCCGATAAAGCCTGGAAAAGAATTTGGGATCTAATTACGTTCTGCGCCACAACTTACTTTGCCATAGAAGTTCCTCTTCGGATCGTATTCGATTATAAAATCGGCGGGCAAATTGCTTTGTATGAAAGGATCATTCAAATTCTATTTGGAATTGATATCGTATTGAATTTTTTCACCGGATACTTCCAAGAAAGAACCCTGGTTACAAACAAAAAGCTTGTAGCGAAACGGTATTTAAGTTCCTGGTTTATCATTGATTTTTGTTCCGCCTTTCCATTTGATATTTTCGGGCAGTTCTTTTATTCCTACTTTGGTCTAACAGATAGTTTGCGGGTATTACGGCTTGTCCGGTCGGTAAAGGTATTCGAATTATTCCGTTCTCTTAGAATGTTAGCGATGGGAGGAAGGGATGATTATCAATATAAAGTTTTGGAAGTAATGAGTCCGGTTACGTTCCGTCTGGCCTTTTTTATTTACTGGACTTCTCTATTTGCCCATTGGGTGGCTTGCGGATGGATCCAATTGAATCCTGCTTTTCTAGCAAAGAGCGATAATATAACCCGTTATATCAGATCCCTCTATTGGTCCGTAACCACTCTCACAACGATCGGCTACGGGGATATCACTCCGACAAGTAATGCGCAAACGATATATACTATGGGAGTAATGGTAGTAGGTGTTGGTATCTACGGTTATGTAATCGGTAATATTTCAACGATTTTATCCACCATAGATATATCCAGAATTGCATTTCAAGAAAAATTGAATTCGGTCAATTCGTTTTTAAAATACAAAAAACTTCCCAATCATCTGTCCAATAGAATCAGATCTTATTATTTCAATCTTTGGGAAAACAAACATGGAGTAGACGAAGATGATATTTGGGAAGACTTGCCCATAGGAATCAAAGCGGATGTAAGTTTTTATCTGCATGAAAAATTGATTGATTCCGTTCCGTTTTTCAAAGAAAAAAGCGAAGAATTGAAAAGAGAAGTGGCGATCGAATTAAAACCCATTTTTTTTATGAAAGGAGATTGGATCTACAGAGAAGGTGATTTTCCGAACAATATCTATTTTATTGCCAAAGGCCAAATAGAGATCTATCAGGAAAATACAAAGACAGTCATTGCCACATTGAATGAAGGAAGTTTTTTCGGAGAAACGGATCTATTTAAAAAAACGGAAAGGACAACTTCCGCAAAGGCGATCCAATTTTGTGATCTGTACATTCTGGATTTTGAAAGCCTGGATAGAATTTTGAAACATCATCCCGAAGAAGGAATCAAAACTTCAGAAAAAAACAAATCCAAAAAAGTAAAAAGGGTTTTAGCAAAAAATAAACGCTAATAAGAATCTCCCAAAAAGGAAATCATCTCCCGATCCAAAACGGGACAATCTTCGATGATAAACTGGTAATGATTGTATTCATGCAAAGTGAGTCCGCGGGAATTGGGAATCTCTCTTAAGATTCTTGCATACGAAGGATCTGGTAACATTTCGTCTCCGTATTTTAGATTCGCACGCATGGCTCTCACTACTAGTGTGGGTGACTGAACGGAAGCATAGGGAAGATGATTGTTCCTTTTCATTTTTAAGAAAAAACTGGTAGGATGCAAAATCAAACCCAAAAGCAAACCTTTGTTCGTAAGACTCCCTCCCAAAGAGTTGAGTTCCGACTCCATCACATAAAGAGGAATATTGCATTCCAAGCCGCCCACTCCATCCCGAAATCTTCCCGAAAGTTCATAATCAAACATCTGTTCTATTTTTTTATTCCAAGAAGTTAAAAAAGGAGAATCCGCAATTTCCTTAAAGTATTCTTCCTTCGAAGTAAAAAACCGTCCCATTCGGCTGAGAGAAAGCCGGACCATATTCAAATTTCTTAATTTTCTGGAAATAGGTTGGATGCCCGCCCCGTCCAGGAGAATCAGTTTCGAAAGCCTATCCCCCGCCGATTTTGCAAAAGCAAGAGAGACCCAGGCACCCAAAGAATGCGCAACAATTCGAATTCGGTCGAGACCCAAATGATTGATTGCCGCGAGTAGATCTTTTGCATGAACTTCCGCATCATAAATGCCGCGGGGTTTGTCGCTTCTTCCCCTTCCCCTCAGATCATAACTGTAAATATCACAATCTAACACTTGCAAAACGTCTGCAATCCGATTCATAAATTGCAGATTTCCTGAAAGGCCATGAACGAGTATAATGGGATCGGAACTTTTTTTGCCTTTGTATTTTCGAAACCGAAGCGTAACTCCGTTTACTACAATATCGAATTCTGAAATATTGTTTTTTTTCATAAAGAAAAACCGGCGATCGGATTAACCAGAAAAAGGAAAAATACTTTCAGGGTCAATGAGTTTGATCACTTCATCCGCTAAAATATCGAATGCATGCCAGGGATTGGAACCTTTCTTTAAAAACTGATTTTTTTCTGTTTTGGTTTTGATAGACTCTGATTTGGGAATTTCGTTGAGAGTGGGAATTTCCTCTATGGTTTTCAGTCTTTCCAGAATATCTCTGTGTTTTTTGGAGGCTCCGAAAAGACAGGGAAGAAATGCGGACTCTTTCTTGGCACTGAATAAAGATTCGGTCTGAGAGATCTCATCTAACAATAAATTGACGGCCCGGATTGCCCATTTGCTAGGTGTTACCGGAATCAAGACCAACTGTGCAACATAAAGTGCACTCGTGAGTTCGTATTTTGCAGAACCGGGAGTATCGATCACAACATATTCGTATTTTGATTTTACCGACTCCAAAGCTTTCTTCAGTTGTTGGGATAGAAAAAAGGAATCTGAAGCGATTCTTACCAACTTGGAGAGAGTCAAAGTGGAAGGAATGATATCGATCTCTTTACCCGGAATAATGACTTCCGAAATGGAAGACTTTCCAAGTAAGAGAGTCATTATGTTTTTATCTTCGACGGAATCGGGAGAAAGGTTCGGCAGAAAAAAATCAGTCAGATCGGCTTGCATGTCCATATCGATCACTAAGGTCTTTCCCCTGCGGGAAAGCGACTCGCTCAAATGGATCGCAGTCGTTGATTTTGCACTTCCCCCTTTGATATTGGATACCGTTACCACCTTCATACCTACCGATTCTAAATGGAACTCCTGATTTACCAAGAAATTTTTTGAAATTTCCTTGGTCTTCTATTCGGGTGTAAAAATATTTGTAATCAGATATGGCGTACGACATCAAATTCAGAGTTTGGGACAAACAGTCCAAAGAATTTTCCTCCAAAGGTTATTCAATCACTTTAGATGGTAAATTACTCCGATTTGGCCAACCTGTGCAAAATGAAGAAAACTACATTTTACATGCATTTACAGGTCTTAAGGACAAATACGACAAAGAATTGTATGAAGAAGATATCATTGAACACACCGTTGCCAAAGGTGGAAATTTAACCCAGGAAATCGGATTGATTCGTTATAACAACAATCATGCGGCTTTCTACCTGGATGAGAGTCTTCCTCTGCTTCAGTTGTTCTCCATCCGCAAAATCGGAAATCCTTATGAAAACCCGATTCTGTTCGATCTTTATAATAAAAAATAAATAACATTGAAATGGTTTCTATTTTTCCAATATAGAAACATATTTCTGTTTCTCATACTAGGATTACCTACTCTTTCTTTAACCGCACTCTCTTTGGAAGAAATCTGGGTGTCTGTAAAAGAAGCGAAAGAATACTATTCTCTCGGTGACAAATCACCAAAACGATTCGAGTTAAGTTTGGGAGGCGATCGTCCCCAGTATCTGACCAAAGAAGTCGCCAATCATGAAATTTTCAGCTTCTGCCAAAGGTATTTGGAAAAATACCACGGAAATTTTGCAGTCCCGAAATTAAGATCGGATATACGTTACTCTTTGAACGATGCCTACGGAGACATCACATTACAAATATTATCTGGCAAAAACATATTTTCCTGTTTTTCAAAACTTTCTGAAGACCAGCCTTATATTCGAATTGATTTTCAGATTGATAAAAAAAACTTAAGACCGTTCCGATGGGATTACTTTGATAAAACGGGCAACCTGTTCTTTTCCGAAGAAGACGAATCCAGGAACGGAAAAAAAGACAGTTTCACCCGTTTCGAATCCAAAGCTTGTCCCAAAGAAATAACAAAGGACAAAAATGGAATCGGGGGAATCGACGAATGGTGGCATTACGACAAATGTTATTTAAGTAAAATCGAATATGATGAAAATGAAAACGGATACAAAGAACGAACATGTTATTTTGATTTTGGAAAACCCAAATACTGCGAAGGCATAGGTGAAAAGGAAGAATCCGAAGCCAAACTTGCATTACAATCAGGTAACCTTGATTTGGCATCCGCACTTTATAATAGAGCCTTGGAAGAATTAAAAAAAGAATTCACAAAACCTTCTTCCAGATCCTGTTCCCTCCTGAAAGAAATAGCCTCGGTCGATTACCTTCGGAAAGATTATGCTTCTTTTGCCCGATCTCTCGATGAATTTTTAAATATCTCCGTCTGTGAAAAATCTTCTCTGGAAATTCTAGTCTACAAAGGATATTACCTACTTTATATTTCAGGCAATTTCAAAGAGGCGAAAAAAACGTATAAAGAAGCCGCAAAAACCTATTTTCACGAAAAAGGAGAAGAGAATCCGGAGCTGATTTTGAATTTGGCCTATTCTCAATTTCAAGACAAAGACCCTCTTTCCTGTTTAACCAGCTTAGAAAGATTAGGTGAAAAACGATTATCGGCCAACGCTCGTTTTTATTTTTATTATTATCGCGCCTCATGTAACCTTTCCGCCGGCAAGGACGATTTTGCCATTTCGGATCTGAAAAAATCCAGAGAGATCGGAACGGAAAAAGAATATTATGCAGTCATCCTTTACAAACTGGCACTCAGCCATTATCGATTGCAAAAGAAATCGGAAGGAAAGGTATTTTTGGAACAATGTTTCTCCTTCGATCACGAAATGATCCCCATGGCGGAAAAAGAACCTGCATTTTCCGAATACTTCCTGAGTGCGGAGGGACAGAAGATAAAAATAAAATATTACTTGAATAGAGAACAGAAATGAAAAGACTTCTCTGGAAGAACGGAGCTCTTTAAGAAATGAAAAATTTTACAACCCTGAATGACGTATTTTATTATGCCAAAAAAAACTACGGATCAAAAGAGATTTTTTTTGCCAAAGACAGCCAGAAAGTTTTTCAGGGAACTACGTTCAATGATGCATTTAGAAAAGCGGAAAACGTAGGACTTGCGCTTCTCCAGCTGGGCCTGCAACCGGGAGACAAGGTCGGCCTTATGGCAGACAATCGTACGGAATGGGCGATCGCAGATATGGCGGTACTTTTAAACGGTGCTGTGGATGTTCCCCGAGGTTCCGATTCCACTCCTCAGGAAATTCAATACATTCTGGAACATTCGGAAAGCCGATTCTGTTTCGTAGAACATGACAAACTTTACCAATCTTTAAAAGCGATTCTTCCGGAGACAAAAGTAGAAAAGACAATCATACTGGAACCGGGATTTGTTTCCAAAGACCCGAACGTTTTTAGTTTGGAAGATCTTATCAAAAAAGGGGAAGATTACAGAAGCAATCTTCCTTCTCTGGAACTGAGAGCAAAACAAGTCAAACCGGACGATTTATTTACCATCATCTATACTTCGGGAACCACCGGGATGCCGAAAGGAGTCATGCTCACCCACCAGAATATGGTTTATAACGTGGTGAAAGTTCCGTTTAAGGTCGGTTTAACGGGGGGAGACAAAACACTATCCATCCTTCCCGTTTGGCATATTTTCGAAAGAGCCATCGACTATTCCATCATTGCCGAAGGAGCAAGCATTGCTTATACGAATGTACGCGACCTAAGAGATGATTTTACTAAAATAAAACCGAGTTTTATGGCATCCGCTCCAAGACTTTGGGAAAACCTATACCTTGGCATCAAACAAAAGTTAGAGAAAGCTCCCGAAAACAGAAAGAAACTTTTTGATTTTACTTATGATGTCTGCAAACGTTGGAAGGATGGAGTGGATTATCTTTCCGGAAACAAATTGCATATCCAGGAGGAAACTCCTTTTGAAAGAGCGAAAAATACCGCAGTGGCACTTACGAATTCAGTCAATTTGTTCCTTTTGGCAAAAATTTTAGACGGGGTAGTATTCTCAAAAATCAGAGAAGCCTTGGGCGGAAGTCTTCATGGAACGATTTCCGGGGGAGGAGCTCTTCCTTCTCATGTGGACGAGTTTTTCAATGTGATAGGGATTCCCGTGTATGAAGGTTACGGAATGACCGAATGTGCGCCCATTATCTCCGTTCGTTCCGTAGGAAAAGTGATTCAAGGTTCCGTAGGATTTTGGCCGGAAGGCACCACAGTAAAGATCCTCAACGAACAGGGAGAAGTCGTTCCCAGAGGAAAAATGGGGATCATTCACGTAAAAGGTCCTCAAGTCATGAAAGGTTATTATAAAAACGAAGAGGCAACAAACAAGACCATCAAAGAAGGATGGTTGAATACAGGTGACCTCGGTTTCATCTCTTTTAATGATACACTTTCCGTTCGAGGAAGGGTCAAGGATACGATCGTTCTACTCGGCGGGGAAAACGTGGAACCAGTACCGATTGAAAATCTACTTCTCGAAAATCCTCATATCAACCAGGCAATTGTTGTAGGACAGGATCAAAAATCTCTTACAGCACTGATTTGGCCGGACAAGGAAAGATTAAAAGAAGCCGGAGTGAACTTCAAAGAAGGCGAAGATTTGAATGCAAACAAAGAAGCTCGTAACTTCTACCAAAATATTATAAAGAAACAAATCTCATCCGAAAACGGCTTCAAGTCTTTTGAAAAACTGACTGACTTCCGTTTTTTACCGAAGGCAATGGAAGTGGGAGATGAACTTACAAACCTTTTCAAAATGAAAAGGAATGTAATTCATGATAAATACAACTCTCTCATCAAAAGTATGTACAATTAGTAGACCCCTACTATCTTTTTATAGTCCCCATCCTTTTCTTATGGTTGTGACAATCTCTGTCACTTCCCGGGAAAGATGGGGGATATTTAACAAATCTTCCAAAACCTCAGCCGCTATCGTAGGTCTTTGACCTGTCTGCAACCAAGCATTTTGAAATAACTTTGTAAGGTTTGCAGCAATCTGAGGATTGATTGAATTCAATTTTTTTATTGACTCACCTAAGAACTGATATCCGCTTCCGTCCGCTTTGTGAAAAGAGAGAGGATTACGGGCAAAAGATCCGATGAGAGATCGAACACGATTCGGATTTGACCAATTGAATTTTTCATGATCTTTCAACCGTTTTACGGTCGCTAATGCATCCGCTCCGAATCCGACCTGTGCTGCAAACCAATAGTCCAATACCAAAGGCTCCGATTTCCATTTTTCGTAAAACATAGCAAAACTTTCCGATCTCAATTCATGATTCATCTCACTTAACAAGCGTACAATGGAAAGTTCTTCACTCATGTGTTTGGCATCTCTTTGTTTCTGAAGGGCCAAACCTCCCAAACGGCTTAGGCTATTTTTAGAATGAAACAGGTAATACAAAGAAGTGTTTTGCAGTCTTCTTTTGCCTATTTCGGTTCTGGTTTGCGTTGGAAGACTGATTCTATTTTCTTCATAGATTTCCTGGAAACTTGTTACAAACCTGTCTGCGATTGTTGCTAGCCATAGATTTCTGTTTTTCTCTATGATTTCATAATCGAATACCTGCAAGGACTCGGCTAAATTTCCGATCGAAGGAAAGCCCAATAAGTAACTGAGATAATCTTTTGCCAGGTTCTTTCTGTCTGATAAAGTGTTTTCGATGACTTGTAAAACTTCCGGCATCTTTATTATCTCTTTTCCTTCGAGGCTTGACTCAAAACATTGTTTGATCACTTCCTGAAGTGCAAAAAACCTGGAAAACCCATCTTTCTCCTGTTTGGCGAGAAAAACGATGTCTTCTCTGTTTCTATCGAATTTAACCTTTACAGGAGCGGAAAAATTCCTAAAAACGGATGCGATCGGCTTCCGCAAAAAACCGTCCCATCTAACTTCTGATTTGAACCCGCTTGCGATAAACAATTCTTCTTTTAACACGGATCCGTCCTCATCGAATAAAGCGATCGGGATCGGAAACAAAAGAGGAAAATCCGTTTTGTCAGTATCCGTAAATTCCAAAGAATAAGTTCCCGTATTTTCATCCCAATCTTCTGAAACCTCTATATTCGGCGTTCCTTTCCGATCATACCAATTGCGAAACATAGGAAGTTCTAGTTGATTTGCCTCTTCCATGGAGCGAATGAATTCTTCGTAAGTGACCCCTTTACCGTCATAACGACCAAGATAGTTTTTCAGTCCTTTTTTAAAACCTTCCCTTCCTAAAATCACGGACAACATCCGAATCACTTCGGCGCCTTTTTCATAAACAGTCACTGTGTAAAAATTATTCATTTCCACATAGGATTTGGGAACGATCGGATGAGACATTGGTCCCGCATCTTCCGGAAACTGATGATCCATAAGAAGAGTAACGTCTTTGATCCGTTTTACCGCAGGGTCGGTTTTGTCTTCTGTAAACCATTGGTCACGAAAAACGGTAAGACCTTCCTTTAAAGTGAGATTGAACCAGTTTCGAAGAGTGACCCTATTTCCCGTATAATTATGAAAGTATTCATGAGCTACCACACCAAGGATAGATTCGAATGTTTCATCCGTTGCCGATTTTTTATCTGCAAGAACAAGTTTCGAATTGAATAGATTCAATCCTTTGTTTTCCATCGCTCCCATATTGAAATCATCCACTGCAACGATCATATAAAGATCCAAATCGTATTCCAGTCCGAAGGTTTCTTCGTCCCAACGCATTGCTTCTTTCAAGGAATACATTGCAAATTCGGTTTTATCCTGATTTCCCTTATCTACAAAAATCTTTAGGACAATTTCCTTACCAGATAACGTCGTATAGGTGCTCTTCGTTTCCGCCAAGTCCCCTGCCACCACTGCAAACAAATAAGTAGGTTTGGGAAAAGGATCTTCCCAAATCACTTCCTGTTTTCCCCCTGGGATTTCTTTGGTTTCTATATGGTTTCCATTGGAAAGTAATATCGGGAAATATTCTTTGTCTCCCACAAGGCTTACTGAAAACCGGATCATATTATCAGGTCTGTCGACTGAGTATGTAATCTTACGAAAACCCTCCGGCTCGTTCTGAGTGCAAAGCATGGAATTGGATTGATATAACCCTTCCAGTCCGGTATTTTTTTTGGGAGAAATTTTGTTCTCAACCACCAGTTGGAACTGCTCACCGGGAGGATCGTTAAGTGTTAGACCATCTTTCGTAATCTGATATGCGCCCGGATCGCAGATCGCTCCGTCCACCCGTAAGGACAGGAACTCCAACCCCTCCCCGTTCAAGAATAAAGGAGGCAAACTTTTGCCATCTTGGTCGGAATTTAGACAAACTTCGTATTCCGTTCGAACTACGGTATTTTCCGTATCAAGATCAAAACGAATATGGGCCTTCGGCGTTAACCAAACCGGAGGAGAATAGTCTTCGATATAATTGACTTTAAAAGAGGAAGGAGAGGGAGATTGCATCTCTCCCTCTATAAAGAATTAGGGATAAGAAGAAAAGAGAATTTTAGAACTGTCTTTCTTTTCTTTTGTCTTCAGCAAAAGTGACTTTCAAATTCCGCCCGTCAACTTCCTGTCCGTTCATTTGTTCCACAGCTTCCTTTGCTGCTTCCTCGTTCGCGTAAGTAATAAATGCAAAACCTCTAAAGTTACCCGTTTCTCTATCATACACCATTTTTAGGTCTTGGATTGCACCATAAACGGAGAAGATTTGTCTGATATTTTCTTCCTTAAGGGAAAACTTCATATTGCCAACGTAGATTTTCTTAGAACTCATTCCTGTCCTCATAAACGATAAGATGCTCCAGGTCGGTCTGACAGGAACGGGATAGACTAAATCCCATCTATTAAAAATGTCAATCTTAAATATTTCTTGCCAATTTGCAAAATTGCTTCAGGGTAATTTACTCACGGCCCGTTTAAGGATTTAATCTTTGGAAGAAAAACGATATATCATCTGTATTGACGACGAATTCTTCATTCTCTGGAATTTAAAAGAACAACTTAAAAAAGTCTTTGGCAATGATTTTACGATAGAAACAGCGGAAAGTGCGGAATCTGCAAAAGAAATCATAGGAGAAATCAATGAAGCGGGTGAGGACATACCAGTCGTTATATGCGATCAGGTGATGCCCGGGCAAAAAGGGGACGAATTCTTAATTGAACTCCAATCAACTAACCCGAACACCAAAAAGATCATGTTAACGGGCCAGGCACCTGCTCAGGCTGTGGGAAATGCACTCAATCACGGCTGTTTGTACAGATACCTAGCAAAACCTTGGGATGCTAACGACCTGGAACTTACCATAAAACAGGCAATAGATTCCTTCTACACGGACAAATCTTTGGAACAAAAAAACAAAGAATTGGAAAAATCCTTATTCTTCAACCCTGAGACAGGTTTCCCTAATTTCGAAAGCCTAATCCGGGTTTTGTCAAAACCGGACAAAACGTTCCAAAATGTGACCATAGTACTAATCAAAATCGTCTCCTACCCCAATATCATTAAAAACTTTGGAATTGAAATTTATCGTAAAATCGTATCCAAATTCCTCCGAATGTTATCCACACATTTGAAAGATGAGGCAAAAGTATATCATCTTTACGAAGATGAGCTCGCGATTCTTTCCGAAAACCTGGAAACCGATCTAATCGCAAACGTAGAAGCTTTCCGACTGCTCATCAAATCCGATGATATCCTTTTGGATGAAGTGAGTTTTCATTTGCAGTGTTATTTTTCTTCCGCAATCGGCAGAGAGGACGCCTATTACAAAGCAAAGCTGGCTTTGTTCAAAGCGGAGTCCACCAATTCAGTCGAATTTGTTCCTTATAATGAGGATTTATCCACCGACCATCATTTGCAAAACTTCCAACTCAGCCAGAAGATCACAAGAGCGATCAACGAAAAAAATATAGTCCCCTTTTTCCAAGGAATTAGGGATAACAAAACCAAAACGATTACCAAATTCGAATGTTTGGCCCGGATCAGAGACAAAAACAGTTTTCTAGTGCCGGCAGTATTTTTAGACCTTGCAAAGTCCACAGGCTCGATTCGTATGATAGGCTTACAAATGATAGACGAGTCTATGAATTATTTCAAAGACAGAACATTCGAATTTTCGATCAACCTGACGGAAGCAGAGCTTGAATATAAAAGTTTCAGCAAATGGGTAGCAGCAAGACTCGCTCATTATAAGATGGCTGCCAATCGGATCACGTTCGAGATTTTGGAAGATATCAGTTTTTCGGAAAACAAAAACAGCGTTAATACGATCAGAGAACTGAAATCCATAGGTTGCCAGATTGCCATCGATGATTTTGGTGTTCAATATTCCAATTTATCAAGGTTACTTGAAATCGATCCGGATTACATCAAAATTGACGGCCAGTTTATCCGTGAGCTTCCCCACAACCAAACAGCTGCTTTGTTAGTAAAAGGAATTGTGGATCTAGCGCATGGAATCGGTGCGAAAGTTGTCGCTGAATTCGTGTCTTCCCAGGAGATTCAAAGCACAATCGAATCACTGGGAATCGAATTTTCACAAGGTTACTTATTTATGGAGCCGTCTCAAAACTTATGAAAGAAAAACTTCATTTTCCGGATCATAGATCAGGTTCCGGAACATTTCCTAAATTCGCATTGATTGCGATCGTATTTTCAACGATTTTTAGTTTCTTTGGATTCGGATTTGTATCATTGGAAGAAGTGGAATTCGATTCTACTTTCCTTTTTATCTTTTTTCCCGTTTTTATCGCGTTTTCCATTATTCCTTTCCTGCTTATCTACCGATTCATTTCCACTTCTAGAAAAACAATAATTGATCCGGCAACGAAGACAATTGAGTTTTGGGAAGGGAAAAAACAAACCAATTCGATTGGTTTTTCCAATATCAAATCCTTTTTACAGAGCAGATACACTTACACTGTTAAAACAAAAAACGGCTCAAGAACAGTTATCGTTTATACAGTCACTTCTCCCGAAGCACCTAATATAACTTTTGCGGAGTCTCTCAATCCGATTCTGGCCCGCAATTTTGCGGAAACATTTGCAAAGACATTACAAGTTTCCCTCACGAACGAGCAAGGAAACAGTAGAGATCCCAGTGAATTGGATCTTCCTTTTTATAAAAGACCTGATCCGGAGTTTGATGCGTTTGCAGTCCCGGAATTCAAACAGGAATCCTGTCTGGTATGGGAAGAACGTGACGGATCATATTATCTGACTTCTACTTACAATCCCGCGTTTTTCAAATGGCTAGGTACAACTACAAGCATTGTATCTTTTATTGTCTTGAATCTGGTATTCGGTTCCATATTGGAATTGAATGCGTTCTATTGGGAAAGTTTTCCTCCCGATTTCTGGCAGTTGGTATTTTTGGGAGGAACCGTTCTATTAGCAACGATTCCAATCACCTACGTATATTTCAAAGGTATGAGAAAAAAAGAAATGATTCTCGCCAAGGGTAAGATCACTTCCCCTTCCGGTTCCATGGACTATGAAAAGATAGAAGAGATTTATCTGGACAACGGAGATATTGTTTGCATCGGCGATCATATACATTTGAAAATCTCACTCTTCTTTTTTTGCGATAACAATGATTATGAATCCGTAAAAAAAGCGATTCTCTACGGAATTAGAACCCAGAGCCTGGGAACAGGCGGATCCGGTTCCGCACGTTTTACAACCGAGTTCTAAAGATTGAATGTGATTCCGAAATTGATCTGCCTGAATAATCCGGGTTGGATTCCTTCCGGCAATCTTGTGGAAATATACTTTCGATCCATTAGATTTTTTCCGGAAAGAAAGAGAGACCAATCATTTCTCTTATAACCGATACTTGCATTCACAAGTTCATACGCAGGTATCATACCGGTCAAACCATCTGCATCCGATTTGATATCATTATAATCCAATAATGATTTTACCTGATTGTCCAAAGATGCGGTATCATACCAGTAAACGGTTTTAGTGTTTTGCAAATCATGGTATTGTTTGGAAAAATACTGCCATTCCGCTCTCATATAAAACCCTGTCTTCATAATGATTCCGAAAGCAAGAGTGATTACATCTTTGGATACGTAAGGAAGCCAATTTCCATTCGTATCTTTATGCACGAGAGGATTTGAATTTCCTTTGGTCCATTCTTCCAAATTGTAAGTGTACTGATTGGATTTAGCTTCATTTCTAGAATAAATCACATCGAAAGGAAGGTTGAAATTCCATTGAAAGAAATTTCCAAAATCAAATGTAAGATTTGTCTCGATCCCTTTGTGTTGCGACCTGCCTGCATTCACGGGCCTTGCTCCCAGATTCCCGCCTGCTGCCGAACTATTTATGATTTGATCTTGGAAATCCAAAAAGTAGCCTACCAATTGCATGTTCAGGTAATTGGTAACGTCTCCCCTAACTCCTGTTTCATAATTCCAGGATCTTTCCGCTTTAAGTGTCAGGTCTTGTGCAGTGGGAGAAATGGCAGACTCGTACCGCGGAGGAGAAAATCCTCTATGTACCCCGGAAAACCATGTGAAATGGGAAAACAAATCATAGGTTATCCCGAAACCGGGAAGTAAAATCTGCTGAGTTGATTTTCCCTCCTTGTCCATTTGTACGGTGGGATTGGTTCCGCTGGTATAATTGAAACTCACCTGATCGAAATTTTGCCTTCCTTTCATGATCAAGCGACTTTGAGTAAAGGATTCGTAACGAACCCCGGGTATCACGGAAAGTTTTTCAGTCAGTCGGATTCTATCCTGAACATACAGGGAAACTGCCTTCGCATTTCTTTGTTCGTCGTCTCTCAAATCTCCCGATTTAGCCAAACTTGTTTGGGATTCAACCGCAATCACCGGTGTATTTCCGTAACCATTGGGATAGATAGCCGCATCATAGGTACGCGGTCCGGTCAATAATTGTACTTTGGCCGAGTCGTAATGGTAACGAATACCAGTATCCAATTCATGTTTGATCGAAGCAGTTTCAAATTCATATTGAAGCTTGGTTTCAATCCCTGCAAATTTATAAGTTCTATCCCGATGTGCGTTTGTTCCCCTCATCCAAATTGTATCACCATAACGACCGCTAAATGGTTCACCGTCAAAAGTATTCAGTGTATCGCTCGGTTTGGTACTGGTTCTCGAGGAATTTCTGGAATATTCCTGACGTGCCCAATTTCTTTGCGTATAGGCGGAATAAACCCGTGTGATGACTCTTGCTTTTTCTGACAATGTCCATTCATGGCCAAGTGAGAAAGAATATCTTTCAATGGTTCTAAGATCATTTTCAGCAGGGTTGTCCTTCGGGTTATGATTGAACATTCCTGTCGTTAAGCCTATATAAGTTGATTGTGATTCCTGTTGATGAAATCCCAATTTTGTGGTTATCGAATGCTTATCATTTAACTGATGTATGGTTTTTAAATTCGCCTCATTTACCCAAAAACCTTGATGATTTCTGAAACCGTCTCCCTGTTTTCTCAAAACATTGATATCGAATCCGGTATTTCCGAAAGTTCCACCGTAATTTATCATACTGGAAACATAGCGGTTTTCACCTCCGATTGTTTGAACGGAAAGAGTAGGATCTTTCGGAGGTTTGCGAGTGATAAAATTGACAACCCCTCCGATCGTAGAAGGTCCGAAAAGAATGGAACCCGAACCCTTTACCACTTCGATCCTTTCCATCCTTTCAATGGAAGGAGTGTAATACATTTCAGGTTCACCATATGGGTTCAATGAAGTGAATAGGCCGTCTTCCAATACTAAGATCTTACGTGAGACTTCATTGCTCACTCCCCGAAACCCTAGATTCATGGTCAGACCTGCCGGATCCTGGTATCTGACTGAAGCCCCCGGAACTCTTCTTAAAACTTCCATTCCATCCATAGGTCGGGTCTCATCCAGATATTTCTTTCCTATGATTGTTGCCGAGCCAGGAATTCGTTTCAGATCTTTTTTGTCTCCAATGACCCGAATGTCAGCTTTTTTCCACCGAGGGTCTTCCGCATTTTCCTCTTGATCTACTTTGTCGTTTTCTTTCGCTTCGTTGGACTCCTGGTTTGATTTTCCTTCTGGATTTTCCGGAACCTGAGAAAAAGATTCCTTAGGAAAAACAATAAACAGCCCAAGTATCAGGGCAAAAAGAGATATTTTGACTTTCATAAAACCTTGTTTTTATTTTGATTTTGAGTCCAAGTTTCATATATATAGACAAATGACAACTAATTTACTTCTATCCGCTTATAGGTTTCCCAAGCTGACATTTCAGAGAGATTTATGAAACAATTTGTAGTTCTTTTGCGCTATTTAGTACCATTGGAGACTGTGGAAAAATTCGTAACAGTCCATAGGGAATATCTTGCCACAGGCTATTCTAAAAAATTATTGTTGGCAACCGGGCCACAAAACCCTCGTTCGGGGGGTGTTTTGCTAACAAGGGCGACAACAAGACAAGAAATTCAGGAATTCTGTGATAACGATCCTTTTTGTATCGAAGGTGTTGCCGAATATCAAATCATCGAATGGGTTCCTGTCAAATGGTTGCCCGAATTCGAATCATGGAAAGACGGTAAGTAAAAAATACATACTTTCCAAAATTTATAAATTCGAAACAGAATTGAGAATTTCTTTTGCAAGTAGAACAAGACTTGGTCTTGGATTTTTACGATAACAGATATAAAATTTTCTTTCCGTAAACAATTCCGGAATTTGGATCTGTTTTAAATTTTCATTCAAAGAATACTTGGAGATAAAGCCGATCCCGAGCCCTGCTTCCACCGACTTGATTACTGACTCCACACTTCTAAGCTCCATAGCAATGTGGGGCTTAAAATCCAACTTCAAAGATCTTAACGTTTGTTCTACGGCCCTTCTCACTGCAGAAGCCGGGTGAAAAACGATAAACGATTCTTTCTTCAGATCACCTATGCTGTTTTTTTTCTTATTGAAAATAGAATGATTTTTTGCGGCAACGGGAATAATCATATCCGATAAAAATTCATGACTGATTAAATTGGTTTCCATTGTCTTGCCGGTTAAAATCCCTATATCCACTTTTCCGCCTATCATCAATTCTTTTGTTTCTCCCGCATCCCCCTCCATTACGGAAAGAGAAAGATCAGGATGATCCTTTCGGATTTTTTTGATAATCATCGGAAGAATCCAGGCGGAAACGGTCCCTCCCGCAGAGATGGAAAAATTTCCCCTGATTTCCTTTTCAAAACTTTTCATCCCCTCTTCGCATTCCCGCCAAACTTCTCTCATACGCTCTGCATAGGTTCTGAAAATCTCTCCTTTGTAAGTGAGTTTGACTACTCTCGGTCCCCTTTCCAAAAGACTCTCTCCAAACTCCCTTTCCAAGAGTGCGATTTGAGACGATAATGCCGGCTGTGTCAGTCCCAATGAATCTGCAGCTCTTTGAAAACTCCCACGATCGACGATCTCTAGAAAATAACGAACTTGTCTGAATTCCATAAATCCCCTATGTGGCTATATATAAATTTTACTTATATATTATATCAATTCCATTTATTTGCATTATATAATAAAAGAAGGTATAGTTTTTTCAGAGGTGAAAAAATGAAATCAATGTTTGATAAAATTTGGGAAAACCATACTGCAGAAAATCTTTCTTCGGGAGAATCCATCCTATTTGTGGACAGGCATTTGGTTCATGAGGTTACTTCCGCACAGGCCTTCCAAGGTTTACGTGACAAAGGCAGAAATTTGCTTCATCCTGAACTTACTTTGGGCGTAATCGATCATAATGTTTCCACCAAAAACCGTTCTGACAGAAATGCAAGTGGCCCTGTTTCCAAAAAACAAATGGAAACGATGGAACAAAACTCAAAGGAATTCGGATTCCGACTTTTAGGCTGGGATCATCCCGATCAGGGAGTGGTACATGTGATCGGGCCCGAACTTGGATTTACCTTACCGGGGCAGGTCATCGTATGCGGTGACTCCCATACTTCCACTCACGGCGCGTTCGGTTCGTTAGCTTTCGGAATCGGAACAAGCGAAGTGGAACATGTATTTGCGACCCAAACGATTGTGCAAAAAAAACCCGGATCCATGCTCATTCGATTCATTGGAAAATTGCCCACCGGTATCACTGCAAAGGATTTGGCATTGGGTTTGATTGAAAAAATCGGAACGAACGGTTGCCAAGGTTATGTGGTGGAGTATGCTGGAGATGTAATCTCTTGTTTTTCCATGGAGGAAAGAATGACTCTTTGCAATATGAGCATCGAAGCCGGGGCCAGGGCCGGGCTTGTGACGCCTGATGAAACAACCTTCCAATACATTTATGGCAGGGAGTTTGCTCCCAAAGGAGATGAATTCGCCAAGGCGATCGGCTTTTGGAAATCTTTACGATCGGATTCGGATGCAATTTACGACCAAATCATTGAAATGGATGTTTCCGAGTTGGAACCGAAGGTCTCTTGGGGAACAAAACCGTCCCAAACGGTTTCCATCACTGGTAAAGTGCCATATCCATCTAACTTTAATTTTGCGGATCTGGCTTCTACTGAAGCAGCATTGGAATATATGGGATTAAAATCAGGCATTCCGATTCAGGATATAGAAATTGATAAGGTGTTTATCGGATCTTGTACAAATTCCAGAATTGAAGACTTGAGAGCTGCCTCAAGGCTCGCCAAAGGAAGAAAAGTCCACACCAGAGTACAGGCATTAGTTGTTCCAGGTTCAGGAAGAGTGAAACGGCAGGCTGAAAAAGAAGGTTTGGACAGGATTTTCAAAGAAGCAGGATTCGAATGGAGAGAACCCGGTTGTTCCATGTGCCTTGCCATGAACGACGATGTATTGAAACCGGGAGAAAGATGTGCTTCCACTTCCAATAGAAATTTCGAAGGAAGACAGGGGAAAGGAGGGCGTACTCATTTAGTGAGCCCTGCTATGGCGGTAGGTGCCGCAATATCGGGAAAATTCGTTGATATAAGATCTTGGAGAGAATTATGAAAGCTTGGAAAAAACATAAAGGAATCGCAGCATCCATTCTAAAAGATGATATCGATACGGATCAGATACTACCCAAACAATTTATGAAATTGATCGGCAAGGAAGGATTCGGAAACCATCTATTTTTCGATTGGAGGTATATGGATGAGGAAGGCAAGGTTCCCAATCCGGAATTTGTATTGAACCAGACTCCCTATGACAAAGCGAGCATTCTGATCTCAGGGGCCAACTTCGGCTGCGGTTCAAGCCGGGAACATGCTCCTTGGGCAATCGCAGGTTTCGGATTGAAAGCGGTAATTGCGACTTCTTTTGCGGATATCTTTTCCATCAACGCTCCGAAAAACGGAATCGCACTCATCCGATTGAACGAAAAAGAGGTCATGGAACTTTCGAAGTTTACCACCAAACAAGAAATTGTCGAAATTTCCATTGATTTGGAAGAAGGAAAAGTTTATGCAGGAGAAAATGAATATTCTTTTGTTCTAGCGGAAAACGCAAAACAAAGAATTGTTAACGGCTGGGATGACATAGATATCACTTTGCAAAAAAAGGAAGAAATAGATTCTTTTAAGAAAAAATACTTCTCTTCCCATACCTATTACCGATTGGCCACTTAAAAAAGACGGGCCTTTGGAAGGAAAGGTCCCGTTTGCAGGCAAGTCGGATTCTATTTCTTTTTGTCTTTGCTAACCAGACCTTTCAACTTTTCTTGAGTTTCTTTGTCTTGTAGTTTTTCTTTTGCAGTTTGAATTGCTTTTTGTCCTTCTTCCGACTGCGCTTTTTGAATGATTGAATCAACCAATTTGCCATCTCCTTCCGAAGAATCCTTGGAATTGGAACTAGCGCATTGAATTGCAAGTGTAAGTAGTAAAAGAAAGATCCATTTGGATTTCATTATAAGTCTCCCTATAAGAAAAACTAAGTCGGAAAAAGGTAGAGTCAATTTAAAAACGAATTGAATCGCTGACTCGGATTTTAAATTTCCAAATCTTCCGCATTTGCACGAACGATTTATTCCGTTGACATCCGTTATGAACCAACAGTCTTATTTTGCCAATTCGATGATATCTTCGACTTCCAGGATATCTTTATCATATCCTTTGAGGCTTACGGAAATCATAGCACGTCCCAGTTCTTCCAAACTGGATACTGACTTAGGAAAAAACTTTCGTAAGATCGGATAAGCCCAAGAAATGTATTTATAGTATACGATCGTGTTTTTCAGTCCGGGACTGGGATGCAAATACCCAGGTCGAACCGCATAAACTTTGGCAAAACCCAGTTTTCTTAAATCATTTTCCGTTTTTCCTTTTACCCGCGCCCACATGATAGAACCTTTTTCCGTAGAATCGGTGCTCGCGCCAGAGATATAAAAAAACTCTGAATCAGGATTCAGCTTTAAAATTAATTTTGCAAAATCCAAAGTTAAAGTATAAGTGAGCTCTCTGTATTTTTCTTCTTTCATTCCCGCAGAAGACACACCTAGACAAAAATAACAAACATCATAACCTTTTAGTTTTTCCGCATAGGCGTCCAGATCGGAAAATTGAGGAACAATGATCTCTTTCACCTTCGGATGCTCTATGTTAGATGGTTTTCTATTTACCAGCAAAACAGACTCTATCTCATCTGCTTTTAAACATTCGTTTAGTACCCCTTCTCCTACCATTCCGGTTCCCCCGGTAAGCAAAACTTTGATTTTTTGTTTCATTTGTTTTTCCTAATCTCCTCCGTGCTCATTTAAAAAGTTTGGCCATCCGTATCAAAGATAGTCGATGTTCCTTCTTTATCCGTAGAAATACTTAAACTCAACCACTTTTCCAGCTCTTCCGATTTTGTTTTTTCACTCCTTCGGATCATCTCCACTGCGTCTTTTCCCAAGACCAATCGTAAAGGAGGATTTTCCGATTCTGCAATTTGAATCATAGCAAGAGAGGCTTTTTTAGGATTTCCCGGAAGAGTATTATTTTTAAGATATCCTTTTAAAAGTCCCAGAGTTTCCGTATAATCGGAAATAGGTGCCGCATAATCAATAGAATAACCTGCCCAATCAGTATCAAATCCGCCCGGTTCTATAATGGTAATTTTGATTCCCAAAGATGCAACCTCTTGCGCTAGAGATTCGCTAAAACCTTCCACTCCGAACTTAGCTGCATTGTATGCGGAAACCTCCATTTCTCCCTCCAACAGACGATACTTGCAAAATAGAACCGGAACGCAGCTTTCTCATAAATCGCTTCCGTCAAACTGCGCCCAGGTCCTCTGGAACTTCCTGTAATAAACCAAACTTTCTCCATCGTTTTTCCTACCTGATCCCTCCATCTTTTGACAGAAAAAACGGGAGTCGGGAACAAAAAAAATAACATTTTTACATTTTTTATATAATTTGTCAAAATAATTAAAACAAATTCAAAGAACAGCTTATCATTTGACAAAAAGTAAGATTTTGTCAAAATGAGCTATGGTAAAGAAAGCAAATTCCTCGGAAGAGGAATTACGCAGAAAACAAATCCTCGAAGCGGCCTTGGATTGTTTTTTGCAGTTCGGTTATTCCAAAACATCTATGGACGATATTGCTAAAAAGGCAAACTTGTCCCGCCCCTTGCTCTATCTTAAATTTAAAAACAAAGAAGATCTGTTCACGGAAATATTTAATTATCTATTGGGAGGAAGGTATGAATCTTCCGAAGAAGTATTAAAAACAAACTTTAGTCCTAAGGAAAAACTAATTCAAATCTCAGAAATTTTACTGATTGAACCTTGGGCAAAAGTCGCGGGTCATCCGATGACTTCCGATTATTACGAAGCATGTTCCAGACTGTCACCGAAAGTTATGGAAAAATACGAAAGGTTCATTATCAAATCGGTTCAAACCATCCTGGGAGACAAAGAAACTGCGGAAGTTTTCTTTTTAGCAATGGATGGAATGAGTGCCGACCTACCTACTGTAAAAACTTTAAGAAAGAGAATGAAAGTTTTAATCGGTAAATTTATTTAGTTCCGAAAAGTTATCCCTGTTCGATTTGTACAGTTTTTTAAAAACTTTGAAATTCTTTTCGTACTTATCTTTTACATCCGGATTGGGAATCCATTCGTCTTTTACCGGAATCATTTCTTTCAACCCTTCAAAGTCTTTGATCTTTCCGAGGCCCAAGGCAACAAGGGCAGCAGCCCCCATAGCGCCTACATTCTCTGGCTGAAATACCCGTTCCACTTTTCTTCCGGTGATGTCGGCAAGTGTTTGGCAAATAAAAGAAGACCTTGCCACTCCCCCCACAAAACGAATGCTCTGTGAACTATTTACCTTCTTTTCGGAAAGTTCTAAAATCCACTTTTTATGAAATAGAATTCCTTCTACAACGGAACGGATAAGAAGTCTTTTCCCCGTATTTAAACTGATATTGAAAAACATCCCTCTTGCATTCGAATCTTCAAACGGACACCGGTTCCCATGCAGCCAAGGAGTAAAGATCACTCCTTCCGATCCGGGTTCAGTATCTTTGATCGAATCAAACATATATTCAAATAAACTTTCATAGATGGCGTCGGGACCATCGGTGATTTTTTTCTTTTCCAGATACAAATCGATCTCATCCAATGCAAGATGGTCCTTTACCCATTGCAGACATTTTCCGGAAGTTTCCTGCTCTCCGAAATAATTATAAAACCCGGACCTTGCCCCTACAATGGAAGCCATTCTAGAATCAATATCAACTTTTCTTTGTTTGGTGACAGTCGATACCCAACCGGAAGTTCCTGCGTAGATATGCGTGTCTCCTTCAAGTACCGCCCCCGCACCCACACCGATAAGAGATGCGTCTCCTCCTCCTCCGAATACGGCAGTTCCTGCTTCCAGTCCTAAAAATTCGGCGGCCTCCTTTGTCAGACCGTCCACTTTGTCCGAAGAATTGATAATCGGGGGAAGATGTTTCAGATTGATTTTAAAAAGTTTGGCGAGTAAACGGCTCCAATTCCCTTTCCCTTTTCGGGAGTCATATAAAAAAGTAGTAAACGCAGTATCTCTTGTCATTACAGCCTGGTTTGTACATTTTGCGATAAGGAATTCCTTTACGTCCAACCACCACCTAACTTTTGAGAACAGATTTGGTTCGTTTTTTTCCACCCATTTGTATTTCCAAATAGGATCTTTTACGCTTCCCGCCACGGCTCCGGTGATCCACAAAGATAACAGAAGTTTGAATGCATTGATTCCTTCAATTTTCAAACCATGACCCAATCCTTTTTTGATTTCCTCCGTTGCCCTTGCATCCATATAACTCATCGCCCGGCGTACAGGGTTAAAACCCGAATCTACCAATACCAAACCTTGCATCTGGGAGCAAAAAGAAATCCCCTGGATGCTTTCGGGAGAAAGGCCGGTTTCTTTTAAAATTTCGCGGGTGGTAGTTTGCAAAGCATTCCACCAGTCATTCGGGTCTTGTTCCGCTCCTCCGTTTTCCAACAAATGGATGGGATATTCGGAAAGAGAGGCATATGTCAATTCCAAACGTTCTCCCAGAAGAAAGAGGCAGGTTTTGACACCTGTGGTACCTACGTCATAGGAAAGAATATAAATTTCATGGCTCATGGGCTCTTCCTTATCTCAAATTTCCGGCTGCTGGAAAAAAGTGAGTGATCACTCACTATGAAACTGAAAAATCTGCCACAAAAGCAATTCTTTTTCCAAAAGGGAAAAGCTGTTCCAAGGAGAATGGAATGAATCAAAATTCGATCCAAGTCTATCCCTATCGTTGGGTGGTTTTATTTTTGTATATACTGATCACTGCTGCCATATGTATGCAATGGCTGACATTTGCCCCCATTGCCCGGGATGCAAAAGAGTTCTACTCAGTAAACCCGATCCAAATCGACCTGCTTTCATTGGTCTTTTTAGCTGTGTTTGTGGTAGTTGCTATTCCTGCATCCTATGTTATTGATACCTACGGAATTCGAAAAGGGGTAGGATTTGGTGCGGTTCTTATGGGAGTCTTTGGAATTCTCAAAGGAATTTATGCAAATGACTATACGATCGTACTTATCTGCCAGGTAGGTCTTGCGATTGCCCAACCGTTTTTACTCAATGCAGTCACAAAAATCAGCGTATTATGGTTTCCCATCCAGGAAAGAGCGACATCCGTTGCATTGGGGACACTCGCTCAATTTTTAGGAATCATATTTGTGATGATTCTGACTCCTCTTCTTTTGGAAGGAGGAGAAAAAGGTGCAAAGATCCCCGAAGTGATGTTGTTATACGGAGTCATTTCCCTTGTCTCCGCCATTCTGTTTTTAATCTTCAGCAGAGAAAAACCTCCCACCTCACCCAGCACACACGGAGAAGACAGCAGGCTTCCCTTTTGGGAAGGAATTCGTTTTTTATGGAAGAAAAATGATATGAGAAAGATATTGTTTTTGTTTTTGATCGGTCTAGGAGTCTTCAACGCAGTCAGCACATGCATCGATCAAATTGCAGAAGTCAAAGGTTTAAACATAGAAGAATCAGGTCTTGTAGGAGGAATTATGCTAATTGCAGGTATATTGGGCGGGGTAGCTGTTCCTCCTCTTTCCGACAAGATTCAAAGAAGAAAAATATTTCTAAGCGTAGCCATGGGAGGATTTTTGTTCGGTTTGGCCTTGTTTACGATTTCAAATTCTTTCTTACCTCTCCTACTTGCATCTGCGATCATAGGTTTTTTTCTATTGGGAATCGGTGCTCCGATCGGATTCCAATACTGTGCAGAGATCACTTCTCCCGCGCCGGAATCCACCTCACAAGGGTTACTTCTTTTGGTGGGGCAAATCTCGGGGATAGTATTCATACTCGGGATGAATTACTTCGGAATGATTTCCTTTTTGTATTTGTTTCTGGGTTTGTCTGTTCTAAATTTCATTCTGGTATTTTTTTTGAAAGAGTCTCCATTTATGGAGATTAAGAAAGATTAGGTCTTGGAGCAGTGTAGTTAGTTGGTCTTGTAAAAGTCCGGCGCTTATAGGATTGGATTTTGGTATCCCCACCCTGATTTGGGAGGGGTAATCCACCCGCCACCCAATGAGTTCCAACTAACATATCCAATTCGAATTGGCAACCCTTCCTTGCATTTTTCCCAAAATTCTTTGGAAAAGTTCGCCTTTTTACCTGATTCCAATCAAAATCCCATGCGCCACTATGGAAAGCGAAATGAATTGAGGCACCCAACGATTCTAACTCTTGACGAAATACAAGGTTTCGCTTCCTGGATATTAATGTCCCATTACTTGGTCTATTCGTTTACCATGTGAGGCAAATTTGCTGGAAAACTTTGTTTTTTGTTTAATCTGGAATAAAAGAATGTTCAAAATAACGAATTTGATCTATTATTACAGAATTTTATCTGTAATAATAGACAATTTGTTGACTCACACGGAGAAACTCCTAATCTGCCAGGAACGGCAGGTTACCATCATCCTATGAAATTTGAAAAACTGATCCCCATTTTAATCTTATCTACTGCGAGTTTGCTGGCGCAAAATACTCCACCTAGCACTACGGAGGGAACTACAACTACGGAACAACTGCAAGCGAAGCCGGAAATTGTGGAACCATACAAAAGTCCTTTGAAGGCAAACTTATCAGGTGAGTATTTAAGAAGCTTACAAATCACCCCTGCACAAAGAAAAGCAATTCAATCCAATCCTGACTTATGGTTTGCAGACAAATACAAAGTCGGTTTTGGTTTGAGACCAAAAGCAGACGCGATTACCAACCTTGATTTTGACAAAACAACTGCCGACACAAGAAACTCCGTAGTCAACCAAACTCAATTTTATCTGATCGGGGACTTAACTCCCAATGTTCTTTTTAAAGTAGCCTTCCAAGACGTTCGTCTATGGGGAGGAGAAGTGATCTCCGCCGGAAACCAAGATCAAAAATATGCAGTGATTTCCAATGCAGGCACCACTTACGATACCACCAAACAAACGCTTATTCCTGTAAACAATTATGCAGGCTTCAGAGAAGCTTTTCTGGATTTAAAAACAGCGAAAGAAGGAATCCGATTAAGAACAGGCAGACAAGTTATAGATTTCGGCGACGGAAGAATCGTAGGTGCGAGAAACGATAGTTTGAATGGAAATTCATTCGATGCGATCCGACTTACCACAAAAATTGAAAACCATACTACCGATGTATTTGCATCAGTTCTGAGCACAGAAAACAATTCAAACGGTCTTGTTTCCAACAACTCCACAAAGTTAGGTGGTCCAGGAGAAGCTTATTACGCAGGTATCCATCATAATTTCAAAGTCGCAGATTGGTTAGGAATCGACGTTTACGATTTTAGTCTTTTCAAAAAAAGAACTACGGTGAAAAGTCCTCCGGATTGGGCCACAGAACAAGTATATCGTGGCAATGATCAGATGAATACTTACGGATTCAGACTTACCAACCGAACCAAAAGCAACGCGGTTCCTGATGGAGTCAAATTCGATTGGATGGTTGAGGCAGCTTGGCAATCAGGATACAACGGGCAAAGAATCGCTCCCGATTGGATGAATCAAGACGGCAAACTCAAAACCAACCAAACTACCGGAGCACAACCTTTGTTTTCTCAGAATGGAAAATACGATTCCAATTTGGTTGCAGTACAACTTGGTTACTCCCCAGTTAAGGAATTCCGAATCGGCGTACAATATGTCCAAGCCTCGGGAGACCCGAACAGAAACGACTCTTCGGTTGCCACATTCAACCCGTTATTTGCTACAAGACGTATGGCAGGGGGAAGTATTCCTTTCGCAGGAAACGGAAACTCCGGAGCGGTCTTCTGGCAAAACGTAAAAGATTATTCCATTCATTTGAAATACGAAGCAGGTAAATGGGGAACTTTTATCTTCAATCCTCACTGGTATTATAAAGTAAAACTCCAAGACGGTTATTATGATAACAATAATTATGTGACTGGGAATGCAAAAACGGGCGGGCTTGCCAGCACTGAAGATTATTATAATACACAGCAGTACGATCAGTTTGCTCCGAGATTAGGCAAAAAAATTGCAACCGAGCTGAATTTTGTCTACATCGTTACTCCGTTTGAAAATGTTTCTTTCTGGTTTGGAGCAAGTCAACTTTACGGAGGAGATGCAATCCGCAATCAAAAGAACAATATGTGGAATTCAGATCCTTTGCATAGATACGATTTCAAACCGAATGCGTCTTATTTTACATTCCAAACGGTATTTGCCATTTAAGCAAATATCTTAGACTTTAAACCTACCGATTAATCGGCTTAAATGCTCTGCTTGTCTTTGCATATCGGCCGATAAATTGGTAAGGTTGTCCGCTCCGCTTGCTACTTCCTGGGTTCCATCGGAAATACTCAAAATGGTTTTGGTAATTTCTTCCGTAGCTCTTTTTTGTTCAAAGACAGCCTCTTCAATTTGAAGATTGAGTGTAGTAAGTGCTGTGGCACTTTCTCCGATATCTTTCGTATTTGTTTCCTGCGATTTTACTGCGACCAAAACTTTATTTGCAGAAGACTCGAACTCATTGACGCTTAAGTTGAGAGATCGGAGTACCTTTGCTGCTTCTTCCACTTTAGCATTACCGTTTGTCACTGCAAGATTTGTAGACTCGACTAGTCCCCCGATCTCTTGCACGGAATGAGAAGTCTGCCCTGCAAGTTTTCCGATCTCTTCCGCAACAACGGCAAACCCACGACCTGCATCTCCTGCCCTTGCCGCCTCTATCGCAGCGTTTAACGCGAGTAAGTTTATTTTTTCTGAAATTTCAGTGATGATATCCAAGACTTCGGTAATACGGGAGGCTCTATCTCCAATCTCTTCCATGGCATCTGTAGACGAAGACATTGCCTTTTCCCCGATCACAGCTTGTTCTTTCGAATCGGTAGCCAATTTTGCAAGGCTTTGCATTTCTTGATTGATGCTTAGGATTTGTTCTCTCAACCTTACGACATTGAAATCGATTTCTCTCATTTTTCCAACAGCAGTTTCCATAGATCGCCCCACATGATCGGCTGAAGCGGAGAGTTCTTCCACTGCTGCAGAAGATTCTTCCGCAGCGGAAGCTTGGGTTTGGGCGATATCGGAGAAATTTTCCGAAGTCCTCGTCATCTCCGTGGAATGGGATCCCAATTTTTCAGAAGAAACTTTGATTTGGCTGATCATGGAAAAAAGACTTTCCTTCATCCCGGTCATGGATTGAAGAAGGTGGCCGATCTCATCTGTTTTTTTATAATGATTTACAGCAGTCAGATCTCCATCCGCAATCCTGGATGAAAAATGCATGGCTATTGTCAACCCGCGACTTACCAATCTTTGAAAAATCAAATTCAAGACAATCAACACGAATATCAATATCAAAAGAGAAATGATACTGGATTCTAAAACGATTTTCCCGACGCTTTTAAAATAGAGGGAGTTAGGTATGCTTACCTGCATTGTCCAAAATTTCGGGTCTTTTCCGATATGAAATGGAAAGTAATAATGGGTGTATCCGTTGGATACGTGAGTAAATCTTTTTCCTTCTTTATTGTTTTCCAGGTAAACTTTCAACTCGTCGGCATCGAAAATTTTTTTCCCAAGCTGGGACTTATCATCTCCATTCATCGCATAAATTCCATTTGGCGAAATAAGAGCAATATACCCTTGCCCGCGAAACGGTTTTTTGTCTCCGATCCTTTCCTGCAAGTTTTTGAGATCAATGTCAAGGCCCGCAGCCCCGTAAAATTTCCCCGGCAAACTGATAGGAGTCACAAGAGAAATCATAAGAACATTTTTGGAACCAACTTTATAATCATAAGGACCCACTACGGACATTTTGTCTGTTTTTCTAGTGATTTGATAATAATCGCCTGTCCCGTCCAGGTTATCATAATTTTTGAGTGCTTCGATTTGAATATTTCCCTCTTTTTCGGTTTGGTACAAATATGGAACAAATCTTCCAGTAGAGTCATGACCCGGCTTGTTTTTAAATCGAAAGTCCTGTTTATCGTATGCATTCGGTTCGTAACAAACCCACATGGCGAAATAATTGAAATTTCTTTTTAAGATTTCTCTCATTGTGGAAATCACTTGATCCCGGGGAGGGGATGCAAACATCAATGGAAAACGAAACCCTCGTGTAACACCCATCATGGTATTGAGCTGTTCCATGACTTCGAATGACCATCTTTCTGCAGTTACATTTGCCCCTTGCTCGACCTCTTCTTTCAGATTGACAAAAGTTTGATAGGACTGGATGGAAGTGAGAATAAAAAATCCGATAAATAGCACGAAAGAGATGTATAAGGAAATACGAAGGCGAATGCTCATAGGTAGTGTAATCTATCCGACGGAAGTAATTAATAAAGATATTTCATAACTAAAGCATTTTCGATTCTAAAAAAAAAATTGCAGATATCAATCCGGTGGAGCAAAACTAGAATGAATCTAATTTTCCATTTGGAAAGAAGCAAACCACCTATTTCTAAGAAAAGAGAAGACTTCTGCAAAATGATTTTATAGTCTCTAATCTGTTTTACTTTCATGGAAAAATTAATTTCAATTATTATTCCTATTTTCCCGGGAGATAACGAAGCGGAAGAACTTTTAAGGTTTTTAGACAATCATATTCCTGAATATTGGGAAGTGATTGTCTCTTCTCCGAAAGAAAAAGGAAGCAGAGCCTACGCTCTCAATGAAGGCGCGAAAAAAGCGAATGGAAAATTCCTTTGGTTTTTACACGGAGATAGCCGTATCACCAAAGAGACAATCCATCTTTTAGAGAAATCCATTTCCGAAAAACCGGAAAGGCTTCATTACTTTAAACTTAAATTCTATCCTGATTCCATTTTGATGCGTTTCAATTCCATCGGTGCGAATTTAAGATCTTATTTGCTCGGTTGTCCATACGGAGATCAAAGTTTCTGCATTGCAAAGGATCAGTTCTTAATCTTACAAGGATTTGATGAAGATATCGCTCTCGGTGAAGACCTTTTTTTTGTCTGGAAGACAAAAGAGAAAAGTATCTTGTTAAACCAAATTCGAGGATATATTCAAACCAGTAGCCGCAAATATAAATCCCGAGGCTGGTTAAGAATTACAATCTTTCATCATTATATGTTCTGGAAACTCGTATTTCTTTGGTTAGCTGATAAAGGAAAAAAAGCCATTCCTAAAATTTCCGAATGATATCCGAGCATATAAAACTTTTTCGACAAAATTCGAATCCGAGTGCAAGAAAGGCAAAGTTTTTAAGACAAAAACAAACCGATTCTTTTTAGTAACTACTTGCCAAACTTATCCGGTTTGTTCCCAATGATCTATGGGCCAAAAGATCAATCCTGACTTTCTGAATGAAATCAAAAATGCTACGAACCATGCAATACTCCATCCTAAAAAAAGCCAAGAAGAGGATTCCATCTTAGAAGCATTGGGAATCGATGAAGAATCCATTTTAGGAATGACTCTGAAATATACCGCAGGTATTTCAGTTTATCACGGATGGGTGCGTCTGTTTGGCGGTGAATCATCGGAATTTACGGATTCGATCTCCGATTGGAACGATATCAACGATTCCGAACAGGTTTTTATCGAAGACGCGCTTCTGGTCGGCTATGATCTATTAGGTGGTTTTTTTGCTGTAAATACGGGCGCCTTCGAAGACGAAGACGGTATGGTTTATTATTTTGCACCGGATACTCTCCTTTGGGAAAGCACTGAGCTCGACTATAACGATTTTTTCCATTGGTGTCTTTACGGAGATATTGAAGACTACTATAAACCTTATTTTTGGAAGTCCTTTGCCGCAGATTGTGAAGTTTTAAAAGCAAATCAAGGATTTCAATTCGACCCCCCTGTTTATGAACTGGAAGAAGAAGATATTGATTCCTTGAAACGCAATGTAGTGAGTTTGCGAGATCTTTGGGAACTGACCACAGTAGAGGACGAAGAAATTGAAGAAGATTAACCTTTACCTTAGAAAGATTTTTTCCATTCTTTTCCTTCTTTCAGGAGAAAATCTTTCCCAGTTTCCAAAGCATCATAATTTTTGAGCTTTATTATATGCATACGTTGGAATCGGGCTTTATCTGTAATCGAATCCATTTTTCTTAAGAAAAAAGAGAATCCCCATCTTTTTATATGTTGTACCGAGCCTAAAGGATAAATTTGGTGTCTTAATTCATCTTCTATACGCAGATTTTTTCCTTTTGCATGATCCGTTATCGCTCTAAAATCAATTCCTTGTTCTAACAAAAACAAAACTATATCCGAATAATATCCGAGCATACAAATAAACGCAGTTAATCTACGATTTTACAAACTAATCGTCTTTATCTCATTAAAGTCAGAAAAAGATTTTATCAATGTTTTTTATGCGAAAAAAATTAAGGAAGGCACAATAGATTATTTTAGCGGATTATTTACCAAATGTTCTTTTGCGCCAAATCAATGCTACTTTCTCTTCCAGAGTCTTCCAAATTTTCTTTGTAAGATCCCACAAAAGTAAAACCATATCTTGGTTCTCGTATTTCCGATTCCATTCCCTAGTTATCCTTTCCTGGCCGAAGAGACAGAAACAGAAAAGCAGAATGGCGCTGAAAATATGGACTAGGCTGATCAGAGAAGCATCGGAGATTATAATAAAAGGAATAAACAAAGACACAAAATATAAAACAGGATACTGCGTTAGGTGGTATTTACTTTCCAATAAAAAAATACCGAAAAGATGACCTATTCCGAGACCAATGAGAAATGGAAGGTAGATGACACTCGAAAAGAAAAACTTCCATAGAAATATGCTAAAGAAAAGGGGGGCGATCATTTTCCATATATATGATTTTGATTTTTTCAAATTACCTGTTAACGCAAAGAAAATCAAAGGATTCAACCAAAGTAGGTTTAAAAAAATAACCTTCTGAAAAAAGTCAGATCCGAAAAAACCTTTATCTTCCTCATCACTGAGTTCTACCCGATATCCTTCCGGAAGAGACGAATCCATAACCGTATCGATCAACCCTCCCAGTTCCGATCCGGAACTGCCTTCCATCTTTACGGCAAACGAAAGGGATCTGGAACGGTTTTTGTGATATATCTTTTGCGGAACAAGTGCCTCTTTGGGATGAACCAATTCCGAAATAGGTACAAATCGTCCCGATCCGTTTTTAATTCTAATTTCACTCAAGTGATCGGAAGACTTGCGATACTCTTCCGCATAACGCACTCTAATATCGACTTCCCTATCCTGATCCAGATATTTCGTTGCCACTCCGCCCTGTATCGCCAAACGCAAATTATCTCCAAATTCGTAAAACTTCATATCGGAAAGTTCGAACTTATAAGGATTATAATTCAATTGTAACTCTTCGCGGGAAGGTTTGAACCGCAAAACCGATTCAGCCACACCATTCATTGATTTTGCTTTCTCGGCAATCCTGCTTACATATTTTTCCAAATCCTTGATATCATAACCGATGACGTCAAATGCAACTTCCTTGAAAAATTTGGAGTCTTCATCGGAAGAAAAATAAAGAAATCCGTCGTCGGTAGATCCGATCGAGGCTTTCAGAGAGGAAAGAAAGTCCCTATCGGGAAAATTTCCGTCGTCTAACTTAATCAAAAGTAACGAATGAGCCGGATCTATTTTGCTGATTACTTCTTTTACACCCGTAACAGAAAGGATTTTCTTTTCTGCTGATAAGGTGATTTGGCTTGTATGTTGAAAGGAAGTTCCGGGCGGAAATTCAAGGAAAGCAATCACTTCCTTTTTATCCGAATCAATGGAATATTTCAAACTTGAAGAGAATAAAGTATAAATACCAAGCAAAATAAGAAAGACAATACTCACCGGATACAAGTAAATATTGGTAAAAAGAGAATCCTCCGTTTTCTTTCTCCAGTCCAAACCCTTTTTAATCAAAAAATTACAGATAAGATCATAATACCTGATAAAGTAACGATTCTCTTTATAAATCCATCGAAAGAAAAAAGTATCTTTGAAATTAATATAAAAAACAGGAAACAGTATATAACTTGAAATCACGGAAAAACAAATGGCAAAAACAAACTCGAACCAAAACATAAAGATCCCCTTAGAGAGTAACAGAAAAACAACGGAAACACCAAATATAATAACGAGCATTAGGCTGAATTTATAATAACCGAAATGATATATATCCTTCTTTTGAAATCGATAAACACGAAGAACAAACATACCCCAAAAAATTTGCCCGATGATAAATCCGTAGGAAAAGGCCAAACTTAAATCAAAACGACCGATACCGACTGCCAATGAAAAAATAAACCAGGAAGTAGGAACACTCATCAGGTAAAAAGGGAAAAACCTTTTGAAATTCGCATTTCTATAAAAAAATAGTAAGACTAGTAAAATGATAAAAAGACCTGAAATCATTAGGGAGCGAATGGTATTTACTAAAAAAGAGGCTTCATCCTGAGTCACGATCACTTCCAACTTTCCCTTTATTTTAGAAGAGAATATCGACCTGATTTGCCCGGATATCTTTAATATATCACTTGTTTGGTTGTTGTATATAAAAACAGATACCCTTTCCTCTGCGTTCAAACGGGCACCTACTTCGTCATCCCTCGGTTCCAAAGATACTTTCGCAACGTCATGCAAAAACACCACTTTACCGAAGGAATCGACTACCAAAGGAATATTTCTTAACGCATAAAGATCGGAAAATTTGCTATTTGCAAACACGGAACTGTCTCTGTTGGATACACGGATGTTACCCAATGAAAAGTTCGCATTCCAATCTTGAATCTTGTTTACGATGTCTCTTAGATTAAGAGTGTAAGCTTCCAGTTGTTTTGCATCACAGGCAACTAAGATTTCGCGAATTCTGCCTCCCGCTACGATCACCTGACTCACTCCTTCGATGTTTTCCAATTCCGCCTTATAAGTCTTTTCAACTAACTCACGAAGCTCATCCTGAGTTAGTCCTTCATTATAAAAAGTTGCTACCATGGCGGGAGAATTGCCCGGATCAAATCGATACACCATGGGCTTATGAACTTCCCTAGGAAATTGATAAGAGATCAAATCTATCTTTTCCCTGATTTCCAAAGCCTTTGTTTTTAAATCCAAGTTTCTTTCCATTTGGATTTGAATGACGGACTTGCCCGATTCGGAAATGGATCGGATTTCTTTGATTCCTCCTACTGTAGAAATGATTTTCTCAATGGGAGTCGTGATGACTTCTTCCGTTTGGTATGCGTCAAAGCCGGATGCATCCACCCGAATGGCAATCCCGGGATAAATTTCCTTTCTGCTTAAGGAAAATTTGATTTCCTGAAAAGACAAAACACCGAATAAAGTAAGTCCCAATGCAAACATCAAACATAGAATAGGTCTTTCCTCTATGGAGAGTATGATCTTTGATTTTTTCATCGGTAATGGGAAGTTACATTTTTATTGAATTTATAAAATAACAAAGGTATTACAAAAAGAGAAAGCAAGGTAGAAGTAAAAAGCCCGCTAACAACGACTACTCCCAAGGGAGCTTGGAATTCGGAACCTTTTCCGAGTTCAAAAACAATAGGGAGCATACCTAGAATGGTAGTCGTATTGTTCATGATCACCGGTTTGAAGACTGCTTCGCTACTCGCCAAAATAGCCGCCAGACGGTCATTCTTCTCCTCCAAGAACAAACGGTAGTATTCAAAAAACAAAGAAGCATTGTCCACAACAACTCCCATAAGCAGGATAAATCCCATAAACGAACTTATATTAAGCGACTTTCCTCCCAATATCAAGGCAGGAAAAGTTCCTATAAAAATCAATGGAACGGAAAAAAGCATAAGAAACGAAGAAGAATAAGACTCGAATTGAGCGGATAACAACATATAGATCAAAAGTAGTGCCAAGAGAAAGGAAAAAATCACTTCCCTAAAAGAAGCATCTATATCTTCCTCTTCTCCGGCAAACTGAAGTTTGACTCCTTCAGGCAGCTCCCATTTCTGAATCATGGATTTGATATCGGATTCTGCTCTTGTCAAACTCGGATCCAAACTGACATCAATCGGATTGATACGGAAATTTCCACGTCGCATAATGGATGATAGATTTTTTTCCTCTTGTATCTCTACGAATTGTTCCAAGCTGATATTATCTCCGGAAGGTGTTCGGATTTTCAAACGTCTCAGTTTTTCCAGAGTGTTTGTATATTTTTTGTCCATACCAATCCGAATGTTGGTTTCCATTCCAGCAATTTTCATTGAGGAAGAAGTCAAACCTTTCAAAGCAATCCTTACGAAAGTCGATACTCCCGCATTGGTCAATCCGTATCTGGACATTTTCACCTGATTGAATTTCAAATGGTATTCCGTATTCTTTGTCTCCATTCCTAGCTTCACTTCCAAAACGCTAGGTTTGGAAAGTAATCGGCTCTTTGCTTTTATCCCGAACTCCTGAATGGATTCCAAATCATTTCCGATCAAAAGGAATTGAAGAAATCCTTTTTTTTGACCCAAAAGGTCACCGAGCATATTATCCCTTGTATTGAATACGATCTCGTAACTCGGATCAATCACCAATTTCTTTCTAAACGCACTTATAAAATCGGAAGTTCTTATATCCTTGTCTTCTTGCAGCACAACCCGAAGGGATGCTTTGTTCGGATCGACAATCGCATTCGGATTGATCTTCAGATCATCTTCTTCACCGCCGATATTTGTGACGACTCGGGCTACTTTTTTATCTTTCAAGAGTTCTCCTTCCAGATAAGAAACAAAATCCGACATCGCAGGAAGATCCGTTCCACGCGGTAACGAAACTACCATTTCAAATTCGCCTGTATCAACTTTCGGCAAAAACTCCTTTTGAATGAAAGGAATCAAGGTAAAACTGAAGACAAGCAAAGCAACGATTGCCAACAAATAAATGTTAGGAGTCGCAATCATTTCCTTAAGAAAGGAATGATATCCTTTGATCAGTTTTTCTTCATCATAAATCTGAAACTTGCTTTTTTTGGAAGTTAATGTTTTTCGCGATTTATACAAAAAAGAAGCCGCAAGCGGAATGAAAGTCAAAGAAACGATAAGACTCATAGATAATGTGACTACAATTGCCAGAGCCATTTCGGAGAATACGATTCCCAAAGTGCTCTTCAGAAAAGTGATTGGCAAAAATACGATAATCGTAGTCAATGTTGCGGATAGAATGGAAGTAGAGACTTCCTTGCCGCCATCCAAGATAGCTTTTGTTAGTTGGCTACCCAATAACAAATTTCTTTCGATTGCGGAAAGCACTACGTTACTAGAGTCAAAGAGCATACCCACTCCCAAAGCGAGGCCCCCAAGGCTCATCATGTTAAAACTGATACCTGCAAATTTAAACACAAGAAAGCTGGGAAAGAGTGTCACGGGAATGGCAAGAAGCAAGAGGCTCGGACTTTGTAAGTTTTTTAAAATGATCAGTAACGCAAGGAAAGCAAGTACGGCACCTATGATTAAACTTAAGAACAGATTATTAATGGATTGTTTGATAAAATCGGATTCATCATAAACAACTTCCAAAGAAATTTCCTTTTTAAATTGGGTTTGGATAAACGACAGAGCGTTGGAAACATTTTCGGCGATCTGAACCGAGTTTTTGCCAGGCTCCTTATAAATATAAGCAACAATACATTCTTTTCCGTTGTAGCGGGCAAGACCTCTTCTGTCCCGAAAACGTTCTTTCACATTACTGAAATCCGAAATATAAACGGGACCCGCCCCTTCATTGAAAAAGGCAATCGTACCGCCTACTTCCTCCGTGGAAGCGTATTCGCCTATGGCACGAACCAGTAAGTCCTTTTTACCAAATGGCAACTGACCCGCAGGATAATTTTTATTATTAATGGAAATCAGAGAGCGCAAATCCTGCGGAGAAATCCGAAATGAATTCATTCGCTCAGGATCGATTTCTATAAATACTTCCTTTTGGTATCCCCCGGAAATCTGAACTGCGGCAACTCCGTCCACACGATCCAAATATACTTTCAGGTTTTCCTCGACAAACTGGCGTAAGTTGTGTTCGTCTGACAAACCGTTGGAAAAAAATACGATTTCCATAAAGGAGGATTTGTTCGGGTCGAATCTGGAAATCAAAGGTTTGCTTGCGTCTTGCGGCAAAAAGTCCCGGATCAAATCCAATTTTTCACGAACTTCCACCAAAGAAAAATGAATATCCGTTCCGTTTTTAAAACTCAAATGAACAAACGAATAACCTTCGATGGATTCCGATTCCACCTTCACAACACCTTGGATCGTACCGACAACTTCCGAGATAGGTTTAGTAATCAGATTTTCCATTTCTGCAGGTGAAGCATTGGAATAGGTAGTTATAATCGATAGTCTCGGAAATTCAATATTGGGAAGTAATCCGATAGGAATGTCTCTTAAGGACAGTGCCCCAAAAATAAGAAAGCCACCGTAAACCATACTGGTGGCAACCTTTCTTTTTAAGATAAATTTCTGAATGGCTTCAATCATTGAAGTTTGGGCGTGATCAGTATTCCGTCAAACAACCGACTGATGGAACTGAGAGCGATCGAATCGCCTTCTTCCAGCCCGTCCAAAATCTCAACTTTATCCTCTTTTTTCGCACCTAGTTTCACCTGTTTTTTATAAGCTCGCTTGTTGCGAACAACGAAAATAAATGCGTCCGTCTCATTCAATGCAATGAGAGAAGTCAGAGGAACAAATATGGATTTTTCTTCCTTGCCGGTAATCACCTCACACCTAACAAACATTCCTGGCTTAAGCAGGGAATGTTGATTGTCAAGTTGGATCTTTACTTCCGCCGTATGCGTTTTACTGTCAACAAAAGGACTGATTCTCTTTACCGTGCCACGGTATGTTTTGTCAGGGGAAACATCGGCCTTTATATCTGCTTTTAAACCGACTTTCAGTTTGAAGAGATCTCCTTCATTTACGGAAAAAGCAACATAAACGGATTTCACCGAAATAACGGTTAAGATAGGAAGACTTCCTCCACTCCCCGCATTGACCAATTCTCCCGCAGTTCTGTTGATTTTTGCGACGACACCGTTTAACGGAGAATAAAGGATTGATTCCTTAATCAGCATCTCTGTAGTTTGCAAATTGACTTCGGCCGCTTTTAGATTCCGAAAAGCCACTTCCTGCTCAGAGGCCTCTATCTTTGTATTGATTTTTTTCAATACTTCGTTTTTTTCCTTTCTGTCGGCAGGAACAGCCAATCCTTCCGCTTGTATATCCTCATCCCGGATTCCTACGAGAACCATATCTAAATCGCGTTTCGCATTACTAACATTAATTTCACGGGTATTCAACTCAAGGCGAAGGTTTGCCATTTCCTCTTCCGTGATTACTTTGTTTTCCAAAAGGATTTCTTTTTTCTTAATCACTTCCTGAAACCTTTCGAGTTCCGCGATTGCTTTATTATAAAGATTGATTCTTTTGTCGGCTTCGCCCAGTTTGATTTCCAAATTCCGTTTAGCAATTGCTAGTTTATCACCGGAAAGACGATACAATGCCTGAGAGGATTCTAAAGCGGCTTTTTGTTTGGCAAGATCGAGTTCAAAAGTCAAACTATCGAGCTTTGCCAATTTCTGTCCTTGCGAAACGGAATCACCTTCGTTTACAAAGGTTTTTTCCAATCTTCCGCTTACTTTCGAGTATATCTCCACTTTTTCAATCGGTTCTAAAAGTGCCGAGTAGGATAGAACGGGGGTATTGCTCTCTTCTTTTATGTTTAATAATTCGACGGCCAAACTTCCTTCTTCGCTCAAACCTTCTTCGGAATCTTTCTTTTCCTCTTTTTTGAATTTTTCGTAATAGCTGACGAGGGAAAGTTTAGGCGAATAAAACATCCTGTTAAAAAAAGGAACTTTCGCCCTCAAATCCCCCCAAGTCAGATTGCTATATCCGATCGACAGTCCAAGATATATAAGTGCACTGATAACTATCTTGGAGAAAAAAGGAATCTTAGTTAGAAAATCAAACCTTTCCTTTAGCATTAGTTAGGCTGTAATGACCCCGAAAACAAAATAACAAATAAGAAACAAAGGAACAAGCCAAGTCAAACTCGCCCTTCTTTTGTTTTGGGCAAAATATTTATTAGATGCTTTCGTAAAAATTCTAGTGGAAAGATATATCCCGATTCCGAATAGAATCATCCAAGCAGCAATCAGCAAACTGAATAGAACGTATCCGATCTGCGGGCTGAAAGGAAAAACGGAGTTCACTATGAGCACGATAAACAAGATTGTGATCAAACCCGTCGTTGAATGAAGGCAAATCCCGAAATGAGCTAGAAACGACCGGCTTTCGGATTCCAAAAATTTAGCCAAATAGTAGCTAAACACTGTTATATAAAATATAAATAGAGCCAAAGCAGAGAAAATATAGGCTACGTTGAATGGGTAAGAATTTAGCAAATAACTTAATCCGGAATTTCCTTTGGCATCAAACTCTATCTTAAGTGCTTCATTCAATTTGCTATAATAAGGGTATGCGCACAAAAAAACCAAAAAATAAAAAAACATATATGCGCATGAAAAATACAGAAAGTATCTCAGTCCGATATGAAAAACTTCCTTAGGGCTTGTATTTTTGTCATACTCAATGACCGGATTTTTAACAATATTCTTCCAATAGAGAATATGATATGCGGGGGAAACGATTTTCTTTAAAAAACTCATACTTTACTTCCTTCTATTTTTACTTTGCGGGCTTTGCTTGATTATGATGGTCGGCTGTTTTGAGGTTTCGCGATCTTTGCTACTTGAATAGACCTTTCCGTATATTAAGTTGAGTTCCTGCTTTGCTAACAAAATCTGATCTTCCTGACCGATTGCTTTGTCATATGACAGGATGGCATCGGATATTTTTCCCATCTTTGCATTGATTTTGCCGGAGATAATCAGTAAATCCAAATTGGAACTGTCTACCAACAACAATTCATCAACAAGAGCAAGTAGTGTTTTGCGATCCTTTCCGGAGGCATACCCCGCTTTCAATTTCCAGAGTTTAGCTTGAAAGCCCAAAATAGGATCGTCCAGAACATCTTCCAATCGTTCTTCCGCCTTAGCAAAATTTCCTTTATAAAATTCAATTTTGGCCAAATAAAGAGGGGTGTCCGAATAATGCGAATCTTCCTTATCAACCTGGGTAAGATAATTTAAAGCCGAATCCAAATCGCCACTGGCATATTCGTCCTTGCCTGCCAAATAATTTTTCTCCAAAGTCTCACTGTCGGAGCAAGAAAAAATAACACTCAAAGATAAAAAACAACAGAGGAAAACAAAACTCCGGACTGCCATTTTAGTTATCACCTTTGGAATTAACCTTTAATGCATGTTTTGTTTCCTGCAATGCAATCATCTCACCCGAATTTTTTTTCAACTCAAAGGCAAGACCCTCCGCAACTTTCTTCATCAGTTCGGATTCATATAGGATTTTATTGTCAAAGGTGGATGAGATCATCCCCAAGTTATTGCCTTCATGATCAAAGATATGCAAAAAAATATAATTATATTCTTTTCGATCCAGAATCTGATCATTCGATTGAATAGATATGGAACCCTGTATGAGAATATCAAAAGTTTCGTCCCGAAAAAGAGATCGTATTTCTTCCCTGTCTAAAAGTTTTTCTTCTTTATAGTCTTCGTAACTGTTTTCTCCGGCGATTCTTCGCAAAGATTCGGGGAGTGATCCGATCGCGTCTTTGCTACTCTCTTTATTTCCCGGATGCGCATTTTTTTTCCGATAAGGTACCAGGTTGAACCCGTTCTTTATAAGTTCAAATTGCAAAAGATCTTTAAAATTTTTCGGAGCTTGTTTGAGAGACTTCAAATCCCTATTTTCAATATAACCTACCAGAATTTTCCTGGAAGATGATTGCGAAGAAATAGCAGAACGGATATTATACGGATTTCTAGAACAATTAGCAACTAACAAACATAAAATAAAAAACAGGAAAGCTCCGATCTTTTTATAGCTTCGATTCATTATATTATTTAGCTTCCATGGTAAAATTAAAATTGGAGGAGAAAAACAGATTGTTCACATCTTTGGCGGAAGTATCCACCGTAATCATATAATAAGGAAAACCTGCAGGAGCATTATCCGACCGCATCAGATTGAAATCTCCTCCGGTCGTTGCGTTTCCGAAAAGGGTTGAGTTACAGGATGACTCCTGTTCGGCGAAAACCAAATCAAGAACCCTGCAGCCGTAAGGAAAGGCCGCCTGGCAATCCGCCCAGGTCCAGGAAGAAAGTTGAATAATGGTAGAGGGAGGGGAAAGCCGTCGCAAACGAACAGCGTTGACCGTACTATTCAAGTCCATATAGTTAGTAAAAATCAATCGGAAGTTGTCTGTATTTACATCGGTACAATCTACAGTTGAAGAGGTAGCTCCTCCACCGGTATCACCTGCACGAAAGGTGTAGGAACTTGGAGTTAACACAGCCAAGGTGCTATCCCAATAACAGGACCCTAAACTCCAGTTTCCCCCCGCAGCATTTCCCGTACCGGGGAAAGTTGTGGCACAACCCTGAGAGGCGACACCGACCGCCTGCACGGTCGGGGAAGAGGAAACGGATCCTCCGGCAACAAAACTATACGTAGAAGCTGCTTCTACGGTAATTTTGTCGGAGGTGATCACATTTTGACCCACAGTGATCGTATAACGGATGCCATAACTTAATTTTGCATCAGGCGTATATGTGAGCGTTAGGTTGTCGGAAGACCAACCGAATGTGCCGGTAAAAGAAGGGCTAAACCCGATATTGGATTGGGTTTGGACCTGGTTCATCGGTCTTGAAAAATTAAATACGATCGGATTGTTTGTAGGATTCCCTAGACATGCAGTAGTAATCGACGTAGTAGTCAGATCGCCCAGCGTTCCGATCCCCGCCAAACAGTCTGCTAAGGTTCCCGTAGAAAGAGTGAGAGATGTCAATTGAGGAACCAAATTCGGAGTTCCTACCTGAAAACTTCCCGCAATCGGAATTTGCATGCGGATGCCTTGTGTGTCTTGTGCAACCGTCGAAACCGTCATATTGATTCTTGTTTGGTAGGCAAAAGGAGAGTCCGGGCTAATGGACAGTTCCGTATCGGAATCCCAATAATAAGTCGCGTTGAAGTTAGGCGAAAAAGTGATGGCGGAAACCGTAGCGCTTTTGTCCATAGCGCGCGAAAAATAAACTTTGATTTTATTTCTGAGAGGTGTGCCCATACAAGCATTGGAAACAGAATCACTTAGAATATTAACTGCAGTAGGACTACCGGAATTACAACTGGCCGAAGAACCGGCACTTACGGTAACCGATTGGACTTCGGGAAAAGTTCCGGCGGTTGTTTGATTGCCTACTGTGAAACTGGCGGTAAAAATATCCTTCAAATCAAGACCATCTTTCGATTCGCAATTTTTTGTAAGAGTGTATGTGTAAGTGCCGTAACTGAAAAGAGTACTCGGAGTAAAGTTCAGACTATAATCATTGAGATCATAAAAACCTTGGGTAGAAGGCGAAATGGAAAAACTTTGAACGCACGAATTGATGTTCATTGGTTTATCGAACAAAATGGCAATCTTTTGAGTACGAGGCAGTTCCTTATCCCCCATTGAAGGCACCGCCGAGACTACCTTAGGTGATGAATCATTTCCAAGGAAGGTAAGCATCTTCGATGCGTCGGAACTTGCATGTTTGCAAAACTCAAAGGTAAACAAGAAAACAATTAATAAAAACTTATATCGCTTTTTCAACTAATCCTCCAAGTAAAAATCGTATTCGGATTTTTTGCGTAGTTTGTTATCGCCCTTATCCGGTTTCGAACCATTCTCATCCAAAATATTCTTATCCAACAAATCTTTCGGCTTGTTGAAAATAAAAGAATCATCGGAATACAATTGGGCCAACAAGGAATTTCCCTCGCCCTTTTTATACATGTAAAATTGCCATTCGGAAACATCGACTCCGGTAGCAAACGACAGATCCATAACCGACTCCAAATAACTGCTGATAGCTGTAGTCAAGTCGTCGGCGGATTTCAATAATTCGAGTTCTGCAGACAACATTTCAGTCTTTTTGGAAAATCCGGTTGCCGATTTCGCCTGCATTGATTTCCAGGTTTCATACGTGATGTAGAAACGGGAATTTGTCAGTCTCAATATCTGCCAAGTCTCTCTCACCTTTTCACGTGCCTTGAATGCCTCCGCTTTTAAGGCGATTTCGATCAGCTGGTTGTTTCGAACGGCATCGGAAAGAGCGATCTTTCCTTCATAGATTTTTCTGGAATATGATAGGTCATCAAACAGGTTCAAGGTGCTGCTATTGAATGCGTTTTCCCCCCGACCTACAAATTGAGGACCGAATCCGGGAATCCTTTGAATACCGGTTCCGTCAGTCTGCATTCCGTAATTGGCAGTAGACTGGTTTGTAGTACTCCCCAACTGAGTTTGAAATGAAATGCTGAATCCGTATACGTCGTTTTTTACAGGCAGAGGGCCGTTTATATTCTGACCGTAATAGCTTCCTAAAAATACTTTCGGTTTCCAGTAGTTTTCGGTGATTTCCTTTCTGGTTTTCAAGTTCTCGATTGTAATTTGGGACTTTTTGATCTCAGGTTTGTGTGCCACGGCAAGATTTGAAGTTTCTTCCTTAAAATAGGGAGGAAGAAGAACATAATCATTTAACAAGGATTCTTTCAAACGGAGAGGAAGTTCCAAAGGAAGGTTCAGCGTTTTTCTTAATTCGATATTGGCTTGGTTACTGTTTGATTCGGTCTTTAGCAAAAGAAGCTCGATTTCCCTGATTTTGGATTCGACTTCAAGTCGCTGCAATTCCGTTGCGAACCCCGCAGCGTTTTCTTTTTTTATGTCATTGATCTGAGATAGTGTTCTTTCCAGGGTTTTTTTGACAAAATGTAACTTTACCTGGTTGGCCAAAGACTTGATATAGGTCTTCCTGATCTCAAGAGAGAGTTTGTCCTTTGTGATTTTCCAATCTTCCTGATTGATCAATTCCTGTAAGCTGGCAGATTCGATTTCCAACTTGTTTTCTCCTCCGTCATAGAGGAGTTGATTGATTTGGACCCGAATATCATTGTACTGACTGTCCGATTGGTTGAGATTATTGTTTTTTAAGCCAAAGTAACTGACTCCGACACGAGGCAGGTAATTTCTCCATTTTTCGGTGGAGATCATTTTAAAAACCTCCCTTCTATCTTTCAAACTTTGAAGTATTACGCTGTTTGTAACACCCACTACCTCCGCTTCCTCCATGGATAAGGAAAGGGGATCATAAGCTTGTTCCGAATTTATAACGGTAAAAAGAACGAGCGGACAGAAGAAGATAAGGAGTCTATAATTTATTGAGTAATTTATTTTCAACCTGAAAGACATAATTCTATATTCCATGGTCTCAATCTATCGAATTGGAGATGAATTTATCGCAAAACATTTATCTAAACTGCTCTTGAGCCTTGCCTTAATTGTCATCGAAAATGTAACACCAATTATAGAAAAGAAATATTTTGCAATTTGCGGGAAGTTTATCCGAATTAAACGGGATTTTTTTTTCACAGGCCGTAATAAATGGAAGTATCGTATTTTTTTGGCCGACTCCTCCTGTTTGGTTGACAATTTACCTGATTTACATTGTGTTCTTTCGAAGAAAGCACCACCAAACAAAAAATATATGGTTCGGACCGAAATTTTTAACAGATATTTTTTGGGACTCTCAAAATTGCTTAAGTCCAAAAAAGGGAATTTTTTTTAAAATCAAAAGCTGAAAGGTAAAATTTTTGCAATAAGTTCGCTTTTTTTCAGCTTGTAACAAAAAAAATGCCCGCTAAAACGTTTCTATGAAAAAGATTATCCTTCTACTTCTCTGTTTATCTTATTTTTTCCCGGTGTTCGCAGAAGACGTAGCGGTAGTGAGCTTTGTCAAAGGGGAGGTCACCTGGTCCGGCCGGAATGCAAAAAAAAAGGAAGAGTCGCTCAAGATCAACCAGATCCTAAGAAAAGGTGACAAGGTAACTTCCAAAGACGGCACTTGCGAACTTCAACTTGCCACCCAAGCGACCATTCGGCTTGCCAAATTCACGGAGGCGTCCATAGAAGATCTGCTCAATCCCAAATCCAGGCAATCCACTGTTAAAATTTATACTGGCAAATTATTCGTAAAAGCCCATAAAAACAATAAATCCCAAAACAAACTAAACATTGTTAGCCCAAGTCTTGTAGCAGGAGTAAGAGGAACGGAATTTATAGTTGCCGCACCTCCCGGGCCGGAAACAGATTCCGATTTGGATTTGCAAGAAGGCGTCTATGTAAACGAAGGAACCGTTGCAGTAGTACCGGACAAAAAAGGCAAAGAGGTCCTAACGGGCGCAAACGAAGAAGTGACTTTGGACGGACAAGTTCTTAAAAAACAGATTTTGAACGAATATGCCAAAGAAAAAATGAAAATCTTCGAACAGTTCAAACAACTCAAAGAAGAAAACTACCAATTGATCAAAGAACAATACAAAAAAAACGAAGACTTGATGAATGAAATGAAGGGAAAAAACTGACCCGGATTTTTATTCTTATCTGGACAAAAGAACGTATACCTGGTCCTTTTTTAAGCAAAATCAAATTCCGCAAAGAATTTGAAATTCCGTTCTTTGAAAACAAAATATGTGTCAGGCGAATCGATCCGATTTTATTATTTCCCAATCCCGTCAAAGGAAATAATTTTCTAAAGAAAGGAGAAAAAATAATCATTCCGAGTGAACCAAAATTCTTTATAGCATCGCCTCCTTTCGGAAAGTACAAGCTGAGAGCATTTGCCTCAAAAGAAGAATGGAAGGGTTTGATAAAATGGAATCTGTTTTCCCGAATTGTCTTTTGTTTCTCCTGCAATCCCTTTTGAAACCGACTCTGCGGTCAAAATGAAACAAAAAATCAAAAAAAGAAAGGCACCGGAAATCTGAATCGATCTAAATTTCACGTAAAAAACCAGTTCCTATATTTCTTATAATTCTTGTGTTTTTTTCTACAAAAACTTGCAAAATTGCGGATTATATTTTATAAAGAGACTGTTATGAAGAAATTACAGATTCTATTGATAACCCTTTTTATTTTAGCAAGCCCGTTTGCATGCAAACTGAAAGATAAGTCGGATAACGGCAAAGACCTGACAGATCTGTTGTTATTATCCTTTCTTACTCGTTCTTCTTCAAGCAACGGATGCAATCCAAGCACCAGTTTCGTAATCTGTATCCCCAAAGGGATCGCGGAGTAACAAAATGAAAAAAGTCCTATACGTTCTGTTTTTCCTACTGACCTCCCTTCATATCAGTGACTTTTCCAAGGCAACCGACAAACAAACTTTCCGTTGGGAAGAAGTCAACCTTACGGATATTATACGAATGGAATTGGGAAATACCCCACTTTACGCAGCTTCCGATTCCTGGGGGTTTGTGCGAGGCTCTGCTACATGGGCGCGGGGAAATTCCAATTTATTGGACCAGGTGGTGGCAGGGATCAAAAACCAAGGGCTTTTGAATACTACGGGAACGTTCACTTCCGCCGTCACAGTCACCGGAATGGGCGCGGCAGTACTTCGTTTGAAATTGAAAGTGGACAGTGCCGCGATCACTTCCACGGCCTATACTGGTACCAAAATTTTTTCCAATACTTTCGAAATCTTCAAATCGGGATCTTCCGTTCCCAGCTTACAGTTATTTTTCGACAGTGCAGAAACATTGGAAGGAAATGACGGTGCGTTGATGTATTATAAATTATCCGAAATCGACCCTGTCAAATTCGGTACCGCTCCGAATGCAATGGTTGAAAGCTATTCCTTTGTAAAATCGGGAGTCAAAAAACAAACCTATACCTGGGCAGGCGGACCGAAAAACAATTCCTGGCCGAGTGATAACGGTCGTGTTACCTTGGACGAGATTACAAGTCTCGGACAATTGTGCTTTCGCTCCGTCGTACGAATGGATTTGGACGCACTCCTTGCTATAAATCCGAGCAATGCAACTGCGATCAATTTTCTGAAAACCCAGTGCGGAAGCAGCGCTGTTTACTATAACTTGGCTTATATGCAGAATTTTGCATCACCGTTTTATACTACTGCAAAAATGGGAATCACCGCCAATGCCCAAGCAGGAAACGATACGATATGCAATCTTACAGGATCTTCTCTCACCTATGGATTGTTTGATGAAAACGGGTTTGTAAGTGACAAAACTTCGGTGAATCAGGTCCCTTCCGGTTACCCTTCTCCAAATTTGGGAACTTGGAATGTGGACAGTGCTTTCTTAAGAACAGGCACAGGCTATACAAGCGAAGCACATGACAATACTTCTTCGAGTTATATCGATAGCTTAAGCACGACCGAAGCTTCCAAACTGAGTTTTAAATAGATTAGCGAGTCGTTCGGTATATTGCATTCGAAAGGATTTTTCCGGTCAAGGATGTGATCTCCAAACGAATGTAAGTATCTTCAGGCGAAAGTTCATATTCCGATCGGTCCGTATCCGGATCGATTTTTTTAATCGTTCCTCCGTTTCCGATCCAACGAACTTCCATATAACGTTCCCCGGAAGTTAGAGAGATTTTATCTTTGCCGGAAAAACGAATATTCGGCAGATTCGGATCCGCCGCACCTTGGAAGAATTTTTTCACGCAGAAAAAAGAGCCTTCTTTCAGATCCGCTTTAACCGAATCGGGACTTCTGTTTCCGTTCGCGGTGGAAACGTAACGAAGAAGGCTTTCTCCTTCTTTGCCTCTGACGAACATCATCTTTTGCAAAATGTCCTTCCACAAAGGTTCTGAAAAAGATTGAATTGTTTCTTCCGGAAAGTAATGCAAATCATCGCTCGCCATACAATGGACATTTCTCCCCCGGCTCAACAGATGATCCAGAATTTTGGAATCATCTCCGTATGGAGTTAAAACTTCAATTGCCTGGTAAAAAGGAATTTTTTCCAAATCCTCTTTTGAAAAAGAAGAGTGCAATTTCGGATGAGCGATGACCACATAACCACCGCTTTCTCTCATTTGTCGGAATGTCCAGGCAATATTTTCCCTGGAGGCGTACACCGGAAAATAGTCAGGAACTTGTGTTTCCGATCCGATGGAAAGAGCATGTCTCTTTTTGATATTTTGACCCCATTCGTATCCGGGAAGAAATGAATATAACTTCGATTTGGTGATCCGATCGTAATCTGAAAAAGAAATAAGAGAAAATCCGTTCATGTTGTAAACCGATTCTATCTCTTCTACAGTATGTCGTTCGGGAGTATAGGAAACTTCGTTTGAATGGATATGAAGGGAAACCTTTTCGGAATGAGCGGCCCAATCTCCTTTTTCGTAGGGATTAGTCCAAACATTTCCTGAAAACGGCCGGTTCGTTTCCAAAAGGGCAGTTCTATAAAACAAAACTACCGTTATCTGGTAAATTGTCATTACCAACAAAAGAATAGATAGTGCAGAGAGAATCAACTTTCCTTTTGTGACTTTTTTCTTCGGCAGAACCGGATCTGAAACGATGGGAGGAAAGGTAAGAAAAAGCATGATCTTATCCTAAGGGATTTAGATTCCAATTTGATTGCTGAATTGTTACAAAACGGTAACGAAGTGTTTTGGGATATTTTTACTTTCCAGGAACCAGGTCCCTTTTCCTTTGTATAGCTGTGAAACTCTTATTCAAAAAAATACCCGTTGTATTTTACCTCAGCTTAACTTTGTCCTTATTTTTATTGTATGGAAATGACTCCCCCGTTTATGACCAGGACGAAGCTGCCTATGCCGGGTTCGCAAAAACAATGTTCGAAACGGGAGACTATCTCACCCAAAGTTTTCCTTTTTCCGAACCGCATAGGAAACCTCCGCTTCATTTTTGGCTTTCTGCTATTTCATTTCAAACCTTAGGGATTTCCGAATTTTCCCTTCGTTTGCTTCCATCGTTATGGATTTTGCTTATTTGCCTGCTTACTTACGATTCCGCCAAACGAATCTATGGCGACAAAACCGGTCTATTCGGTTTTCTCATACTTGCCACATCCCTTTACTTTCCTTTGAACGGAAAAATCGCACTTGTCGACAGCTTACTTACATTTTGCGAAACATTGGGATTTTATTCTTTGTTCCGGCTTCTTCCCAAACAGCACATTCAAACCTATCCTTGGATTCTTTTATTCTGGCTTTCCGTCGCTCTGGGAACTCTTACCAAAGGACCTCCCGTTCTGATTTTTTTAGGGGGAATTTGTTTTGTATTTTTATTCTTTCAGGAAACGAGAAAGATTGTCTTTTTATTGAAGCCTTGGTTTTTTCTTCCCCTATCTTTACTTCCTTTGTTCTATTGGGGTTATCTGGTTTGGCAAAAAACAAACGGAGAATTGATCCGATGGATGATTGATTGGTATATTTTGAGGCGTGCCGCAAATCCAGTGTTCGGGCAATCGGGGCCTCCCGGCACCTATCTTTTATTATTTTTCATTAGTTTATTTCCTTGGTCCTTCTATTTGCCAAAAGCCTTGAAAGAGATTTGGAACCGAATAAAAGAAACATACGATCATTTCCGAAAGAAGACGAATCCTCCCGAGTCGATCAACATTCTACTATTAGGTGGTCTTCTATTCGGATGGATATTTTACGAATGTTTGATGAGTAAACTTCCTTCTTATCCTTTGGCAGTGTATCCTATACTTGCGATTCTTATGGCAAAGATCGTTTCCGAGTCAAAGATGAAATGGAAAGCTGCAATTCTTATTTTGGCAATCGCCCAGAGTCTTGCAATCGTCTTTATAATATTACCACTATTATCTGACAAAAGAAGAGACACGATCGCAAGTGCCAACCATTGGAATCGGAATTTTCCCATAGGAACCGAACTTCTTACGATTCAAAACCTGGCTTTGCCCAGTCTCGCATTTTATACAAATCACCCGATTCGGGAAACCGAACTTTCCCAGTTGCAAAATTTAAAAAAGGAAACGATTTTATTACTCGATTCGGACAATCTACTCATTGTAAAAACATTAGGAATCCGGGGAGAAAGTCTAGGGCCTGAATTTTCCATATGGGCCTATGACAGAAACAAGACAATTAAACTTTCTTTATATAAGATATGGTAATTTGGTTTCGGTTTGCTTATAGGATTGTATTCTGGTATCCCCGCCCTGATTTGGGAGGGGTGAACCACCCGCCACCCAATGAGTTCCAACTAACATATCCAATTCGAATTGGCAACCCTTCCTTGCATTTTTCCTAAAATTCTAAGGAAAAGTTCGCCTTTTTGCCGAAGAAAACCAAGCCTTGCAAAAGCTACAATATTAAATAGGTCTGTGCTAAATTTGAAACATTCAGGACATACTATATCTATGCTCTTATAAGAAAGCATAGATCGTTAAAGTAAGATTTCGATCAAACAGATTAATTCTTACTAAATGAAAATCAAAATCTCCTGTGCTAGGATCGAAGCGAAAATCACAGACATCTCTGAACTCTTAAACAAGGAAATCATTTCTCGCGGTGGCCTAGGCCAAGGATGGCCGAAGCTTTTTCGTCGGAACAGGAGGTTCCACGAAAAAGAGCGTGGAGTGTTTTCCGTTTGATTGGAGCGAAGAGCCCGGTCGGTAGTAAAATAAAGTTAAGAAAGAAGAAAAGATGCGAGGCGCCAAAAAATCTTTTTTTCTTTTTTGGCATAAAGAGGAAGCGGTTGCATTAGGCAACACCGCCAAACGCACCTCTGATAAATTGCATCACACCTGAAATGACTTCTTCATCCCTTTCAAAGATATCAGCCCCAAGATATATTTTCATTCGTTCTTTATAATATTCAGTTGCATATGAAAACTGAAGACTCATAAATATATTGTCCAATAAAAATGCATAGATGGGACTGTTTGACTCGGCAGAAATGATTCCTTCTTCTTTTGCCAAATTGATAATTTGGGTATAACATTTTGCGGAAATGGATTCCAATTCACTGGAAAGTCGATTGATCAGCTCGGAATTGCTCTCTGAGGTCATTTCATTATAAAGCCTGATGATATCCTGGTTTTCTCTGGAATGAATTTGAATGATCCGTAGTATTTTTTCTATCTTACCGAAGAAATCTACCTTTTCCAAAACAACTGATTCCAATGCTTTCTCCAACTGGGAAACGCCATGATGAACCGCCGTTAGAAAAAAGTCTTCCTTAGTTTCAAAGTATTTGTATAAAGAACCTACGCTGATCCCTGCCTTTTGTGCGATCGTATTTGTATTTGCGCTGGTAAATCCCCTGTTGGCAAATTCAGATACGGCAATGGACAGAATTCGATTTCTCTTTTCTTCCGAGATCCGATCAAAACTTTCATTGAAGTATTTCCGGGACATCTTTCCCTCTTTTTTATAAATTCTTCTTGACAATGAGTGATTACTCACTCATTGTCAACTAAAAACTATCCAAAGGGAATTAAGTATGTCCACTGGCTTCGCAATCAACCAATACCCCGATGTAGACCAAGTCTATAAAGATCTGAGATCTCTGATTTCGCAGCCGATCCGCTCCATTCGTAAAGCGGAAATGGATAAAATTCTCTTGGAATACTACGATAAAAAATGCGCTCGTTCCAAAAAAATGATCACCGAGGCTTCCCAATACATTCCTGGCGGGGTTCAACACAATCTCGCTTTCAACCACCCTTTTCCTTTGGTTTTTACGAAAGCATCCGGAGCACACCTATTTGATTTGGACGGAAACAAATACATCGACTTTCTGCAAGCTGGGGGACCTACGGTTTTAGGAAGTAACCCCCCTAGCATTCGTAAAAAAGTTTCCGAACTATTAAATTCCACAGGTCCTGTCACAGGATTATTTCATGAATACGAACTGAAGTTAGCTGAAAAGATCGTTCAACTCGTTCCATCCGTAGAAATGTTCCGGATGCTGGGTTCAGGGACCGAGGCGTGTATGGCATCCATTCGTGTGGCAAGACTTGCCACCAAGAAAAAAAACATAGTGAAGATGGGTGGAGCCTATCACGGATGGAGCGACCAATTGGCATACGGGTTACGACTTCCCGGAACCAGACATTTTGAAGCAAATGGAGTTCCTAAATCCGTATTCAAATACACTCAGGAATTTTATCCGAACGACTTGAACGCATTGGAATCCGTTTTAAAAAGAAACAGATGGAGAGGCGGAACTGCTGCCGTTTTGATGGAACCGATCGGCCCGGAAAGCGGCACTCGTCCTCTCGATAGAAACTTCAATGCAGGTGTAAGGGAATTATGCAACCGGTTTGGCGCCTTACTTATATTTGATGAAGTCGTGACTGCCTTCCGAGTAGGACTTAGCGGTGCGCAAGGTTATTACGGTATCACTCCGGATTTGACAGTGTTCGGAAAAGTAGTTGCCGGAGGTTATCCTTCGGCAGGCGGACTCGGTGGTAAAAAAGAATATATGAAATATGTTTCCGCAGGAATTCAAACTGGAATGAAGAAAGCATTGATCGGAGGAACTATGGCCGCAAATCCTCTTAGTTCCGCCGCAGGATATTATACCTTATGTGAAATGGAAAAAACCAAAGCCTGCGAAAAAGCTGGCAAAGCTGGAGATCGCCTAACAATAGGACTCCAAAAACTGATTAAAAAATACAACCTACCCTTTGTAGCATTCAACCAAGGTTCGATCTGCCACTTGGAAACCGTGGGAACAATGTTACTTGAAGTCAATTTCAGCAAATTCTGGACTATTAAAAAAACGATCGCAGAGGCTCATAAAAGAAAACATGCAATGGAAGAAATGGGCGCGGCTTATATGGCGGAAGGATTAGTCACTCTTGCCGGAAGCAGACTATATACGAGTGCGGCCGATACGGATGCGATCATTGACGATGCATTGAAAAGATTTGATCGGGTGTTTCAGAAAGTCGAAGGCGTGATTTAAAGACGGATTTCTTTCGAAAGGTGGGACACAATGGAAATTCAAACTGCAAATAAAATCGTAAGAGATACGGGAGTCCGTCTTTTGAAGGCAGGACTTATCACCAGAACCTGGGGAAACATAAGCCAAAGAATCGATGAAGATCATTTTGTCATCACACCGACCGGCAGAACCTATGAAGACTTGAGTCCGGATGAAATCGTAAAGGTAAATCTCCACACCTTGGAACACGAAGGAAGGATAAAACCTTCCTACGAAAAAGGCCTACATGCAGAAACATACAAGCTAAGACCCGATGTGAAATCAATCATCCACACCCATCAATTGCAAGCGAGCGTGGTTGCGTCTGCTAGGAAGAATATTCCCATACTATCCGACAAAATGAAAAAGATCATCGGTGGTCCGGTCTTCTGCACCGACTATGCTTTGCCCGGATCCAAAAAGCTGATTCGTTCCGCTATCGAATGTTTGGCGAAATCGGGCAGTAAAGCGGTCTTACTTGCAAATCACGGAGTACTATGCATAGGCTCCGATATGGAAAATGCTTTTTCCGTTTCTATGGAATTGGAAAAATCTGCTGATGCATTCATTCGGGAAGAATTCAAAAAGATCTCTCATGCAAAAAAATTCGAAACTAAATCCGTTAGAGAATGGTATCTTCAAAATTTCGGAAAAAAGGAATTTGCATGAAGGCACCGGAACATCCGTCCGAATTGCTTCATTTGATTCCCAATTTGCAAAAAGAAGGAATTTTAGAACAGGGAAATTCGGCAAGCATTCGAATCGGAAATCGGGTTTGGATCACTCCCGATCATGTAAATTTCACCCAATTTTCCAAGAAAAAAAATCCGAATTGGGTAGAACTTTATTTGGACCAAACCACCTTACCCGAAAATTCTCCCCCATTTGCGAATATACACCTAACTTTGTATAAAGAAAGAAAGGACTTCAACACGATCATCCACACCACCCAGGAAAATATACTTACCTGTTCGATGGCAGGAGAAACAGTCCTACCTTATTTGGATGATATGGCCCAGATCGTAGGCCCTTCCGCAAAAGTGGTATCATTCGGAGAAACCGAAGAAGCATTGAAAAAAATAGTAAAGGGAATCAAAAGAAGAAATGCAGTGATGATCAAAGACCAAGGCGCCATTTGCGGGCATAGAACCTTGGATGATTTGCACGCAGTTTGTCATGTATTCGAAAAAGCATGCAAATCATTTATCGAAGCAAGGATCTTAGGCGGCGGAAAACCTGTTCCTTGGCTTGAGGCGGAAGCAATCCGTTTTGTTTACCAAAGAAAGTATTCCAAACAAGCGGACAAAAACCGTTAGTCTACTTGAGAAGAAATAATAGGATGTTCTGCTGCTCTTTTCCAGGGAACATCCTGCCACCACCGAACAAAAGTTCGTCCCAAGTCAGGCTCGATACTTTCTCCGGGTCTCGGAGTTAGCAGTTTCACATCCAGGTCTTTTGCCTTGACCAAAGCCCTTTCTATCGGCTCGGTCCAACTGTGAAATGCCAATGCAAAAAGCCCCCAGTGCACAGGTAACATCTGTTTGCCTTTCACCATTTTATGAGCGATCACGGCTTGTTCGGGTCCAATATGCCAATCAGGCCATGCTTTATCATATTGTCCTACTTCTATCATGGTCAAGTCAAATGGCCCGTATTCATCTCCGATCTTCCGCATAGCAGGGAACAAACCGGTATCTCCTGAATAGTAAACTCTATGTTTGGTGCCGAGAATGGCATAACCCGCCCAAAGATGTTCGTCATAATCAATTAGTTTTCTACCGGATGCATGCCTTGCTGGTGTGGCGACAATTTCAAAATCGGAAAGTTTATGACTTTCCCACCAATCCAATTCGATGATTCTTTCTTCCGGAACCCCCCAATCAGAAAGATGTTCTCCGACCGCAAGAGGAACAATGAACTTTACTCCTTTTTTGTTCAGAGCAAGAGTAGTTTCATAATCAAGATGGTCATAATGATTGTGCGAGATCAGTACAAAATCAATTTCGGGCAAATCATTCATCGGAAGAGCGGGTTCATACCATCGCTCCGGTCCTACCCAACTAACAGGTGAAGTACGATTTGACCAAATCGGATCTGTCAGTATCCTATACCCGTCAATTTCGATTAAAGCGGAAGAGTGCCCGAACCAAGTGACTCTAAGGCCCGTTTTTGGATCCTCTTTGAAAAGCCCTGGGTCAGGATAAACCACAGGCAGCAAATCCTTCGGCCGAATATCTTCGCTTGCTCCGAAAGATCCGAAAACCATTCCCAAAAAATCATTAACAAGCGGCTGTGGGTTTCGAAACTGTCCTTCTTTCCAATTTTTGGAATTTTGTATTTTCATCTCTCTTACGGATTTGGCCCCGAATCCTATACTTGCACACGTTGCTACCAGACAGAAAGCGAGGAAAGAAAATAAAACAAAAGTATAAAAGCGATGGCTCTTAAACCAAGAAAACAATTTGAAATTCATATTAAATTAGACTATTACAAAAGCCCGATGTCATTTGCTTTTCGAACCAATTCCGCCCGATTATGGACATTCAGTTTTTTATAAATATTTTTTACATGGTGCTGGATTGTATACTTGCTCACACCTAAGAACTCAGCCACACGATTGATTGTTTTGCCTCTGACCATTTGATCTAAAATCTGATTTTCCTTATCAGTCAGTTTGATCGAACCTAAATTGGTCTTCGCCTTAAAATGATTTAAAACTCTGAATGCAATGGTAGGGGTAATGATAGCCCCTCCCTGTAACACTGTATCAATGACTTCCGATATATCTTTCAATTCGGATTTTAAAATATAACCGATAGCTCCGTTTTTTAAGGAACTGTATATGAGTTCGTCCGAATTCATATTGCTCAGCATAATTTTGCTTATATTCGGATCTCTTTCCGAAATCTTTCCGGCAAGCTCAACACCATTCATCCCGGGTAACATTATATCCAAGAACAGAATATCCAATTCCTTGCCGTTCTCATCTTTCCAATAGGCTTCTGCCGATTCCCAATGAGACACGGAAAGAACCCCCGGAGTTGTTTCAAGAATCGTTAAGATCTGATTCCTGAAATTTTCATCATTTTCTACAATCCCGATTTTTACTTCTTTTGTTTCCATAAACCTTAATCCATTTACTGAAGGGAAAATGTTTCCTTATCTAATTTCAATTCCATGTGATACATATTTTCGTCTAACTTAAGCTTCATCCTACCGCCTAGCTTCGAAATCCGGAACACTAGATTTTCAGTCCCACGACCGGTCTTGTGCTTTTGCAAATGATATCTGGATCCGGCTTTCATATCCATAAGTATTTCATTATTTTCTAATATAAAATTCCACTTGGATACGCCTTCTCCATACTTTAAATCATTGCTCGTGATTTCATTGACAATGCTGTACAATTCGATCATACTGTTTTCATTTCTTTGGGAGGAAAAAAAATGAATCAATTTTTCATCCGCTTGAAAATCGAAATCCCTATCCGCGTCGGAATAACGCCGAAGCATTACCAAATTGATTCCTTTGATGAAATTTTCACCTAAAAGACCCAGATCTTCTATTTTCAACATCTGATCTCTTAAAATCTGGATGGCGGCATTTACGTTTCCTATGATTTTTTCAAACAGAACTCTATCCGTTCCTTCTCTGTTCAATAATTCTTCCGACAAAAATTTCAAATCAGTAAGCCTTGCTCCCAAATGATCATGAAGATCCAAATTGATTCTTTGTCTGACGTGACCCACTGCAATTTTTTTATCAGATTCCCTTTCCAAATGATCCTTATGGCTTTGCAATAACCGAAGCATATTATTTACACGAAGCGTCAATTGTTCGTAATCAAAAGGTTTTATCAGATAATCGTTAACGCCGGCGTTCAATGCGGCAACCAAGTCCTTATCTTGCGTTTTTGCGGTGAGCATTAAGATAGGGAGTTCCAAAGCAGTATAATTCTTTCTGATTTCTTTCGTTGTCTCCAAACCGGAAAGTCTCGGCATCATCATATCCAATATAACCGCTTGAAACGAATGACCCGGCTTCAATAATTCAAGTGCTTCCTTGCCGCTTGCAACAGTCACTGCTTGAATCTTTTGCAACGAAAGATAGTTTTGAATCACTTGCAGATTGATCGGTTCGTCATCTACAACAAGTATTTTAACTTCTTCATACGAGAACGTTTGTTTTGCGACAAATAGCATATCGATCGAAGGCAAAGAGATAAGTTCGTTTGCTTTAATTTCATTTTTGTAATGAGTGATTTTTGAAGTGAGTGTTTTGTCGAACCCTAGTCGATCATATAATATTGGTAATGTGAAATAAAAACGGGACCCTTTTTTCCATTCCGACTCTACACCGATATCTCCGCCGTGCAAGTTCACAAGAGCGCGGCTGATCGCAAGTCCTAGTCCCGTTCCACCGGAATTGCGCGCATCCCCGCTTTCCACCTGTTCGAAAAAATCAAAAATCCTTTCCTGATTTTTTTCATCGATTCCTATTCCGGTATCCGTAACACTGATTTCCGCCATCCGATCGGGAAGAATCTTGGCTGTAACGATGATAGACCCTTCTTCGGTAAATTTAACCGCATTGGCAATCAGGTTCTGTAAAATCTGCTGAAGCCTATTCTCATCGGCGAATAAGGTGGGAAAATCCTCGGGAATCCCGTTCTTTATATTAACTTTTATTAAATCAATATTTACCTGATTGAGTGTAAGAGTGAAATTAACGGCTTGGTAGAGATCAACTGGAATATTTTTCAAACTAAGATCGCTGTGTTTGAGTTTGGAAAAATCGAGTATGTCGTTTACAAGTCGGGAAAGCCTCTCTCCGCTTGTTACGATCATACTCATTTGATCTTCCACGAACTTGGACATAGATCCGCCAACTCCCCTTCTTAAAGAATCGGCAATCCCGATAATCCCTTGTAAGGGAGTTCTTAATTCATGAGATGTATTTGCCAAAAATTCATCTTTCAGTTTATCAATCGAAATCAAACGGTCATTGGACTTTTGCAAATCTTCGCTCAATTTTTGAGAGAGATGATAGGAGCTTGCAAATTGTTTGGAAATGATAAATGCTTGGGCCACAAAAAATAATGAAATTCCGTAAGACAATATGTAAGTCGTGTTGATGACCATATTCGCATAAAGTATATCGTTTGTGATGAATACGAAAAGTAACATACAAATCACAAGCCCGATCCACGCACCAACCCGATCATTCCGAATGGCTTGGATCAAAACAAAAACTATGTAAATGCATTCGATAAAAGTCACAATACCGAAGATCGGTATAGTCTGAGAATAAATATACAAATCGGTGAACAATACTGTCAGACAAAGGAGCAAAAACCCGAACACCAAACCGTACATAACTTTCTTCGAAAATTCGTTGGGAAATACGGATCTTATAAATAAGGCAAGAACCATCCCGCCTACATAAACGGACAAAAGTTCCAGTATATAACCTAAGTTAAAATCAAATCCGGGTAAAATCGAATAAAGAAACCGTTCTCCCGTTAAGGCGATTCGAATGAATGCAACGACACCTATAAATGAAAAAAACAGATGGGATAATACTCCCCGAAGCAGTGCAAATAGACTAAAATGATAAAAGAATGCAATGCATACCCCTCCACAGATAAATATATCCAACCAAATTGTTTTTTCCCTAACGGAAACGAGATCATCGTGTTTGCCGATAAAAACTTTTGCCCAAACACCTGATTTGGAGTGGTAAAAATTGGATACTTCTATGACGATCTCATTGGATTCGTTTAATGTTAACGGAGCACTCACTCCCGGTCGATACAATGGAATGCTTGTTTCTTTTGTCTTTCCGACGATGCCGCTCGATAATACCTTTTTTCCATTGATATAAAGATTATAAGAAGTGGAAGCTTCGAGCATCTTGACGGCCATGCTATCCATAGGTTTCTTCAAATATAAATTCATGCGATAGGTCGCATAACCGAAACTAGGATAAGTTGCTTCTTTATATTTATATACCGTCCAAGTATCGGGAACATTTTCAAACTGAGGTAAGGATTTGTTTGTTAATTCGGAATAAAGTACATTCCAGTAAAATTCCCACTCTCCCTCCAAACTCAAACGTTTTTCCAGGTTCCAATTCTCTCTGAGGTCAAGAATGCCTTCTTTCACCAAAGGCGGTTTTTCAATCAAAAACAATTGTTTGCATTGAACGCCGAATAAAATCACGATCAAGCAGATCCATTTTCTTTGAAGAAATGAAGACATCTTAAGTATGTTTTAAATTCAGATTCCAATTCAGGAAACTATTTTACTGGAATAACATGACAGTAGATTCCCTTTTCATGAATGAAACCCAATCTTTTACTACTCGTTCGAGTGATAATGGGGAACGCCAAATCCTGCAATAAATTGATAAAATTGCGAGACAAATCTTTTTCATGAAAAAAGCTTTGGTTCCGATTCTTTCAAGAATTCGATTATCGTAACAAACATTATAGTAACGAATAACACCAGTTTGTGTTCAGATAAGCGGGACTTTTCTCTTCACCTCGTATCCCTTCGGGAAAACCCAGATTTTAAGTAATTCTACCTAGATTTTACAAAAAGAAAGTTTGTCTAAAATGGGCCATATTCAAGGCAAAACTGCGGAAATTTGGAATCATTTTCCATAAAAGGGAAAAACTGCTCCTTACAAGTATTATATTTTCTTAATTGACAACAATCTAATTTGCTCATATTTTTAATTCCTCTTGAAAACAGCCTCTCTTTTAGATTTTTCCTCGTCTACTTATCTTCCCGGGATGATAGAATCATAATGGAAACAGCTACATTCTTAAAAAAGAAGATCTTACTGGTTGAGGATGAAGCCATTATTGCGATGGCGACAAGTAGGCAGTTAGAAGACTCGTTTCATATCGTTACTGCTTCCAGTGGCACCAAAGCAATCAACTACATTCGATCGTCCGAAGACCAAATTGATCTCGTACTTATGGACATTGACCTAGGGCATGGAATGGACGGAACCGAAACGGCAAAAGAGATTTTAGAAATCCGGGACATTCCCATTATTTTTGTCTCCTCCCATATGGAGCCGGACATTGTAAAAAAAACTGAATCCATCACATCGTACGGTTACGTATTAAAATCCTCCGGAATCCATATCTTGGCCGCTTCCATACGAATGGCGTTTCGTCTGTATGAAGCAAGAGTTCATGTACTTGAAAAAAATTCGGAACTTGCCGTTACATCCGAAGAACTGGAAGCAGCTAACAGGCAATTGGTTGATTCCGATATAGAACTTAGAAATACGGCGGATAGGTTTAGAAGCACCTTGGATTCCATGATAGAAGGTTGTCAGATTGTCGGGTATGATTGGACTTATCTATATATCAACGAAAGTGCTGCAAAGTACGGAAGAGGAGCTATCAGTGATTTTTTAGGCAAATCAATGTTTGAATGCAATCCCGGTATCGAAAAACAGGAGGTTTATCGTATTTTTGCCTCCTGTATGAAAAATAGAGAGTACTGTCACAGGGATATTGAATTCTTTCATTCGGACGGAAGCAAAAGTTATTTTGAATTCAGCATCCAGCCCATCAAGGAAGGTTTATTCATCCTGACCTACGATGTTTCCGAAAGAAAACAAATGGAGGAGAAACTGGCAAATCTCCTCTCTTTCAAAGACACTCTTATGATAGAATTGCAACATCGCGTAAAAAATACATTAGCAGTCGTTAGCAGCTTACTCCATCTTGAATCTGCTAAAATAGAAGACAAAGAGATCAAAAATATTTTCAAAAATACGGAAACCAGAATTCTCGCTATGGCGGGAATCTATGAAATGTTGTACAACGATACGGGAAGTGAATTGAATCGGATTCAATTCGACCATTATGTAATGAGATTGTGCAAGACTCTCGCAAATGCTTATAACATTGACGATAAGATTCAAATTCGCTATGACTTGAACCAAGCGGAAATGGATTTGAAATTAGCAGTCGTTTTGTGCTTAGTCTTAAATGAACTTTTAATGAATTCGATCAAACATACTTACCTGGAAAACGGAAAAGGTGAAATATTCGTTTCAGTAAAATCAGTCTCCGGAAATTTAATTTTGAAAGTAATCGACAATGGAACCGGATTCACCGAACCCAAGACGAACGAACAGTCGGGAATCGGCCTCTCTCTAGTTCAGCTTTTAATCAAACAAATCGGAGGAGTGATTGAAATTCAAAACGCAAACGGGATTTCCGTTTTGATTGAAGTTCCTCTTTCCTATCAGTGAAGATCTAAAGATATAAAATCTCATCCAATCTTCGAACCATATGAGTGGCGAGATTTTTGAATGGAAAAATTCCTTTCGGATCAATGTAAACTGTTTCAACTCCTGCGGAAATTCCCGCTTCCAAATCATAAAGATAATCACCGATCATCAGAGTATCTTCAGGTTTTGCATCCCAAAGGTTCAATAGATTTAAAATTCCATTCGGGCTTGGTTTTGGTTCCGCATGTTCCCTGCACAAAATAAATTCGGATGAAAAATATTCGCCGAGGCCGGATGCCTTAAGCGTTTCAATGGAATTTGCGAAACAATTTCTGGTCAGGATTCCCAACTGATGCGACTTACCCTTTATTTGTTTTAATAACTTCGGAGTTCCTGGCGAGGCGGTCGCTTTCTTTGCGATGTTTAATTCGATTTCGTTGAGATGAATGTGTTTTGTTTTCGCTTCCTCAGGGGCAAGACGACCGATTGAAGTCAGAATATCCGAATCCATCGGCAAACCAAGCGCAAGCTTAATTGCATCGAAATCATGCATCGCAAGAGTCAGAGTACCGTCCATATCGAAAATCCAGTTTTTTTTTGTCTCGAGTAATCCCATCATAATCCTTAGTATAACATTGATTATAAATCCAATCCGGTATTGATATTTCGAAAATAAACTTCCTCTTCCGAAGGGAGAGTTAAAATCTTCGGAGTCATCTTCGCCAATCTCTTTTGCAAAGAAAACTCACCGCCTGCATCAGTTTCGAAACTTCGGAACCAATCGGATAAACAATGGGAAGAATAAATCCCGCAAATCGGCTCAATACCGGTCTTAGACCGATAAAATACGCCGGAGTCTTCGAAGAGAAAAGAATCTAACAACCGCTTCAAGGTTCTGATCCTTACAAACGGCATATCCACCGGCAGAAAGAGAATTGATTTTTCGGAAAACCCCTTCCCTTCCAAAAATTTCCAAGAAGATAATATTCCTTTTAAGGGACCTTTCACAGGTATATCCGCATCAACAATCAACGATTCGGAAGGGAGGTATTTCGAGTATTCGGAAATTTGTTCCACTCTGAGAGATACGTAAACTTTTTCCGTAAGAATTCCGATCCTTCGTACAGTCTTTTTTAGAAAATTAGAATATTCTCCGATTTCTATAAGCCCTTTGTCCCTACCCATTCGCCGACTGTATCCTCCGGCTAAAATCACAGAGATAGTATCAGTGTTTGTGGGTCTCATCTTGGCAGCCCTTGGACCACTCGGAACTTCCGTCTATATAATACTCTCTCTTCCAAATGGGAACTTCATGTTTGACACGGTCAATGATATATCGGTTGGCAAGATACGCTTCATCCCTATGGACGGCACCGGTGGTGACGATCACCGCAACTTCACCAATATGCAAAACCCCGAGCCTATGGATGCAATCTGCAAACTGAAGATCCCATTGTTTCTTTGCATCATTTATGATATCGCCGATCATTCGGTTTGCCATCTCGGGATATGCTTCGTATTCCAAATGAGTGACTTGTCTTCCTTCATTAATATTACGAACAATTCCTGCAAAAAAAACATAACCTCCCATGGAGGGTAAATCGGGAAACCGTTTTGGAATTTCCAAGCTTTCCTTTTGGATGTGGTTTGGATAAGTTTTCGTATTCATTTTATCCGCCGCTAGAAGGAGGAAGGACTGCGATCACTGCACCGTCAAAGATACTTTCTTCTTCACTAACGATCGTTTGGTTGATGGCAAATCGACTGATTTTCAATAACGAGGATGCCTTTGGATTTTGGTTTTGCAAATAAAGCTTTAGATCCGAAAGAGTATGAACTCCTTCCAAAGTCAGATCCTCGTGAGCGGGGAAAAAATCCTTCATTGCCGCAAAACAAAGTAATTGAATTTTCATCTAACCTCCAATGAATTTCATCGAAAGCTCCGATCCAGTAAAAAACTTCTTCTTGGTTCGCATGGCTGCTTGCAAAACAAGATCCAAATCCGAACTTTCTTCCGGCAGATCGAATGAAGTTTCATCACTCAGGCATCCGTAGATTTTCCCCGTTGCATCCATGCGCAACCGATTGCAACCTTCGCAAAACGGCTCCGAATGATTTGCAATGATTCCGAAAATATAACCTTCCTTGGTTCTGCTGTAATTCGCAGTTGAATCGGAAGCTGTAAAGTAAGGAGCGAATTCATATTCCTTGCCGATTGTATTTCTAATCTCTTCGGAAGAATAAAAGAACTCGGAATGTTCCTTTTTTAACGGCCCCATTTTCATAAATTCCAAATACCGGACGGTGATCCCCCGTTTTCCAAACCAATCTAACAAAGGTAAGATTTCATTTTCATTATAACCTTTCAAAACAGTGCAATTGACCTTTACTTCCAAACCGATCTCTTTGGCTTCCTCCACACGGGATAACAATCTGGATAAAGGAAGTTTGCGATCACTGATTTTTTCAAAACCCGATTGAGAAAAGGAGTCAACGGAAAAATTCATCCTTGTAAGTCCTTTCGACTTCATCTCTCGGATGAGTCCGTCGGCAAAAAAGCCGTTGGATGTAACAACGATTTCACGAATGCCCAGATCATAGACTCTCTCAACCAATTCAGGGAGTTCTTTGTGAAGGGTCGGTTCCCCTCCGGTTAAGTGGACTTCCTTTATATTGATTTTAGTTCTAAGTAATTTTAATTTTTGTGTCAATAATTCGGGACTTAAAAAATGATAATGAGACCTGTCCTCGGAAAGAGAGGATCGGTTTTTAGGAGCGCAATATACGCAAGCAAAACTGCAATGAGAAAGAACACTCACTCTTACGACTTCGAATTTTCTTGTTTCAAGTTCCACTCTAAGGTCTATATTGATCCTCTTTTCCCAACTGAAAACAAAAATTGATCGGACTATCAATATTAATCCGTTGCCGAATTGAAATCATTTTCAATTTTTCCTTGCTTGAAAATTTCAATCGGATTCCTTTCTATTTATGAGTCCTGAAGAGGAAAGTTTTTTCAGAAGGCAGATCAAAGTCCCTGAAATAGGAAAAGCCGGTCAGGAAAAATGGAAAAAATCCTCGGTTCTTATCATCGGCCTGGGAGGACTAGGTTGTCCTGCTTCCCTATATCTGGCTCTCTCGGGAGTGGGAAGACTGGGCCTTGTGGATTTCGATCGCGTGGAACTCTCCAACTTGCATCGACAAACATCGTTTACACAAAATGATATAGGCAAACCGAAAACGGATGTGGTTTCCCGTTTTTTAAATGATAGAAATCCCTGGGTCAGACTGGAAACTTTCTCCACCCATATTACTAACCAAACAGACCCGAAGTTATTTGAATCCTGGGATTTGATTTTGGATTGTACGGACACGATCTCTTCAAAATATGCGATCAGTGATTTTTGTTTGCACAAATCCAAACCGCTCGTCACCGCTTCGGTCTTTCGCACGAGTGCTCAGCTTGCCGTTTTCTCTGGCAAAGGAAGACCGTGTTACCGTTGTTTGTATCCCCATCTGGAGGAAGGTGATACTCCCAGTTGTTCCGATGCGGGGGTCCTCGGAGTGCAAACTGCAATAGCCGGAACCTACCAGGCATCGTTTGCTCTTCGTTATCTGTTGAAACCGGATACTACCGATACGGACAGGATCTATTCATTGGAATGGGATTCACCTTTGTTATTCGAGTCAAAAATCAATCCCGATCCCCATTGCATTTCCTGCGGAGAGAAGAAAGATCTTTCAAAATCGAAAGAACAGGCTTTGGAAATCAGTGCGGAAGACTATTGGAACTCAAAGTCCATAGATACGATTCTTATGGATGTGAGAGAATCGGATGAAATGGAATCAAATCCCATCCCCGGTTCGATCTTATTTCCTCTCTCCCGTTTGGAAAAAGAGGAAATGCCCGAACTATCCGGTTATAAAAAAATCATCTGTATTTGCGAAACAGGAGTCCGTTCCAAACAAGCACTTCGGTTTTTGAAAACAAGCACGGAAAACTACTCCTTAATCGGAGGAAGAAGATCCTTACAAAATTTTCTACAAAACCGAAATACGATCTAAAGATTCTGTTTTTTAATCGAAACCTTGATTCCGCTGAATGCCGCATTTCCTGAAAAAACATCGATCGACTGATCATCTGTTAGGTCATTAATACTGACTCCCGAAAACTCAGTGGCAACCTTCTGGTTTGTTCCCGTTCGGTTATGACCGAATCCGTGGGGAATGCTCACCACTCCTTTCATCAGCTCTTTCGTAACTTCCGCCGAAATCAAAACACTCCCTGCAGAAGATTCTACGATAACTTTTTCATCATCTGCAATTCCCAATCGACTTGCGTCTTCAGGATGAATCATCAGAGTGCAGCGCGGTTTGCCAGTCATCAATTTTGGGAGATTGTGCATCCAGGAATTATTACTTCTAAGATGCCTTCTTCCTATCAGTAAAAAATTGGAATGCCCCTCTGTAAAGGATTCCCATTCTTTAAATTTAAGAGACAGTCTAGGAAAATCCTCTTTCAATTTCAAAGGGACCAACCGGATCTTTTGATCCTCTGTACACAGCCTTTCCGGAAAACAGGATTGCAAAGGTCCCAGATCCACTCCATGAGGGCTGTTTTTCAAAAGATCCAAACTCATCTCACCACCTAACTTTCCCTTGGGTCCGTAAGGACCTGTTTTCAAAGCATGATCAATGATACTTGCCGGAGTAAGTTTGGTTCTGATGATTTCTTTCGGTAACGGTTTGCCCGCACGTACCAATTCCAACCGTTTGGTAAGGTCGGAAAATATTTCCCAATCATGCAACATACCCGGTTCCGGATCGAACAGAGGCTGAGAATAACGGGTTGTATTTCGAACCGCAAATACGTTGAAAATCAAATCATAATGATCGTGTTCCAAAGCGGAAGTGGGCGGCAAAATGTAATTTGCATGTTTTGTCGTTTCGTTCAGATAAAAATCAACACATACCATAAAGTCCAAACCGGAAAGCGCAAGGTCCAACTTTGTTCCGTTAGGTGTGGAGAGCACTGGATTTCCTGCCGATGTGAATAAGGCTCTAATCTTTCCTTCTCCGGGGGTAAGTATCTCTTCCGCCAAAGCTGCAACAGGAAGCTCTTCACTGAATTCGGGAAGTTTTCTAACTCTGGATTGATACGCATTAAAACTTCCCGGAGAAGAACGCATGGCGGAACCGGGACCGACCAAATCGACGGCAGGAAGAGTGAACATAGCTCCCCCTCTTTTGTCTAAATTTCCGGTAATGATATTGATCACATTGATAAGCCACTGACAAATGGCACCGAATTCCTGAGTGGAAACTCCTACCCTTCCGTAACAAACCGCTGTCTTTGCGTTTGCAAACTCCTCGGCAATACGTTCTATGTTTTCGGATGAAATGCCTGTTATCTTCTCCACTTTCTTGGGAGAATACTCGCTTGCCCAATTTCGAATCTCATCCAGATCGGCCTCTGAAATCAAATCGTTCTTTTGAACCATTTTTCTTTCAAATAATACATTTACGATGGCAAAAAGAAAATACGCATCCGTTCCCGGACGGATAAAGATATGTTCATCTGCGTGTGATGCCGTTTCCGTCTTACGAGGATCGACAACGATGTATTTTCCACCTCTTTCCTGAATGGCTTTCAGTCTTTTTTTCACATCCGGGACACTCATCAAACTTCCATTAGACGCAAAAGGATTCCCTCCCAGAATGAGAAAAAAGTCGGTATGATCTATATCAGGGATAGGGATGAGCAACTGGTGTCCGAACATAAGATAGGATAAAAGCTGATGAGGAAGTTGATCGACGGAAGTGGCTGAAAAATTATTTTTTGTTTTCAATCGGCTTGCAAACCGTTGTCCGAACAACATGGATCCGTAATTATGCACGTTCGGATTTCCGTTATAAACCGCCACGGAATCGTTCCCATACTGTTCTTGGATTTTTATAATTTGGGTGGCGATATCGGAAAAGGCTTCTTGCCAAGAGACGGGCTCCCAACCTGATTCGGTTCTCTTGATCGGGAATTTGATTCGATCAGGATCCTGGTAGAGGCTTTTTAATTCCGGGCCCTTAGGGCAAATATGTCCTCGGCTGAACTTATCTTCCGGATCTCCTTTGAATCCGGCAATGAATCCGTCTTTTACCTCAATCTGCAACCCGCACATTGCTTCACATATTGTGCAAGCCCTGTAATGAATTTGATCCATAAACTTCTCCTAAGACAACGAATATCTTAGAAGCCAATTTGGATTATGACAAGAGGAAATTCACCCCTTGCCAAATTCTTTTCTACTAAAGGGTTTTAGTGTGCTGCCACAAAGGAAGGCTCCTTTTCTTTTTGCCCGGAAGGCAAAATCCGATTCAATTCGTCCCCTACTTCTTTTTCTTCTTCCTGAGAGAATCGAATCAGTAAGGTAAAAAACGCGGCCACAGACACGGTAATTCCTATGATCAAGAGAGCATTCTGGTAAGTCAAATCGCCTCTGAACAAAAATCCTGCAGAAACCGCTCCCGCATTTCCACCTGCTCCGACGATTCCGGAAACAGCACCGATCGCTTTTTTATTGATAAAAGGAACAACTGAAAATGTTGCTCCTTCCGACATTTGGACAAACAAACTAAATATGATCATGGAAGAAATCGCAAGTATCAGAGTGTTCATTTGAGAAAACAAAATCAAACATAAACCTTCTCCCGCAAGCACCATCGCCAACCAAACAACCCTTCCGCGAAGACCCCATTTGATTCCGAAACGATCCCCGAAAGCGCCTCCCAAGGTTCTTGCAAATAAATTCATAAGTCCAAAAAGACCGGCAATGAGTCCCGCAGTAGCAGGTGCCAACTTGAACTGGTCAACATAATACAACGCTGCAATATTATTGATTGTAAGTTCTATCCCGAAACAAGCACCGTAAGCTAGAAACAAAAACCATACCCGAACGTCTTTCATAACCAAAAGAAAATTCTTTAATGAATTTTTTTTTGCACCTTGGAAAGTAGGATATGTTTCTTTGATATCTTTGAAATTTCCACCCGGTGTATCCTGAGTTCCGAAATAATAGATGATCCCCATACAGAATAATGCGATTCCAGGAACCACCATCGCCAATCGCCAGGAAACCCCGGTCGTAAACCCGAATGCAACGAAGAATCCGAATAAAATCGGCATTACCATCTGAGTTACACCACCTCCCAGATTTCCCCAGCCGGCAGTCGTTGCGTTTGCTGTTCCGATGATGTTCGGTGCAAACATAACGGACGTATGATATTGAGTGATTACAAAGGAAGCACCTATGGCGCCGATTGCCAGACGGATCAGCAAGAAAGACAGATAACTGTCTGCAAAGCCGATGGACATCACCGGAATGGATCCGAGTGTTAATAAAAAAGTATAGGCGATACGAGGTCCGATTTTATCGCAAAGCCAGCCTACAAACAATCTCATAAAGATCGTGATGGCGACCGAAGCAATGATGATATTTCCGATTTGCGCCTTTGTCAGGGATAGTTCTTCCCGAACATACACCATAAGTGGAGCGATCCCGAACCAGCCGAAGAAACAGAGAAAGAAGGCAATCCATGTGAGATGGAAAGTTCTCATCTGCGGGGTAGCGAGACTGAATAAGTCGATTTTGGTAGCTTTTGAATGAGGTGTAATAGTCACGAGAAGACCTCTCCTTTTGCTAATAAATTGTGCAAAAAGCGTACCAAAATAGGAAATTTATTGCGTGCGCAAAATGCTCTCAAAACGATCTTTCCGCCTAAAAACTAGGTATGAAGAGATAAGACTAGAATTGCTATCAATACAAATTGATCAGTAAGGAGAAGGACTGTTTAAATTTTAAACAATCTGAGCTAAAACAGAGCGATTGGCAATTTACCAGGGCAAAAATTCTACCCAATCTCCTTCCCGGATTTGCACCGAATCACTCGGATGAACTGCCAAACCATCGGAAAAAAGCCCTGCCCGAATATCGCCGCTTCCGTTAAAGGGAACGGTGGAAAGATAAGTCTTGTCTTTAGTATCCAAACGAACGGGAAAGAATTCCGTAAAAGATCCTTTTTTGTTTCTGGTTCCCGAGATCGGCAATCGCATAACGGGATTTTGCTTTTGCCCCATACTGGCCCGAAGGAAAGGCTCCAAAAAAATGCGACTGCAAGTTTGAACACTGAAAGGATTTCCCGGCATTCCGAATACGATCGTGTTCCCTCGTTTTCCGAACCAAATGGGTTTGCCCGGTTTGATCTGCACCTTATGAAAAACAAGACCAACACCTAACTTTTGCAAAATGGAGGGAACTAAGTCCAAACTTCCCATAGAAACTCCTCCTGACAAAATCAAAATATCGGATTCAAGTCCTTTTGCGATCGCTTCCGTTAATAATGTTTCTTCATCAGGAATATTTTTCACCGACTCGGGAATGATTTTGTATTTGGAGAGAATGGAAGAAATAGTATAGGAATTGGAATCCCGAATCTGCCAGTCCAAAGGAGTCTGATCAATCGATAGTATTTCATTCCCAGTAGAAATAATTTGAACCTTAGGAAGTACCGCAACGGAAACAAAACTTTTTCCAAGGGAAGCAAGCATGGAAATTTCAGAAGTTCCGAGAGTATGGCCGGGCAACAATACGGTATCTCCCTCATGCAAATCTTCTCCTTTTTTAGCGATGTTCTGCCAGGGTCTTACACTCTCCAAAGAGAAGGAAACCCTTTTGCCATTGTTATCTTCTTCCGAAAGAAGAGAGTCTTCTATCTTGATCACAACATCAAGCCCGATAGGAACGGGCGCACCCGTCATGATCCGAATCGCCTCTTCTCCTTTTTCCAGCTGAAAACTGCTACCTGCGGGCAATTCCCTACGATAATGATAGATTTTATTCTCAGAGTAATCCGAAGAGGAAATGGTAAACCCGTCCATAGCAGATCTGTTAAACGGCGGATAATCCCTGTCCGCCCGAACCTCTTCCGCCAAAACTCTGTTATTGGAAAGTTTTAAAGGAACGGATTCAAAAGAAAATTGTTTTGCATAAGAGAGTATTTTTGCGAGACCCTCGGAATAGGAAATCAATGCCCTTCTCCCCTCATCATTTTTTTTGCATGGAATATCGCCGGCAAAATAGCAATCATACTTTCTCTTGCTCCATTCGTACTTCCCGGAACGGAAACAATCAATGACTTTCCGATTCTTCCTCCAACGGAACGGGACAACATGGCAAAAGGAGTTCTATCCTGCCCGAAAGACCGCATAACTTCTGCAATACCTGGAATCTCCTGATCCAATAGAGACTTTACCGTGTCCGTTGTATTGTCTCTAGGACCGAGCCCTGTTCCTCCGGTAGTGACGATGAGGTCGACTTTTTTTTCACACCAACTTAAGATGGTTTTGCGAATTTCGTCAGGCTCATCCGGAACGATTTTCAGTTCTAAAACTTCGACCCCTTGCTCCAAAAGTAGTTCACCAATCGCCTTTCCTGAACCGTCTTCCTTTTTTCCCGCATAACAGGAATCAGAACAAACGAGTATGGCTGCCTTGGAGCCACTTGCAAATTTTGCAATCTGTGAATCGGATTTGCCACCTTTCTTTTCCAAAAGGCGAACAGATAATATTTCCAAATTTTTATCGATCGGTTTCAACAAATCATAAATGACAAGAGCGGCAACACTCACACCGGTAAGTGCTTCCATTTCAATTCCCGTTTTGCCTATGGACTTGGCTTGTGTAAGGATACGGATCGTATTCTTATCTTCTAAAATTTCAAAGCTTATGGAAAAAAAATCAATGGGAACCGGATGACAATGAGGGATGAGCTCCGAGGTTTTTTTGGAACCGAGAAGTGCCGCTGCTTTTGCGACTCCGAACAAATCTCCTTTGGGAAGATTGTTTTCCTTGACCCTTAGGATCGTTTCCGCGCTGCAATGTACAAAACCTTCCGCTTCTGCGAAACGAAGGCTTTTTCTTTTTCCTGTGATATCATTCATCCCTATCCCTTATAGGGTTTGGGGAATCTCTGAGAAGCTATTTTTCAGTTTTTCCATTTCGGAATAAAATCCGACGATCTCTCCGACTACAAGAAGTGCCGGGGATTTCACTTGGTTTTCTTCTACAATCGTTTGGATATTTTCCAAATTGCCGATAAAAACTCTTTCCGAGCTAAGTGTTGCGTTTTGAATGATTGCGATCTTTGTTGTTTCCGAATTTCCCGATTCCAAGAGTTCGGAGACAATCGTATCCAGGGAATTCAAACCCATATAGACTACCAATGTTTTGCCGATACAGTTTAGGTTTCGAAAACTATCCGTATTCGCTCCGTCCTTCTTATGACCGGAAAGAAACAAAATCTCCCTTGCATAATCCCTATGTGTCAATGGGAAACCGAGAGAGGATGCAACTCCCGATGCAGTGGTAATCCCTGCGATAATTTCACATTGGATTCCGTTTGCAAGTAAGGAAGAATATTCCTCTCCCACTCTTCCGAATACGGAAGGATCTCCTCCCTTCAAACGGGCAACTATCTTGTGTTCGCTTGCGGCCTGAAACAATCTGGAGTTGATGTCTTCCTGCAAACAGCTATGTTGCCCGAGTCTTTTTCCTACGTAGACAAGTTCCGCTTTCTTTCTGCATACACCTAAAATCCTGGGAGAAACCAAATCATCATAGAACACAATGTCCGCTTTTCGCAGAATTTTCAATGCTTTGACAGTAAGTAGTTCCGGGTCTCCCGGACCTGCTCCGACCAAATACACTGCGCCAGCTCTATTTGAATTTTTGGAGGAAATCATAATCTTTAACCGGCTTTATCTACATCTTTCGGAGTGGGAAAATCCAATTCCAGATAAACAGATCCGCTTTCAACTAGCACCGGATAGGTTGCCACTTTGTAATTTTCTCCGCTGAGGCATTCTCCGCTTGTAAGAGAAAAATTTCTTTTGTGAAGAGGACAAACCACTTTCGGTTCCCCTCCTGCATCTCCCAGAAATCCTCTGGCTAAAACCATATCGCCTGTATGGGGGCATGCGTTATCGCATGCATACCATTCGTTTCTGGATTCAAAAAAGAAAATCGCTACTTGCCTATCTCCTACTTTTGCAGACACTCCGCCCTCCGCTGAAAATTCAGAAACAGGACCTATAAAAAATTTAAATTTTTCCTTAACGGTTGATGACATATTTATCTCCTACTTAGTTTGCACTAAATCCTTTTCCGCCCAATCCACAGGTCGGATCTGGCCTCTTTCTTCGATGAACTTGATATTGGAATCCGTTTCGGAACTGTTTATAAAGTGCTTGAATTTCTTTTGTTTTTCAGGATCTTCCACTACGTCTTTCCATTCGCAAAGATAAGTACCCACAAGCATATTCATCTCTTCTTCCAACTGGGAATTGATCCCCAGACGATCGTTAATCACAACGTCTTTGAGGTAATCGATTCCTCCTTCCAACTGTTCCAGCCATGTGGAAGTTCTCATCAATTTGTCAGCAGTTCTGATATAATACATCATATAACGGTCGATATACTTGATACAGGTCGCTTCATCCAGGTCTTCCGCGAATAAGAGTGCGTGTTTCGGATTTACCCCACCGTTTCCGCCGATATAAAGATTCCAACCTCTTTCCGTTGCGATGATTCCGAAATCTTTTCCGCGTGCTTCCGCACATTCCCGGATACATCCTGACACACCGCACTTCAACTTATGTGGAGCGCGGATTCCTCTGTATCTTTCTTCCAACTTGATGGCAAACGAAGTGCTGTCCTGAACTCCGAATCTACACCATGTGGAACCAACACAACTTTTTACAGTTCGCATTGCCTTGCCGTAAGCGTGTCCGCTTTCAAACCCGTATTCCAACAGATCCTTCCAAATGGAAGGAAGTTGATCAATTCGGGCACCTAACAAATCAATTCGCTGCCCTCCGGTGATCTTGCAATAGAGGTTGTATTTTTTAGCAACATCTCCTATGGCAATGAGTTTGTCCGGAGTGATCTCTCCTCCGGGAATCCGAGGAATAACGGAATACGTTCCCCCTCTTTGGATATTGGCCAGATACTTATCATTGGTGTCTTGGATCTCTCTGTGTTTTAGAATCGGTTCGTTCCAGAGGCTCGCGAGCATGGAAGCCACTGCGGGTTTGCAAACTTCACATCCGTTTCCACGTCCCACTTCCCGAATCACATCCGGAAATGTTTTCAATGATTTCACTTTCACAACTTGAAATAGTTCTTTGCGGGAATATTTAAAATGTTCGCAAAGATGTTCCGTAACCACTTTGCCTTGCGTTTTCAGTTCGGTCTTAAGAATCGAATTCACTTGCGGTAAACAACCACCGCAACCGGAACCTGCTTTGGAACAGTTTTTCAAGCTGGCGATATCGTAACATTCCTTGTCTCTGATGGCGGATAGAATATCACCTTTTGAAACATTATTGCAGGAACAGATTTTTGCTTCATCGGGGAGAGAATCCGCTCCGAAAAGATTTTCCGAAGAAACGGAACCTACAATCAATGTTTCAGGTTCTTCCGGAAGCTCCATTTTGTTTAAGTAAAAAGACAATAGATTGCCGTAGGCTTTCGCGTCTCCGACAAGAATTCCACCTAACAAATACTTACCGTCAGTGGAGATGACTAATTTTTTATAGACACCGCTTCTCGGATTTTTGAATACGATCGGAATATGTTCCGATTGACCAAGTGCATCTCCGAAAGATGCGACTTCCACTCCTATCAGTTTCAATTTGGTGGATAGATCGGATCCTACATAGGTTTTGGGTTTGCTTCCCGGGCTGCATAGATTGAATGCCAATGTATCTGCCATTTCATATCCGGGAGCAACGAGTCCGTAAATAAAATTGCGATGAAGCGCCACTTCGCCGATAGCATACACTCCGTAGACATTCGTACCCATACTGTCATCGACAATAATGCCCCCTCTTTCTCCAACGGCAATACCTGCTTGTTTTGCCAATTCATCCCGAGGACGAATCCCCGCAGAAACAATCAACATATCAAATGTTAGACTACCACCGTCTTTGAATTTGAATCCTTCTATTTTTTCATCGCCTAACACTTTTTCTGTTTGTTTATTTAAATGAATCTCGACTCCTATCTCTTCGATTTTCGATTTTAAAATAGAAGCGCCTCCTTCATCCAATTGTCTCGGCATAAGTCTCGGAGCAAATTCCACAACATGAGTATCTTTTCCCAGATCAACAAGTGCTTTTGCAGCCTCTAGTCCCAATAATCCCCCGCCGAGGACCGCTGCTTTTTTGATTTTTTTACTGTATTCCAGTGTTTGTTCCAAATCTTCGATGGTTCTATATACGAAGACTCCCCTCCTTATCCAATCCTTCGAGAGGAGGAACAAAAGGAGAAGATCCTGTTGCAAAAATCAACTCATCGAATAAAAGTTCGGTTCCTAAATTGGTAACCAGTTTTCTTTTGATCGTATCGATCGATACGGCAGGCTCAGATAACAAAAGTTTGATTCCGTTGGTGCGGTACCAGTCAGGGGAACAAAGATAAAGCGCTTCGGCGGATTTATCCGTAAAGTATTCGGACAAGTGGACACGATCGTAAGCTCGTCTGGGTTCTTCACCGAGTACTGTGATTTCAAATTTATCAGTTCCACCGAATTCCACTAATTTTTCGCAGAAACGGTGTCCCACCATACCATTTCCAATGACAATTAACTTACGTTTGTTCATTTTGCATCTCCACTAAGAATCCTTAGTTGTCTAGGAAAGAAGTTATACTTCTATCCTTCCTACAATATGCACGAAGTGTACCTAACTCAGGCAGATAGTTCAAAAATAAAACGATTATAACGATGAAATTGCCAAAATGGGCAAAATTATTCCATAAAATAGAAAATTTGCTTAAAAAATAAATAAAATTAAACTGTCTTTGGGGCTGAAAAAAGCTACGATCTTAGAATTCATTGCCTATTTGAAAGTAGACTTGGACCATTTTTTAATAAATTTGCTTAATTAATAAGCAGATTTTGATAAAACAAAAAACAGACCCTTTTTTCTTCCATAGTATGGAACAATTTAACTTCATTTTACTATGGGAATAAGCATTTTTATCAATATTTCAGCAATTGGCATAATAATTGCTGGCTGTATGTGTGCTTACAACAGAAACACATCTATCTACTTGTTCCTATTGTGGTGTAGGTTGCGGAGTCAGCATACACAAAACGGGCCAAAATGAAATTTCCATCGAAGGGGATAAGGAACACCCCGCCAACAAAGGTTTACTCTGTTCGAAAGGAATGAACCTTCATTATACGGTGATGGATAAAACCGACAGGATTCTTTATCCTTCCGTCAGAAAATCGAGAGACCTTCCTCTGACTCGTACAAGCTGGGATAGGGCGCTGGATACGATTGCCGACAAATTTAAAAAAATCATCCAAACGCACGGACCGGACTCCGTAGGTTTTTACGTATCGGGGCAACTTTTAACGGAAGAATATTATATTATAAACAAATTAATCAAAGGTTTTATCGGAAGCAATAATATAGATACAAATTCAAGACTATGCATGAGTTCCGCCGTTGTAGGTTACAAGATGGCTCTGGGAGAAGATAGTGTACCTATATCCTACGAAGACATAGAACTTGCGGATTGTTTTTTAATTGCAGGGGCAAATCCTGCGTGGTGTCACCCCATTCTATTCAGAAGGATCGAAGCTCATAAAAAAAACAATCCTGATGTAAAGATCATAGTTGTAGATCCCAGAAGAACGGATTCTTGCGAAGAAGCGGACTTGCATCTTCAGATCAATCCGGGCACGGATATTTATTTATTTCATGCAATCGCAAAGATATTAATAGAGAATGATTGGATCGATCGGAATTTCATCGACTTACATACAGAAGGTTATGAAGAATTAAAAGCTTCCATTTTAAGTTATGATCTGCAATCCTCGGCCGCCATTTGCGGAATCGAAACGAAAGATATATATCTCGCTGCGGAGTACATTGGAAAGTCCAAAGGATTTTTATCTCTATGGGCGATGGGTTTGAACCAGAGCGTAATCGGGGTTAACAAGAATTTGGCGCTACTCAATCTTTCGCTTCTGACGGGAAAAATCGGCAAACCCGGATCAGGTCCCTTCTCTCTCACAGGCCAACCCAATGCAATGGGAGGAAGAGAGGTAGGAGGTTTGTGCAATCTGCTTCCTGCGCACAGAGACTTAAACAATCCTGCGCACAGGCAGGAAGTCGCTGACTTCTGGGGAGTGAATGAACTGCAAAGCAAACCGGGATTCAGTGCCGTAGAAATGTTTGAAAATCTTCGTTCCGGAAAAATGAAAGCAGTTTGGATCATCTGTACAAATCCTACAACGAGTATGCCTGATGCGAAGGCGGTAGAACTCGGTTTACGTTCCGCTGAACTCGTTGTGGTCCAGGATATTTCCCAAAATTCAGGTGCTATTCCTTATGCGGATGTGGTTCTGCCTGCTGCCGGTTGGGCGGAAAAACAAGGGACCATGACCAACTCCGACAGGAGGATCACTTATCTGACCCAAGTGATTGATCCTCCCGGTGAGGCGTTAGCCGATACGTGGATCATTAAAAAGTTTGCCGATAAAATGGGATACGGTTCCTCTTTCGCTTACCAAACGGAAGAGGATATTTTCCTGGAACATTGCAGGCTCACCAAAGGAACCAAAATCGATATCAGCGGTTTGGATTATTCGATCCTGAAAAAAAGTCGCTCCGTCCAATGGCCTTACCCTTACAAAGGTCACGGAGGTACTCCCCGATTATTTTCAGACAATATATTTTACAGACCGAATGGCAGAGCCAAAATTTCCAATGTTTCCCCGGAAGATACTTCCGAAAAACCGACGGAAGACTATCCCTTCCTACTTACCACAGGCCGGATTCGTGACCAATGGCATACAATGACCAGGACCGGCAAGGTTCGTAAACTCATGGAACACAAATCGGAACCTTATCTGGAAATCCATCCGAACGATGCAAAACTATGTTCGATAGAAGACAATTCCATAGTAGAAATTTCGAACCAAAGGGGAATGATACGGGCAAAGGCGAAGATTACGGATTCAATCAAACAGGGCACAGTCTTTTTGCCGATGCATTGGGGCAAAAAAAATAAAAACGACGAATCCAGAGCCAACAACCTAACAAGTTCCAGCTTTGATCCGTATTCAAAACAGCCTGGTTTTAAAATTTCCGCAGTGCAAGTCAAAACCTATGTAAAGGAAAAAGAAAAGATAATCATCATAGGAGGAGGAAACAGCACGCATGCATTTATCAAACATTACAAAACACTTGCGCCAGATGATGACATCGCGGTCATATGCAAGGAAGAAAACCCTCTTTATAACAGGATACTCCTTCCCGACTTTATCAGCGGAGAAAAAGAATTTCATGAATTGTCGAGTGCAAATTCGGAAGAAGTACAATCATGGAATATAGAGCTTCTCACATCCACTTCCGTTACGGAGATTTTGCCTGAAGCGAAAAAAGTCAGAGATTCCCATGGAGTTTTACATTCTTATAATAAACTAATACTTGCTACAGGAAGTTCTCCTCAAATTCCGAAATACATCGCGCCGGGTATGGTGGGCGTATTCAGCTTAAGGGCAAAATCGGACGCAGATAAGATTAGAGGTTTTTTTGTGCCTGACTCTCATGCATTGATTGTTGGAGGAGGACTACTCGGATTGGAACTTGCCGCAGCACTCAAATCACTCGGAGTGAAAGTGACAGTTCTCGTTAGAACAGACAGGTTGATGTCCAAACAATTGGATAAGATCGCAGCGGATATTCTAAAGGAAGAAATTGAAAAAAGAGATATAGAAATCTTATTCAATTCGGAAATTTCAAAAGTCAGCGGGTTCGGAAGAGTCACTCATGTAGAACTAAAGGATGGAAAAAAATTATACCCGGACGGGATCGTTTATGCAATGGGAACTAGCCCCAATATCTTTTTGGCAAACGGTCTGGGATTGGATCTGGGAGAAGGAATCAAAGTAAATGAATTTCTCCAAACGAAAGATCCTGACATCTATGCAATCGGGGAAGTAGCGGAACATACAAGCGGAGTTTACGGAACGGTACTTGCCGCAGAAGAACAATCGGAAGTGGCCGCATGGCACATCTTCGGTTATAAATTCAAAACATATTCCGGTTCCTTACATTCCAACTTATTGAAAATTCCCGGCCTTGAACTTGTATCGCTTCGTCTTCCCAATATTCCTTTTGAAAATCTAACGGATGAATACGAAGAAGTGGTATTTTTAGACAGGAAGAGAAGACGTTATAAAAAATGCATCATCAAGGGAGACAAATTGGTTGCGGCGATTCTCATCGGAGACAAGGCGGAATTCGTAGAATACAAATCACTCATCTCCAACGGAACGGAGTTAGGTGAAAAAAGAAACAAACTTCTTACCGGAGGAACCAACGCAAAACCACCGAAAGGTGCTTTAGTTTGCTCTTGCAATAGCGTGGGAAAAGGAAACATAGAAGAAGAAATTACAAAAGGAGTAGTCACCCTGGAAGGAATTATTTCCGCTACAGGTGCTGGAAGCGGGTGTGGAAGTTGCAGACAGGAAGTTTCAAAAATCCTAAAAGAAAGATTAAATTAAATTCTTCCGATCCCATGGGCCAGTCGGAAAGGAAGAATTGCGGCTGATCGGTGTGCGGTAATCGATTTGCATTGACAGTCAAAACAGCTTTAAGAAAATCCGCCAAACTAATGACATAAATTTGCTACTTTTATGCTTTTTTTGAGAACTTTTCAACACAAAACTCCCGTCTAATGTACAAAAGAGGAGGTGACCAAAAATGAATGCTATAACAATTTTTGCGTTAGCTTTGTTAGCGGTTCCTGTTTTTGCCCGATTTGCAAAAGTATCGAAAGAAGCGATAGTCCACTATCATCTGATAGGACTTGGCGGTTTGTTTATGCTAGTGGGAGAAGCCACTAGAATTACGGCGGATAAAATAGCGCCAATCGCATTCCTGCTCCCAGCGATACTGGCATATGCAGGTGTTGTCTTTGGAACGGTTTGGTTAGCACTACACTATATCAAACACCCCAAAGAAATATAAAACCTTTCCATAGGTGAAAATGAAGTAGGTAGAAATCTTTCTACCTACTTTTTTTATGTACGGATCTCATTTACGAAACAAATTCAAAAGCAAAATCCGAGTCAGAACCTCAAACTGACGGTCTATTCTTTGTAATAAAAGAACAATGTTAGGTTTTCAGCTCCAATGCGAACACCTTACCTGACTTAAAAAAACCATAAAGACGGTTTTTTTGAAAAAAAAAATCAAAAATTAAAATTATTTTTTACTGAAAAAAAAATCCAGGATAATGAGTATTTTTCAAATTTTTGATCAATCCAAATCTCTAGCTTAATTAGTAATTTCTAATATATCGAAAAATTACCGCCAATTTTTCCGTTAAAGCGAACGTTTTTCAAATTATTCCTAAAAAAGCAAAACAGATCTATCCCATTTCAGGTATTGACTCATTTTAGAATTAGATTTATTCTAACTCTTTAATAAGAGATTTGTATAGAGAGGGTTTCCATGAGTTCACTCAAGAAATTTTCTAGATGGATGATAGTCTATACTTCATTCGGACTACTCCTCATATTTCTGATTTTCTTCGGATGCAAAGAAGATAAGACCGGCAAGGAGACTCCGAAAGGAGAGAATGACTTTTCTTATATTCCCAGTGGAATTCTAGGTCTGCCTGACATCCCTTTCCCTAAGGACAATCCTCCCTCAAAGGAAAAAATAGAACTTGGTGCAAAACTGTACAACGATACCCGCTTTAGTTCCGATGGTACAGTTTCCTGCGCTACTTGTCATAAACCGGACAAAGCATTTACCGACGGACTCAAAGTCTCCAAAGGAATCCGAAAACTAACAGGTACAAGAAATGCGCCTACTGTCCTGAATGCGGTCTATCTCAAAACTCAATTTTGGGACGGAAGAAGACCTGATCTGGAAGGACAATCCAAAGATCCTTTATTAAATCCCGTAGAACACGGACTTTCCAGTCATGAAGATTTATTAAAAGTAGTTCGTTCCGATTCGGTATATCTGACAAAATTCAAAAATGTTTTCTCTGCCGATGCGAACGGGATTACGATTGATCATGTTTCGAAAGCTATCGCTGCTTTCGAAAGAACGATCATTTCCGGTGATTCGCCTTTCGATCGTTATCGTTATGGAAAAGATGCAAATGCAATTTCCGCTGCAGCCATCCGCGGACTTGCCGTTTATCTGGGAAAAGGACGTTGCCAGGATTGTCATACAATCGGTGATACGAGTGCGGTTTTCGTTGATGATAAATTTCACAATCTGGGAGTCGGCTTTAAAAAAATCCAACCCCGTTTGCAGATCATCTTAGAAGAAACTGCCAAGGCAAAAAAATCGGGATCGAAAAAAACCGATGAAGAAATTCTAACGAACGTGGAAAGTTCTGAGCTGGGCAGATTTGCAATCACAGGAAACACTGAAGACTTGGGCGCTTTCAAAACGCCCGGTCTCAGAAATATAACTCTCACTGCACCTTATATGCATGACGGAAGTTTAAACACTTTGGAACAAGTCATCGAATTGTACGACAAGGGAGGAGAAGAAAATCCTTTCTTAAGTAGTGGAATCAGGCCTCTGGGGCTCAGTTCCGCAGAAAAATCCGATCTGGTCGCTTTTCTCAAAACATTGACCAGTTCGAAATTACCTGGATTACCGTCACCAAACAATAAATAGATCTTAATTTCGCCAAGGAGATGAATCAATGAAAGAAGGAAAATTGAAGAGAAGCGACTTTCTACGCGGAGCGGGAGGACTTCTGGCTGCGTCCGTACTTCCGATCAGTCTTGTGGAGATTGCATGCGGAGGAGGAAGAGAAAAAGGAGCGTCAAACGAAGGTTTTACGTTTGCTTTTATTTCCGATCCACACTTAACGCATATTAAAGGAACTTCGTTCGTGAGAAACTTTGATAGCGGTCTGAAGAAAGCAATAGAAACGGTGAATTTATTGTTTCCCAGACCGGACTTTGTTGTGTTCGGTGGAGATTTGGCGCAACTGGGCAAAAGAGAAGAATTGGATCATGGAATGGAACTGCTCTCAAAACTGAATGTTCCGGTCAAATTCGTGATAGGAGAACACGATTATTATCTTGATTTGGGAAAGTATTGGGAGGATAAGATCAGCAAATTACAATATTCTTTCGATCACAAAGGTGTCCACTTCACGGTATTGAATAGCATTCTTACTTACGAGCCTTGGATTCAAAAATGGAAAACACCGGAAGAAAGAATGAACCAAATGGCAAGATTGGACAATCCGCAAGGCTCTCCGTTTATGGTGGGAGACGAACAGATTTCCTGGTTAAAGAAAGATCTGGAAAAGATAAACAGCAAAACTCCTCTTGTGATTCTTTCCCATTCTCCTCTTTATAAAATTTACCAACCTTGGAATTTTTGGACGGATGATGCGGAAAAAGTACAATCGGAACTCAGCCGCTTCGATAATGTTACAGTTTTTCACGGACATGTGCATCAGGTGTTGTACAATCAAATCAAGAATATCAGTTTCTATGCATTGATGTCCACCGCATGGCCTTGGCCTTATCCTGAAAGTTACCAAAGAGATAAGAATTATATTCCGAAGATGACTGTATTTATGAACAGGCAGGATCCTTTTCACGAGAGAGACGGTACCGGTTGGGCTTTTGTAAATATGGAAAACGGACGGGAAGAGATGCATTATAAACTTTGGGAAAACAAGGACCGTGTTGTGAAATACGATGATAAGGCGGGACATCCGATTGATTCGGAATACCAATTACCCGAATCCAGGATCCTTCCCCAAACACATTATTAACTGCCGTAAGAGATATGGAACAATGCAAGTTGATTAGGAGTTTTATATGAAAGAACTTTTGAGATTCATCTTTAAACAAAAAAGAATATGGTTGTTGGTTTCCAACCTGATAACAGTGCTGGCATTCACCTGTGTATTGCTTGGTGATGATTGGGACAAATCCAACGAGGCGAAATGGAATACTGCCTTTATGGAAACCGTTTCCAAAGGCGAAGCATTGTTCCACGGCCCGGAGCTAGGCGGTAATACGGTTCAATGCGCAATGTGTCATCCGAATGCAACCAACACTCATCCGGAAACATACCCTAAGTTCCAAAAACAAATAGGGAAAGTATCCACTTTACGAGAAATGATCAATTGGTGCATTCAAAATCCGCTGCAAGGCAAACCTCTTGCATATGACGATCCGAAGATGATCGCTTTGGAAGCGTACATTGTGTACGAAAGAAGAAATTCTCCCCTGAATCCGGGGAAACACTAGTAGCGGGGATTATTATGAAACTCAAATCATTTTCAAAGATACTGGTGGTTGTGTGCATACCGATTCTGGTGTTTCATTGCGGAACTGAGATCAGAGACAAGGATGCAAGGAAAGATCTGGAAAACGGGATTTCCCAGTTTGCAAATCTGGAAGAATTTAAAGTGATCAATCGGGAAACAGCTTATCAGAAATCATTCGATGGAACCGCCGAATTTCTTTTTATTCTTTTTTCAGCGAAAGCTAAACTGAAGGAAGATGTAAGAAATTACGTACACCATGCTCAGGAAGGAAGGTACCATAGGGAATATGTAGGTTGGGTTTTTCAAAATTCCAAATCCTCGGAAACAACAACCCGCCTATTTCATTTTTCCCTTCTGGCAAATCTTTCTTCCGAACGTTGGTACGATCGTAAAACAGGAGAAGCAGTAAACCTAAGAGGAGTTTTGCGGTATGAAAAAGACAAGACGGGCAAATGGAAATTTTTAGGTGCTTTTGATGAATAACGAAGAATAAAGATCAAATAGCATCTAACTACCTAATATATATTTACCACCGGGACACCGGATAAGGTATCTCGGCGGAGATTTTCAGTGTGCGATGGAATTGCCAAGGGATTGACCCACGGAAGTGGTAAGAACCGATGTAGAAGTTCCTCCCGAACTCAGATCCAAGTTGCCCGGACCGGAATCTTTTGTACTTTTATAATAATAAATTTTATTTGCTACAGGCGCGGAAACGAGAGAATCCGAATAACCATCACCATTGATATCAAAAAGTCCCGACATCTGTGCAAAGTTCGTCAATGGACTAACGCCAGTTAACACGGTTGCAGTGCTTCCGCCGGAGCTCAAATCAGCACTTGCAATCCCGCCCAAGCCAGGGTTTGGAAACAAATAAACATTTCCTTTTCCGGAAGATCCCAAAGTAGTGCCTACTAACAGATCCGGAAATCCGTCCCCATTGAAGTCCCCGGATCCAATCCCATCTCCGAAGAAAGTACCGTTTGCCAGTCCGTCAGTTAAAATAGAATCAGGTAGACTCGAAGGAATTCCTGTTTCGGGATTTGTCAGATAAACAAAAGCATAACCTTGTACTGTATTCCCCGGGGAAGCTGATACCTCCAGCTACCTGAGTCAACTCCTACGATGGAACTAACAACACCAGCAATTAAACGATAAACCTGTCAGTAGGGAAAGAATGGAAAGTCTTGGTAACAAACGATGCAATTTCCAATAAAACAACATACTGTAGGTTCCTGCTTTGACTTTTGTATATAAGTGATTCCTAATTCATCAATAATTTAATGAAGTCTTTCGAAAAAAACAGGAAATTCTCCGATAGATTTGAACCCACCGGTAAAAAGCCAAAACGATTTTTGCTTAAATAGTAAGCAAAGAAACCTTTAGATATTCGAATGCAATAAAATGTGTCAGGTGAATGACAACATAACAACCGAGAAGTTGCCTTTTTTAAAATTCCATTTGGACTTCCATAGATTTAGCCGCTTTCTTTTTGTTCACCAAAAGATTCACACGACTCATGATGATAACCGTTATCAGGATAGCGAGACCAACAACATAACCCAAGTTTTCATAACCCTCAAGATAGCCGTTGGGAGTTTGTATTACAATCAAACCGGCTGCAGTAGCAGCGACTCCACCTGACAACTGTTGTAATGAAGAACTGATTGCCATATAGGCACCCCGGTCCTTTATCTCAGGGACTGCAGAAGTCAATGCATTTGCAGAAATCATTCTACCGGTAATGGACACAAACAAAAGGCAGTTAATAATGATTACAAACCATACAGGGCTGATTCCCATTCTTGTGTAATAGATAATGATACAAGTTGCAACAAGGGATGCGATTACAAACATCGGGTATTTTCCTATTGTGTCGCTCAATCTACCGATCAGAGGCCCCGCGATGATGGAAGTAATACCTGTGATCATATAAATCAAAGGAAGTTTTTCCAAAGGAATTCCCATATTATGAACCGTGAATGCGCTACCGAACGGCATCAGCATAAACCCGCCGGTAGCAAGCAAGGTGGTAGCCAAAAATCCGGGGAGATAACTCGGGTTACGCACGGTATTCAACAAATGCTTTAATGCTCGTTTTTCGCCCGCCCCTTCCAGATGCGAAGTGATCGGCTTTAAATAATACAATGCAACGAGGCCAACACTCACACTCACTCCTGCAATCATTAGAAAAGGAGCTTGCCATCCCCATATATTTGAAATGTAAACTCCCAAGGGAAGTCCGAATACCTGGCTTGCCGCAAATGCAGTCATGACAAAGCCCATCACCCTTCCCCGCATTTCCAAAGGAAAAAGATCGGCAATGATTGCAAAACTAATTGATGCGATGACTCCCCCGAAAATACCCGTGATGATTCGGGCAATGAGCAAGGCTGTATAAGTAGGTGCAATCCCGCATAACACTGTCCCTAAGACAAATCCGGCGTAAAAGAACAGAAGCAACTTTTTCCTGTCAAAACGGTCGGCAAATCCTGCGGCAAGAATACCTGCTGCACCGGCACTGAACGCATAAGCGGATACTACCATTCCGAATTGCGCAGTGGAAATCTTAAGCTGTTCCAGAACCTGAACACCTAGAGGTGAAAGGATCATAAAGTCCAAAACAATCGTAAATTGCAAAAAAGCCAAGAGGGCAATCACGAAAATTTGATATTTTGTAAATTTTGTATTCATGTAATTTCCTTTGATATATCAATACTTAAGAACCGGATAGGGAATGCCCATTCGGGCGTTTCGAAAAGAGTTCCCCCACCAGTCCAGTTCACTTAACAATGATTTAGCGGCATTTTCCAAATAGGTTTCTTTCTCAAGATCGGGGATTTGAATATCAGAAAAAGAAAAACTGATAGAATCCCTGATTGCAGCAACCCTCAGTTCAGAAAATAATATTCGTAGCTCTTCTATCGTCCTGGAATCATCTGATTTCCCGCCGTAAGAAACAAATCCCATCGGTTTGGAATTCCATTCGTCCTTTATGGAATCAATGGCAAGCTTTAAAAGTTCCGGATAACCATAATTAGGTTCTGGTGTGATTACTACAAACGCATCGGCAGAGGCAATCCTTTGTGCCAATGGCGCCGGCTCCCATTTTGATTTCCCCTGCCCGGAAGGAAATGAAAAATCGAGTAAGTCGATCAGATCGAGCTTAAAACGGTGATCGGAACCGGCTTTGCTCATGAACCAACGAAGAGCTGCTTCTCCGAGACCCCCGGTCTTTTCTAGAACCACCCCTAGCCTCAGGGGAGAGTCGGTATTCACATATTTTAATAACATCAAATCGCTCCCGAACAATATTTTGTTTCAAATATTCTACAACTTAAAGTCCACTTGAAGTAAAGCCCTCAATTTGTTTTTTTTACAAAAATTTTCAAAAAAATTTCGGTAGTTTAAAACAATTTCCAAAAGTTAAAGTTAAAGTTAACTTGACATTATATTTTTAAAATTTTTCCCTTCGGACATGGAAGAATTTCTTACGATCGGACAGGTTTCCAAACGAAGCGGAGTGGCTTCATCAGCATTGCGCTTCTATGAAGAAAGGGGGCTCATCACTTCCCTACGGGCCGGTTCCGGTCATAGAAATTATCCAAGGCACGTACTCCGCCGCATCGCATTTATCGTATTTGCTCAAAAGGTAGGTTTGTCTCTGGATGAAATTGCGGATGAAGTCGCAAAATTACCAATTGATCACACTCCGAGCGGACAAGACTGGTCCAAATTATCCAGAACATGGACAGCCAGAATCGAAGAGAAAATCTCGGAGCTGGAGAGACTAAAACGAGGACTTTCCCAATGCATCGGTTGCGGTTGTCTTTCTTTATTCCATTGCAAGCTGGCAAACCCCGGAGACCGTATGGGACGTTTGGGACCGGGTCCATCCCGTTGGGTGGGAAAAAAAAGATAAAGTGTGTTTATTAACAATTGTTAATAAACAACATTAAACAATGTCAGGTTTGTTTTTAATTCAATGATTGTTTGAATTCAATCGGGGTCAGTTTGGTTTTTCGTTTGAATATTTTATTGAAGGATTGCGGATGTTCAAAGCCCAGTTGATAAGCAACTTTTGCTACGGATAAATTGCCAGTAGATAGTATTTCTTTTGCCTTTTCAATCATTTTATTATGTATGTGCAGTTGTGCGTTCTGTCCTGTTAAAGAACGGAGCATATCACTCAAATATCTTGGGGATAGATCGAGTTGTTTTGCGATATATCGAACATTGGGCATGCCCTTCGCCAATGCAGTTCCATCATTAAAATAATCATCTAATAGACTTTCCAACTTTTCCAGTAAATCATTACCTGCTGATTTCCGGGTGATAAACTGTCTTTTATAAAAACGATTACTATAATTCAAGAGTACTTCAATATGCGAAATGATCAGATCTTGACTGAATTCGTCTATTGTTGCGGTTAATTCCTGTCCAATATTTTCAAAAACAGAAACTATAGTTTGTTTTTCTTTTTCGGAAAGATGCAAAGCTTCATTGACTGAGTAAGAAAAAAAACCGTAGTTTTTAATATTCTTTCCCAATGTATGACTTCTTATGAAATCAGGATGAAAAAGCAACGTATAACCCGCATAATCCTTATCTTCTTCGGCGCCTGAAATCAACTGATTGGGAGAAACGAAAGACATTCCTCCTTCATCAAAATCATAATAGCTTTGACCGTATTTTATTTTGCCATGTAGTTTTTTCTTATAGGATATTTTATAGAAATTAAGAATCAAGGAAGTCGGTAACTTTTCCGACGGTGTCTTTATCATAGAGTAATCGACCAAGCTTACCATCGGGTGTAACGGTTTTGGTAAGCCCAATGCCTCATGCAACTCGGATACGGAATTGAAAATGCCGGGTCGATTCGTTTCTTTTTTCATATCTGCTAATTTACAAAAAATCCAAAATAAATGTTATTTTCAACTAACAAGATTATTATGATCCTTCGCTTCCCGCGCAAACATTTTTGCAAGTCGCCTTCTGTATACTTCCGAACCTTCTTTCAATCTGGCTTCATTGATTCGGACAGCATCATCTCCCGCAAAATAGCGCAATTGGTCTTTACCGTCCGTCGCAGCTTCATAAACGACTTCGGCGATCTTCTCAGCTTCTGTAAATTCCATTAATGTTCCGTCTGCAAACAATACGCTCATTTTATTCATCAAACTTTCATATTCCTTGTCTATCGCCACCTGCATTACATTCATATAATTGCTTTTAATACCTCCCGGCGCTACCGTTTTGATGCCTATATTGAATTGTGCCAAATCATATGAAATGCTTTCACTCCATCCTTCCAAGGCCCATTTTGTAGCATTATAAACGGACGAAAGCGGATTGGAAGAAAAACCACATACGGAGGTAGTTGTAATAAACAAACCGTTCCCTTTCCGTTTGAAATAAGGAATAAAAGCTTTGGTTACCCTTAGTACACCCGTTAGGTTCGTATCAATCTGCGCGTTGATTTGATCGTCGGTGCATGATTCCAAAGCACCTATCAATCCGTATCCTGCATTATTGAATACTACATCGACTTCTCCGAACTCAGTCGCCTTACGCATAGTAGCATTGATGAGTTTGGAATCGGTAACATCCAGAGGCAACAGGATAACATTTTCCAACTGTGAAAGTTCCGTTTCCTTTTCAGGTGTACGCATAGTGGCGATGACTCTCCAGCCATTCTTTTGAAATAATTTTGCGGTGGCCTTGCCTAAACCCGCTGACGCGCCTGTGATAAAAATTGTTTTCATGTTGTAATTCTGTTTTAAGCGGATTGCAAAAGTCAATCTTTAGAAAAAAAAGAGTGTAGCCGAATCGGTTTGTATTGTAGCCAAAATGCGGGTACATGGGCGAACCCCCGAAACTTTGTTCTGTTATATGAAATATATCACGCGTTTAAAAAATGGAAGAATCTTTTATTACAAAGTAAAACAAGAATCAGAAGACATACAGATCGGCGACTTCCGTAGTAATCTTCCAAGATATATTAGATAATGAGTATATTGATAAATATTAAAATAAAAAACGCCGAAAGCTTTTAAGATTTTTTTCTTTTCTCCCATATATTCTTATAATAAAGTAAAAACAAATCCGATCCAAGCACGATCAATGCCCCGAAAAACTCCCGAATCTCTTCTATATAAGGTTTATCTTTAGACATTGGTGTACTCAACATATTTTCTGTTCCTTCCTGATACCAGTGGAGCGCGCCATCGGAAAGGATTAAAAGCTGCAATAGCACGGCACCTAATGAAATATAAACGAGAGGCGGGAAAAACTTGCCGGCAACGGCAAGACTGCACAACACGGCAGCTAACCCATAGATAAAAATCCAATGAATCGGATCAGGATCATTGTATTGCAGGGCAGCCGATGTAAAGAATAGAAGAGCGAAAACAACATTAATGATTTTATATAAAATGCTCATTATGCTATTTCTGATTTGGCTTCCATTCCAAGGCAATCTTAAAATCTTTTTATAAATGCGATGAAAAAAATCTCAGACTTGGAATTCTTAAATATTTTGTAAGTTTCTTTAAGAATTCGGCTTATTTATGCCAAGATTTTCACGAACGTAATTTTCAGGCGATTCTATAACCTTTGAAATAAATGTTGCAAGACTTTTTACGGAAATAACAGACCCCTTCTCCGGTTCACCTTTGCGAGTCGTTTCAAAATCGACTTCCTCCGTATTCGTAAACCAGGTCGGCCTCAAAATAGTATATTCAACATTAGACGCTTCTATCACATCGGCAGCCTTTCTATACGTTTTTAAAACAGGCTTTAAAGGAAGGTCGTAGATTCCTATCGAACTGATAAAGATAATCTTTTTAACTCCGGTCTCTTCCATGGCTCTCACTATGTTTTTTGCCATTGCCTCGAGATCACCGCTAAGATTCGCATAAACAATATCCTTTCCCGATATGGCATCTTTCAGTTTCTTAAAATCCAAAACGTCGCCTTCGAGGACATGAGACTTGGAAATATCTTTATTTGCCAACCGTTTGGCACTACGCAAAAACAGGGTCAAGTCGACGTCATTCTTTTTAATTAGAATATCAATGACATGTTTTGCGATATTACCACTTGCACCGAGAATGATTACCTTTTTCACGTTTTGGTTTTCCCAATCTATTCAGTCTAACGTTTGTTATTTAAAAATTTTCTACTTTCCATCGGATAGACCAAGCAAACGACGAAGCTCGGGAGCAGTCGTATTCGCTCGAAAACCCGGCCCACCTCGTTGAAAACTAGTAGCAGACTCTAAATTTCCCACAACTACAGGCTCGCTTCCGACATCTCTTACCAATTGCGCGGCGATCCGAACAGCTTCCGTATCATTTCCTGCCAAAGGAATACCCAGTTTGGCAGTTTGCCGTTTGGAAGAAGCCTCAATGGCGGTCGCATCAACTGCACTAAACGCCCTTACAAGGCGAGTTCCTGCTAAATATTTAACGGAAGTTTGAGCAACGCCTTTAGTGTTTGCCTCACGAGTCAGAGCGTTTTCGTTTCCGCCAGAGGGATTACAAGCATCCAGAACGATCTTACCGTATAACACGTCTTTAAGTGCTTTACCTAGCTCCGGAAGTGCATCATAAGGTACAGCAAAAACAAGAACTGTTCCGAATTCCGCCGCCTGGCGTGGATTACCAGCAAACGCGCGTGCACCTAGTTCGCGCACCATAGAAAGGTGATTCTCCGGATGGCGGGAAGAAAACATCACCTCATGGCCTGCCTGAACCAAAAGCCTGCCGACAGTTCCGCCCAACCACCCTGCACCGATAATTCCAATGCGAAGAGGTTTTGTGGTTTTTATTTCAGTTTGCGCAGATACATTGTTTGTTGGTGATGATACCATCAGCAACAAAGAGGTTACTATAGATAATGTTGAAACAAAATAAAATCGACGCCTGTCCATCTTGGATCCGGATTTTCTTTTTTCATAATTATTCATTGAGCTATTCATACAATCTCCTTTCATCAGCATCTCAACGATCTATTTTTTTCTGCAAGTGTTCGGGGTAACGTTCGCCTTTTGCAGTAATCTCCGATGCAGCAGTTTCGATTTCGCTAAGATCCGTTTCATTCAGAACAATTTGCGCGGCCTTACTGTTTTCTTTCATGCGCTCTAATTTTGTTGTACCAGGGATGGGAACAATCCATGGCTTCCGAGCAAGCAGCCAAGCAAGTGCAATCTGTCCGGACGTTGCATTTTTTTCTTTTGCTACTTTTTCCAAGATATCGACGAACTCCTGATTCGCTTCAAGATTTTCCGTTTGAAAGCGCGGAACGATGCTTCGGAAGTCGGTGCTATCGAATTTGGTTTGAGTTGCGATCTTACCTGTTAGAAATCCCTTTCCGAGCGGGCTAAATGGAACGAATCCGATTCCTAGTTCCTCAAGAGTAGGAATGATTTCTTCTTCGGGTTCTCTCCACCAAAGAGAGTATTCGCTTTGTAAGGCGGCCACCGGTTGGACTGCATGAGCGCGACGGATTGTTTTAACACCAGCCTCGGAAAGACCGAAGTGTTTGACCTTACCTTCACGGATAAGTTCCCCCACCGCACCGGCTACATCTTCAATAGGTACCTGTGGGTCAACACGGTGCTGATAGAAGAGATCGATTGCATCGACACCTAGTCGTTTCAATGATGCTTCTGCAACCTCTTTGATATGTTCCGGACGACTATCGAGTTCAGTCCATTTTCCGCCTACATCCGGTTTAAAGCCGAACTTTGTCGCGATCACAACCTTTCCACGAAAGGGAGCAAGCGCTTCGCCTACAAGCTCTTCATTAATGAATGGGCCATAGACTTCCGCAGTATCGAAGAATGTCACTCCTTCTTCGACCGCTTTGCGAAGAATGGGAATCATCTCGTTCTTATCTTTCGGCGGACCATAACCGAAACTCATTCCCATGGCTCCGAATCCGATTGCCGAAACTTCTAATCCGCTTTTTCCTAAAACACGTTTTTTCATACTAAATCCCTTATATTTTATCTTTTACAAAGTGGTGATTTATCCGTTCTTCAAAGAAGCGATATCGATTACGAAACGATACTTTACATCGCTTTTAAGCATTCGTTCGTATGCATCATTAATATTCTGAATGGGGATCACTTCGACATCGGAAGTAATTCCGTGTTTGCCGCAAAAATCCAACATCTCTTGCGTTTCTGCAATTCCTCCAATGACAGAGCCCGCTACAGATTTACGCGCCAAGATCAAAGGCACAGTATTCAATACTGGCTCGAGTCCTCCCAGGTAACCAACTAACACCAATGTTCCGTCGAGAGAAAGCGTCGGAAGATACGGGTTCAAATCATGAATGCTCGGGACAGTATCGATGATTAAATCAAACTGATTTGCCACGCCGGACATTTGTTCGGCGTTAGTTGAAAGAACGATTTTATCTGCACCCAACCGTTTAGCATCTGCTTCCTTTCCGGGTGTGCGTGTGAACAAAGTTACATCTGCACCCAATGCCTTGGCAAATTTGATAGCCATATGACCCAGACCGCCTAGACCAATCACAGCAACCTTACTACTTTTGCGAACTTTCCAGTGGACCAAAGGAGACCATGTGGTAATACCTGCGCATAATAAAGGGGCCGCCCCTTTCAGATCGAGACCATCCGGAATTTTCACAACGAACGCATCGGAAACTATGATTTTCTCGGAATAACCGCCTTGGGTAGACATACCATCGTGGCGATCCACCGCATTATAAGTGTATGTTGGTAATTGTTCGCAATACTGTTCGAGTCCTCGCTTGCACGCGGAACAATGCCTGCAAGAATCAACCATGCAACCCACACCGACTCGGTCGCCGGCTTTGAAGCGAGTTACTTTTGAACCGACACTTAAAACGCGACCGATGATTTCATGGCCGGGAACCATCGGATAAACACTGCCACCCCAATCATTACGAGCTTGGTGCAAATCGGAATGACATACCCCGCAATAAAGAATCTCGATTTCCACATCATCCGTGCGAGTCGCCCGACGATCAAATTGATAGGGTGCCAAAGGCACAGTAGGTGATTTTGCCGCATAACCAAGTACTTTTATTGTCATCTTTTATTTCTCCAAATCTGCAAAAGCAGCCGAATTGTTCATAGCCGATCTTGTCAGATGTATTTACAATAATCTCTTCATTCGTGTTTATCAATATCCGATTCTATTTATTCTTGCCTATTTCTACGATTTATAAGAAAAATATGCATACTTTCAAACAGGTAGGGGAATTTTCGGAGAAAAGGAGAACTATATGCCAGAAATGATCAGCGAAACGAAAAGGTGGAAGCTAGTGGAACTCTTGGAGCGCCTTGTCCCGGAGGAACGTATTGTTCCTTTCACATCGAAGGGAGTGAAATTATTTCGTATCAATCATTCATCCCCCCGAACACAAAAAGCTTACGAAGCTGGCATCCTCATCCTGGCCCAAGGGAAAAAGAGAATCTTTTTAGGAGACGAGATCTATACCTATGATCCGTTGAATTATCTTGTACTTTCCGTACCACTGCCAATCGAATGCGAAACGATAGTAACGAGTCCTGAAGAACCGATTCTTGGACTGTATATCTCAGTTGATCCGTCTTCTGTGGGTGAAATTCTACTCGAGATGGATGATTCCCATTCTCACGAAGAATCCCTTTTTAAGGGTATATATTCCGCTCCTCTTACTGAAGAGCTCACCGATATTACGATACGACTATTGGAAGCAATTTCCTCTTCCAGAGATGAACGTATCCTCGGTCCTATGATTGTGAGAGAGATCATCTATCGGGTGTTATGCACGAAACAGGGAAGAGCCCTCCAAGCCCTCGCCTATCGTAACAGACGTTTCTTTAAAATTTCACGCGCACTCAATCGGATTCATGAATCTTTCAATGATCCGCTGGATGTAAAGTCACTTGCAGCGGATGCGGGAATGAGCGTGTCTACATTCCATGCAAGCTTTAAGTCGGTAACAAACGTATCACCAATCCAATATATCAAGAATGTAAGACTCCACAAGGCACGTATACTCATGACCCAAGAAGGAATTAATACCTATAATGCGGCATTGCGGGTAGGCTACGAAAGCCCTTCACAATTCAATCGGGAGTATAAACGTTTTTTCGGAGTCACTCCCGGAAAAGATACGATCAGCCAGGAAGCTATTCCTAAAAAGAACGTAAACTCCGAAATACCATCCATTATGAGTGTTTGAAATATTGGTCTGAAAATTCTTTGGTCGAACCACCTAAACGTTGTCAGGCTGCTCTTGGCTCCGCGTTCGCTTCGGTCGCATTATGCGACCAAGCCCTCTCGCGGGGATCGATATTCATTTCGTCTTTAGTAATTCCCTTTCTCTTCTAACATGAGGAACTGACCTTCCCCCAAAAAAGTGGACACCGAAATAGGCAACTTTAGAACAAGGAAGGTTGCAATGAAAAGTAGAAAACAATATAGTCCCGATTTCAAAAAGGAAGCGGTAAAACTTCTTTTAACAAGTG
>NZ_RQHV01000027.1 GCF_004771005.1 Leptospira ilyithenensis
CAATCAAACGGAAAACATTCCACGCTCTTTTTCGCGGAACCTCCTGTTCCGACGAAAAAACTTCGGCCATCCTGGCCTACGTCACCGCGAGAAATGATTTCCGTGTTTTAAGAATGAATCACTGTAATTGATTTCCACTGCGATCGCTAGCGCAAAAATAGAATCGATTTAAAAAAAATCTTCTAACAAAAGAATGTCGCAACAACTATCCCAACCTACCGGACCGGATGAAAGAGAATTTCGAATAAAGGAAATTTCCGAATTTAATATCGCCTATATACGGCATATAGGACCTTACTCCAGTTTGCCTGGGCCGATCCAGGATTCCATCGAAGTAAAAATAATCATCCATTTTCTGAATTCAATCGGGAGTGATTCCAAAGACCATAAATGGGTAGGAATATCATTGGGCGATCCGACAATTTCTCCGGAAAATAAAATTCGTTTTGATTTGGGAGCCACCGTAGGAGCAGAACATTTTCCTAAGCAGAAATTGGGAACGCGGACCGTCTCGGGAGGAAAGTATCTGCAGGTCGGAAACTATACAAACCTCCCCTTGATTTATGAGTTCTTGCTACAAGAATATATCTCCGAAAAGAGAATCCGAGTTAGAAATATTCCCCCTTTTGAAATCTACTTGAATCCGACCGGAGGAGAGTAAAAAAAATATCACTAGTATCTATATTCCGGTAAAAAGTTAATTATAGTATATAACCGATTTTCCAATCAATTCATATAAACTACCGAACCGGAAAACAATTTAACATTATATATACGAACAGCAATAATCCGTTACTTTTGTTACCTTTAGTTTAAATTTTTCTTTAGCTGGTATTTCAAAAACCCCTTCTCCTTGAATATGAATCCAATCTTTGGATCCGGGCAAAAGCACTTCCAAATCGCCTGCCAATATTTCCATGATTTCTTTTACATCCGTCCCGAATTCATAATCTCCGGGCATCATGATACCTAAGGTTTTTTTCTCTCCGGAAGGAAAGACTACCGTTCTACTCGTAACTTTACCTTCATAATAGATGTTAGCTTTTTTTAAGACTGAGACATTTTCAAATTGATCCATTGTTTTCCTTTTGTTCTGAAAAATAGTTATACTAACCAGTTCGTCCGATCTTTTCCAAATAAAAATCTTTTTTTTAAACTTTGAAAATTGAATCGGAACAATCCCGGAAGGGTAAACTTTGCTTTTTTCAGTTTTCCATTTTTACAGAAAACCCTCTCATATGTTTTTCCTGGATTGTAATTTATTTTCGAAGACCCCTAAAACCAGTTTTTTACCTCTAGTCAAATGTTCCCTGTCTTCATCTAACAAATATTCTATAATTACTCCTTGCACCAAGTATCTGAAAAGATTCGCTTCATCCTCATCATCATTTCCGGTATAACCTTTGATAATTTTTTGTTCTTGGATTACAAGAGACTCCAGGCATGACCAATTTTTTGCCAAAATTTTTTTTAATCCGACAGCAGATTCACAATGTAAAAAAAGTGAAAACAATAATTTCATTTCCTTTGAGTTTGAAAATAAATGCGAAAACAGAAAATCAACCCATCTAACGAATCTCTCGCGAGGTGATTGAATAAATTGAACGGATTCAATCAATGAAGAAAGTGCCTCTCTCTCCCGTTTGATGATGGATTCCAAAAGAGATTCTTTTTTTGGAAAGTAACGAAATACCAAAGCTTTGGAAACTCCGGTTTTTTTTGCAATGTCCGCGATGGACGCCCCTTCAAACCCTTTTTCAGAAAATAAATTGAGTGCAGCTTTCTCAATAATGCGAATGGATTCTTTGCGAAGTTCTTCATTTTGTTCTTTAGTTCTAGGCATAGCGATAAACATATCTTGGGATAACCCATCGGTCAATGTGTAAAATGCAATAAATGCTAACATTTTAAGCAATTCCAGCAGTCTAAAAAGTGTTTGATTTATGCGATTACTTACGAAACGTATCTTTCAAGTGGCAAAAGGTATTATGACAAAGGTCGATAACAAGAAGCAGATAGCTCGGGAGAAGTCAATTGAGAGAATTCGAAACTCTGCGATTCACTTATTCTCCAAAAACGGGTTTTCTGCAACCACGATGGAAATGATCGCAAAACACGCGAAAGTCTCCAAAGGCCTTGCTTATAATTACTTTAAAAGCAAAAATCAAATTTTCGAGTCTATCTTAAACGATTATCTCTCCAAACAGGAGGCTTTGAACGCTGGGATTTCAACAAATCAAGCAGCTGTGGATTATTTAAGAGAATTGTTTCAAAAGACACTTGAGTTCTTAGTACAAGAACGCAAAACTTTGATTTTGCTCACAATTTGCAAATTTCAGCCGAATTCTTTGATTCTTTCCAAGAAAATGACTGAAAACATAGAAAAACGTTTTGCTCCTTACCACGAGGCCATGAAAGATCGATTCAAAAAATTAGGAATCGCTGATCCCGAATTGGAAATGTTATATGTGAAAACATTCTTCCACGGCCTTATAATGAGCCAGTGTACCGACAACGATGTATACCCAAAACACCAAATTGTAGAAATCTTCCTCTCCCGCTACACAGGGAAATAAAAAACAAAACCCCAATCCATTCTTTTATTCCCCGCCAAAATCCTGAATTTTAAATTTAATAATCTTGACTGACTAGTCAGTTATTGAATTTTAAGCAAAGAGGTCCTCATGATAACTTTTTTTATCTGGGTCGTTTCCTTTTTTGCATTTTTGCCGTCTCTCGGCGACCCTTCTTCCTTTTTCCCACAAGGCGATGAAATTATGCACATTCGGACAATCCGCGAGAGCCTAATGTCCGGTCACTGGATTCTGCCGCAGGTTTCCGGATTTCCAAATCCTTACAAGCCTCCCCTATTGTTTTGGCTAGGCATTGCTTCCGATCGCTTATTTGGAGTTAGCTTTTTTGCCGAAAGATTAGTTTCAGCGGCATTAGGTGCAAGTTCCGCGACCTTAATTTATCTCTTATCCAAAATGTTTCACTCTTCCGGAAAGATGAGTTTAATTTTGGCCATTAGCTTTGTATTTTCTTTCGGAACTTGGAAGTTTTCGCGGCTGGTAATGATGGAAGAAGCCATGGTATTTTTCTTTCTCTTCTATATTTATCTTTTTTTAAAATACGATTTCAGCAAGAACTACTCCTATTTTCTTGCAGCAAACTTTATACTAGGAATCGGATACTTGCTCAAAGGTCCTATCATTATTGTCTATGGCGCCATCGTAATATTGAGTTTCTTTTTGGTTGATTTTCTGAGAAATCGGAAAGGCAAATTTCAATTGGAATTTGCAAACTTACTAGTTTACATAAAACTAATTCCAGGATTTTCATTCGCACTACTAGCTCCCGCAATCTGGACTTTCTATTTGTATTTTTTCAACGAAAATGGAAAAGATCTTATTAAGTTCTTCTTAGTTGCAGAGAATATGGGAAAATTCAGTGCTGCCAATCAGTCAACTTTACGGATATTAGGTGGATGGTTATTGTATTCGCTACCTTTTACAGTAACTTTTTTATTTGGGTTAATAGAAATGGTAAAAACCAGAATCTACTCTCCCAGACAAAGAACCGGCCGTGCTTTGCTGATTTCTTTGTTTTTGCTGAGTTTGCTTCATCTATTGCCCAGCAGAAAAGACCCCTACTACATTTTACCATTTCTAAGTGTTTTGTTTTTTCTTCCGAGTATCTATTTCGATTCTGAGGAATGGTTGGAAAAAATCAACTCTCTTTCAAACAAATTATTTTTAGGAACGATTATCGTTCTCGCTCTATTTGCAAATCTATATTTTTGGAATATAACGCTTTTCGCCATCTGCTTAACAATACTCTGTCTGATGGTTTACTTTTGGAAAAAACATTCTCTGCAAGGAATTTTCATTATAAATCTCACAATCGTCCCGATGATCGCATTTTCCATCTTACAGCCATTACAAGATCCGAAAATAGAGGATTTTCTTACGGATTCTTCAATCAACAAACTTTGTGTTGTGAGCGAGAACCCATGGGCAGCAATGGAGATGGCGAACAGACTGCCCAAAATAAATGTAATCTACTCTCCTCCCAGTTCGGCAAAAAGCATTTGCGAAGAAGCGGACTTTCCCCTTCTTATCTTTGCCGATTTTTTCGAGCCAGAGGCAACCTATGACCAGACGCACCAATGGTTTTTTTGGCAAGTCCATAGAGAATACGAAACAAAAGAAATTTTAGAATTAATTCAAGACCCGAAATCGGTTCGTTTCAAACATCCCGTTCGATTTTTTAGGAGAAAGTCTGTATGAAAAAAAATGCTTATTTGATTATCATCCTGGCGAGTTTAATCGTTTGGAATACCTTGAAAAGTGAAGAAGGCAGTTTCGGTGGAAAAGGGGGGATCATGGCCTTAAACCAATGTCCTCAATTTTGCAACGATATATCATCTTGTGTGCAAGGCCTCGGAAATTCAGCCAATGACAAGATGATTATCAAGTTATCCTGTGAAACATTTTGTACGAAACAATTCAAACTGATAGAGGAATGCGGACTCATCCAACCTTTTTCGTGCGATGCTTCTACAAAATGTTTTCAAGACAAACTAGGCTTGCTGTTTTAAGCTTCAGCAACGCCTGTCGGTATTTTTAATATCAGCAGGTTGGTAGTTGCAGTCGCCAAAAGTTTTCCTTTTTCAGTTCGCATCTCCGCCGTCATATGGATGGTGGAAAAACCTTTTGCTTCTATCTTTGCTTCAACGACAACGGTTTGCTTCGTTTCCACTCCGCGAATGTATTGAATATTCATATCGATCGTTGTAGTAGGCTTTTTAGCCACCAAATAACTAAGAGGACCGAACGCATTGTCAAATGCAGCAGCAATGTACCCCCCTTGCATCATTCCCATCGGGTTGGTTTGATTTTCTTTTACAGGAAAGGAGACAAGGATACTTTTGTTTTTAACATATGATTCCATTTTCCCATCCATATCGATAAAGGCTGGAGGAGGAACAGTAATCTTTCTACCGGCGGTGCTGAAACCGTCACTAATCTCTCTTAAAATTTTTCCAACGTCTTGATTTTCGGACATCTTAATACCCTTTTTTACAAGTTACCAATAGTAACATTGCCGACAAATACTTTCTATTCGGCTTTTAAAAATATGTTGCCATTGGTAACTTGTATATTTAAGTATCTTGAGTGAAAAAAGCGAATTATCACCATGGAGATTTAAGAAACAGTATTTTCAAGTCTTGTCATAAATTATTACAAAAGAAAAAACCTCAGGAAATTAGCCTCCGTACTGTTGCCGATATGGCAGGAGTTTCACATACTGCCATCTATCGTCATTTTAAAGACAAGGACGAATTGCTTGAAGTCATGGCAAGTTACGGTTTCGATCGGCTTGCGAGAAGCCAAAAGAAAGCATTCGACCAAGCCTCTAATCCGAAAAAGGGATTTGTCCTACTCGGACTTGCTTATATCAAATTTGCTTTGGTCAACCCAAACTATTACAGACTGATGTTTCAAACAAAAACGGTAAATCCATCCCAGGAGTTAAAAAGATCTAAAATTCGTTCTTACTCAGTTTTACTGGGTTCTTGCAAAACCTATTTGGAATCTAAAAACAAAAACACCAATCATCGGGAATATGCGATTATGGCTTGGTCTTTAGTCCATGGTTATTCGAATTTATTGATCGAAACCGATTTCCCTAAATCGGAAGCAAGCTCTCTGAACAAATCCGTATTGAGTTTGGCAGAAGATATTTTGAACCAAGCGATTGATTCTAGTCCTTAAAGATTTCATACAATTTATACTTTTATAAGACCAAAGAATGGCTGAGTGATTCCAGTAATCGTTTGTAACGAAGAGGGCTTCCCTCTCGTATGGAAACGGAGTCACCCGTGAAGTTCAAAAAAGTCATAATTTGGTCTTGAGTATTTTTAGGAAACCTTTGGATCGATCTTAACCACTTCTCTTTTAAATTATCTTTTTTACTTTCTTTTATATAAGGAAAGTTTTGTGCATGGATGGGAGTTTTGGATTTCTCCCGTAATTGTGGGGAATTCTGAATGTGTACATTCTTTACCTTTGTTTGAACTGTTTCCTCTTTTCTGAATTCCGTTATTTGGGAATCAGAGCCAAGGTTTGGTATTTCGTATAGAGTGTAGGTATCATTTTTTCCCTGACCGTTTCTCTTTACCGAAATATAACCGAGAGCAATTAGTTTTTTCTTTGCTTTGATGACTGTGTTTTTTCCAAATCCTGATCTTTTGCAAATGGTCTCACCTTCATCTAGTTGTGAGTTGCCGATACTTGGGTAACATTGATTTCCCGATCCGGAAAAACTCCATAAACTTCCGTAGACTGCCATGAGTCTAGCTCTCTCTTTTGGTAGGATCCTTTTGTCTCCCATGAAGTAGGTAGGGATGCGGATGTACGTTCCTTGCATAATCATCACCTGGGTTTTTATTTTCTAAAATTCCATGGCGAGTTAATTCCAAATCTTCAAAACAAACCTTCGGTCTCGTCCCCTACTCTATATTTTGGAACGAACATTTTTATATAAATCTGTCTTTTCGGTTGGAACCGAAATCTCGCGTGACCCCTTATTGTCGGAGAAGGGATTATGTCACTTTAGAATAACTGGTACAATAACCCCCTGGGGTACCTGTCAAATAAAAAATTATGTCTCTTTTTTGCAGATTTTGATAGAAGGGGATATTTCTATTTTTTGAAGGGAAAAGTCCAAGGAGAGACTCCGACATCTCTCCTTGGTTTGCGAGATTCCGTGAGGAACGTACAAATTCAATATGCATCTTCTTCTTTAAAGTACAAGAATTTTTTATCCGATTGTATATTTTTTTCCAAACGATTTCTAAAAAAAGAGAATTGGTTTACCGCTTATAACCAAATATTAATTCTTTCTTTATGAAAATAATTACCATTGCCTCTTTGAAAGGCGGCGTTGGAAAAACTACCATTGCAGCATTCCTGGGACAGGCAATTCGCAAGCGCAAAAAAATTCTCGTCTGTGATATCGATCCGAACAATAATCTCACCGACTTTTTTTTAAGGGATGTGGACATTAAAGAGCTTCAATCCAGAAATATTTACCATGGTCTTACCGGCAGAAAGGAACTATCGGATTGCATATTTAAAACCGGTTTTGATATCGATTGTGTGCCTGCTACGCCTGAGCTCGCTATGGTCGGGAGCGAATTAATGAATGATTTCGGATCTGTAATTCGTTTCGAATCCGATTTAAAATCATTGAAGTATGATTTGATACTGATTGATACTCCCCCATCTCTTACTTATGAATTGCAGGCGTCCATTTATGTTTCGGATCTAATCCTTTGCCCGATTTCTTATAATCGATGGACGGTTCACGGATATCAGCTTTTGGAAAATCAAGTATTGAAACAAAAAAAAGCGGGCAAAAAAATCAAACTTCTCGGTGTTCCTTCCATGGTGACTGCTAAAAAATCGGAAGCCCTGAGCGATGTGGATGAGATCCCTTTGACCAAGACTCATATTTTAAAAAGCGAAGCTTTGGAAAATGCGATCATTCTCGGAACTGCTTTGAAAGAGTCTTCGAATGCATGGATTCAGTTCGACTCTTTGGCAAAGGAAGTGATATGAAAGACAAAAAACGCAGTTCGATTTTTGCCGCAAGAACGGGCCTTGATACAAATCAAACGAAAGATAATCTTGTTGCAAAGGATGATACTGCGGAAAAAATCAATCGTTTGCAGGAGTCGATCGAAACTTCCGCAAAAAATATGGTGAAGACTGCGATTATCATCGGTGATCTTTTAAACGCTAAAAAGGCAGAACTAAAACACGGCGATTTTTTACCTTGGATCGAATCAAATCTTACCATATCCCGATTTACGGCTTCCCGATATATGAAACTATATGAAAATAGGGATCGTTTAAATGTTGCACGGGTGCAACATTTGAGAGAGGCACTTGCTCTTTTGTCCGAGAACAAAGTTGAAAAAGAAATCAATCCTGACAAAACAGTTAATGTCGCCATTGTATATAAAGAATGGAAAACTACAAAGCGCAGACTTACAAATTCGGAAAGACAATCCCTCCAGAATCTGATCGAAAAAAAACTGAGTTTGGAAAAAAGAAAGATAACGAATCTGCAAAAGGATCTTTCCGAGCTTAAGAAAAATTAACAATACGATTCTAAAAATGCTTGTACTTTCTTTGTATAAGAGATAATTTTGTAATTACCTATCCTGAATAAGGATCAGGCCTTCTTCCCAAAGCTCTAGGAGAGAGTGAGACCTCTTCTAGAGCATTTTCCTTCCACCTTGTTTTGATTATCATTAACGTTCGGAATTTCCCTTTCCTTTGTCTACCTACCCATCCGGCGGACTATCTGAAAATTATGTCACATTAGACTTGACAGAATATCCCCCTGTGCTTAGCATAGGAAGGGTTAAATTCAAAGAATTTGACTTCGGCAGTCTCACATTCGCCGAATCGGAAGAAGGCTAATATCTGTTAGATGCTAGCCTGTTTGGACGCTTTTGCCTCCTGCTAAATGCAAGACCGTAGGTTTATCCTTCCAGTGTTTTGCGAAAGAGGTTTGGATTGATTGGAATCCTGTCTCTTGGCGGTAGCTATAGCGTTTTAAAAAAGGTAGGGTAGGATGAAACGAACCTTAAGATTACCTGTTTGGGTCCAGGATTTGGAATTGCCCATGACTGCAAAAATACTTTTGGCAGAGATCGAATCATTGCATAGAAACAAAGGATGTTTCGCTTCGAATTTTTATTTGGCGGAACTTCTTGGAATTGAGGTAAATACGGTTGCTAAAAATCTGAGTGTGCTTCGGAAAAAAGGATTTTTACAAACCGTATCTTTTGATGGTAGGAAAAGGGTTATGATTCCTGTGGGAGTAGGGGAGTCCGAGACCGGAAGCCAAGAAAGATTTGTAAAAACATCCAAGGCAGACTGGGAAAAAAATCCATCTCCTATATTCTTAAATAAGAATAGTACAAAAAAATATATAAAAGAAAAAGAATCCGGACCCGTAATTTCACTGGAAAACCAAATATCCCGCTTTTCCCCCAGTACAAGAAAAATGATATTTGATAACTTGAGCCTGACGGAAAACGGATCATGGAAATTACGAGACGGCCTTTCCAAGAGAATGACTGTAATTTTAGAATCGATACTGAGTAATAGGGGATAAAAAGGAACAAAGATGAAAAACGATTTTGAAGATTCTTTTTCACTGGAGATTTTGCAGTCGGAAGTAAGGCGCGCAACCGCTCTCCTCGTTATTTTTTTTGTAGGATCTTTATCATTTCTGATTTTGCCTTTTTTGTTTCCTATTTTGTTCAATTATTTGGAGTCGACCGGGTTTCCCGTTTGGATTCCGGCAGGATATTTTTTATTTAATATTTTATATGGTTTGGGACTCAGATACTATTTTCTCCATTCCATCCGCGCTGAAAGAAAACTAAACAGGTGGGTTCGTTACGGGACTGCTTTTTATGAATCTACGATCCCTACAATTGCTATTTTGTTTTTAGGTAGTTATTATAATTATTCAGTAGAGTCGTTGAATACTCCTCCGAGTTATGCTTACTTTTTCTTTATCATACTCGCTACTTTGCGCTTGGAAGAACGGATGGCTATTTTCTCCGGGACCGTTGCTTCCGTTCAGTATCTGCTTCTTTTTCTGTATTTTCAGACTTTCAATATTTATGCATCTGCCATTGAAAAAATGGACGCACAGGTATTTTATCTTGGGAAGTCCGGAATTTTGTTTGGCTCAGGGCTCGTTGCGGCATTTGTAACAAGACAGATCAAAAGAGCATTTATAAAGTCGTTCCAAAGTGAAATCGATAAAAATCAGATCCGCGCATTGTTCGGACAGCATGTTTCACCTCAAGTCGTCAATCAGCTGTTAGCCCAAAAAGAGGATTGGGAAGGTGAGCTCAAACACGTATGTATGATGTTTTTTGATATCCGCAACTTCACTCAATTTTCAGAAACTCAAACTCCCAACCAATTGATTCAATTTTTAAATATTGTATTTTCACATACCATAGAAGCGGTGAATCGAAACGGAGGAATTATCAATAAATTTTTAGGTGATGGGTTTATGGCTGTATTCGGAGCTCCTGTTTCCACGGGGAAAGATGTGGAAAACGGTTTTAGCGCTGCAATGGAAATTCGGTCTGTCATCCACACATTGATAAAAGAGGGAACTCTTCCCGAGACTGGAATTGGAATTGGGCTTCATTGTGGTGAGGCGGTTACCGGGAATGTGGGTTCTAAAGAGAGAAAGGAATACACGATCATAGGTGATGTTGTAAATCTTGCTTCCCGTATTGAACAATTAAACAAACAATTTCAGACTGAGATTTTGGTTTCTGAAGATGTATTTTTTTTGATGGGAGATCGGAAGAATGAATTTCGATTTTTGGGAGAAACCCAGGTCAAGGGTAAAGCTGCTCCGGTCAAGATCTATACAATCGGGTAGAATAATTCGATTGACCGTAATACAAATTTGTAATACATTTGATTTATGATCAGTTTAAGGATTCCCCAGGAATTAGAGAGAAAGTTGGATTCTCTTGCAAAATCAAAAGGTAAAAACCGATCGGAGATCATTAAAGATTCGATTCTTGAATATATTAAAAATCACAGCTCTGAAAAAACTCCTTTCGATCTGGGGCAGGATCTATTCGGCAAATATTCTGCAGATGATCGGAACTTGGCCAAAAACAGAAAAGATTCTTTAAAAGACATGATTAAACGTAAAAATGAAAAACGACGTTCTAATTGATTCCGGGCCTATCATCGCTTTATTCAATTCTTCCGATTCATTTCATAAACCGGTTTTTAAACTTTTCAAATCCTTTAAAGGCAGACTGATTACGACATGGCCTGTAGTTACGGAAGTAGTTTATCTGCTTTCTTTTTCAGTAAATGCACAGACAGATTTTTTGGAATGGATTGAAAGGGGAAGTATAGACGTTCAAGAATTGAATGTTGCCGATTTAAAATATATAAAAGAAAGAATGCAAAAATATTCCGATCTTCCAATGGATCTGGCAGATGCTTCCCTTATGTGTGTTGCGGAAAGAGAAGGCATTCAAAAAATCATCAGTATCGATTCCGATTTTTCCATTTATAAAACGTTAAAAGGAAAATTTCTTAATAATCTTTTTAATGGTTAATTATCTTTAGCGATGATTGCCGTGTTCCTTTAAAATTCGAATTACTTCCTGAATTGCCAACGGATTTCTGTGAATGGAATGATTTCCCTTTAATACCAGATTGCTTTTCGCGCCTTCTAAAAAAGAACTCTTATAATCTACAACCGAGTCGGACCAACCTAGAGAACTTTCCCATTCCGTTCGATCGAACATATACAATACTTTTTTTCTGGAGAGAAGAGGGAGGTTTTCGGAAACTCCATGGATGGAGTGAAAGGAAGCATCATTTGGAAATTTTTTGTTTCGTGTAACAGAGATAAACGTGCTGTCCGGACGAAGGGATTCTACTCCTGTAGGAATGGATCGGGTTTGAATTTCGGAAAGGGATAGCTTGTAAGTCAGATCGTTCAGAATTCTTTGGAACCCTCCCCAAGCTTTTTCCGGAAACCGGATGAAACTATTAAATATTTTTGCCCACCATTTTTCCGCAAGCTTGGAGCCTCCGTGTGGAACTGCGATAAAGATAAATTTTTTGGTAAACTCCAAGGGCTCGAAATGAAGCATGTTTTTTAACAATTCACGATCTTCTTTTTTCAATTTTTCCAGATCCTTTACATTTACAATGATCGATTGGAGCCATTCCATCTCATTGATGCTAAGTGCTGTTAGTTTTGATACCAGTCCTCCCATGCTATGTGAGACGATTACCATTTCTTTGAAATTGGAATTTGTTTTTGTCGGGTTGTATTTTTTCTGTATGGCGAGAAGCGTTTCCTTAAAACGATAGCTTGAATAATAAATAGGATTGCCTGTCGGATACCAGTAGATCCAAAATTGGTATTTTTCCCGAACCTCCGGGATTCCATAAAGATAATTGATCATATCAATCCAAGTGTAAGGGGAAGAAAACAGACCGTGAACAAATACGACAGGGATTTTGTCCTTTTGATATGCTTCCAACATGTAAAGCCCTTGGTCTTGGTCCAATACTTGTGCATTTAAAGTTGCTGCGATTCCGCTTACTTTTTCTCTATCATGCATCAAAAGAGCGAAAGGAGTGGAAAAATCCGTTTCCAAAGGAACAGAATGATTTTCTACAGTGATGGTATTGATCTTTAAACTATCAAATACATTTGCTTTAGCGTGAAAATCAGGAATGGACTCGGGAGACTGGGTCTCTTTTTTGTCTGGAGTGATTTCGATAAACAAAGTTGCAGGAACGGCATCCTCATATATGTTTTTTAATTCTGTAACTTCCAAAGTATCTTTATTTTTGGAAGTAAGAACAATGGGAACACCGAGACCGTATTCACTCTGATAGGTGGAAAGTCCTCCTATTCTGTAATCGTAAGTGCTGTGAACATTTTCAAAATTTTTAGGAAAATAATTGAGCGTTGGTTTCTTCCATTCTACATATATGTTGCCTTGGATCATAGGGATTTCCAAAAAATCGATATCAGTGCTTAATTTTCTGATTCGCAGGGAATTTACGATATTGGAAAGGGATCTATTGTAGTAATCACATGCTCGTCGGTAATCCGGCAGAAATTGGGGAGAGCCGGTCTGATGTGAGAAAAACAAATAGGCGTAGGAATAATAGAATGCTGTTCCATTGTACTGCAAAGACAGAAGATTATAATCTTTTTCTTTTTGAGAGAGATGATAGGATAATTCGGCAATGATCAAAGCTAATTTTTGAAGTTTTGTTTTTTGATACTCCAGTTGCAGGTCTTGAATGACTAAGTTCGGTTCCGATTGGAAATCTTCCCATTCCTCTTTTTCCACTAGATATTGAATCGCAGTATAGGATAATTCGCCCGATATCAGAGTATGATTGGAGATGGTTCTATATTGTTCGTCATTCTTCCATTTGGAAATGGTAAGGCTCGAAGAACAGGAATTGAATATTACTAAAAGGCTAAGAAAGAAAAAAATCGGATAAGACATTCTTAACGAATATGTTCAAGGTCTGTTTTGAATTTTTTCCTACCTCCGGGATAAGCAATCGAAAATAAACATTGGCATGATTCCCATTCGGAACTTCCGAATAAAGATTCGATTGGAACGGATTGACATTCTTCTATAGCGGGCGTTATGTTGTAAGAGGATACGATTTTAGTAAGTGATTGAAGTTCCGATTCTGTCAGTGAAGTTTTTTCCGATTCCACAAGATATCTGGTCAATCTGGCTGACGTGGAAAGTAGTTTTGCAGCATCTACACAAGTTGTTCGTTTCATTGCAATGCTATCTTGTGAGATTGCTTTTTCGCTCGCTTTGGCGTTGACTGCCGCAAGGAAGACATCCGAATCTTTGGAAAGTTTCCATTCTGTATGATAAGGCTGAAAATTAGTGCAATAGAATCCGAACAGAATGAGGAATGGAATGAAAAACTTCATGGCATGAATTTTCTTTTTTTCCAAGGAACTGTCAATTGATATAGATCAAAAAGAATTGTTATAATGGGACATAATTCATTATCCAATTTAGCGAATTTATTTCTAAAATAACGGAATTATGCTGGCAAGAAAATCCATAACTTCCAAGCTGTGAATATGCAAATTACCACGGAACCAAGCTTAAACTATGTTCCTTATTTCCAGCCTATCTTTTCCGTGGAAGATCAAACTGTAGTTGCATATGAGTCTTTAGGAAGGGGGGTCACGTTGAATGGCGATGTGTACGGCATCCCTGTCTTTTTACAAGCTCCTCAGACGGAAGAAGAGCAAGATCAATTGCTTCGGATCGATTCGCTCCTGACAGAAAAGGCATTTCAGTATTTTACAGATACAAAACAGAAAGGTTATTTGTTTTTGAATATGACCCCCGATCGGATTTTGCATGAAGTGGAACATTCGGATGGAATCAATTTTCCAATCGTTCAAAAGGCAAAACATTACGGGATCAATACATCCAGGATTTATCTGGAGATTACGGAACGGACCAGCAAACGGGGAATAGATGCTCTGACTACTGCGGTCGAATTTCTAAAAGAACAAGGGTTCCTGATCGCATTGGACGACGTAGGTTCGGAATCCTCCAACTTGGAACGGTTAGGTGCTCTAAAGCCGGATATGATCAAGGTGGATTTGAATCTTTTGAAGAGATCCATCAAATCCCGCGAATTTCAATCCATACTGGAATATTTAAAGGATATTTCTTTGGGGCTTGGATCGGATTTATTATTTGAAGGAATTGAAAACGAAGAGGAATTGCACAGGGCTGTGGATTCCGGAGCGAGGTTTTTGCAGGGGTATTTTTTGGGGAGACCGAACCCGCATTTTCTAAACCCGATCGACTCCGAAGGATTATTGAAGCCTCATTTGGATAGTTTTCACCAGATGAAGAGAAAACAGATTTCTGCGGATTTGGTGTTTGAGGACTCTGTCAAAAATATCCTGGAGAAGTTGACCATCCCTGTAAAAACAATCGGCAAGCGAGTGTTAATCGATGCTAATTCTATTTTCAAACAATCTTCTTCCATTCAAAGGGTTTATATTACCGATTGGGACGGAACTCAAGTTTCTTCTTATTATGAAAGAAACGGGGAATCTTCGTTTCGTGAAAACAATTCCAACCTCCATAAAAACTGGTCTTATCTTCCTTTTTTTTACAAACATGTGAAACAGGCGTTCCGAAATTCATCAGCCTGGCAGGTAAGTGAGCCTTATTGGGACAAAAGTTTGAATCAAAAGTTGGTCGTATTTTCAAAAATACTTGAGGGGCAATTATCCATATTTATTGATGTATCTATCCCCAAAACATGAGCTCCTTCAAACCTCTTCCTTTTTTTTCAGGACCAATGATACAATCCTTGTTTGCTTCCTGGAAATCCAAACAAGATAAATCATATCCTTTTCTCAAAAAGAGCCGGTGGCATCTGATTAAAACCGATGGCAATGTTTCTTTGCTCGCCGCTTTGAACGAAGTTGAGGAAGCTAAAGGAACATTGATTTTACTACATGGTTGGGAAGGGAGCATTCATTCCAGTTATATTGTTCGTACTGCAAACCATTTCCTTCAAAAGGGATTTTCCATTTTCCGGCTTAATCTGAGAGATCACGGAGAGACCCACCATCTGAATGAAGGGATCTTCAATGGAAGTTTGTTTGAAGAAACGTACGAAGCTGTCCGTATTTTATCTCTTAAGACCGATAAGACAAAGCCTGTTTATCTGATCGGCTTTTCTCTGGGTGGAAATTTTGTTTTGAGAATTTTACATCGACATTCTTTGGAAAAAAAATCCAATCAGATTCAAAACCTAAAGTATTCCTTTTCCATTAGTCCTGCCCTCGATCCATATGAAGCAACTTTGAAGATGGACGAACACCCGATTTTAAAAAAATACTTTTTAAAAGCTTGGTCAAGGTCTTTAAAAAAGAAGGCTGCATTGTTTCCTTTTCTTTACGAGTTTGGAAATATTAGCAGGCATAAGTCGGTAATGGATCTGACGGAAAAGTTGATTTCGGATTATTCCGAGTTTGCGGATGTATTGGAATACTTTTCCACTTATACTTTAAAACCTGATTTTTTTAGCAAAATCAAAACCCCGGTTACCGTCTTAACATCCGCAGATGATCCAGTTATACCCGTTTCTCATTTTTACACGATACCTAGAAATCCTTATCTGGAAGTAGTTGTGGAAAGCAAAGGAGGGCACTGTGGGTTTATTGAAGATGGAAATCGCAACGCCTATTACTGGAAGATTATGGAAAGAAAGATGAACTAAAGAGAAAGGCTTGGCCAGTGCTCCTTCCAGTAAGGAGCCATCTCCGATTGTGGAGTGGTCCAGATTTGAAAATGCAGTTTTTGAATTGCGTCCGTATTCGTTAGAATAGCAGCTAAAGTTTGTTTGTCGATTATTTCCGGTCCCTCTTCAATCAACTTGGCCATAGATGATTTTATTTTTATCGAAAGTGAGGGGTGTGCTTCCTTCTTTCCCTGCATCTGTCTATGTATTTGAAAATACCTAGGGTGAACCAAACCTAAAAATAATCCGGGGATGTTTTCATTTCTAAGTTCGTTCTTGAATCTTTTCTTGCATTCGGCCAGTTCTGTAATTTCCCGTGAAGGATTGTTTTCCTCTTTTGTTTGAAAGAGCCATTGGAAAATCCGATTGGAAGGAGAGAAAGTAAAACCGGAAAAGTAAACTACGGGAACGGATAAAATCCAACCCAGCCAAATAGGTAGTGTGGAATAGAATAAAATTTCGGAAACCCCGTTGAGAAAAAAGGCAATCGAAATTCCAAGTAGGGTCAAACCTGAAAAAGACTGAGCGATGGAACGTAAGGAATGGAGTTTTTTAGCATCCCGATTTTGAGGAGCCCATTCTATCTTTTTGTTAAATAAGGTGAAGAATATAAAGATAGTATAATATATCAAATGTATGGGAGCCAAAAGAATGGAGAATGCAGTTTCCAGGATAAAACTTGCCGTTAATCCGAAAAATCCTCCATGTGATTTTCTAACTTCCGAATTCAATATTCCGTCAATCCAGCCGAGAATTCTAGGTAAAAACAACAATGTAATCGATAGTCCTAAAAGTTCGAAATAAAGCGGAAAATAAATTTGCCTGATGAAAAATTCAAATTCTTCGGGAAGTAAGGAAAAACTTAAAAACCGAAAATCATTCCAATAGTTCCACATACTGAGTATGATATAAATCGCCCAAATGGGAGCGCTTGCATAAGAAAAGATTCCAAGAACGATATGAAGCCGGTTAAGCAAAGGAATTCTTTTTGCAAATAAAAACCAAAGATGTTGTAAGTTTCCCTGACACCATCTGTTATCTCTTTTTAAAGAATCTAAAATATTGGGAGGACTTTCTTCATAACTGCCTTCCAAATCATAGGCAACACTTACGGAAAATCCGGCACGTCTCATTAGCGCGGATTCGATCGTATCATGACTTAGTATTTTACCGCCTATCGCGCCATATTCGGGGAGGTGAGGAAGAGCGCAATATTCCATAAAAGGTTTGATTCGAATGAGAGCGTTGTGACCCCAATAGGAACCTGCATTCAGTTGCCAATAGTTGGCTCCTGCCTGAAATATAGGTGAAAACAAAGAAGACGAAAATTGATTTAGTTTTTGAAAGACTGTTTTTGCGTCGAATAATTTGGGAGTGGACTGTAAAATGCCGATTGTACTGTCCTTTTCCATAATCGCAATCATCTTTGCGATACAGGCAGAGCTCATCAGACTGTCGGCATCCAATACCAGCATATAACGGTAAAGTTTTCCCCAACGTCTGCAAAAATCGGCTAGATTACCGCTTTTACCGTTGAGATTGATTTTCCTTCTGCGATAGAAAATCTTATCAAAACTATCGAGTCTTTCGCATAATTCAAAATAGGCGATTTCTTCCTTGATCCAAAAATCAGGATCTCTTGTGTCGCTTAGAATAAAAATATCCGTGTTCTGAAGGATTTCACTTCTTTTGAGAGAATTAAATAGAACTTCTACCCGTGCAATCGTGCCTCCTATCTCTTCCCCGTAGATCGGCATTACGACTGCCGTCGGAGCGGACTGAACGATTGATAGAAAATTTTCATCTTGGGGAACCAAAGAAGAAATCCGTAAAAGATCTCCTCCTTTTTTTCTTCTTTGGATAAAACCGAAAATGGAAACCGAAGCTCCGTAGGATAGTAACGGAAATAATAAGATAAAGGTGATACTTTGATAGTATTCACTGAGACCTATTTCATTGAAGTATGCAATTCTGAAGAATATGGAGATCCCCCAGAAAACAGGGATTAGGCTGGCAGAGGCAAAAGCGACTCTGCGAAAAAGTAAGGTAAATGGATCTGTTTTAAAATTAAAAAAATTCATAATAATTTAAAAATTAAAAAATAATATATTATGCTCCAAAAAAGTGCGGATAAAATGAAGAAAAAAGGTTTAACGGTTCCGGATAGTTTTGGATTTTTTGCAATTGGTGGAAAATCCAAATTTCTAGGAACCATGGAAGTAAGTTTCCATTCTTTATTTAAGGTATTGAACGGGAGGTCTGTTTTTTGAGAAGATTGGATTTTTTTTAACCAAATCGTCCATGCGGATGGAATGGATGTGAGATCAGGGCCTTGTTCCTGAATGGATTTTTCAAAGGCCACAAGAATCTTTGCAATTTCAAATTCATTATTTATACCCAGGGCAAGTAAATAGGTTCTTGCATTGGTTGCTAAAAATTTCTTCAATGAATTATCTGGAGAGTCCGTCTTCATATATCCATGTCTCACTAATGATTTGATCGTCTTTTTCCAAATGGACTTTCCACTCTAAGGGAGATTCGAAACTTGCTTCTTCTCTTGGGTATTGAATTACGAGTCTCCATTGACTCATCTCTGAAATTTTTTCAATAGTATAATGTATATCCGGTTTTTTCTTCCGGTTGGTCTTGATGATTGGTTTTGGCGGATTGTTTCTGTCCAATTTTTTTATATCATCGCCGGTAAAGTACAGAGTAAGGGTCGTTACGTTCGGGAACAACGGGTCTTGACCGCGAAAGACCGCAGAAACTTTTGCTAACGTATGTTCTTCGGGAGAACGTTCGTTGAGAAAGAGAGAATAGTTGATAGAAAAAGGCTCAAGAGGCTGCGGGTGCGTTTCCGGTTCCCAAAATACTCCCATATTATCATCGGAATCCAATTGAGTTGTAATCTCTAATAGATGTAAGTTGCCTTTTCCCCAATCATTTTCTGGAACGATCCAAGCACTCGGTCTTAGATGATATTTCATTTTATCGTCTTGGTAGCTTTTGAATTTCCGATCTCTTTGAATGAGTCCGTAACCTTTGAAAGAATTCGCCGGTATTTTGGTTATGGTAGTTTTTTTAGGATTGGTCAAGGGTCTCCATTCCCAAACGTCTTTCTCTGTTAATAAAAGCAGACCGTCCGAGTCATGTACTTCGGGATGGATATTCTGATTGATGGGAATATCCGTTTCTCCATATAAAAACATGGAAGTCAGAGGAGCATAACCCAGTCGTTTTACTTTCTTTCTGAGATAGATTTTCGATTTAACTTTGACTTCGCTGGTTTTTCCAGGTAAGAAAGTAAAATGATAAGATCCCACCGAACTTTCACTGTTGAGTAGTGCGAAGATTTCAATGGTTTGATCGAATTTTTCCGGCCTTTTGATGTAAAATTCTTCAAAGGTGGGAAACTCTTCTTTTTCAGGAAGTCCCGTATTGATCGCAAGTCCTCTGGCGGAAAGCCCGTAAATTTGACCTTCCGATATGACTCGGAAATAACTTGCTCCCTGGAATACCGCGAATTCTTCCAGACTATTACTATTGTTAAGCGGGAAGTGGATTCTAAAACCCGTATAGAGCAGTCCCTTGGAAAGGCTGTCAAAATGGTCGGGTAATTTCAGATTTCCGAAATCAAAGCGAGAAGCATCGTATTTGATTTCGGATGGTTCATTGTCCACTAATTCGTAGATATGAACTCCCGTGGAATAAATATGACCCGGATGAAAGAATTGGAGTTGGAAAGGGAGCCCTAAGTTTTTCCAGATGGCGATTTCAGGTTTATAAACGATTTGTCTATAATCTTCGTAATTGATTCCATCCAGAGACGGAACTTTAACCAGTGTTGGTCGGACGTATTCTTTTTTTAAAAGTTTTTTTGCTTTTCGATCCAGATGATCCAGGCCGAAGGGTTGGTTTTCATTGCTAAATATATCCGTTAAAGAATGGAGAGAAACGGAATCTTCGTTTTTAAAAAAAGAAAACCCGGCAAGAACGATCGCAATTATAGCAAAGAAAAAGTTTAATTTTTTCATTACTCATACCATTGTAATGAGTAATGAAATATCTGACCATTCCTTTTAAAATCTGAAAAGTCTTGTTGTGTAGTGTAACGACGCGGAGACTTCTTCCAGATTCTGCATTGCTCCGATGATGGAATGAATCGATGCGGATTGTTCTTCCGAAGTAGCAGCCAATTCGCTGACAACACTATTGTTTTCCGTATTTCTTTGCATGATCACTTCCAGTTCTTGGCTGAGCATCTGCGATAATTTGTCAATATTGGATGCAATTCTTATCAATTCCTGGATGGCCGATTTTTCCTTTTCCGAATGCGTGAATATTTCCTGAAAGGAAGATTCTATTTTTACAATATCATTTGCGCCTTTTTGAAGTTCCACTAATCTGGATTTGTTGTCATCCGTTACAAATAATAATTCTGATCGAAAGCTGGATATGGATTGATGGATTTCTTTCGCGGATCTTGAGGACTGTTCCGCCAATTTTTTAATCTCTTCCGCGACCACCGCAAATCCGGCGCCTGCTTCTCCGGCACGTGACGCTTCGATTGCAGCATTTAATGAAAGTAAGTTGGTTCTGTCGGCAACATACGTGATGGAACTTAGAATCTTTGCAATTTCATTTGATTTGAGAGCAAGGGCTTCCAATCTTTTTGTGCCCGAGTCTACCGATGTACTGAAAGCGTTCATTTGAGAAGACAGATCCTTTGATACGGAGAAGGAATCGTCTATCACGTTTCTTGTGTCAGCGATCGTTTTGGAAAGGAAAGATGCTTGGTTGTTGATGGAAATGATGGATTGAGTCAGCTCTACGATTTGTTCTCCCGCATGAGATGAACTCTCTTGAGTCACACTTACGCTATCGGAAAGAGTATTGAGGGACTTTGATAATTCTTGTACGGAAACATCAATCTGTTTGATGGAATTACTCGCCATGCTGGAATGAACTTCCACAAATTCGGAGTTAGAGTATAGCTGGGAAACCAATCCTTTCATTTCTACTTTCAAATCGTTTAATTTTTGAAATGCAGTGTAAAAAGTGTTGGAGCTGTCAGGAATATGAATATTTGTTTTTAAATCCCTTTCGGCCAAACCTTGAATTTGGATTTTTAATTTTCCTAATTCGTTTCTAAAGAAAATTTCTTGGAAAACATAACCGAGAATGAATGCTAAGCCGGAAGCTCCCAAAAGAAATAAACCTAACTTTTGTTTGTTTGCAAAAAGAACGGAATAAAAACCGATAAGTCCTACTGGAATCGGTAAACCTAGAAAGAAAATATTTTTGCGGTTGGAAATCCATCGGACAATTGATTGTAGCAAAAGACGCCGTAGGGTTGTTTTTGACTTTTTAATACCAAATTGTATCTCTGCGGCTTCGATTTGTTCGGGGGAGGCGATGGTCCGAACTGACATATATCCGATAGGATGATCTCCCTGGAAGAGGGGGGAGATATTTGCGTCCACCCAATAATGGTCTCCATCTTTGCAACGATTGATAACAACGCCGTTCCAGGATTTATTTTGGCTCAGACTATTCCACATATCGGCAAAAACTTCCCTAGGAACAGAAGGATGCCGGATGATATTTTGCGGTTTGCCGAGTAATTCTTCTTCTGCAAATCCGCTGATTTCACAAAACTCCGCATTTACGAACTGGATAATACCTTTTAGGTCTGTTTTGGAGATGATATTTTGACCTGGTAAAAATTTTCTTTCGATGTTGGTTACGGGGCCGTTATTTTTCATTGGACTTAGAATTAATTTAAACCTATTATCAGTAAAATTGCCAGATGATTTTGTGAGCAATCAGATTCTAAAAACGGAAGGCAAATTTCAAAAATCGTCTTTATGAAAAAATACTCTGCATCTTTAAGCAAAATGTTTGTCTTTTTTGTTCTATTGTCATGTGCCAATCCCGCAAAAACAGACAAAATCATTGGCGAATCTGTTACAGGTAATAAGGAAAAACCCTTATCCTTTCAAAAAATAGCCCCGCTAACAGCAAACGCATTGGGTGCAAGAAAAAATATTCATGAAAAAGGCTGGTTGTTCATTCCATCCTCGAAAGAATCCATCGAATCCGTCGTCGAATCAGGAAGGATGAGTTCAAAGGTAGCAAAATCGTTATTGTTTGTGAAATGGAAAAAAAGAGCCTCCGATTATCCGGGTAGTTTGAAAGCAACTATGGAAAAGATCGAAACCCTTGGTGAAAAAACACGTTCTTCCGGCACAGCACTTTCCGCCGATATCTATCGGTTCTCTTTGCAACTAACAGCAGAAGAATGGAAACTTGCGAGAAAAATGGGAAATACTGCGGGCGAAAGATTTATCAACGGTTATTTGTTTCTTGATGATAAGGTAGAAGAAGATACGGAACAAGTGCTAAATGCATATTCGGATTTGAATGAAAGAAGATCAGGGGTAACCAAATCGCTTAACGAGTTGTTTTTTGATACTTCCTCCAAAAACGGAAAAAAACTTACATCTGCATGGAAGGGCAGTTATGCGAAAACAACAAAAGCCTTTTTGGATGAATACGAAGAGTCCGGAAGCCGGGACAATACGTTAACCGCTCTCTGGGATATTTTCCAAGGATATACATTTGCTTTAAAAGAATTGGTTGTTCCTGCCGCACAGACTACTGCATCCGTCGGGGAAACGATTGTACTCGGAGGTGTTTTTGTTCCTGTCTCCCATGTGCTCACAGTGTCAGGGCAAACAGTTGTAACAACCGGAATGGTTTTATATTATTCGACTAAAGTTGGTTATAGGGTGATCAGCCCCAGTTTGGAAGCAGGATTGTTCAGTACTATGGGGATCGCTTCCGCATCTTCTACCGTGCCTACTCTTGTGACGGGAGGAGGGATCTCCGCGTTTAACCAAGTAACAACTGTCATAGGATCAAGAGCTGGGGAAGGCGCCGCAAAGGGAGGAGCCGTGGTAGGAGAGACAACGGCACTTGCAACGGGAGTCGTATATGATTTTACCGTAGATTCGGCAAAGTCTTCCATCTATCCTTTGAAATCGGGATTGATCCTTGGTTATACTGCATTGACCGCACTGCCTGTACATTTAGTAACAGCGGTTCCTGACGGAACCATCTTTCTTACTTACGATGGCCCGAGAGTGGTGATTGCGGTCGTGCGTGGAAATTATGCAGGATTTGAAGATCTGCCTACCGGAACAATCGTGGATTTGGAAGAGGCGAAGAAGTCGGGGAAAGTTGAAATATTAACAAGAGATCCTGCGATTATTAAAAAAGTTTTGGATGCAGAAATCAGTGAAAAAGAAAAAGAGCATTCCAAAACGAACGAAGGTAAAAATTAAATGATGCAATTATCCAAATATTGTTCTGCAATTTTTCTTCTTTGCCTTTGCACTTGTAAGTCTGCGGAAAAAGACCCGAACGATCCTCTTAAAAATTCCAAAAAATTAATCAAGGAAGGACATAGCTCTCTCTTTTTGCAAGGCGCACTTCCCGTGAAGGGAACTAGTATCAAGTTCATTCCTCCCGGAGAAGAAGCTGAAATATTTATCCTGGGAAGAAGGGTGGGTTTCGCCAAAGAAGAATTTTCCAAATCATGGAAAAGAGCGGCCGAATCTGTTGTTATTATAAAAGACGGTACAAAGTTTAGTCTGTCAATGGCCAATGATATTGATGACAAAGGTAACGAAGCGGTTCAACTCCTTCAAAAGGAATTAACCCAGCCTGGAATTTATATTATGCAAGAATCGGTTGCCAAATCAAAAGGAGTCACCGGAGCTTCCTGGCAAAAAGGCAAACAGGCTCATGATGATATCATAAAAGAATCGGAAACGCTTAGAAAAGAATGGGACGAGTGGGCCAACGAAGTATTAAAAGAAGACAATACTCCGGTGGAAAAAGATTCGGGTTTGAAAAAAAGAATGACCGGATATAAAAACACCTTTAACGGAGCTTTCTCATCGTTTGTACAAGGTTATGTGGACATTGACGATTCGTTCAAGTCGGCATGGAATGAATCTTTTACCGAAGTTAGCGGGGGTGGTTGGAAATCCGCTTTCAACGATGTAGGTGAAGTACGTTCCAAAGTTTCAAAGCAGGTAAAAGAAGCTTGGCAAGAGACTGTTTTCAGTTACGGAAAGGATACGAAAAACGGACTTCGCGATGCGTCCAAAGATATAGAATCCATCGCGGATGGTGAAGGCTTTTCTTTTTCTCTATTGAAAGCTTTCGCCAAAACCACAAAAGCATTGTTTTATGATGGAATGATCGAACCGGTCGGCAAAATAGGCGTTTTATCCATAGGATATATCGGTATCAACGGAGTAGTTTATCCCGCAACGATCGCAACCGTAACAGCCGGCACGGGAGTTTACTTTCTTGCGGAAACATTTACGGTTGCGGGAAAAGGGATTGTCTACATAGTCGCTCCAAATCTGAAACTGGCATTAGGCGCTCTTTTGGGGAGTACGGAATTCGTAACATATGAATCTTATCATTCGTTAAAGGCAGGCGGCCAGACATCGGCGAAACTTATAAAAAAATCCTCGGGCTACTCCGCGAAAGGAGCGGCCATTGTAACGGAAAAATCCGGCAAATACATTTTAGCTCCGGCTTCTCTTGCGGGTATTTCCACATCGCAGGCATTAGTTGGTGGAGGCGTGGCACTGGGGGGTGTGACTGCGGGAGGAATGGTCGCAACTTCTTCTTTTGCCGCACAGACCGCCACTTTTGCCACTACCAAAACCGCGGCAATTGCAACCGGAACTACAGGTACTATTGCTTCTTTCGGTCTTGGGGCGAGTTACGGAATTTACCAAGTAACAAAAGCGGTCGGTGTGCCAACCGGAGTTGCTTTGGGCAGCGGAGTCGTGATGAGTTACGAAATGACTGCTCAACTTTCAGCACATTCGGTTCTCGCGGTATCGGATTGTTCCTATCTCGTTTTGTCTATGGAAGGTGGGAAATGGGTTGTATATGGTGTGAAAGACGTAACTAATAAAGCAAACGGGCTTTTAGTCGGTGCTGTTGTTGATTTGGATCAAGCAAAGAAAGAGGGAAGTGTGATTGTAAAAGTTCCTCTTGAGAAAGACGAGGCCGATAAAATATTCGAGCCTAAGAAAAAAAACTAATAAGGCGAAATCATGAATAATAAAATACTAATTGTCGAAGATTCAATGTTGCAAAGACAAATATTGATTCGCTGGCTAACCAAACATAATTATGTTCCCATCTCCGCAAACAATGCGAAAGAAGCACGGGAGATTATTTCCAAAGAAGACATAGAGATCGTGCTTTTGGATTGGGAGCTTCCGGATGGAACCGGGATAGATCTTATCAATGAAATATTGTCCTCTTCACCTACGGGCTGGTTGCCCATCATCATGGTAACAAGTCATACGGAACCGGAAAAGATGAAAGAAGCGATCGAAGCAGGAGCAACGGATTTTATCCGAAAGCCGGCGGAAGAGATAGAACTATTGGCTCGTATCTATAGCGCACTAAGAATCAAAACCCTTCAGGATTTATTGCGTGATACCGCCATTAAAGATGCGTTAACCGGCCTATATAATAGGCGCTATATGGATGAAAGGATTGACCAGGAATTTCAAAGATGCAAAAGGCATAAACATTGTATGTCGGTTGCTATGATTGATATAGATTATTTTAAGAAAGTAAATGATACCTACGGTCATGAAGTGGGGGATCGGGTTTTAAAAACGCTGGCTTCCGAACTCAAAACAAAACTTCGTAAATCGGATATTCTATCGAGATATGGCGGTGAAGAATTTGTAATTGTTTTACCTGAAACAGGCTTAGTTGAATCGAAAAATGCTTTGGATAAGGTGAGAGAATATATTTCCACTCTCGCCATTCAAGATAATACAGGAGAAACATTTCAAATCAGTTTTAGCGGAGGAGTAGCTGGGGGAGATCTAAGTTCCGTCTCCACTCCGTTCAATTTATTAAAAATTGCAGATAAAAATTTATATGATGCAAAACACCAGGGAAGAAATAGGATTATAGAATCCTAATATGTATGAAGCCTCTTTTCTCGGTTTAAACCCGGATTTAATTCTCTCCTCCGTAGAAAGTATCGGCTATATTCCTACGGGGCGTTGCGTTGCGCTCAATAGCGTAGAGAACAGAGTGTTCGACATTGAAATCGACGGAGGCGAAAGAATTATCGTAAAATTCTATCGTCCTAATCGATGGACGAAATTACAAATCCAGGAAGAACACGATTTTTTATATGAATTGAAAGAAGCGGATATTCCGGTGCTTGCTCCTATTTCGGACAAACAAGGAAATTCTTTACACGAATCCCAAGGATTAACATTCGCTATCTGGCCTTTGCGGACGGGAAGAATCATTGAAGAACTATCCGAATCGGATCTACCACAATTGGGAAGATTGATAAGTCGTATTCATCTTGTAGGTAAATCAAAGAAAACAAAACATCGTTCCTCCTTGAGCATTGCGGATTATGCTGAAAAAGCATTGAATCTGATTCTTGCCGGAGGATGGATTACAAATTCTCATCTAATGGATCGTTATAAAAAGGCGGCTTATTTTGCTTTCGATCGGTTTGAAACCATTTCAAAAGCAAAACAAATTCCATTTCATCGAATTCACGGAGATTGTCATAAAGGAAATTTGATTCGATCGGAAGATGGATTTTCCATTTTAGACTTTGATGATTTTTTAGAGGGCCCAATTGTGCAGGATTTTTGGATGTTACTTCCGTTTGGTGAAAGTAGATCGGAAAATGACAGGGAACTTTTTTTTGAAGGGTATAGGGAGTTTAGCGAATTTTCAAAGGGTTGGTTGGATTTGATTGAACCTCTTCGCGCGATTCGATATGTTTATTATGCATCTTGGATTGCAAAAAGATGGGAAGACCCGTCGTTTCAAAATCTATTCCCTCATTTCGGAACGGATGAATACTGGTCTAAAGAAACAATGGATTTGGAATTGATGGCGAAAGGATTTCAAAGAGAGAGTGAAGAAGAGTCACCAGTTTCAAAGACTTTGGAAAAAGAAGAAGAGCTTTCGAATAAAGATTTTTTCTGGGATTGGGAAAACTGAATTTTACGGTATCAAACGACTGAATGCCAACGCAACAGCAAGAGAGTGGGAAACATTCAAAGAGTCCACTCCATCGCTCATTGGTATATAGACCAGATGATCGCAGATGCTTTTAAGTTCAGCATCTATTCCATCCGCCTCATTACCAAGAACTAACAGGTATTTTTCGGGAAATTGAAATTCAAATATCTCCGAAACCAACTGTTTTTTGTTATTTGCTATATTCGGCAAAGCAAGACCTATGACAGGGATATTTTCCTGTCGGTATTCTTGTATAAGGTCATATAATGAATCCGATTTGAAAAAGTGGAGAGGAAACCCATTCCCCATGGAAACTCTCACTGACCTGCGTAAATAAGGAGAAGAGGATTGTTTATCGTAAATGATGGATTTGATTCCAAAAGCGGCAGAGGTGCGAATGATAGAGCCGAAATTTTCAGCATCTGAGATATTATTGCACACTACGATAGGAAGTTTTAGATCTTTTACTAAAATGGAGATAGGTTTTTTTCCAAGGGCCATGATTCCTTGGTGCACGGAAAACCCGATTGTTTTTTCAAACACCGTCTTCTCCGCATAAAATATATTAGTTGGTTCGATTTTTTTCTTTTCCATCAGCCATAGATGTTTCCGAATGAATCTTTCGGTAGCAAAGATACTTACCACTTCCAGATCCGATTCCAAAAGCCGAACCACCGTTTTTTCGTTATCAGCAATAAAACAATCGGAGGTTTCTTCTTTGGATTTGAGAAGGGAGTAGGGGGAAACACGTGGGTCAAAGGGGTCTTGGATTGAAATCATTATGCAACAATTAAGGAAAGAGACATAATCCCCATCTGGGAATATTAAAATCCCCCACCCTGATTCGGGTTGGGGGGAGTGGCTCGTGGGCCTGCAAAAAACCACCTAACACATAAAAGTATTTTCGCCAAGAAAAACTCCATCTTTACGAATTTTTTTTTAAATAAGTTCGCCTTTTTGCCAATACCGAAGGCTTGTTACACCTTCAGTACTCAGTCAGACAATTTATTTCATGTAATTTCGGGCCAAATTGGCCCAGGTTTCCGATTGAGGAATTCCCGGTTTACGCTTTCCGAACAACTGGAGGATCAACAATTCGTTTTCCCCGAAAAGCTCAAGCGAAGTCACATAACCATCCTTAGTTGGTTTTTCTACAACCCAAGTTTCCAAAATCAAATCAGCTCTTAAGTGCAAATTGAAGATAGGATCCAGAACATTAAACCAAGGTCCCATCACTTCCAACTTGGAAACAGGTCCAGTATGGATTTGAATCATCCCGTCGTTTCCGACAAAGATCATGATTTCTTGTCCTTGATCACGGCACTCGGTTAATAATTTTTGAAATACATCATTATCTACTTTTTTAGTAAACTTTCCTTGGGCAACTTCCAAAGCTGTTTTTCTGGACACATTGTACTTACGAAGCAAAGGAAAAAAATCGTGTGTATCTTGTAATGCGGCCCAATCGTTTAAAAAATCGGGAACGGAAATGGATACGGGAGGTTGGACTGCCGGCGGTTGTTTTTTCTCGATTGTTTCGGGAAGTGTCATATCGGTAACTGCGAATTCTTCTTTTACTTCCGCCCAACCTTCCAAATTTGATTTGTCGGTTGTATAAATTTTATGAATTGCTTCGCCGTATTTATCAAAAAATTGAAAACTTTTAAGAACGGAGTCTCCTTTATTTTCTTCAGAATAAAAACCGAGCTTCCATTGACTGAGGAAAATTCTTAAATCGATATCTTCTCCTACAACGAGTCCCATCATTCCGTTAACGGAAATATCCTTGTATTCCCCTTTTCTTTCATGGACACAAGGTTCGTTTCTAGTAAGAGCCATCACATAACCGAGTTTTGGTGTTGCAGCCAAAAAGCCTGCCCAATCTTTTTTAAGTAGACTGACACCTTTTCCCAATTTAGTTGAAAGAAGCTCTGCTTCGCTCACACCTAAGATTTTTCCAGCTTCGCGGATTCGCAAATTAGGAGTTTCTGTTTTCAATTTTTCCCATGATTCTAGTAATGCTGTGCTCATTTTATTTGTCCTTCTTTATTAATTTCGGAATGATGATGTTTCCCTTGGGAGTCTTTAATACAAACATTTCCACATCAAAAATCTGTTTGATATTCTCTTCTGTTAATACCTCGGCCGCCCCACCGGTAACAACCAATTTTCCATCCCGCAATAGAGAAATTTTGTCAGCAAATTGGTAGGCGGTATTAATATCATGCAAGATCAGCAAAATCCCGTAACCTTGGTCCGCCATATGACGGGTGACTTGCAATAATTTCATTTGATTGGGCAAGTCCATACTGGAAGTAGGCTCATCCAGAAGCAAAAACTTAGGAGGATCTCCCCAAACTTGGGAAAGGACTCGTGAGTATTGTGCCCTTTGTTTTTCTCCCCCCGACAACGTCGAATAACTACGATTAGCAACATGAAGTGTATTTGTAATCGACATCGACTCTTCTGTGATTTTTTCATTTTCCGCTTTCGTTGAGTTATGAGGAGATCTTCCCAGTTCAACGACTTCACGTGTGGAAAAAGGAAATTGGAGTTCAAAATCCTGAGTGAGAACCGATCTGAATTTTGCCAGGTCCTTCTTTTTCCAGTGTTCAATTGATTTGCCGCTTAGATGGATTTCTCCGCTTGTGGGAGGCAAATCTCCGCATAATAACTTGAATAATGTGGATTTGCCAGCTCCGTTTTTTCCCATTAAAACATGGACTTCTCCCGGATTTACGGTCAAAGAGATATCGGACAAAAGCAAGTGAGTACCGATGGAAAAACTAACCGACTTTGCCACCAAACTCATGCTAATCTCCTTTTTCTTTTATTCAATAGAAATAAAAAAACCGGTGCTCCGATAAAGGCGGTGATGATTCCCACAGGAATCTCGGCCGGAGCAAGTATCGTTCTGCAAAAACCATCGGCCAAAGTAAGCAATGCTCCTCCCAGAAAAAAAGAAGAATACAGCAGATACTTATAATCCTGTCCGATGACTAATCTCACAATATGAGGAATGGCAAGTCCAACGAAACTTATATTTCCCGAAAGAGAAACACATGCACCCACAGTCACACCGATCAAAAGAATCAAAACCGATTTCAAAATTTCCACGGAGATCCCCAGATGCATTGCTTCTCTTTCCCCCAGAGCAAATACATTCATGGGACCGGCAAGAAAAGGACTCGCAATGAGAGGAAGAAGGAGTAGGGGACCGAGCCTTACAAGAGTTACCCAACTGGCTCCGCCCAAACTACCCATATTCCAGAGGGAAAGATTTCTAAGTTGTGCATCATTCGCAATATAACTTAAAATACTAATGCCTGCAAAACAAAGCGCATTGACGGCAATACCTGTCAAAAGAAGAGTATTTATCTCCGTTTTTCCGTGAACACGGGCAAGTAAATAAACCAAAAAACCGGTTGTGATTCCTCCAACGAAGGAAAGCATGATCACTCCCCATATGGGAGGGAAATTGGGAATACTGGTTCCCAAAACAATCCCAACTGACGCGAAAAAGGCGGAACCTGCGGTAATTCCGACTAACCCGGGATCAACGATCGGATTGCGAAACAACCCCTGGGCAAGAGCTCCCGACCATGCGAGAGTTCCTCCCAAAAGAGTAGCAAGTATTACACGAGGGAAACGGAGATTCCAGAATACTTCTTTTGCTAAGCTTTCTTTTTCACCAAAAAATGCTTCGGTTAAATCAACCGTAAACGCACCCCAGTTCGAAACGAATAGAACAGTGATTGCGGATAAAACAATTGTGAAAGAAAGAAAGTAGACTCTTCTTCTCCCTATTTGAGAGATTTCCATTTATTTGAAAGCTCCTCTAGGGCAGTGCCAATCCGCGGACCAAACCCAAGCAAGAGCAGATCATCCATAGCAAGATAGTTTTTCTTTTTTCCGGCAGTAGTCAATTGAATGCCTGGCAATTCCCAAAGACCTTTCTCTCCACCTAACCCTTCTAGTGAGATACTGGGAATCAAAATGATATCGGGTTGTGCTTTTACAATCGCTTCCGATGTAAGAGGTTTGAATTCCGAAAATTCAGTAATTGCATTTTCCGCACCGGAAAGTTTAATGATCGCATCTGCGGGAGTTCCCGTACCGGAAACATAAACATTGGTGGCGCTGCGGGAATAAAGAAACAAAACCTTTACCGGTTTTGCGGGGCGGGTGAGTTTAAGTCCGGCAACTTGTTTTCTTAAATTGCGGATCATAACCTCCGCTTCTTTTTCTTTGGAAACGAATTTGCCGATCAATTGGATTTTTTCCGCAGCTCCTTCAATCGTAAGTTGTTCGGGAACGATTAACATAGGAATTTTCAATTGTTTCAGTTGTTCGATCGTTGCGGGAGGACCGGCATAGTTGGTTCCGATGATTTGAGTAGGATTTAATGAAAGAATCCCTTCTGTAGCAAGTGTTCGTTGGTAGCCGATTTTGGCAATTGCCATGGCTTCTTTCGGGTAATAGGAACTGGTATCAACTCCTACGATCTCAGATGGAAGAACGCCCAGACCAAAAAGAATTTCGGTAACAGCGCCATTCAAAGAAACGATTCTGATTTTGTCTTGGGCATATAAGGAAAAAGACAATACTGATATCAACAGGATAGGTAGTAAGTTTTTGAATCTTCTTACTCCGGAAAAGAGTATTTTGAAAATAAACATACTTACTTTCTCCCCAAAGAGGGGGCTTTTGTCAAATTATAATGAGAATGAGTCTCGGTTAAATTGTTTGACAGAAATTGGCCACATTTTCAAATGAGATTTAGACTCAATTACTTTGGAGACAAAATGAACAATCTCAACAAATTCGGAGCAATCGCTCTCATCCTAGGACTCAGCATTACTCTATCTTCTTGTAAAGAAAAAGAAGAAGACAATACCCCTATCGTAGCACTTCTATATGCTCAGGCACAAGCTGCCGCAGCAGCAGCTGCGAAGTACTGTGAAACTACAGGTAAATCTCTTACAAGCACGGATTTTCCTTCTGCTACTGCAATTTGCGTTCCATCAGGCGGATCGGCAAAACATTTCAGAATCGAAGGTTTGGAAATTACAGGAAATACTTTCTACTTTAACGTAGGTAACGCGACTACGGATGCGGCGGCTACTATTGCAGCGCTCCCTACAGGAAACGTAGCTCAACTTTATTTCTATCCATCCTTTAGTACTCCTGCACCAATTTATGCAGTTCGTTACGCACCAAGCAACGCCGCTTCCGGAACAAGACAAAACATTACAGGTCTTTCCAGTGCAGTTACTGCAAGCGCGGCGGCTACTGTTTGTTTGGATGTAAATGATGCAGCGCCATCCAGAATCACTGTATGGGTAAATGGAGTAAACGGAGCAAGTTGTTCCGACCTCACTACGCTAACAGCTGCTACTTCTGTAGTAAATAAAAAAGATTGGAATAGCACTGTTAAATTGGATTCACGCAATGCTTTCATTTCTTTTGCAGCCGGTGCGGTAGGTGGAACTTCAAAATTCACAAAAGTTACCGCTTTTGTTGACCTTGCAGTTCAAGACTAAAATTCGATTTTTTCTCCTGGTAGTGCCGATTTTTCGGCGCTACCAATCGGTTTGGGAAGTGCTAATCCCAAATTTTTCCTTGCCTAAATATCTACGCATTTTTTTATGAGATTGAGTCTCATTTTTGAGGCTACCATTCAATCTATTTCCGGAGAATCTCCCATGAAACAAACAAATCGAAATAAAATATCCATTCCCTTTTTGAAACAGAAATTATCAATCTCATTGGTTCTCCTACTTTCTATCAGCCTTTTTGCCCAATGCAAAAAAGAGAAAGAAGAGGACAACACCGGAGTCCTTGCTCTTCTTGCCTTAGCAAATACTTCTTCAACATTGACAACCACATGCGCTACCAATGCAGATGGAACGGTAGATTCCACATTGTCAACTCCTACCAAAGGATCTTTTTCGATTTGCAAGCCTGCATCCGACACAATCAAACACTACCGGGTGGAAGGCTTGAAAGTCTCTGTTTCTCACTTGGCCTTTACAATATACGCAGGCTTTCCTGCAAATTATACAACAGCTCCTACGCAAACAAGCACTGCTTTAACTTCAGGACAATTTGCATTTAACTTTTATTCGGGCAGCGGTACAACTTTTCCTGTTCCCGGTTTTTCTTATGCCAGCTTCGGCACTAGTACAAAAAACCTAACTAACAATGGAAACACAACTACGGCAACACCTGCAGGTACAAATCTGTATGACTTTATCACCGCAACCGTAGATGTTTGTTTTGATCTTACAAGTGCAAGCCCACCTCGTTTTACCGTTTGGGTGACAGGACAAAACGGGGCAGTTTGTAAAACAAAAACAAATCTCACTTTGGGAACCGCAGTCGGAACGGAATCTTCATGGGGATCTTCCACTTCAGCACTCGCAACCCAAAATTCATATTTCGGAATCAGTTCCGCTACGGGAGTTACATTCACCAAGATAGTTAGTTCTCCCGATTCCGTTTTACCTTAATGATAGGAGGAAGTATAAAAATGAAATTTTTAAAATTAATACCAATCGTTCTTTTCGGATTGTTTGCGATCAACTGTCCGAAAGAAAAAACAACAGACGACGGATCTGCGGCAGCATTACTATTGTTAGTTAGCGATTCTACCAAAGTCATTCCCGGAATCACGATCAATGCAACATCTTCGTCGGAATGGGCACATGTGAATTTAAAATCTGCGGATCCCAGTGTAACGGTTACAAATTCCGATGCTTGGGATGTTCGATTCAAGCGATTTGTGATTGCAACAAACAGCGGAACCAGCGGATCTAAAAATGGCGGATCTTGCGAATTAGCAACGAGCGATTATGATGATACTACCATTTCATCATCGTCTTGTACAATCGTAGTAGATTCTCTCCAATCACAGACTGGGGACGGTGGTTTCGGAAGCGCTAACGAGAATGCGAGTCCGAGCATGTTCCTTTGGTATTCTTATGACGGAACCACTCATATCCTTTCCAGCAAAAAGAAAGTGTATTTGATTCGTGGTTCAGACGGAACCAGTTATTTTAAATTCCAAATGTTGGATTATTATAGTTTGGCAGGAACTTCAGGATATCCCAAGTTTCGCTTTCAAAAACTATAATCAGCCATAGCGGAACCTGCTTTCCATGATTTTCCCGCCATCTTCCCGACAAAGGGGGGTTAGTGGGAATGTCACTCCGGGTTTCCAAATGATAGTGGTTGTTCCTTTCGAAATTAATTTGGTAACACTTATGTCGGTTCAACTTGAGACTAAGACTCAATTGGACATTGACAAAGAACCTCCAGATTAAATCCTTGGTAACAAACGCAAGCACTCACCCCAGTGTAGTCTAAAAATGAACAGAAATATCTTTGGCCAAAATTTCTCTTTTTTTCTCATCATTCTTATCCTTTGTTTCTTCCAAAGAAATCTATTTTCCCAAAAAACAAAGCCCAAAAAGGAAAAAGACACAGTTCCCATCACAACGCCCGAAACGCAAACTCAGACGGAGAATACAACAACTCCCGCACCGCCAGTGACCAATACCGAAACTGAAAAACAACCTGAGGAAACCACAGGCAAACACGGTGAATCCGGCATTCAACCCACTGATAACAATCAGACTGATAGAAACAGCATCATTACAGTAACAGGCACTAGACGAAGAAATTTATTAAAAGATTCTACCATCACTACGGAAGTCATCACCCGAAAAGACATAGATGATATGGGAGCAAGAGATCTTTCCCAAACCTTGGGAAATGTTCCCGGAATTCAAGTGAAACCGGCAGCGGCAGGAGAACGCGGTCAAACGGTTCAATTGCAAGGCCTTTCTTCCCAAAGTGTGCTCATCCTTGTTGACGGGCAAAGGACTACAGGCCGCTTTAGCGGTTCCATCGACCTCACAAGATTCAAAGCGGAAGATATAGAAAGGATAGAGATTGTAAAAGGAGCATCTTCCGCCTTATACGGGTCAGACGCGATCGCAGGTGTGATCAATATCATCACCAAAGAAGCGAAAGAACCTCTCTATGCAGAATTTAGAACGCAAGGCGGAACCGGAAGCCCGCAGTATTACGGCCCTTATATGGAATTCAGAAATTATGCATCCGTCGGAGTGAAACAGGAAAAAATTTCAACGATCTTTACAGTCGGTTGGCACAAAGGAGAAGGGTATGACCTTACCAAAGACGCCACACAGGGACCGAGAAACGGTAGAATCGCTTCCAATGCATCAGGATACAATCCTTATCCTTATGGCACAGCACCGACCACCGCTTACTTTTTAGCAACAAGAGTTCCAGGCTACACCCCTCCTTTGGAATCCACTTCAGGAAGCGCGTTCAATGACATGAACCTTTCCAATAAAACCGTATACCATGTAACAGATGCTTTGGTGGTCACGGGACAATTTTATTACCGTTATTTGGATCAGTCCGCAGTAGATGCGACTCCCCCCAGAACCGTTTACGACAGAAGAAACAAAACCCATGACTTTATGGGGGCGCTTAACATGGACTATGCGCTTACGCAAAAAGTCAATTTTAATCTAAACGCAAACTATTCCCGTTTTCAAGATTTATATACAACGGACCAACGCAAATCCGATGAATTGGATACCCAACAAAGAACGGACAACGCCGTGGCAGAATTCCGATCAAGAATGGATTACAAGTTTTCGGAATCGCATATAACATCCGTCGGAGCGGAGACATTACACGACAGGATTTCTTCGGCACGGATTTCACCGGATTGTAAGAGAAGCTTTCCGAATCTATGTATTGATGATTTCGCTCCCGGTTTTATGCAAGGTCAGGTTGTGAATGGAAATGCGGCTCGTTTCAGAAACGCATTCTATATCCAGGATGAATGGAGAATCTCGGACAAACCCAGAATCCAAATTGTTCCCGGAGTCCGTTATGATAACGACTCCATCTACGGCGGGCAGATGCTCCCAAAACTCGCCATCCGGTATGATGTTTCGGACAAATTCAGATTCCGCGCCGCCAACGGTTTGGGTTATCGTGCACCTAGTTTCCAAGATTTATATTTTAATTTTCTTAACCCAGGTGTGGGGTACAGAGTCGCGGGAAATCCGAATTTAAAACCGGAACTTTCCCGTAGTTACAACTTCGGTTGGGAATGGGACATCACAAAACGAATCTGGTACAGCACGAATTTATTTCATAATGATGTGGATAATTTGATCGGATTTAGAACCAACCCGGTGAGGGATCCGTCCGGTTTGCAAATCTTTCAAACATCTAACTACCAAAAGGCGAGTACGCAAGGTATCGAGTCCTCGATCAATTTTAGAATCATGGATCAACTTTCCGCCGGAACAGGTTATACATATACAGAAACCAGAGACGAATTGACCAACTTACCTTTGGAAGGAAGAGGGCCTCATAGATGGAATTTCAATATCCGCGCCGAAGAAAGGAAAAGCGGTTTGTCATTGTCCGTCTTTGCGGTAGTCTTCGGAAAACAGGCTTATTATTGTGTGAAAAATCCTTTTTGGTGTAATCCCGATCTACCGGATTCGCTTGCCGGTATAGAAACCGCTATTGCAGCACAGGCAGCAGCAAACATGCAAAAGGCGCTTGGTACAATTCCGGGTTATGTTTCGGATTATTGCACGGAAAACAATTTATCCTATTGTACAACAAACCCTACTTACGGCGCAAGAATGGTAAATCCGCATACCAATTTAAACTTAAGAATCTCGCAAAAGTTCTTCGGACATTTTCAGTGGTTTATAGGTGTGGATAATATTTTAGATTCATATGATCTGGTTTATAATCCGCAAAGGCCGAGATTCTACTATTTTGGTTTAGACGGTAAGTTCTCCATCTCGGAGAATGACAAGCCCCCTGTCCCTAAAGAGCAGCCTCAAACTCCTCCTCCTGCCGCCCCCTCTAATGGTTCCTAAATAAGGTCAGTCAATGAGAAGTTATATCCCAATTAACCTCTCATTGATTTTGACGATCTCTCTTTATTTCTTTCTCAATCCGTTATCATATTCATGGGCCGACTGGGAACCTGCATCTTGCATGCCGGATCATTGTTTTTGCGAAAGCACAAACGGAACTTCCGTTCGGCAGCCTTCAAATACCTGGTCCTCACTTAGCTTTTGTTTTGTGGGATTTTATGTTATTCTGGTTCGTATCTTTCAAAAGCCAAATGGGGAAAGTAGATTCAATCAATCCGTTTTATTTTCCGGCTTATTCGGTTTTTCTCTGATTCTGATAGGACTCGGCAGTGTATTCTTTCATGCTTCTTTGTCCTTTGTCGGGCAGTTCTTTGATGTAACCGGAATGAATTTGCTCGCCGTTTTTATTTTATTATTTCATATCTATCGGGTTCGGGAATATCCGAAGTTTGTTTTTTTAATCTGTTACCTGATGTTTAATCTGATACTTGCTTACTTATTATATGCATATCCTTCTCTAAGGCGTTATCTGTTCGGGATGATTCTTTCGGCTTCCTTAATTCCCGGATTTATCGTAGGTTCTACCCGATCAAAATCCGATTCGAAGTGGATTGTCTACGCGCTTGTTTTACAGGGATTTGCTTTTCTGGTTTGGGTATTGGATTTGCAGAAAATCGTATGTGATTCGGGTTCCTATCTGCAAGGCCACGCCGTATGGCATATATTAGGTGCAAGTGCCAGTTATTATTTGTATCGATTTTATCTTTCGGAAAGAGCGAAAGTCGAATCCTGAAGCGTAGTGTAAGGCATAGTTATACGAAGGAAGCGCTTGTATATACTAAGCTTTCATTAATAACGTTAATTTCTATTTCCATGCCTAAAGCATGAACATAATCAACGAGTGTAGATAATTTGATATCTTTTCTTCCTTCAATTCTTGAGATACTAGTCTGACTGAAACCTTCTGTCTCAGTTTGTTTAACACCAGATTGTTTTCTAAGACCAGCAAGTTTCATACTAAATATAATTTTGTTAGCTTTGGCTTTAGCCCTTTCAATACTTTCTCGCAACCAGGGAAACAGAATTTCCTGGGTCATAGGTCTCTCTTACGATCGTTTCCTTTTCCCGGGGCGACCATCTTCTTCTTCGCTGAACCAAGGTGATTACGTGAACCGGGATGTTGTTGCAGAGGGGGAATCAATTACTACACTGGATTCATCAAATCGGATTGCTCCGGCAAGAGAAATGATCGAACAACCTCCATTAGGCGAAACTGGATAAAACGATTAACCCCTGCGCTAGCGATCGCAGCGAAAATCAATTACAGTGATTCATTCTTAAAACACGGAAATCATTTCTCGCGGTGACGTAGGCCAGGATGGCCGAAGTTTTTTCGTCGGAACAGGAGGTTCCGCGAAAAAGAGCGTGGAATGTTTTTCCGTTTGATTGAAGCGCCCAAAGTTACAGATCACATAGTTTTGCCGAGATACTAACGACTTTTCTTTTGTTTTTCCTATAAATTTTAGATTCACCCTCACAAAAGAGGAAACCCAATGGCTGCAACAAATCAAACGGGAACTACAATAACTTTCGCCTTTGAAATCAAAGGCGATGTTTTTCTTTCAGTATCATAATTGGTAAAAAGGATTAGGATTATGTAAATTTTACCTTTCGGAAAAATATCCTTCGTTTAACATTGACAAATGACATAATCTCCGCTTCCTATACAATTTATTATAATTTACCAATCAGGCAGTCTCTATTCTAACTATGATTTTACCGAGGATTTGCCCGAACTTTTATCAATAAATTTTAAAAGAAGGCGCAGCTTTTTCGTCTGATAATTCTAACCATGAATATTGATCCAAAAACCATAGTGCTTATCAATTTGGTCGGATCTTTTTTTATGGGCCTTGGCCTTTATTTTGCATCTACAGGGCATCTGGGGAGGCTTAAGGAAGTAAAAAGCTGGGCCTCTGCAACTCTGATCCAATGCGCCGGATGGCTGGTTTACGGGGTTCTCCGAAAAATTCTTCCCTATGAGCTTTCCTTTATTGTGGGAAACCTACTCTTAACATTTTCACTTATCTACTATTACAACATTATAGTGGTTTTTTTCAGAGAGAAGGCAAGATGGAAGACCGCTTTTTTCCTATTACTTTCAGAGCTGATTGTTCTTCTGTTGCTCGTAATCAATGATTCTTCGCAAAGTTATAAAGTTTTTTTTGTGTCTTTATTCGGATGTATCCCTCTACTCGGCAGTGCTTATGAGATTTTAAAGAGCCAAGCTCATCGGGGGAAAAGCAATTTATACACCGGAGTTCTTTTTTCAATCCTCGGATTCTTCCTGATTTTTAGATCGATTTATTATTTAACGGGTGATATCAATCCTGACGAAAGTATATTCTGGAAAAGCACAATCCAGGATATTACCTTTTTATTATTTTACCTAATGTCCGTTATATTGACATTCGGATTCATACTTATGTGTATCGATCGGTTCATGAGCGAACAAATCGAAAGCGAAAGAAAATACAGACTACTTGCCGAAAACAGTTCCGATGTCATCTGGGTATACAATCTAAACAAAAAAATGCTTACTTATATAAGTCCCTCCGTATATCAACTGAGAGGATTTACAGCAGAAGAAGCGATCAAAGAACCTATCGAAATAGGTCTCACAAAAGAATCAGCGGAAAAAATTAAGTATATTTTACAGGAGAGGATTCAAAAATTCGAATCGGACGGATTTGTCTCTCTGCCCTATTTGGATGAATTTCAACAACCTTGCAAAGACGGTAGAATCATATGGATAGAAGCGGTGACAAGTCTCAGAAAAGGAGAAGACGGCTCGATTGAGGTATTGGGTGTATCGCGTAACATAGAAAAACGAAAGAAAGTCGAACAGGAAATCCAAACATACCTTTCCGAGTTGAAAGAATTGAATTCCACAAAAGATAAATTTTTGTCCATCATTGCTCATGATCTTAAAGGTCCCGTCGGAGGAATGAATACATTCATTAAAATGATACTGGAAGAACTGGACATTCAACCGCTGAAGAAAACAAGACAAGAGCTACTTCTTTTGGAAGAATCCACAAAGGACGTTCTATCTCTTTTGGAAAACCTGCTAACATGGGCCAGGTCACAAAAAGACGGATTGAATTTCGAGCCAAGACTTCAATCTTTATACACAACCGTTACCTCATGCTTTCAAGTTTTTGCTTCCATCGCGGAAAATAAAAAAGTCACCTTGGAAAACAAAATATTAGTGAACGAAGTGGTATTTGCAGACGAGAAGATGCTTCAAACCATCGTTCGCAACATTTTAGGCAATTCAATCAAGTATTCAAAAGAAGATGGTAACGTAACGATTACAGCAAGAAATTTCCATGAGTTCACTGAAGTCTGTATCACGGACAATGGAATCGGTATGTCGAAAAGAACTGCATCAAAACTTTTTAAATTGGATGAAAAACAGGCGAGTCTTCCCGGAACGATGGGAGAACGAGGGACAGGACTAGGACTTATCTTATGCAAAGAATTAATAGACAAACATGGAGGTAGAATTCGGGTCGAAAGCGAAGAAGGCCTTGGCTCGACATTTTATTTCACATTGCCTAAAAATATGAATTACAATTCATTTTCTCCGGTATAATTACAGAACACTTTAAACTAGAGAGGCCGATCATGTCTTATCCGAAAATCGCCCAAAAAAGTCCCTATATGATTTCTATGAAGGAAGGTGAAAAAAAAGCATGGTGCAGTTGCGGAGCATCTTCAACACAACCTTTCTGCGACGGATCACATTCCCGAGAAAATACCGGGATGAAACCGGTTATCTTCAAATGTCAAATAGCGGAAGAGATATTTCTTTGCGGATGCAAACAAACGAAGAGCCCGCCTTATTGCGACGGCACTCATAAATCATTATAAGGAAACTGTAGATTTGAAGTAGATTCTTAGATGATGCAATGATCATGATTTCGAGTAGATTATTACGTGAAGCAATATGGAACTTCCCATAATCGACATTATGTCGCATAATATTAGTTATGCCCTCGTATAGAAAGGCACATTGGTAACACTCTAGATCACTCTCATGGGTTACACTTTTATTCATAGGCCACATCTCATCTGTTAGATGGATATTCATTTTCTCCGGTCGCCCCTTCCGGGCTCGTCCGTTGGGGAAACTATTGAATAGTTTTTTATCTATCTTTTAACAAATTCGTTTCTTTTCCGAAAATCCCGAATAGATCTTATCTTGCTTGGCATACGTGTGTATGTTGTAAAAAGTATACCTTCATGAAGTATTCAATGTATTATATCATGATCGGGCTTACGATAGGATATCTAAATTTCCTGTTTACCGAAGAATGGTGGAATACAAGTCTAGGCGGCTTCGATTGGGACCAACATTTTTTCTATCTCGAGTCCACGAGAAAACCTATCGTAGACTTTAAAGAATTTCCCTTTTGGAATCCTTACTACGGCGGAGGAGTTCCTGTTCTGGAAAATCCTCAAGTGAAGTTTTTAGCCCCCACCAATCTATTCTCTTTCTTTTTCGGTACGATCATAGGACTTAAATTTTCAATTCTATTCTATCATTTGGTCGGTTCGTTAGGCTGTATTTACCTATTTCATAATGTACTAAAATTTCATCCATTTCCCGCTCTTTTTTCTTCGATACTCTTTATGTTTTGCGGATGGCATTCACAACATGTATTTCCGGGACATAGCCAATTCTTTTCCACTCCCATACTTCCTTTTATCATCGCGTTTTTGATTCGATTTATCAAAGAACAAAAGCCTATATACTGTTTTTTGTCTTCATTCTCTGCGGCCTTACTCCTCTTCGAAGGAAATATATATATCTTTCTCTATACGAATCTGTTTCTATCGCTTCTTTCAATTTATTATCTTTTCTCAAAAGAAACCAGAAGCATAACTTTCGATATTTGGAAATTTTTAATCTTAACTTTTTTATTATCAAGTTATCGATTGCTTCCGGAAATGGATTATTTTTTTCAATATGGAGCTTTCTATAAAGCGGATTCTTTGTCCTTGAATGTATGGAATATACTCGATATATTTACCAACTCATCACAACATCCCTTTCTGGCTTTTCCTATTCCCAATCAGGAATACAGATGGTGGGAATATGGGAACTACATAGGTTATTTGCCCTTGATAGTTTTTTTCTCCCTACTCGGTTTCACAAAAAAAGCAGACTTCCCTTTTCTCATACTTCTGATTTTAAGTTTGTTACTGATGCTAGGGGATTTTCATTTTCTCTCTCCCGCGCATCTCCTCTCTCAAATTCCAGGATTTTCAAATACCAGATGTTATGCGAGATGGGGGATTGTTTTTGTATTTATATTTTCCATTTTAGCAGGAACATATCTAAACCGATTGATTGATCTTTTGACTTCTTTACAAATCTTTAAAAAATCAAATTATTTCAAGTTAGCTTTACCAATCTTTTTATGCTTTCTTAGTATATTTCTCTATACGGACGTTCGTAAAAAAAATGCGAAAAATTTCAAAGGTATATTCATCTATCCCGATATAATCAAATCCGAAAAATTGAAAAATTTCGAAACCTATCCCACATTCCCTTCCTATGGAGCGGACTCTTCCCTACTCTCCGGGATTTTCAATAACAAATCGACAAGAGACTCTTACGAAAATCTACTAAGCAACAAAAACCTCCCTGCAGTAGGAGACAAAAACTATCAAGGAGAGTATTATCTTATCAATGCAGGTGAAATAAAACAAACCCATTGGTCGCCAGGAGAACTCCATTTCCATACAAATCTTCCCGAAAAAAATATTCTAATCATCAATCAAAATTACAATCCCCAATGGAAAACACGATCTCAACACACCATAAAAAATATAAACGGCCTCATTGGGATCGAACTTAGCAAAGGCGAAAACAATATCGAACTTTATTATATAAGCAACTACTTTCGATTAGGTGCTTTTCTCGGGATAATAGGACTTCTATATTCTTTCTCTGGGCGCTTCGGATACGCATCCGGTAAATAACTCCTTCCTCTTTCCCCGACCGCGCTCTCCGCTGCAATCAAACGGAAAACATTCCACGCTCTTTTTCGCGGAACCTCCTGTTCCGACGAAAAAACTTCGGCCATCCTGGCCTACGTCACCGCGAGAAATGATTTCCGTGTTTTAAGAATGAATCACTGTAATTGATTTCC
>NZ_RQHV01000016.1 GCF_004771005.1 Leptospira ilyithenensis
TTTACAATACGGAAAGATCCCACCAAGGTAGAAACATGAATGGAAGAATTCCTTATCAAGTTTTTCTGGAGGGCTGTCGAGAATCAGAACTAGAACCGGTAGAGAACATTTGACCTAAGTAAAGTTAGAGGATTGTGACTGGTGAATACTATCTCTGTACACAATTCCTAAAAACTCTTTCGAAATCTCAGTATTTTGAAACGTGCTCCTTTCTAAAGTATCTTGATTCCCTGTTTTATATACAAAAACAACCAAAGACATTGTAAGCAATATCCAAGGAATCGCTTTATGTCCTTCTCTTAATTTTCCATCGACATAGATATTTGTATTAGAAAGAAAAGTAACAAAATTAAACCCTATTCGATTTTTCCAATACTGACTACAATCTATCTCAACTTCTCTACAAAATGGATTAGATAATAATTCATTCGATGCAATGGAACCAATTAAGTTTGCATCATCTCTACTGTATTGAGCAACTAAATCACCTTCAGTGCCAATAATAAACATTGTATGTTTGTCTGGTAGTCCGGGACTACGATAGATCTCATAAATATCTCCGAAATCATATGTCACAGTTCCAAGGTTGAGTAGTGATTTTCTAATTCGATTACCAGAATAATCGTATTTGTATTCAAATCGATCCCCTCCGCTAGTTACGATTTCTCGTAGTTTTCCTTGGGCATTGTAATAATAATTGTCTCCATTCCTTTGAACCATGTTACCAGCTTCGTCGTAAGAATAGCCTAGAATTCCCGTATTTAAGCTATTAGCTTTTGTAACCGAGTGTATATGATTAGGATTATCATAGCTGTATGTAAAAGCACCCTTTTTGAGCAAGTTTCCATTCTTATGGTAACCATATTCTTCCTCACCATACTTGCCAATTGCTTTTGTAATGCGGTTTAATTGATCATATACAAAACTTTGATTTCGCGTTTCATTCATATTATCCTGAATGCTTGATAGGTTTCCTTTATTATCATAGTTGTAGCTTACAGACTGCTCCAAGCTACCGTCTTTTAACTTAGTATAAAAAGCACGCGGTCTTAACCGGATAGGATCAATTTCGATTTTCGTAAGTATTCCATTTCCTGTTTTTCGTTCGATATAATGCTGACCATTCTCTTTTTTGGGTCCATCGTAACTTACGACAGTATGATTTAAGCTATTCCCATCATGAGAATCCATCGTCAAAAAACCAAGCTGACCGGTTCCAGTATAATGGCTCCGTACAATTGTTCCTTCGGGATACTTTATTGTTTTCACTCTATTAAAGGCATCATATGTTTTCTGAAAGATTACCTGTAAATCATCTAACGTTCGCTTTTCGGCTGTAACATTTCCTTTATTATCATAAGCAAACTCAGCGATTCCCGTTTCATCAGTAACCTTTGATAATCTTCCTATCATATTTGTCGTAGCTATCGAGTTTGAATGATCATATTCGTATATAACTGGAGATTCACTACCTGCGGTCAGTTTAGTGATCCTTCCCAGGTGATCTATCTCGTATCTGTGTAATATACCACGTGAATCTTTTTGTGTGAGGATTTCTCCGGCAACATTGTATGTATAAATTGTAGTGCCGGAATTGCTATCCGCTTGGCTTATTTTCCTTCCACCTTGGTCATACTGGATTGTCGTGGTAGCATTTCCCGGATCAATAATTTGTGTAACTTTCCCTTGTGAATTATAAGCAAATTGAAGCGTTTCACCTTGTATGACTTTAGTTACTAATTGTCCGAACTCGTCCATAGTAGAAACTTCTGATCGGATATTTTCAGATTGATAAGCTGTATTTGTAGTTATATTCCGAAGCCCATAGCTAAAATTTACAATCTCGCCCGTATAAAAAACCATTTGTTTCGGCCGCTCACTTGTATCTTCATTTGCTTGGTAGTAACTCGTCAAAGTCCAAATAGGACTTTCTCCTGTCAGATAACGATTCGATTTTTGAATCTCCCTTCCTTTTTGATCAAATTTAAACTCTTCAGTAAATGAATACCCATCAGCCGCAAGAGATTCGGTCTTTAAGGTTTGATCCAGTATATCCGTTGTTTCTTTAATCCAAAACTCTTCCTCTGCCATATAAGTAGTCTTAGTCGTCGTATATAAGGAACCATCAAAAATGTAATCATAACTTTCTAAAGTATCTCCATTTACAATCGTTTTCGTCTTCCTACCATATGTATCGTATTCCGACTCTTCTTTATTCCCATTGGAGTCTTCCACACTGACTTCCAAATCAGTCTTAGGATCGTAGTTAGTTGTTGTAGTTTGATCAAGAGCATTTCGAAGAGTAGTTTGCTTACTTCTTGTCAAGTCATTGTATTCATATGAAAGAGACCTTCCCAAAGAATCAGTAGTGCTATTTATATTTCCAATTCCGTCATATGTATAAATTGTAGTATACCATTCTCCATTCCCTACCAATTCACTTTTGGTAACTATATCAGCTCCCGAATATGATAATTTGGTGTCTTCGACCAAACCCCCATCAATATAAGTTTTTTCTTCGATAGATTGAGCAGGTATATTCAATCCAGAGTTTGACTGGTAACTAATCTCTTTTCTGGTAGTCCGTCCGTTCCATGTATCTTCGATTACACCTGGTTCATAAGCATACGCACTTAGATAAGTAATGGATTGTGACTTCTGATCCTTAATAACCCCATTTTCGTAGATTAAGGTAGTGGTAGCTGTTGGTAATTTTAATTTGGTTCCATTATGTGGAGTATAGTATGTATAAGCATAAGAATCCCTTTGGATCAAACTATCGTTCCCTGCATAAATTTCCCTACTTGAAATTTTTCCTGGAAAAGTTGTATTCTGAATATAATTGGTGACAACCCGACCAACAAAACTTCCAGAAAGATAATTTCGTTCGGTGATAGTTTCGAATCCCAAACTAACTCCCGTCTCTAAATCTCCGGGCTTGTGTCGCCCATTCGAATAAAAGTAATCGGTATTTTCAATAGGAAATCCCGTTCCTTTAGTGGAATACACAGAAGTAACCATCATTTGAGGATACCAGTTTGGTAAACCGGAGTCATAATTACCTGTTCCTTTCAAAGCAGCTCCGGGAATTGTTTTTTTCCAACTATAATTAACAACGGTTTCAGCTCCGCTTACCCCATTGACTACCCGCTTAAGTAAACCACCTTTAATTGATGATTCTGAAAGTATCTCTCTAGCCTTCTCTGTTTTTCCATACTGATAAAACAAATCGGGAATTCCGTCTTCATTCCTATCATCAAATTGAATAGATGTTAGCTCGCTTGATTCGACTTGAAATGATCCTCCTGATCTTTGTGCAAAGGAACCATTCGATTGTCCGAAATAAGTCTGAAATGCAGTAGAATCCAATTGCGATAAGGTAAAATCCAACACACCATCCGAATTCATATCCACAAAATCAAAAATCTGGATTTTCTTCGCATTAGGGTCATCTTTTTCTGCAAATCGATCTGGTTTTATCACCGTCGGAATATCCGAAGTTATCACAGAATTCGTATTAAACGATCCTCCTGTATTTATGATAACCCTTAATTGATTGTTGAATGTGCTAGGATTTTCAACTCCGTAATCATAGGGATTGAAATGGCTATTTCGGTTTGTTAATGTGACAAGATCGGGAAGTCCGTCTCTAGTTACATCAACTAACCAGTTCTTACCAATATAACCGACAATTTCTTTCGGCAATACTTGCGCAGATTGTTCCAAGCGGTTTTCAGAAAGGAATATTTTTGTTACTATAAGATGGTAAATAGCACCGTCTAAATTAACATTCTTAATTCGAGTAATCTCATCATTCAGTTCATTCGCTTGTCTGTCATATACCTCTTTTAATTTTTCTTCAGAAAATACGCGGTCAACAGATTTAAACAATATATCCCGATATTCGATAGTGGTATTCTCAGGATGTTCAACTAACGACCAGTAAATCCCTCTTTCATCGGAATGTATTTTTAAAGATAACGCATTCTTTACTCCGTCATCAGCAGGGCCTCCCGAGATAACATGCCAGATCTGATCTTTGTAGGTTTGCCTTTCCGAATCTGCTGCCGCAAGCTCTGCACTGTGCCTGCTTTTCATCGCTGCAAGTTCCGCCTGCTCCGGTGGTGGATTTACATTCACTATATGCAAATGTTCTGGAATTCCATCACCATCTATATCCGCAAATTGATTGATTCGATGAGCAATAAAGGGATTTGTGTTTTTTGTTTCATAAACCAGTTTACGAATGCCTCCATACCAAAATACCTTTTCCGCCTGAAAGCTTCTTCCTTGAGAAAGGTAGACCGACATTCTATCGTCATAAAAATGAACAAAATCACCTCGACCGTCGGAATTAATGTCCGCTACATAATCTCTAGGATCATATAAAGAGGTTCTTGAATAATTTTGAGCAGAAGGCGATAATAGTATATTAGAATACGCGACTGGATATTCCAACCCAGATCCATTTGAAAAGGAAATGTTTAAGATTCCTGATTTTTCATATAAAAAATCAGTTTTACCATCACCATCTATATCCGCCCATTGATAAAAAGTATTATATTTGATTGGGAATTTCGGAGAATCATAACTTCTTTTGGAATTTACAAACTCCTGAGTACGAACATAGACTTGGTCTCCATCCATCTTGCCTAAAAACCTAGAGTATTCAGATACTCCATCGCCATCAATGTCTGTGGGAAAATTCGTACGAGATGAAGACAAAAAGCCATTATTGCAACCGTCTTGCCCAAAGGTAAGATACACCCCACAGTAAAGAACCACCTCACCGGGACATCCAGGAAATGCAGTACAAATGCAAGATAGAGGCCCCCAATTGCACATTTCTCGATTTCTATTTCCCAACGGATAACGGCCGATATAATCAACATCTGGATTATATCTATTTTCAGCAATATCCATCGCACTTACCTCATATAGATCAGTCTTAATACTACTTTCTTTGGATGGATCAGACGCTCTTGCCGCCTGTATTGCGTAAGGTGTTTCTATTTTTCCGGAATTCCAAAGTTTCTTTATTGCTAATGCCAATACCAATTCTTTAAACTTTTGAAAACCTCTGTCCACCATATCAATTTCTTGGCCAAACCCATCCGAAAGCGATGTTGCCCCTACAGATAACTTAGTAATGAGACCAGAATGGCTCGGTGTATAAGAAAATTCCAAAGGAAGATGTGTAGAAAGAGAAAACAAAGTATCTTTTTTAAATTCCACCTTGGTTAGTAAACTGTCTCCTGTTCCCTGATCATTCCCATAACTCATAGTATAAGAGTGTATCAATGAATTGTCAGAGTAAAACAGAACTTTCGAAACCCTCAATTGCTTGTAAGTATAAACTTTCTCACTATAATCAGAAAACGTATCTGGTCTTCCTTCATAATCAAATTGTATGTATCTCTTTCCGGCTGCATAAGTAATCTTAGACGGATAAAGCTCTCCAGCATTTTCTATCCATTCATATTGAATTGTTTCCCCGTGCGCTTCTTGCACTTCCGCAAGTCCCCAAGTTCGAATCGCTCCATTTGGTCCTGTTAATTGCGCACTTGTACCACCATATGTAAATCTGGTTCCCTGCTTATTATATGCAATAAAACCGGTTGGTCCTTGTCCTGAATCACCTTGAGGATAAAATGAAATAAAACTTTCTTCCTTAGAGTAATACACCGATCTGTTTCCCAAAGAATTGATGAGCTGACCATGCTCAGAGGATATAAACCTATCTGAAGAAGCATAATTAATTCCATATCCTAAATCTCGTTTAATGTATCCGGCACCTGAAAGAAACCACCCTTTCCCCAGAAGTCCTCTACCAAAACCTGAATTATAAGAAAAACTGAGCTGTGGCGTAAGACCTTTCGTCCCTTCGGGAACAGCCAAAGGAATGCTAGTAGTTGCGTAACCGTTCGGGTCGCCATTTACATCAAGCAGCGGTAAGGGTAACTGACCACCTCCCATAAAAGAGAAACTACAAATAGAGGCAAAGAAAATAATTAGTACATAGCACAAATTCCGCATTTCAGAAAACCTTTTACAGTATAACATTAAATCATTGTAATTTCCTCCTTATATAATTTTCTTGTCAATCACTGCTTCATAAGATGTTTAAAAAAGTTTACGGCTGTTATCTAGTCAATTTATTGCAAGTGTTTGTCGGCATTTTCGCCACTTTACCCATCCTAGGCGCTGAACTGCGCTTCCCCAACGGAGAAGTATTCCAAACAGAATTTGTTTATGAGGATGAAAGAATCCTCTCCGTTCGCTTCCGGGGAAAGGAATATAAGGTTCCCAAAAAAAGTCTGGAATCCTATGATCTGAGTAAAAAAAGTTCATCTGTATCTTCATACAAGCTCTCCTCCTTTGTTTTAAAAGATGGCAGTACACTACGAGGAACAATTGCAGAAGAAAAGCCCAATGAATACACGATCAAAACAGAAATTGGATTTCTAACACTGTTAAAATCGGAACTCAAAACCCCTTACCCAGTCCAGTCGGCTCCTCCTGATTTTCCGGAAGAATACAGATCCACTGACAAAGAAACTAACCAAACAAGGGTTGGTCTTTCATTCAATTATCTTCCAACATTGCCGCCTCTATCGCAATCTACCCCAGCTCTACTTGGAGCAAGTTTATTTGTTGAACCTGCCTTTCTTCGCATTACAGAAAAATGGCAAACAGGTTTCAAATATGAATACCAAACTAGCCGTAACTTAACAATTCATTCTGGTTATACTTACTTTCTTTATTCCAAACAACTGTTTGATAATCCCATACTGGACTTTTATACTTCTATAGGACTAGGTGTTTCCCAAGCGGCATTCAAAACCGAAGGGAGCAACCTTGCTTTTACGGGAACGAACCCATTAGTCAATTGGGAGTTAGGTTGGCAGGGTTTAAAAATCTCAAAGTCCTTTTATCGGATAGGGTGGAAAAACCATTGTTTTATTGAGGAAAAAGGAGCTTTCTGTGGCTCTGGAATTGAAATCTCAGGAGGATGGGCATTTTAAATGAACTTTAAAATTAAGAACCTATTCCTTACTTTCTCCATTTCATTAACCTTATTCATCTTCTTGCTTAATTGTGGAAGTAATGCCATCACCCAAGGAGTCGATGCAAAGGATGCTAAACTAGAGTGGGCGGTGGCTTCCGAAATTTCCACTTCTGGAGCACGCATCACCTGGAAGTGTTCTGCACCTACCATGGGTTATCTGAAAGTCACCTCTTCAAATGGTTACGATTATACAGGAACAACTTTCTTTCCTTTAGATGTTCATTCCATACCTTTGGGAAACTTAGCCTCAGATACAAATTACAGTTATACTCCTACCTGCGGATTAACGGAAAAAGGTTTAGGATTTCCACTGAATTTTAAGACGAGCGCAGATAATAATGTCATCTTCAAAAGAAGTATCTGGATGATCGGAGGAATCGGATCGGATAAAAATCCAATTGCAGATATAGACTATTACGACCCGGACACAAATCAATGGGGTTCATCTATTACAAAGATCCCTACACCCAGAATCAATGCGCAGATTGTTTCTCATAAAAATAAAATCTATATCATAGGTGGACTCACCAAATCAGGAACAAGTTACTCTCCATCCAGACTTGTAGAAGTTTACGATCCTTTCCAAAACAAATGGACGACTTTAAGTTCTATGGCTTCCACATTACAAGGTGGAGTTGCGGGATCAGTTGGAAATGATATTTATATTTTAGGTGGATCAACTTCCGCAGATATGACAACAGGTACGATTTTAAACACAATTTATAAACTCCAACCAGATCTAGGAACTACAGGAACCTGGAGCGATTATCTATCGACTAACATCTATGCTAGGATTGATATGGCAGGTTGCACTTACCAAGGCTCTCTTTTCTATACAGGAGGAAGGTTCTATAACGATGGACTTGCCTATGCGACAAGTGATGCCTACCTACCGTCACTCAATTCCGTTACTGCAAAGATTGAAGCTTCCATTTCCATTGCCAGACATGGTTCGGCATATGCATGTTATAGACCAAATCCCGATGACCTCCATCCTTCCGATCCAGTATTATTTCTTGTTGCTGGTGGCTCGACTGCAACGGACATTGTTCAACCTGTTTCGGCCATCACTTCGTCCAATCGATTTGAGTATATGGTTCTAGGAACTGCGGCAAATGCTTTCGTTACCGGCTCCAACCTTCCCGCCAATCTATACGCCCCTAGTATGGAAATCTCCTATACCCAAAGAAAGGCATTCTTATTCGGAGGAGCTTCCGAAATCAACCTTCCTACAGACAGTATCTATTCCTTAGATCTATCCAGTCCCGGTTTGCAACCCTGGGAATCAGTTTCTGTGAAAATGCCCAGGTCTCGTTTCGGACACAAAGCAGTCATATTGAGTAGATGATAATGAAAGCAAGGGTTCTTATTCTATTATTCATTAGTTCATTCTTAATCCAGCTTCCTATTTCCGCAGACTGTATTTCCGAAGAGGACAGTTTTGTGTTCCGAATGAAGATCAAAGAAGGAAAATTCAAAGAAGCATCCGATGATTTAGAAGTTCTTTCTAGTCGGTGCCCAGAAAATGCGAAACTAGAATTATTAGAAACAGAACTTTGGATAGACCAAGGGGAAGAGCTATACAAAAACAAACAGTTCAAGTCGGCCTTTCCTTTCTTTAAAAATGCTTATGCGAGGTGGAGAACCAATCCTCTCGTAAAACAAAGATATAACGAACTTTCTGATAAGATATTAACCGATGAACCAATCACAGTAACGAAAAGAGTAGTGACGATCCAGGAGAAAATAGAATTACCTATAGCTACTGAAAACCAAAATGATTGGGAAGAAAAGGTAAGATTGTTTTCCAAGTTGGATATATTGGAGGAACGAATTTGGATTTTGACATTGATTGTTGGGATATTGATCAGTTTGAATCTGGTATTTGCTGTTGGAATTTTAGTTCGTTATCTATCACGCGTTTTAAAAAGGTAATTTTATTTCTAAGTTAGGTGTAGGTATTAATTTACAGGGGACTAAAAAGATTTTAGGCATATGGGTAGAACGAACGGAAGGTGCAAAATTCTGGCTTCAAATTCTCACTGACTTAAAAATAATTTATCAATCTCCATCCAAGGAAATGGCAAAGAAAAATCTTGAAGATTTTTCGATTAAGTGGGATGATCAGTATCCGATGATAACCCAAACCTTTTTGTCTTCCATACGATTCCCTCTCAAGCTGGATTGAATATACCATATAAATAAGGAATTCACCAATACCCGATTTTTCGAATCATTGCCTAATCTTTCGAAGTTTGCTTAAATTCGACGATATTTCAGGCAATTTCATTGTATAATCTAAGAGTGATCGAGGCGTATTGTTTATATGTAGCAAATTAAAAGTATTTAATTTCTGTATTATGGAACCATATTTTAATTATGTTTTTTTGTTTTAAATAGTGCCTCCGCAAAAAGTTTAGTAAGTCATGGAAAAGATTATTTCTTACCCGATATCTATAGTGTATTATTTGCTGTTTTTATGGTGGTTATGCTTTTTCCATCCGATCCAATGGGTTTGTTTCAATCTATTCGGCTATAATGCACATCGAAAAAGTGTAGCCTTATTAAATATGTTTCTGATAAAAAACACGATAATACTCGGAACGACATATTCCTTCAAAGGCGTAGAAAAATTACCAAAAGATGTGCCTTTGATTTTTGTGGCGAATCATCAAAGCCTATATGATATCCCTCCTTTAATTTGGTTTTTACGTGATTGGCATCCGAAATTTATTAGCAAAAAGGAATTGGGTAAGGGAATCCCAAGTGTTTCTTATAACTTAAGACATGGCGGTTCTGCACTCATTGATAGAAAAGACGCAAAACAATCGCTTACCGAAATTAAAAAATGTGGAGAATTTATTAATAAAAACAATTATTCCGTAGTCATTTTTCCGGAAGGAACAAGAAGTAAAACCGGTCTGCCAAAAGCCTTTTCCGAAAGTGGATTGAAGATGTTATATAAATATGCACCGAACGCTTACTTTGCTCCAATCACGATTAATAATTCGTGGAGAATATCAAGGTTTGGTCAATTTCCGCTCGGCCTAGGAAGCAAACTTGAATTTCAAGTGCATGAGCCTTTAAAAATTTCCGATTATACTTTTGAAAATATTTTCGAGAAAACCGAAAAAGTAATCAAAGAAAATATTAAAACAACAAAAGTTCGTTAATGAATCATACTATGAGATCAACCTCTGTCAGTATAAATATTTTTGGGCGAATCCCCGAAACTCTGTTTTAGCATAAAGCCACCTATCACCTGCTTGCCGTAACCGATCTTATTACTTTCGGGGTCAGGCTACTACGGGCTACGCGTTCGCTCCGGTCGCTTTGTGCGACCGCGTGCCGCGCCCTACGTATCCTTTTCGCGGATGTTCATCGTGTAGATACGAAGCTAAGCGTTTTTCTTTTTAACTTACCAACGAATCAGCGGTATTCGAATCCAAAACAATGTAATAATAATGATTCTGCGTATTTTTTACAGACTGTATCAAACCGAAAAAATCCTTCCAGATTGCCCCTCCCCAAATACTATCTATAACCGTACAACCTGCACTCGCGGCATTCACTTCTTCGGAAGTAGTTGATTTGGCATGAATATCTATACCGAACCAACCGGTTTGAAATAGACTCGGCTTTTCCTCTTCCCAGGAAACCCAAGGAGCGTTATTCGCATGTTCCTTATACCTTCGCACAGTCACTTGCGAAGCTTGATTCAAAGCAGGATGTCCTCTGTGTATTCCGGTTTTATATTTATAAAGACCTTCTTTCAATCGCGCGGTGCCCAAAGGATTCATTGCTTTTCGAAGCCAAGTCATCCCTGGATCCATAGTACATTGATATGAATGATACTCCGGTTGGTCTGTATTTCGAAAAAGAAACAAGGAGTCATTATAAAGGTTGATCTTGTCGTTATTTTTTACCAATACTCCGTTCTGAACCGTATAACCTCTGACTCCGAATATGATATATTGATTCGTATCAAGAATGGATTTACCCGTATTATCCCTATAAGCGGTAGTTCCATAGGAGACTAGTTTGTCGGTAAAATCTTTCTGATTCATTTTTTATCCTTATCCGTTAAAACTCATTAAAAAAAGTATGCCAGAACCGACAGGGCAGCTTTGCGATTTAAGCAAAACGCCGCAAAGTACTACAAAAAAACCGATCATCCACAGTTTAACCGGTTAGTCGGTTAGTCAGAAATTGCATTAAAGATAACAGGTAGTACCATTGATCCTTTTGGAAGCAAACAATTATTTTTTTATAAAATTTTGGTTAATCACTTGATCTTATCGAAAGAAAATTCTCTTTTTGTCCAACGGATTCTACCATGCCAACGCAACCGGATTCAAGATTATTCGATATTACAAATAAAGTGAGTCAAGGGGGAGCACCCTTTAATGATTTTCTTTCACCGGACGGATCGTACTATGCCTTTCTTTCGAAGGTGGATATCAACGAGAGCAACCAAGCGGATATTCTGTTTGAAGTTGTGAACGAAAATTGGATGAACAACGTAATTTTAAAATCAGAACTCAGCCTAACTAAACTCCCTCCCCCTTCTCCTGCGTTATTGTATCATATGGTAGGAGTTGACCCGTCCGCATTGAAACAAGTTCTGGGACTGGCAACAGATGATGACCTGGTCGAAGGCGAATGGTTTCTCATCAATATAGCAAAAGCTGCAAGTACAAGCGACCCGAACCAAGGACATTTGTACCACCCCGACCTGGATATGCAGGAATCTTAAAACATATTTATGGCACCACCACTCGTACCTGCACCTGACTTCGGAAACTACTCTATCCAAAATGGAATTCGCGTAGCTATGCTAAGTGCCAAAAGACCTGCGGTTGATCCTCCTACAGATCCGAACGCTAAACGAGCGGCCAGTATACAAGGAGCATTTTGTCCCAGCGAAGATACCGATATGGCGGATGCCGGACCTGCGGCTCCAATCACAGTAGCTCCTTCCCCATCTCACGTTCCGCCACCACCTCCCCCTCCTCCTGTGGGAAGTATAGGAATCATGGATGTAGGCCAGGGAAATTGTAATTTGATTTTTGATAATGCAAATCCTCCCGAACCGATCGCCTACTATGATGTGGGATTCCCAATTTTTTTCTATAAGAGTGGCGCCCCTGCTAACTTAGTTGCATTAGGACCGATTCTACAAAACCAAACTAACAACCTAGAAGTGATTCTATCACATTGGGATTACGATCATTGGATCAACGGAAGAAGAGCAGGACTACAAAACTTAGTTTGGAACTACCCAAAGCAATTGATGGGTCCGGTGGCAATAAATTTCTTGGGAACAATCGCAGTTCGCCGGAGAGTAACTTTTCCTATAACACATCCTTGGTGGGGTGGAGCACGCCTAGTGAAGTGTTCTCCCGCAGGAATGCCCCTCGCTTCATGGATCAATAATTCGGGCCTAGCACTTATGGTTGACATTTTACTTCCGGTAAACGATCCGAACTGGCATTCAGTATTTCTGACCGCAGATGCAAACCATAATACCGCGCCACTTCTTCCATTCGGTTGCACAGGAATTACAGCGGTTCATCACGGATCAGGAGCGCATGGAGCGGCTCAAAATTTAGTCCCTCCTGCCAACTTAGGTGCGGCAGGACCAGGGCGAATTGCTTATTCCTACGGAGTGAGTCCGAATAATGGTAGTCATCCGTATCATTTTCCTGTTCAAGCTTCCGTGACTGCTTACCGAAATGCGGGCTGGGGAGCATTCGCAGGAGGTGCTGGACCTGTGCTGAATGCGGAGCTTGCATGCGCAGAAACCCCTCTCAATTACCATCAAAATATGCCGCAACCACCCAGAGGAAATATCCGAATGGGAGACAATACTCAGTTAAACAACGCACACTACGGCAATACTGCTTTTTATAATTACAGGCCTATGATATGATCCGGGAGTTTCGTATCCAAATATGATTATAACCGATCTGAATGACGTAAAGTCCTGGATGTCATCGCTAAAAAGCGGTCAATCGGCAATACTTTCTCCGAATATGTTCGATCCCAAGGGAATGATAGTCACATTATTCGGTTTGCTTCCTGACAATCAGTTAAACCTTACCATCAACCAGCTCCAATCACAAACTTTTACGATCACGGGAACAACCTCGTTTCTTGGTACGGATGGGACGGTTGCGAATATTGTTTTTTCAGAAACCACCGAGGGAATCCTTCAATTAAATTTAAGTCTTACATATCCCGCGCAAACTTCCTGGAGTTTGATTGCAAGTTTTGCTATCGAATTCGGAAGTTTGGTGTTTCAATGGATTCCCTACCCGGACTTGGGTTTGTACGGCCTGACGATACAAACGGTGCTGATTGTAGGCACAGACCAACCACTCAGTCTGCCGGTAAAAGTTGAAGTTCCTACTTTCGAAGGAGAATGGATTTTATCCGGTGACTTTACTTCCTCAAACCAGATTACAGAATCCGCATTACAGTCCCTCGCAGGGAACTCGGATGTTCTAAGTCTACTCAGTACCGAGTTATCCGACCTAACAAAGTTTAAACTGAATCATATAGAAATGGCATTCACTCCGAATGCGGATACTACCAAACACGCCTGCTCCTGGATCGGTTTCCAAATAGAATATGATGCCGATTGGTCTTTCTTTTCCAATCTTTTCACGGTTCAGAAAATATTTTTAAATTTCAGAATCTTAAAACCCTTGGATCCTTCCAATCCGAAGGGAAATACTTCCTCCAGAGCATTGGAAGCTACGATTAACGGTTATTTGACGATAGACAGTGTCCCTATCGAAATCGGGGGACAGTTCCCTCAAAAAAAAATCTATGCAAGGTATCCTCCCGAACCGACTCCTCCTTTTTTCTATGAGCCTGATCCAGCCCTTCCTCTAAAACTAAATAGTGTTTTCAGTTATTTGAACCTGACTATTCCTAGCTTTTTTCCCGATATAGAAATCGGCCATGTGGATTTGGTCTTTCGAATGCCTACATCTCTTTTCGAATGTAAGTTGAGAGTGGATACTCCGATTCCTCTTTTCGGAATAGCAGGAAACGAAGTGACTCTGGATGTTCTTTATGTGGACATTACGGGAAGCCACGACCCTGCCACAAAACAGAACCAAGGCGGAGGGTTGATTTATGGTTTATTTACCATAGGAAGCTCAAGTCCTGTTACGATCTTTCTATCCGCAAATTACTACAGCCAAACCCCGGGCATGGTATTGAAAGGAACGATTTCGAACTTGCCCGTCGGGGAAATGATCGATTGGCTTTCCACCAAACTGGGAATTGGTGATCTTCCCGGATTTATCGGCCAAATTTCACTTGCCACTCTTAATATGGAATACGATACCTCTTCCAAAAATTTCAATCTGATAGGCAACGGTTCTTTCCCTGTCTCCGGACAAAATGTCCAAATTGATTTCACAGTCGCAATCACGCAAGGAACGACAATTCAAAGACAACTGACCGGTGCTATCACTTTGAATTCTGGATATGTTTTCAATATAGATTTCACTCAAAACTCGGATTCAGTTTTCGTTGCTTCTTATACCAATTCTTCAGGAACATCGGTTGCACTGAAAAATATCATAAGCGGACTTTCCACGGAAATCGCATCAATCATACCGGACGACTTTACTTTGGAACTAAAGGATGCATTTCTTTGCATATACCAAAATCCGAACGAACATGTTACCGACTTTGTATTCGGAATTGATTTGGGGGGTTTCAATCTTTCCGATATTCCTATCGTAGGATCGCAACTTTCCGACTCACAAACTTTAAGCATCGATGGCTTACGGGTATTGGTTTCCTCCTCTTCTTCAATTTCTCAAACAGACGTTATATCCATAAACAACGCTCTTCCGCCTGCTTTGCAGAAACTACCTGCAGCAGGAATTTCATCCGAGTTCCTTATTTCCGCATCCCTAAATTTCGGCAGTGAAGCAGAGTCAGTTGTATTACCTTTGGGCAATACTAATAGCCCGGCGAGATCCAATTCCACCGCTAACTCTCCCGCCGTGACCACAGCGCCCAGTCCCGCCAGCGTTCCTTCGGATACTTCCCAATGGTTCAACATACAAAAATCTTTCGGGCCTATTTCCATTCATAGATTGGGAGTGCGCTATGCGAACGGAGCCATTTTATTTTTGTTAGATGCCGATTTGGAAGCGGGCGGATTGACGATTTCCCTACTCGGGTTATCATTCGGTTCCGCTTTAAGCCATTTTGATCCTCAGTTTTCACTGAATGGACTTGGAATTGATTACCAAAACGGACCTTTGGAAATAGGCGGTGCCTTTTTGGCACAAAATGGAACTTACAGTGGTTTTGCGATAATTCGCAGTTCCATTATGCAATTGTCAGGACTAGGTTCCTACGCAGATTGCCAAGGCCATCCTTCCTTCTTTATTTATCTGAATTATTCAGAACCTTTAGGTGGTCCTCCTTACTTCTACGTTATGGGACTTGCGGGAGGTTTCGGCTACAATCGTTCCTTATTGATCCCGGATGTGAGTCAAATTCAAAATTTTCCTTTTGTGCAAATCGCCTTAGGTCAATCTTCCGTAGGAACCGAAGACCCTTCCTCGGTACTTCAATATCTGGTGCAGCAGGGGCTCTCCGACCCTTCAATCGGTGATTATTGGTTCGCTGCAGGGATTCGATTTCTTACGTTTCAGATGATTGACTCGTTCGCTCTCGCCACAGCCAGGTTTGGTGATCACTTCGAACTTGATTTGGTAGGACTCTCTACACTTACGATTCCCTCCGACGTATCCAATCCGTTAGCCGAAGCGCAGATGGCATTGAAGGCGACTTTCGCTCCCGAAGACGGCTTTCTCGGCCTCAGTGCCCAATTGACTCCTGAATCTTACATACTCTCAAGAGACTGTCACCTAACAGGAGGATTTGCGTATTACCTTTGGTTTGACGGGGATCATGCAGGTGACTTTGTGGTGAGCCTTGGAGGTTATCATCCTAGTTTCATTCCTCCGCCCCATTATCCCACCGTTCCCAGAATCGGTTTGAATTGGCAACTTAGTTCCAATATCAGCATCCAAGGTTATTGTTATTTCAGTATGACTCCGGGTTATCTGATGGCGGGAGGAGGACTTGAAGCTGTTTGGAGCTGCGGTGGTCTTCGCGCCTGGTTTACTGCTTACGCGGATTTTTTACTTCGTTGGAAACCTTTTTATTACGAAGCGGACGTAGGTGTGGATATGGGAGTATCCTACCGGTTTTCAATCGATCTTCTTTTTACAACGATTCACATCACAATATCGGTTCATTTGGGTGCGGATATCTATTTCCATGGTCCCGATTTCAGCGGAGTGGCGCACATCCATCTTTGGATCGTTTCCTTTACGATTCGGTTCGGAAGCGGTTCCGACGGTCCGAGTCCGATTGATTGGCCTACATTCAAATCATCTTTTTTGCCGCAAAAGAACGGAACGTATTCCGTTTGTGCGATTTCTGTTGTTTCCGGTTTAGTCAAAGACTTGAGCGGGGACATTACATCCAAAGTCAATTTTATCATCAACCCCCATACATTCCGTCTTTCAGTAGCTTCCGCAGTTCCCGCAAAAACAGCAACATACGGAAGTTCGACGATCACAAGCACAAACGAAATATTCGGCATTAGCCCGATGGATCTGGCAAGCACTGATTTCAGTGAATCCGGGCTTTCCATTGCCATTACCCGAGACGGGGAATCCGCCGAAGAAGATTTTGTTTTTTTACCGGATTATAAAAACGTTCCCGAGTCACTTTGGGGAGAGTCAATGCATGCGGCCCTGAATGCTGATGCATTGGTGCCGGGGGTATTGAACGGATTCGATATTTTCCCAGCCCCCATTCCTAACCCCGCGGTTACGGCAAGTATCCCTTCGTTTCGATTGGAATTCACAGATGACCCGATCAATGATGCGTATATCTGGTCGTTAGGTGGAGATCCTTTGATCCAGTCGCTGACTCCGGAAGCAAGAAGACAAAATATCCAATCAACGATAGGCACCGCTTCCGCAGCCAGAGAAACACTATTTAGTACTTTCGGATTTACGAATGCTGATTTTGATCTGACCAATCTTGCAAGCACAACAACGACTGCCTTTGTCACAGCCCCCCAAGTATACACTTAGAGTGAAATAAAATGCCTGATCCGAAAACAATAGAATTCATTCAATACCATAGACCGGATTTAAAATCGGGAGATTATAATATTTCCGTATCACATAATATAAAGATCGGCGCAAATGTTTCGGATTCGTTTTCCGCTCAAAAATCTTTTTCCGTCAGAGGAGATCGTTTTAACATAAATCCGTCCGAAATTGTAGCTTGTTTTCCTCCCCAGGACAGCATAGGCGATTTTTCCAATTGTTTGCCTCATCTGGTCATCAACAAATCCACCTTACCTTGGGAAAGAACTTCAGGAACGGAAACTGACACCTCACCATGGTTAGCTGTTATTTTATTGGATTCAACGGAGACTCCCCAGATTAAAATCGAAAACATTCAGATTTCAAGTATGGGATGGGCTTTGGAATCCGGTGAAACAGGAACAGACTACTGCCAAACCCTTCTCATTCCCAAATCATTGTTAGAGTCCATTCTCCCGACGGAACCGGAAGTCAACCTACTGACACATATTCGTCTGGTCGACACATCAAATAAGGCCAATGCATTGCAAAGCGGAATGCAGGAGTTTGCGGTAGTTGTAGGAAACCGATTGCCCTTAAAGGGTGCGGCAAATGTTTCGTATCTTGTTTCCTTGGAAAACTATTTCACAACGGATTCCGGGACCTATTATCCGTCGGATGCAAACGGACTTATTCGCTTGGTTCTCTTGAAAACCTGGGATTTTACCGCTCTTTCGGAAGAACATACTTTCAAACAAATCGTTTCCAATCTAAACAGGATACCTCCCGTTTTACGTTTGCCCGATATGGCAACTAACGCGCAACAAATGGTTCAACTGGGATTTGTTCCTATAGCCCATCAACTCCGCCAAGGTGATAAAACCGTTTCGTGGTATAGGGGACCTTGTGCTCCCTTTTCTCCCGTTGCAAACACATTGAGTCTGCCTGCAGGCAGTTCCGACGAACTTACTATATACGATACAAAGAACGGAGTCTTGAATGTAACCTATTCAAGCGCCTGGGAAATAGGCAGACTGCTGGCATTACAAAACAATTCTTTTGCCACGGCACTTTACCAATGGAAACAAACTGCAAAACGACAGGACATACTGACCGAAGAACAAGCCCTCATCAGTAGAGCATTAGGTGACAATAGTATTCCCGGCGGACAAACAGGATTACCTGCGAGCGATGCATTGCAAATCATAGGAAGCTGGCTCGGAGAACTCAGCTTGCTTGTAGGTCTGCCTTTCTCCTATTTGGTACCGGATGAAAAAATGCTTCCGACGGAATCCATTCGTTTTTTCGAGTTGGATATGAATTGGATTGCCTGTCTTTTGGACGGAGCGTTCAGTATAGGACGTTCTACTTCCGGTGATCTTTCGAATGATCAAAAGCTGACGACTTTATTGCATCAAACGGCACGTCAAAGCGCTTTGAATCTTCGATCCAACCTAACAGATTCAAGCTCAATCCAGGACTCCACGCAAACCATTTCGGGAATTTTACTTCGTTCCGAAGCGGTATCAGGTTGGCCGAATATGGAGATTCATGCCTATACGATTCCGCAAGCTGATGCAAACAGCCTTCCTTCCGGTGAAATAAATATTCTACGGATGGATCATTTATCAAAGGACGTATTGATTTGTATTTTCAACGGAGAAGCCTCTCAAGTCGATATATTGTTACCTTCGGAGGGAGTTCATTTCGGACTGGATGAGACAACTCCATTTACCAAAGAACTAAGAGATCCCAACGGAGATCTGGAAAACAATCTGACATTGACAACGATCCCGTTCAAAACTTATCCCAGAGTTTTGGACATAAACACTTTAGCAACAGATATAAACAGTTTGTTAGGTGCTACAGGAACTTTCACCTCCGCTCAATTCGGCTTACAAATGGTCGAAGGTGTTGACAAAATAAGCTTTTTAAAATCCCAAGGAGGCTAATATTCAATGAGTCCAGTAACAACAAACCCGCCTCCTTTGATCGTACCGATCAGGCTTGATGCCATGTGCATAGGAACGGAAGATTCCAATCAACGCATTTCCCTGTTTGCTCCTTCGGCTGCGAATTTTACAACTCTACCTTATCCGGGAGGACCTGCCGGAGCAAACTTAAGCGATAATTTTACGAACAAACCTTTTCAAACGGAAACTCTTCCATTACAACCCGGCATTCATTTGCACTGGGCGCTTCCGGATTCCCTTTGCAGAGGTGTGCAAGTAACAGATCCGAATACGGGAGCGGAAAAAGTCAATTTTCTAAACGTTCCGAACCGTTGGCTCGTCACAAGACTGTTAACCGACCTATCGAACGAAAATGCGCCGAAAACTTCCTTAAAGTCCTGGGTTGTGGAATCCGACTTTCTGTCTACGGATGCAAACACATATTACAATCATACAAATATACCATATAACAAACAGAATACGCCAATTTCTCCTGACAACCCTCCGTTTCGTTATATGGGAAGAGCTATCCCTTTGGAAGTATGGAATGAAACCTCGGATCCAACAGTAGAAAGACTGGTCCCTCTTACTGCAATCGGTTACGGGGAACCCCGATTTTCTTCCTTCTATCCGAATTGCAAAACAGTCTTCGGATTTCAGGATACGTTTTCAGATGTTACGAATTTCAACCCGAATGCATCTTCTTTGAGTTATTCCGTTTCGGGATGGTACAGCGATTTAGACAATGACCCGATTCATACCTCTACCGATTTTGCCCAAACTTTGTATGAATTTCAATGGGAACTGTTAGCTGGCAGCACGCCTGCTTCCTTCCAACAAATGATCTGTTCCGGTATGGTGGGGAATGTAAGATGGAATCCCCAAACTAATTATATCAGCTCCAGTAGCACTCTCAATGCCACTCAGGTAGTCATAGGGAACTCACCTTCGGAAGGTTTTGCAACTCTTCTTGCGAACAAAGTGACAGTCCAAGGAATGACACCCGAACAAATCGAACGCTATCTGGAAGCTTTACAACTCGGCTACCTAAACCAATTGACCAATGGTTCGGCGATGTCCGACCTTGATAGGGATTTGCACAAAAGTTTTTTCGGGGTACAAACCACGGATTCACTCTGGACGATCGTTCCTTCCGGCAGTGCAAACGACCAAAACATTATTTTGTCGGATAATGTAAGTAAGGACTTAAATCAACTCAACCAATTGCAAACCGGCTATAACGGGACGGTTTACTTGCAAGACTCCATTCAACGTCAGGTTTTCGCAGACTGGTATAAATACATGACAACTCTGTTTCCCGATTCGGGAGAATCTTATCCTGTAACCTCGGATGATATAAGAAATTATATCGAAACATTTCTGAACAATAACCAAACAAGTGTTTTGGCAAATCTGAATGCTCAAATCCTATCCCTTCAAACACAAATCACCGGTGAAATAGGAAACGGATTTTTGCTCAAACAAATAGAGGCTCCCCGTTTTTACAGACCGAACGATCCGACTGTGCTGATTTCCGGACCTGATCTAAAGCCTTCGGAAAGATACGGTTTCGACGGAAACTTTTCAGATTCGAATTCTCTTTTTTGCAGAATCCCTTCGCAGCTTTTGCAAACATTCACGTTCAACGACGGTAAAGGGAACCGGTCCCTACAAATTTCTTCTCTGCCCGACTTGCAAAGCACCTCGCTTCCGTTAGCTGATATAATCGATCAATTGACGAAGGAAACTTTCTTCCTGGACCAAAGCCAATTGCCAGCTCTATTGGGATCAGCGGGTCTGAATCCGATTACGGCACTTCTTGCCTCTCTCTCTCAGGAATACAACCAAGGCCCCGATCAGTATTTTAAAAATCATATTTCATCCGGAATTTTGCCCTCTCCATTGGCAGTTCAAATATGGAACCAGCCTTGGAATCCCATTTTACTGCAATGGGATATAGCATTCCAACCCATTCAGACGATTCAAACGGACCCGAACATCACAACGCCTACGAATTATGATCCGAATCTCATTATAAACAATTTCAAACTTCCGGATGGAGAAACAGATCTTCAGTTTGAAACACAAACACCGGTTACGCAACCGGAAGAACAGTATATAGGATCAACCATCCTCACTCCGCAAGCCTTACAAAACCTTCAAAATCGCGCGAATGATTATCTCAAGTACGCAAGTAGCAACACTCTTACGAATATCCTTTCTCAAACGAGTGATATGCAGGTTTTATCACAAACCCTTTCAGGATTCAACGATGCTTTAGGTATGCAGCTTCTTGAAATGCAGTTTTCGGCAAACAATCCTTTGGCGCATGGACTGGACAGAACATTTAATACAAACGTCAATACTTTCGTATCAAATGCGAATGACACATCCCCTCTTCCTGAAAATAATTTTAATCCGATTCGCTCCGGTTTTTTAAGAATCCAAAGATTGCGGGTTGTTGATTCCTTCGGGCAATACAAAGACTATGATAATCCGCCCACTATAGCATCAAGAAGCCTTTCTACCGCTTCAAATACCTATCCTGTATTTTTACCTCCTCGGTTTATCCAACCGGCAAGGCTGCAGTTTCGTTGGCTTTCCGCATTGGATGACAGCGAAGAATTGAATTGCATAGAAACTCCCATCCACGGGTGGATTCTTCCCAACTACCTTGACACCTCTATTATATTATACGACAAGGACGGAAATTCTTTAGGCAGCCTTTTCTCATTTGACGGTTCTTCCGTGGTCTTTGAAAGTTCGCCCGGTGCAAATCCGTTTTTAACAGTAAAAGCTTCAGATCCGAACTTCCAGTCAACATTGGACGAAATCATCAAGGACGTTAGATTAAACAGTTTTGTCTCAGACTTTCTCACAAAAACGGTAAACTACCTTCAATCCTTCGTAAAAACTTTGGATAAGTCCCTGCAATTTATCGAACCCGCGAATTTCAGCGAAACGAATAGCATCGCATTATTGATCGGTCGCCCGATTGCTCTCGTCCGAGCCATGCTGAAACTGGAATTGCAGGGAAGTCCGGTTCAAAATCAAAGCTGGGGATCATTAAAGTATAATATAACAAATGCTAATACGAACGATACTGCCGAATTCACAAATGTAGCATTTCCCATCAGACTGGGAAGTGCTTTCGAATACAGTGATGGTCTCGTAGGATTTTACCAGGAAAACAATCTTCAAACCGATTTTTCAAAGTTTTACGCGCCTCAGGCGGACGGAAGCGATCAGGAAATCATCGCACCTTCGGAAACGACCATCACTCTGAATGCAGAAGTAAACGGAGGTTCTACCACATTATTTTTGTTAATGGATCCGAGAGCGGCGGTCCATGCAACAACCGGAATTCTCCCTAAGAAAAAAATCGATATTCCCAGAAACCAATACATTCCCGCTTTAAATCAAATGTTTGTTACATTTTTAACCGCCCCGGTGATTACAAGCAAGGACACTCTTTCCATTCCTTATCCGAATGCAAACGGACTCCAATGGTATTGGCTGATGAAAGAGGCTTCCGATTGGACTATCCTTTCTCCCATTCAAAAAGTTTCCCAACAAGCAAGCTTTATCTCGCCACTCATCATTAGAGAAGGCTGGTTAAAACTTGGCAATGTTATTCAAAAATCAAACCAATAAACAGGATATTTTTATGATGGACCAAAAACCTAATCAAACCGAAGTGCAACTCAATCTAACTACTGATAAAACCCTGAACATAGTTTTTTCACCCATGGATGCTCAAGGGAATACGGTTGTATATGTACCAAACCAATCAACAGGAACCCCGGTGCCTGCAAGTGACGCTTTTGCGATAAAACTGGAAAATATAGGAACCGAACCCATCGTTTTAAAAAAAGGCATACCTGTTTCGGATAGTCTGGCACCAAATAGCGGTTATTTTTTAATGGCAGTGCTTTTGCCGGCTAGCATCCAATCGACGGAAATGGGATCGGTGCAAGCAGGTTCCGACTGGGGAATCAAGAGTTTTACCGATGATGGAAACTATTTGATGTTAGCTCCCGTAGCAGACATACAAATTTCCGTTCAAAATAGCATTTCCATTCAATTTGCCGGATTTGCTTCAGATCCCCATCAAATCCCGCAAGAGATGAGCCTTAATTTGTACAATCTTGATTCATCAATCATAGGAGATGGAAACTATACTACGAATGCAGTGATTCTCCAGGTTCCGAAACCAGGCAATCAGGATTTAAATCTGATTGCGCAACCGGAAGAAGGCTCCTCGGTTGTAAACATCACACCTACCGGCGCTTCCCAGGCAAATACGAATGAGATTAATTTTTATCTGACAAATGATGATCCTTTGGCTTCTGCAATTCCCTCGACTCCGAATGTTTCCTATATCAGAATTTCTTTTGATACGGGGAATGAAATAGGAGACCTAACAAGTGTAACTGATGCGGCAAATGCTATAGTATCCATTTTGCGGGATTACGGAAGTAAATTCACTCTTTCCGTAGAAAAGATTCAAAACATTCCTACATGGAAATTTACAGCATCTACGGATATATTTCTGAACGGAGGCAGTAACGATAGAATTGAGTTTCAATTGAGCAATCTGATTAGCCATCTGGAAGAAGGAATCGCAAATGTTTATTTGGAATTTTTCAACATACCAGGATTTAACGACGGTTACAAGACATTCAGTTTGCAAAAGGTCCTCCCTTCTGCGGTAATCAGCAGTTTGTCCCTTTCACCTAACCGGATTATTTACGGAAACCAGATTATAATCGCATGGCAAACCCAAGGAGCGTCTTACTGCACATTGCAGTGTTCCAGCATCGGAAGTATAGTTGATGCAAGTGGAAATACCATCCAAAATTACCAACAGTTTCCGGCAAACGAAACCGGATTAACAGTCACTCCCGTTTTGCCACAACTACCTGCATCAACCTCACCTGTATCATTTTCCATTACGCTCACTGCGTTTACTGAAGACGGCAGAGGAGGCAGCCCCGAAGAAAGAGCAGTGCAAATAGAACCTGTTTCGTGTTCACTAAGTGCATCTATAAGCGGTCCCATCCTATCCGGAACCCCGGTTACATTAAAATGGATTTCAAATTATGCCTTTAGTTTGGAAATCGATCAGGGAATAGGGACAGTCCAAGCCAACGGCTCGATACAATTAATACCAGTTAACACAACAACTTATACTCTGACCGCAACAGGGCTTTACGGGCCGATCACATCTCAAGTTACCGTAGTAGTCAGCCAAGTGAAAATCAATTCTTTCACGCCAAGTGCTACAAGCGGGGTCCTTGGAGAAAAAATCACTCTCACATGGGATGTCGTGTTTGCCACGATCATCGATATAAACGGACAAAAATTAACAAGTGATAGCGGAAGCATAGAGCTTCCTCTAACAGTATCAAGCAACCTCTTTACATTAACTTGTCAGGGAGGCGAAGGTCCTGCCATTCAATCCATTACAATACCTGCAACCGACGCAGTTCAAATCACAAATATGAACGGTTACATACAAGGTGGTGGTGTATATATTAATCCTGTATCTGCGATTTTCAATTGGGCAACTGCCAATGCAACTTCCTGCACGGTAACTGCAAACGGAAACATAGTTTCCAATGCAACATCCGGAAGTACTAATGCAGCAGCCGGAACAGGAGACAATCCGCAAACAGTTACTTTTGTAGTAACCGCCGAAGGACCAGGCGGTCCGATATCTCAGAGTTATGCGGTCTGACAAGCTTAGCTTTGAAAATAATATTTTTGGGCGAATCCCCGAAACTCTGTTTTAGCATAAAGCCACCTATCACCTGCTTGCCGTAACCGATCTTGTTACTTTCGGGGTCAGGCTACTACGGGCTACGCGTTCGCTCCGGTCGCTTTGTGCGACCGCGTGCCGCGCCCTACGTATCCTTTTCGCGGATGTCAATTATTAACTAAATCACTATTTTTTGCTACCAATTAACTCGTATAAGTCCGCAATTTTCTTCACAACAGATTTTCTTTTTTTCAGATTTCCCCTTTCATAAGATTATTTTAATATTATATCTTTACAAAAACCTCACTAACTTGTCTTTTTGGAATTCTTCTCATTACCATATTATGCAACAAGGATGATAGAAAATTATGTGGAACACAAAAATAGTAAACCGTTCTGACTTTTCCGTTATAGCCAATGGACACGCGATAGCCAAAAACAGCGATTATACTATCGCTTATGTCACAACGGGTGTTAATATCCAAGTCGTCGGACGGGGGGAAATCCTAGCCATCGAACCCGGTCCGGAGTATCATTCCCATGTTAGTACCAATTGGGCAGTCAAGTTAGTGTCCGGAAGTTATGAGGGTTATTGGGGATATGAGGGAAATCCTACAATGACGATCACCATATCTGCAAACGGGACATTCTCAATTGATGACAATATCCAAAGCGTCCCCATAGAGATCGTTGTACCGGATTTTGCCGCGAATATCGCTAGCCCCGGAAACATAACGATGACAAACAACAATGTTTATAATTTTGGAGCTGGAAATTTTTCAGTCGGTGCTCTTGTCAAAACAACTTCTCCCGGAACTGTCATTTCCAAAAAAGGCACTCCAGGAGGTCAGGGAAACGGAGGATGGTTGTTAGTTATCAAACAAGGGGGAACGATTAAGTTCGCCACAGATGACGGTTCCCAATTTTATGAAGTTATTTCCAGCCCTTCCAGAGTTCTTGATGGGGAATGGCACCATATAGCCGCTATACGCAATAATGGAAACCTCAGCATTTATTTTGACGGTAACCTTATCCCTGTCACACCTAGCAGAAGCAATCCGCCACCGCCTTTAAACGTTACGAATAACCTGCGTCTGATGATCGGAGGAACGGAACAGTCACAGGAACCCTATAATCAATTTGTAGGCCAGGTAGAAGACGTTGTCTTATGGAACAAGGCAGCCACAAGGGAGGAAATCATTCCTGCCATGTTCAATCAACTGGGCGGCAATGAACCGGGACTGATCGGATATTGGAATCTAAACAATCATGTGAAGGATTCCTCCGCCATTAAGAATAACGGTACACTCAACGGCTCAGTAAACTTTATTCCCATCTTTCATTGTATCTGGGCGGTCGGCGCGAACTCTTATACTTACTGCGCCATCGACAATCTATACATGACGGGCGGTGGAGACAGTCAAACTCGCACCCAAACCATCAAAGTCAATGCAGGTGCTCCTTATCTCTATGCTATTCTGATTGCTAATGACGGAACTACCAATTTTCCCACAGGAGTCATCTTAACAATCAAAGGACCGAACGGAACCACTTACAATCAATCTACGGATAACGAAAACCTCCTCGTAAAGATGTCAGGTTCTTCACTTCAGTATCTAATTGTCAAAAACCCTTTGGCAGGTGATTGGCTAGTAACATTGACAGCCCCACAAAACATCGGTTTCAACTTCGACTTACAAACTCTTCCATCACGAGATATTCCGACTACAATCATGAACACTTTAGGTTCGATTTATTCGCCGGGAAGTGCTTCGAGGTATTTAGCAAAACGACTCTTATCTGAGAATGGGTCGGGCTTTGATACTGCTTTGGCGTTCATTTCAATGAGTGGATTTGCAGCCCTACTTGTGCTTACCATGCCTGCAGCAGCAGCAGGTGGAGCTATTTTAACTACTCCGGTTCTTGCGACAGCTGCGGTTACTGCCGCTGCGAACGCTTTGCTCTTTATCAAAGCGTCTATCGGATTGGGTCTGGAAGCATCTACGAAGAAATTAATCGGCTATGTAAACTTGAATGCGCAGCCAACTTTAAGTGTCTTTGTTTGGACTTACAGGGGAAAAAACCAAGCCTGGGGACACGCCTCACTGCGATTAGCTGACGGAACTCATATCAGCTGGTGGCCAACCGATAACCGTACTCCTCTCTTACCCGTAGCTTTCGATAAAATGCCCCTTTTGGACAGTCTATATTCTGCTCCGGCATATTCCCAGCAAACGTATGAAAAGGATGTTCAGTATGAGGGGAATGTACCACCGGATTATACGATTAAAATAACAGTGCTGAATAATGATAACATCAAAACTTGGTGGAACGGTTTCAAGGCTTCCCACCAGTGGAAGACCTTGGACCAGAATTGTTCTACTACGGTAAAAGATGCTCTCGTCGCAGGTGGAGTGGATGCCATTCTAAGTCATAATGAACAGGTAGAATACAAAGGCGTTCTAGTCTGGCGTCCCGATGATATCGTGGCATTCGCAAATACGATCGCCAAATACAATCCGGCACCAACACCTTCCTAAACGAACATACACCGATCCTTTAAACCTCAAAAATTTATCGGATCGGTATCAATCGTTATGTGCTTTAGGTCGCAGCAGTGATATTCCCAAAAATTCCAAACCATGCCAACCAAGGTTTAAATAATTCGGAACGAAACATTGTCAAACTAACAATAAAAGACCAACGGAGCAAACCGATGATCTGAGCGATACCGCCGATCACTCCGGATACGGTTCCAACGATTGGATAAGGATTATTTTCCCGTTCCAAAATCTTTTGTAACATGATCATTGCAAAAAGCAAAGGCAATCCGATCCATGCAAATGCGAACCAGGTAAGGATCAGACTTTCCCCTCCCGCTTGAAAGCGGGCCAAAATAACTTCCGTAGGCTGTCGTAAAATATCCGGATAATCAAAATTGATGATAATCAAGCAAATATGGAGATTCGTTAAAAATAAAAGGCTACAAACAGGATACACATCCGTATTCTTACGGTATCCGATGTTGGCGAGATAATAGACGAGGATGGAATAGGTTCCTCCGACAAAAGTCCAAAGGACCGGAACTTCGATATTATCAACTAACTTAAAGTATTCCACATAAGCAGGATAACTCCGCTGAAAACCCCAGAAGAGCCGAAGTAAGACTTCCTTTTTGTAATGTGGTAATTACCCGGTTTTCAACAAATCGATCGAATTCCTTCCCTTGATTTTGGTTTTGATTCATACTTGATAATAAATTTCTTCTAAGAATTTTCTACTTCAAACTTCAATTGATCTTGGATGAATTTATCCACCTTCTTCATCGCATCAATGGATAAAGTTGTGAATTTAATCCCCGACAAAAAAAGATTGTTTTGATTCGGGTCGGATCTACACCACATAACAAGTCCTTGGCAGATAAATCGGAGACTTGTGCCCGGAATAAAAACATTCAAACTTAAAATCGTATTTTTATGAATTTCTTTTTCACTGGTCATCTTGATACCGACTGTACTGATATCCGTGATCGCACCTTCATACCTACCTCCTTCCGTCCAAAGAGTAAAATTAAATTTGATAAATGTTTTCAAACGAGGAGATTTACGAATCTGGCTTTTATGAATAACTCTCGGTTTCAAAATAAATATAAAATCGTTTTCCGTATCGGGAAGAAGAGAAGATTCAAATTGAAAATTATAATTAGACATACTGAACTCTACGAGAATCGAACCGCTGTGATTTTGGGATAAAAATGTTTGATCGATTTTAATTTTCATCCGATTGGATTCCATCGCTTCCAAAATACCTTGGAATTTATGGCCTTCCGGATTGTTTTCTTTGGGAAAAATCTGAACAGGAAGGTTTTGTTGGAAGGCAGACATCTTTTCTCTCCTAGGCAGGAGAAAATTCTATGAGGTAACTCCAATTTAGGAAAGTATTTATTTATTTGATATTCGGCAATTTTTCAAATTTTTCAAAATACAGGTTTCATATTCTATTCAGGCTTCATTTCTCTCAAATGATCGCAATACCGACAAACCCTCTTCTCATCACCAAAAGAATTCACCGTTTTTCGTATATCAAATATCCCGAAGCAGATCTTGACATCTTATTTCTCATTCGAAAACTCGTAGAAAAGAAGATGGAGAAAACATGAAGGATTACTCACATTTTTCAATTCGATCGTTATTTATACTTTCTTTAATCGGTTTTCCTTTTTTACTCATTGGTGACAATCGGGAAAATTCCCCCAAACAAACGAAATCTGATTTTTATTATGAAGCGGGAATGGCAAAGACGGACATTACCGGCCCTCCTTCGGGGATTATGTTTTGGGGATATGCGCAAGAAAACCAGACAGGCAAAGGAATTCATCTCAGACAGTATGCCAGGTCTTTGGTGATCAAAGACAAGAAAAGCGGGAAATTATTGGCTTATGTAACTGCCGAAGTAGGAGCTGTTCCTTTCGAGATACAGAGAGATGTAGTGACTAAGCTTGCGAATGAAGTGGATCCTGCTTTCACATATGCAAATGTACTAATCAATGCATCCCATACTCACAGCACTCCCTCAGGATACTTTCATAACTACAAGTATAATGTTTATACTACAAAATTTTATCCTGCTTATTATAAAATTCTAACAGATCGGATATTCGAATCCGTTAAAACCGCCTACTCCAAACTCGAACCGGCGAAAATCATTTTAGGTAAAACGATAGTAGAAGGGGCGGGAATCAACCGGTCTCTTGTCGCTTATATGACAAACCCCGAAGAAGAAAGAAACAAGTATGATTCCAATATAGATAAAACAATGTTCCAACTTACAATTCAAACTGAAAAAAAAAATTTAGGATTCATCAATTGGTATGGGGTTCATCCTACAAACATTACATTCGACAATTCTCTGATTTCAACGGACAATAAGGGAGTCGCTTCCTATCTTTCCGAAAAAAAGGAAAAAGAAAACGGAAATCCGGATTTTATCGCCATATTTGCGCAGGCAAACGAAGGAGATGTTTCCCCCAATTTGAATTTGAATAATACAGGCCCGGGGAAAGACATATACGATAGTGCAAAAATAATAGGAGAAAGACAATTTTCGGCAAGTAGGAAAATTCTAAGCTCGGATTCTGCACGGATTTTACCGCCCGGATTATCCTATAGACAAACCTTCATCAACTTGAGTAAGTTAGTTGTAAGAAAGGAATTTTCGGGCACGGGAAAAGAAGAAAAGACGTGTCCGTCTGCTTATGGTTATGCGTGGGCTGGGGGTTCTACGGAAGAAGGAGGAGGACATTGGTTATTCAAAGAAGGTCTCACAATTAAAGATAGAAAATTTTATATAGATACTCTTGCTGCATTTATGGTGAAATCCCCTTCCGACGATTTAAAAAACTGCCAAGCACCCAAAGCAATACTATTCCCAATGGGGGAAACGGAGCCTCATCCTGCACTTTCCCAGATTTTACCGCTGGGGATTGTTTTACTCGGTGATCTTACCATACTGGTTTCACCGAATGAGGTCACTACGATGTCCAGCCGCAGAATGAAAGAGACCGTAAAAAAGGTATTGGGAGAAAAAACAAAAGATCTGATCTTGTCCGGGCTTACAAATGATTTTGCCGGTTATATCACAACAACGGAAGAATACTCCACACAACAATACGAAGGCGGACATACCCTTCATGGTCCCTATAGTCTAAATGCTTTCCGGCAGGAATACGAAAGGATCGCAAAAGACATCGTGTCGGACTCCCTTTCTTTGCCAGGACCACCTCCCAGAAACCTAAGCGAGGAAATATTGGGAACGGAGATTCCTTTCGCGGATGGAAAAGAAAATTTTGAACCGAAAGTATACAAAGCGAATCAGACAATCTATCAAAAAGGAAACATCATTAACTGCATAGTATCTTCAGTAAATCCTAACATCGGTTATCCGGATGTGAAATCTTACTTTTCTGTAGAAAGAAAGGACGGTGAAAATTGGGTATCTGTTTATCAAGATGCGGACCTGTCTACAAAAATTGAATTCAGAAAGTCAAAACTTCCTTTTTCGCAAGACAAGGCTTATCTGGAATGGACGACCGAAGAACAGGAATTAACTGGTGATTACCGTTTGGTTCATTCTTCCTTTTTCAGAGATAAAGAAGGAAATCGGAAAGAATATTCGATCCGATGCCCTTCTTTTCATTTGGAATAAAATTCCAATCACAAAAACAATCCCGTCATTCGGTAAAGATAATGGGATTTACATACAATTACGTTTTGTAAGGCATTTCTCCCAAGTAGTCTTTTTTTCCCACATCCACTCCATTATGACGAAAGATCGCATAAGCAGTTGTTACATGAAAGTAAAAATTGGGCAGAGCATGTTGGGTTAAGTATTCAAAACCTGTGAGGTATTTTCCTTCCCAACGGGGTTGAGTTACCTTTCTATCGGAAGAATCCTTAAAATCTTCAGGTTTGTATGTTTCCAAATATTGAATCACGGAAGAAAGCCTTGATTTCAATTCGTCCAAGTTTATTTCCTTATCTTCATGAACAGGAGCATCTTTTCCCGTAATACGTGCAACACCGAGTTTGGCCGTATCGCAAGCGATTTGGATTTGTCTGATCAAATGAAATTGGTCCGGATAAAGCCTTGCATTCAAAAGCACGTCCACGGAAAATTTTCTGGATTCTGCATTGGCCGCCGCTTTATCCAAAATCTTTACAAGGTTATTTAAACCCTTGGTAAATGATTTCACCGAAATTTCATAAATTATAGATTCATTCATAAATACTATCTCATTCGATTCAAACACCCGAGCAAGCTTTTAAAGAAATACAGGGAATTCGAATCTTAAAACCCAAATCGCAAAAACCTTTCTTGCCAGAAAGGATTAGAGTGAAAAATTGTAGCTATGTTCTGTTATCAAAATTATTTCAAATCAATGTTCATCCTCGTGTGTCTAATGGCAGTTTCGGATTGCAAAAAAGAAACGATCTCATTTGAAGATTGGATTCAGGAAAACAAAACGAACAAAATCATCAATTTGTCCCAGAAGGAAATCGGTTCTTTGCCTGCCTCTATCGCCAAATTAGAAGCAGTTGAAGAATTGACTTTGCAATACGACTCCATTACTGCCATCCCGACAGAGTTAGGCAGTCTAACAAACATTAGGATCTTAAATCTTTCCGGCAATTCATTTTCCGAGCTTCCCGAATCTTCCGTCAATTTGCAAAAACTGGAAACCCTTCTTTTGGGGAGAACGGACATTGCAAAAATCCCGGGGTTCCTCTCTCAGCTGAAAAATCTGAAGACACTTGCCTTGGACGAAACAAAAATTTCATTAACGGAAGAAGATATAGAGATACTATCTCAGATTCCCAATTTGGAAATTTTAGACATTACCCTTTGCAAAAAAATAACGAAACTCCCTAAAAACATTTCCAAACTTTCCCATCTGAAAGAATTGCAAATGGGAAAAGTCCAACTGGAAAAATCGGATGTGGCTCGACTCAGAGATGAACTACCGAAAGTTTACGTGAAATTATAAACCGCAAAACCTGGGAGAATAAATTGCTGTTTTCAGACAGTATTCCCTATTTTTTGGTCTTATCATGGCCAAATCTGAATCTGAAAACCTATATTCCAAAACGGTTCTTTTACCACAAACCGCCTTCCCTATGAAGGCGGATCTCGCAACCCGAGAGCCGAAACAAATTCAAACTTGGAAAACAGAAAAGACCTTTTTCAAAATGAAAGAAGCAAGAAAGGACAAACCCAAATTTGTCCTTCACGATGGCCCGCCATATGCCAACGGAAATTTTCACACAGGCCATTCTTTAAATAAAATTTTAAAAGATATTATCATCAAATCAAAATCGATGAACGGATTTCAAGCTGATATGATCCCGGGCTGGGACTGTCACGGCCTGCCCATCGAAGTACAAGTGTTAAAGAATCTTGGAAAAGAAGCAAGAAACACAAGTCCCACCGAACTCAGAAAAAAATGCAGGGAATATGCAGCCGAATTCGTAGGCAAACAAGGTGATGACTTGACCCGTTTTCTTTGTTTCTGGGATGAGAATAACAAGTATTTGACGATGGCTCCCGAATTCGAAGCAAAGATTGTAGAAGTATTCGGAGGACTTTTTGAAAAAGGATATATCTACAAAGGAAAAAAACCTGTCTACTGGTGTATTGATCTGGCGACTGCGCACGCGGAAGCGGAAATAGAATACCAAAATCACACATCCCCTTCCATCTACGTAAAGTTTCCCATCAAAGGAGAAAAGGACAGTTACTGCCTGATTTGGACGACCACTCCCTGGACATTGCCTGCAAACCTTGCGATTTGCTTCAACGAGAATCTCGACTATGCATTGTTTGATGGTGGAGAACATGGTAAAATGATTTTGGCAGTAGGACTTGCCGAAACCGTTGCCACAAAAACAGGTGTTCCTCTCACAAAGATCAAGAATCTTTCGACAGATGATTTGAGAAACATGATGTTTCGTCATCCTTTCCTTGACCAGGATTCCATCCCTCTTTTCGGAAACCATGTAACCCTGGAAGCGGGAACGGGATGCGTACATACGGCTCCTGGTCACGGAACGGACGACTATAGAGTTGGTTCCCTTGCAGGTCTTCCTGCCTATTCTCCGGTAGATGATTACGGACGTTATACGGACGAATTCCCATTGATGCAAGGTATCAAAATCTGGGATGCCAATCCGAAGATCGTGGAATTGCTCCGGGAAAAAGGATTATTGCTTCATTACTCGGAATTCCAACATTCCTATCCTCATAGCTGGAGAAGTAAAAAACCTCTGATCTTTCGCGCCACACCTCAATGGTTTTTTTCCATCGACCATGATGACTTACGTACACAATCACTGAAAGCAATCGATTCCGTACAATGGATTCCTGATTGGGGGATCACTCGAATTCGCTCCATGGTGGAATCAAGACCTGACTGGTGTTTGTCGAGACAAAGAAATTGGGGAGTTCCCATTCCTTCTTTTACCTGCAAATCCTGCGGAACCACACACCTAACGGCAGATACAATTCAGCATTTTATCCAAATTGTCAAAAAAGAAGGAATCGAAGTTTGGTATGAAAAAGAAGCGGCGGAACTTTTACCAAAAGACACCAAATGTGAGAAATGCGATTCCATCGACCTGAAACAGGACAAAGATATTTTAGATGTATGGTTTGATTCGGGAGTGTCCAGTTTTGCAGTGTTCGGAGACTCTATAGGAAAAGAACCGGCCGATCTTTATCTGGAAGGTTCGGATCAGCACAGAGGATGGTTTCAATCTTCCCTTTGGCCTTCGATGGGAATCAGAGGAGTTCCTCCTTACAAATCGGTGTTAACTCACGGATACGTATTGGATGAAAAAGGACATGCCATGTCCAAATCTTTGGGAAATGTGATCAACCCTACAACGGACATCATCCAATTGTACGGAGCCGATATTTTACGACTTTGGGTTTCCACTCAGGATTTCAGAGATGATGTAAAGATAGGAAAAGACTCAATCAAAATCGTATCCGAAACTTACAGAAAACTCAGAAATACATTCCGTTATCTATTGGGAAATACTTCAGTATCCGCACTTCCTCTAAAACAGGAAGAATTGGAAGAGATAGATGCATTTTATCTTTCCAAATTACACAACCTAACAGAGGATATAAAAAAATATTACTCGACTTACCAATTCCATCAGGTTTACCAAAAACTTTTGCTATTTTGCACCGTGGATCTATCTCAGGATTATTTTGAAATCATAAGGGACAGAATGTACTGTGATGCGAAAGATTCCAAAACCCGCAAGTCTTCCGAATATGCTCTCAGTGTGATCCTGGAAACATTGGCGGTTCTTTCTGCACCCATTCTGTCTTTTACTGCAGAAGAAGTCTGGAAAGAATCCGGCAAAACGGACTCCGTTTTTTTCCATGACTTTCCCGATCTAAGCCGGTTTAAAAACGAAAATACGGAAGCTTCGTTTGTTACTGTATTTGAAACCAAAGAAGCGATTCAAAAGGCCTTGGAAGAAGCGAGACAAAAAGGTAAAATCGGCAAGTCCTTGGAAGCAAAAATCAATCTGGTTCCCAAAGACCCGAACAAAAACCCTCTCTCTTCTTTTACGAGCGAACAACTCGAACTAACTTTCGTTGTTTCCCAAGTGGATCTTAAAAATTCTCCTTCAGATGAAGAAGAGCTTGCGAAACTCGGAACGGACTTGTATGATATACGGGTTTTGAAACCAAAAGAAGGAGAATGTCCTCGTTGTTGGCGTCACACTCAGGACATTCACAAAGAGGGAGATCTTTGCAAACGTTGCAAAGATGCAATTGGATAGACTGGTGTATACTTGAGTAAAAAACAAAAGGAAAACAAATATGATCGGACCGTATATCTTAGGCGGACTATTTATCACCGCAGGTTTCTCTCATTTTTTCTTAGAAAAATTTTTTCTAAGAATCACTCCTCCCTGGGTTCCTTTTCGCCGATTTGTAGCTCTTGCGAGCGGGGTGGTTGAAATCGCTCTGGGTGCGGGAGTCATCTTCAATGAAACGAGAGTCTATGCTGCTTGGGGACTGATTGCGCTACTGATCGCCGTTTGGCCTGCCAATTATTACCACTATACTTCCAGGAATAAACTGGATCCGCCGAAATGGGCTTTGTTGCTAAGACTTCCTTTGCAAATCCCACTGATCCTTTGGGCTTATAGTTATACTTAACGAAAAAGCAATATCACCGGTTATGCGAGTCGTCACCGCATAACTATAGTTTTCTTTATTTTCTTTTAAATCTCTTTAGAAATTTTCCCAGGATGATTTCCGATTCGGGAATTTTCAATAGAAAGGAGATTCCGAAATAAATTAAAACTGCGGGCAATATAGAGATAACAAGAGAAATACGGGACAACATCGCATGTCCCAGTCCCAAAGCAGAGCTTCCCCAATCCATCAAGATGGGCTTACTATAAACTTCAGTTCCCAAAAGCCAGATGGAAAGACCGATCAAAGGAAGGAGCATATTCCGAATGCGATAGAACAATTCATTCCATGGCAAAACCACTGAATGTTTCTTTAAAAACAAAATCAAAAGACCTGCAGTCAAGCTCGCCGAGAGGGCTGAAGAAACTGCGATTGCCCCATGTTTGAATAAAAACATCAAAGAAAAACTTAAGAGGATGCTTGAGATAAAAGAAGCAAATTGAACCCGAAGAGGGGTCCTCGTATCCTGAAAGGCATAATATGATGAAACAAGCACCTTATTGGCACTGTAAAACGGAATCGCTATCGAATAAAAGACAAGCGGAACCAAAGCTGTGTCTGTAGCAATACTGTCCCATCTTCCGCCGAAGTAAATGGCATCCAAAACAGTTTCGCCAAGCAATGATAAGCCGATGCTCGCGGGGACAGTCAGAAAAAAAGCAAAACTCAAAACATCCGAAATTTCCTTGGGAACTCTATGAATTTCTCCTTTTCTCAAATCCTTCAATAAAGAAGGTAATATGGTGGTTGCAAGTGCCACTCCTATGATTCCCGTCGGAAGTTGAACCAGTCTTTGAGAATAATCCAGACTCACGACGGCACCAAGACCCGGGTTTGCATTCTGGATATAATTTGCGAGAAATATATCCACAAGAAGTCCGATCTGGTAGAAACTGCCACCTAACGCAGCAGGCAACATGAGTTTGAAAATCTTTCCTATGGCGGGGTGTTTGTAATTGAATCTGAAAATCGGTCCGTATCCTAATTTATAAACATACCACCCTTGCACCAAAAGTTGCAAGACACCTCCGGCAACAATCCCGTAAGCAAGTATAAAAACTTTGTTTCTAAGATCGTTCAAATAAGGAAACAGAAAGATAAATACAAACAGGTAACTGAAATTTAAAATGATGGGAGATAGAGAAGGCACGAAATACTTGTGATGTGAGTTGGAAATCGACATAAAGATGGCGGACAAACTCGCAGTCATAATCAAAAAGAAAAGAACCAAAGAAATTTCCACCACAAGTCCGCCGTATTCGGGACTTCCTCCGACAAGCGCAGGCAAAAACTGAGGAGCAAACAAAGAAAAAAGCCCTACGAAAACGGACAAACATAGAAAAAGAAAACTCAAAACGGTTCCGGCCATCACTCTTGCTTCTTCTTTGCCCATAGCTTCGTATTCGGAAAAGATAGGCATAAAAGATTGGGAGAGAGTTCCTTCCGCAAGCAAATTGCGAAACATATTCGGAAGCCTGTAAGCTACGCTGAACGCGGACGCAATCATCCCCGTCCCAAAACTAACAGCCATAAAATGGTCACGAATAAGTCCCAGGATACGGGATAAAAATGTATAAAAGGAAAGAGCTAAACTTCGTTTGGTACTGGAAACATTTGTTTCCTTATCGATAGTCATGGATAAGTAAATGTTTTTTTAAGAGTCTTATTCAGGTATTCAATTTTTCCAAAAACCGAACGGAGCCGGTATTATTTACATACACTTCCGTTCTACAAGTCGGGCATTGGTGTCTTCCCACTTTGGTCGCTCGCAGTTTTGTGCCGCATGCTTCGCAGGGAAAAATTTTCTCAAAGCCGAGGGATACTTGTTTCGATTTCGGTTGAATGTAATTCGGAATTTTGATCGGACCCGAAACTTCAGAAGAAGTTTCTTTCCCTGTAACAAAAGATAGCCGCTTTTCCAATTCAAAGGACAACGTTTCTTTGATCTCCTTTCTAAGGCTTGTTATCTTTTCTTCCAAAATCGTTTCCATTTCGGAAGGTTTTGCCGTCTCGTGAACGGAATGTCCGCCAACAGTTTGTTTTTCCGAAACCGGTTTTTTTTCCATTGCGGAATCGGATACTTTCGGAGGAGCATAAGATTCCAGTTTGGAAACAACTTCTTCTCCGCGAGCTGACTTGGGAGAACCTGTATAATAAAATCGAATTCTTTCTTTGGAATCTTGCGATGCAATTCTGGATCTTTCTTCCTCGAGCACACTCGCAGCCCTCAAATCGGATTTTCCTTGTGTTTGTTGTGATCTAAGATATTCTTCCGCTTCGTTTAAGTTTTTTTTAATAGGTAATTTTTTATACAACCCTAAAAGTTGTAAAACGGATTCTGCTTCTCCGCCCAATGCGTAAAATACATAGGAAAGCCCCGGATTACCGATCATCTTCTTTCTGATTTTAATCAATGTGCTGATTCCATTTGAAGTAATGAATTCCACATGACCGAAGTTAAATAAAAACCGGGTGAATCCGCTTTCGATCTGAGATTCCAAATAACGGAAAAGATCTTCCGCACTGACTCCGTCCAGAGCGCCTTTGAGTTGAATGGAAAATACTTTATCTTCCGAGGATCTGTCCAAGTGATTTGTCATTTGATTATCCTAAAAAAATGGCATCCAAAACATCTTTGGAATGATGCAAGGATGTCGGTTCTTTCTGAGTTAATGTTTCAGGAACGATAATATCCGATTCCGATTTTAAAACTTTTGTTTCCATTGCTTCTTCGGAAAGTTTTGCCGTAGGTATTTGCATCGAAGCAACTTCCGAACTTATGATAGTTTTTTTCTCAATTAAAGAAGGCAATTCACCCTGCACAAGTGCAAGTGGAGAAACACCTTCTCCTTCTTTTCTTGCAAAATAATGAAACAAAAAGAAAACCACCCAAAGAAGAGCGCTGCCAACAAATGCGATAACACTGTAGTTGATGAACAACCAAAGAGCCAATTCGAATTGTTTTTCGAACAAATAGGAAAGATTTCCTCTTTGGTATTTAAGCACAATAGCACCTAACACGTCCAATTTGGTTTCATGATAGATAGGAGCGTAGATACGAACTTCATTGGCCCGCGCCAGAGGAAATAGTTTCAAAAGTTTTTTTGCAAAACCCGGCAGATTGGGAAAACTAACACTTAACTGGGAATCTTCCGAATCGGGAGAAGACCATTCCCATTTGCGCATACGAATTGCTTTTTTAAAGAATGTTTGTTTTATCAATTCTTCGTTCGGTTTTCTTTTTTCCAAACTTTCTTTCAAATCCCCTTCAGCGGAAGAAGAAAGAAGAATTCCCGTCGCTGAATAGAGTTTGATTTCGCCAATCGTAAATTTTTCGGAATCCTTATTTGTTTCTTCCACATAACGTTGGAATGTTTTTGCAAGTTCCGTGTAGCCGGCCGGATTCATTCGAGGCTCAGCAGTCTTCGCAAGCGCCAATACCAAATCCCGAACGCGGTGATCGGAAGAAGTGGAAACATGCTGCATGGAATTTGTTACTGATTCGTAAAAAGACCATACCACTCCGCTGAGTGCTACAAATTCAAAGACAAAGAATAATAAAATAAAGTATACAACTGATCTTAGAATGAACACGGCATCGTCCTCTTAGATAAAACTTCGGCGAAAATGCCCAAATAGAACCGAAAAAAAACATTTCTGGTCAAAAAGGCGAACTTTTTCGGAAAATTTTTGTAAAAAAGGTAATAAGTGTAGGCGGAATCTTGAATCTGTATTAGGTGGAATTTTGTAAGCCCGTGAACCTCACCCCCAACCCCTTCTTCGCGCCAATAGAAGCGAAGAAGTATTCGAAGAATCATCAGCGAAGCTGATCTCAAGG
>NZ_RQHV01000023.1 GCF_004771005.1 Leptospira ilyithenensis
ACCGCACCTGCAAAAAACAGTGAGAATACAAAGGAAAAAAGCGCGAGCGCGCCTTGTGTTTTTGTGAATCCTGTGAACCTTTGTTCAGATGGGTTTTCTGTTTGCATGGGGGACCTACGATTTGGTCAGCTAAGCCGTATTAAAGCGAGAAGTCAAAAAATTATGGAATTGCGGCGATCATTTTTTATTGGAATTTTCTCGTTTTTTAGAAAAAAATTTCCCTTTTTGGAGGGGATGGATTTGGCAAAAAGGGATTTTCAAGTGAGTGAGATGTTTCCCTTCGGTGGCGGAGGCCAGGGACGGCCGAAGCTTTTTCGTCGGAACAGGATGTTCCGCGAAAAAGAGCGAGGAACATCGAACGTTTTAGTCTAAAGATCAGAGGCAATATGTTTCCAGAATTCAAGAGCGACAATTTATCAGAAAAAGAAAAATCCATAGAATCCAAAATGGAGTCCAACAAAAAAGAAGTAGATTCCCTTTTAAAGAACTCTCCTCTCAGTTTTGCCAATTTTTTAAAACCGTATCAAACGATTCATACCGAACTTTCCGATCTTAGCACGGAACTTTCTCATATCCATTCCGTCAAAAACAGCGAAGAGTCTCAAGCCATCTACACCAGAGTGATTCCCAAACTAACAGAGTATTATACGGACTTGGGTCAAAACGAATCCGTATACAATGCTTTTCTCGAAATTCAAAAATCGGACACAACACTTACCAAAGAACAGAAAAAAGTTTTGGATAATGAAATCAGAGATTTTAGTTTGTCAGGTGTAGGACTTGCACAAGATAAAAAAGACAAACTAAAAGATCTGCGCATCCGTCATTCAGAACTCACCAATCAATTTTCGCAGAATGTATTGAATGCCACAAATTCCTTTGAGATGATTCTTTCGGAAGACGATGTAAAAGGAATGCCGGAAGGAGAACTCGTTACGGCAAAGACGGAAGACGGCAAATACAAATTCACATTACAATTTCCTAGTTACATTGCTTACATGACTTACGGACCGAACCGGGCAAAAAGAAAGGAACTTTACAAAGCATATTCCACCCGTGCTCCCGAAAACGGCAAAATTCTGGAAGAAATATTAAAGATCAAAAAAGAAGAAGCGAGTCTCTTGGATTTCAAAAATTATTCGGAACTCAGTCTTGCTACAAAAGTAGCGGACACCCCGGAACAGGTATTAGGTTTTCTTCGCAACCTTTCCGCAAAAGCAAAGCCGATTGCTGAAAAAGAACTGAAAACACTAAAAGACTTCGCCAAAAAACTAGGACAGGAAGAAATCGAATCCGCTGATCTGATGTTTTATTCTGAACAATTGAAAAAAGAAACCTTCGACTACGAAGAGGAAAAATACCGCCCTTATCTGGAAAAAGAATCCGTTACCAAAGGAACCTTCCAATTTTTGGAATCTTTGCTAGGTATTCAATTCAAAGAAGTGCAAACTCCCGTTTGGCATCCGTCTGTTTTCTGTTATGATCTGGTCATCGACAAGGAAGTGAGGTCAAGGCTCTATCTGGATTTGGAAGCGAGAAAAGACAAAAAAGGCGGAGCGTGGATGAACAATTGGAAGGCCCATTTTATCGATGAAAAAGGAAAGGAAACTCTCCCGATCGCATTTGTAATAGGAAACTTTCCCGCTGCCACCAAAGACCATCCGTCTTTACTCAAACCGAATGACGTAGTCACATTATTTCACGAATTGGGTCATGCACTCCATCATCTTCTCTCGCGAGTGGAAGAAGCATTTGTCAGCGGGGTCAACGGAGTTGAATGGGACGCAGTCGAATTTCCTTCCCAGTTTTTGGAAAATTTCGCCTATGAACCGAAAGTGCTCACTCTCTTCGCCAAACATTACCAGACGGGAGAGACTATACCTCAGTCCTTTATCGACGTGATGGTAAATGCAAAAAATTTCCAATCCGCTATGGGAGTTGTCCGTCAATTGGAATTTGCCATCTTCGATATGCTCATCCATTTGGAATCTCCGAACGAAGAAGGTGTGCAGAAGATCTTAGAACAGGTCAGAGACGAAGTGAGTGTTATCAAACCGCCTGCTTACAACCGTTTCCAGAATTCATTCTCTCATATCTTTGCAGGTGGTTATGCGGCGGGGTATTATTCCTACAAATGGGCTGAGTTGCTATCCGCAAACGCTTACTTCTCCTTTGTAGACAAAGGAGTGTTCGATTTGGAATTAGCGGAACATTTTCGTAAAACGGTTCTTGAAAAAGGCGGTTCCGAAAATGCGATGGTATTATTCCGGGATTTTTACGGAAAAGATCCCGAGATTGAAGCCTTACTCCGGCTGAACGGGATTGCGGCCTAAGGACTCGATGGTTTTTGCAAAGGTTTCCGCATCTTCCGTAGATTTCAAAAGCTTTCTTGTTTTCCGATTTCCGTCCAGAACATAAACATAAGTGGAATGATCGATCGTTCCGTCTTTTGTTTCCTCTACGAAGGCAGCATACTGTTTCACCAAACGATTGGTAGTTGCCTGATCGAAAGAAAATCCGGAAACGTTTTTTAGAAAAAAACTTACGTATTTCTGAACCGTTTCCGGACTGTCCCGCAAAGGATCAATGGAGATAAAAACAGTTCGAAAGGAACTCTTTGTTTTTTCATCTAACATCTGTTCTGCGTTCTTGATTTTGGACAACATATTCGGACAAAAATCGGGACAGTATGTGTATCCGAAAAATACAAGCAACACTGGTTCCTTGAAATCCTTCAAAGATACCAATTTTCCTGATTTATCCTTTTCGGAAAAATCTCCGCCCAAGGGAAGTTCGCTGAATTCAAGCGATGGTTTGCAACTGACAAAAAGAAAACAAAAAGAAAGACTTAACAATAGAATGCGAATGCAAAAACCGGCAAAAAAATTTTTCATATAATCTGCTAAAACCGAAGCCGCTCCTAAACTACTTAACCGCAGCATCCCAAACCAGCGTCTCTCCATTTGACAGAACAAAGTAGATCCGGACTGTCTCGGATATCTTTTTCTTTTTACCGATGAGCATCAAATGATTTCCCCCTTTGTCCAAAAGGATTTCTTTTCCCGACGGGAGTGGAATGGGAAAATCCACTTTCCTCATCTTGGCGATCCCATCTTCCAAACTGGAAGTATGCCATTCAACGGTTTCATACCCTTCCGCACGAATCTCTCTAACCTCCGTATCAGCATCTCTTAAATTTGTAATTTTCCCGTAACCCGCAGTGACTGTAGCGGATTCATGGATTTTTCTGACCCGAAAGCCCGCCAGGATTCCGGATTCTTCTTTTTGAACCAACAATTCCTCTGTCACATTTGTACATGAAAAGTACAAATTGACTTGAAGTAGAAAGAGAATTGTCAAAATGATTGTATTTAAATTTCGAAACAAGAGAACCCCATGAAAATTTTTGGAAAATGGATTACCGCAATTTTACTTATCCTTACCTCCTTTTTAACAACTACGTATTTTTTAAACCAGCCAAATTATAACTTCCAACCGGAATCTGCAAATCTGCCGTTCGATTCTTACTTTCAAAAGGAATTGGAAGCCAGTAAAAACGAAGGAACCAAAGAAGGAAACGAAGAGCGACTGATTCGATTTAGCGAGGAAAAAACACCCATCGGCATTTTGTACATCCACGGATTCGGAGCAAGCCGTGCGGAAGGGGAGGAAGTCATGGACAAAGTCGCAGACTACTTCCAAGCAAACACTTATTACGTGCGTCTGCCCGGTCACGGAACCAATGTGGAAGATCATCTGAACACTCCTTTCCAATCTTATCTCCAGGACGCTGAGACGGCACTTCTCGAATCCACTCAGTTAGGTGAAAAACTTGTTTTGGTAGGAACGAGCATGGGCGGACTTATCTCATCCTATTTGGCGGCAAAGTATCCGGACAAAATTGCAGCAGTTATCCTTGCTTCTCCGTTTTATAATTTTTCCGACCCGTCTGCAAATTTATACAAATTCACATGGGGTTCCACATTCGTTGATTTGGTTTTAGGTAAGATTCGCAAATCTGCGGAACTGGATCCGAAAGACCAGTCTTATAAATTTTGGTATAAAAACCAATATTACGGAGCGGTTCAAAATCTAATGAACCTGAAAAGATTCATAGATCAGGAAAATCCTCTTTCCCGCATCGAAGAACCGGTATTAGTTTTCTATTATTATAAATCGGAAGAAGAACAGGATAGATCAGCCTCAGTTTCCGCAATGGTTTCCGGATTTGAAAAAATCCAATCCGGACCGAAAGCAAATCCGCTTAACAAAATAGTAAAAGTGGAAAAAGGAGCGCATGTTCTTTTGTCCAAGTATTCCGAGACAGACAAACCTTTGTTATTTCAGGAAATCACGGAGTTCATAACAAAAACGACTGGTGCGGTGCAGGCCAAGCCGAACAATTCAAAGAAGGCCAAACGATAATAAAATAGATTCGTAAAGTTCATCGATGGATATTGGTTTGGTTCGAACCAATATCCCTTCCTTTTCCAATGTTTCCAAATCCACACCTTCTGCATTTCCCGTATACAACACCGCAGATAGATTCGGTGATTTTTCCCTTAGCTTTCGAATCAAATTCAACCCGTTGATGTCTTTCATTCTATAATCGGAGAGAACGAAATCAGGTAGTTCTTGTTTGGAATATTCCAAAGCTGCAATGGAAGATTCGAATAGAAGCGGTTCAATGTTTTTTAAAGAAAGAACCGTTGCAATGGATTCGCGTGCAGGTTCATCGTCTTCCACAATCCAGATTTTCTTTTTGGACACTATATCCCAGTGGGAGCCAGCATTACCGGAATTCACATTCGGCAAAGGAAGAGGCGCCGCAGAGATTTCTTTTTCCAAAGGAAGATCAATCAAAAGTACCAAACCAATTTCGGAATGTTTTTCAAGCCTCACCTCTCCGCCCCAATTTTTCACATAACGATTGAGCAAATGAAGTCCTTTCCATTTGATTTCTTCCTCTTCAAAAATGGATTTTTGCATAAAATCATTTATGGAAAGATTCGATACGGCAAGTCCCGTAAATTCCAAAGAAATCAAAACCCTATCTTCCAATGAATCCGCCTGCGACCAGGGGATTTGTTTTGTGGAAAGATGAATCAGTCCTTCTTTTTTGTCTTCCCAAGAAAAAATGGAACCTATCACAAGTTCGCCGATTAACTTGCAAATGCGAACCGGATCTATTTTTACAAAAAGAGGATCGAAAGAGAAAGAACATTCCAATTGCACGTTTTTCGGAATCTCGGCAAGAAGGATGGGAATGTTCGATTCCAAGATGGATGAGATCTCCACGATAGAGATCGCTTCTTCATCCGTTTTTTTGGAAAACCGGATGATACGATGAATCATAGAACGCGCGCTATTCGCCGCCATTCCTATCTTTTCCAGATAATCGAATAATTTATCTTTGGAGGAAGAAATATCCTGTTTGGAAAGAATTTCCCTTCCCAACTGGGAAAATACATGTATGGGTTGCAGATAATTGTTCAAGTCGTGAGCGAGATTCCCCGCCAGATTTCCGATCGTTTCCATTTTTTGAGAATGTAAATTATAAGATTCGATTTGTTTTTTTTCAGTTAAATCATCCAAGAGCAGATAATAAAAATTGGGTCTGCCTTCGGAGTTTCGAAAAATATTTGTTCGGCGGTAAATATTAATCCGCCTTCCGTCCTTTCTATACAAAACAGATTCTCCGAATTCCATTCCGTCCCCCATAAGGGAAAAATAATCCTTTTCCTCTTTCGTAAGGCCGATCTTATTCACACGTTTCATATTCAGAAAAGTCAGGTCTTCGATCGAATAGCCCGTGATCTCCGTAAAACGGGCATTAACTCTAAAATATCCGCCTTCCCAGTCTTGCAGCGCCATCCCCAGAGATGCGTTTTCAAAAAGACTTACCGAAAATTGAATTTGTTCCCGGATATTGTCCTCGTTAATTTTTTGATTGGTAACATCATTCACATATCCGATTCCTAAAATCTGATCCGAAACCTGAGATAGGTTTACCGATTTTTCATTGAAGTGAAACCAGCGTGGGTGTTCCCCTTTTTCCAGTAAAAATCGAATATCAAATTCGATTCTAGTGCCTGCAGGTGATTTGGTCAGAGACTTGGTTTGGGACTGCCAAAGAGGTTTGTCCTCTTTATGAATCAAAGAAAGTAGTTCTGATTTTGCGGCGAGACTCGGGGCACCCGAAACTCCAAAGGTTTTCTGAAAATATTCGTTTGTGAACAATAGTTTTCCGGAAACGATTTCAAATAGATAGATTCCGCCGGAATAAGTTTCCGGTAACAATCGAAAGAAATCTATCATTCCGCTTGATTCCTGACTCATTTGCATAGATATTGTAACTAAGAGGAAATTATGCTCCAAATTCCTATTTCTTTTCTACCCCCACTTGCTTTTTTCAATCTTGGTCCTTGGGAAATTGCACTCATCGTTTTTTTGGCACTGCTTTTTTTTGGTGGCAAACGCCTTCCTTCGCTTGCAAAGGATCTAGGCTCAGGCATCAAAGAATTTCGCAAATCCTTAACGGGTTCTACAGACGATGAGCCTACCAGTTCGATTCCTCAAAATGAATCCCTGGAAAAAGAAACTACCAAACCGAAAAAGAAAAAAGCATAAATTCGATAAGCCTTGGCGAAAGTAAAAAAAACAAAACCACTTCCCCTACCCGAAAATTCAGAAATTAGGGAAAAAGTCATGACCCTGGGCGAACATTTGGAAGAACTTCGACAGAGGCTTATATATTCCATGTTAGTCATTTTTACCTTTATGGTGGTGACTTTGTATTTTGGGGCGGAGATCCATTCCATTTTGATCAGCCCCTACCGGGCAGTGCTTGGTCCCAACGCCCATTTTTTCCAAATCCAGCTGATGGCGCCGTTTATTATCTATCTGAAAACTTCGTTTTTACTGTCCGTGCTCGTGGCGTTGCCGATTTTACTTTTTATCCTTTGGGGGTTTATCGTTCCGGCAGTGGACCCCAGAACGGAAAAATGGGGAAAGTTCATTATCTTATTTTCCACTCTTCTGTTTTGGTCGGGGCTACTACTTTGTTGGTTCACCGTTTTTGAAAATTTCTTAAGAGTCTTCCTGGTCGTTTTAAGACCGGAAGGGATCGATCCATATCTTCCAATAGATGAATATTATGATTTGTTTTTTAACCTTCATCTGGTTTTCGGAGCTTCGTTTCAACTGCCGATCGTATTGATTTTACTGGGAAGAATAGGGATACTCTCCTCCAGTTTTTTACTTTCCAAATGGAGAGAAGGGATTCTGATAATTGCTGTCGTTTCTGCGGTTCTTTCTCCGGGACCGGATGTATTTTCAATGATGATGTTGCTTGTGCCGTTGGCCTTTTTGTTTTTTGTATCAGCAATTTTGATGAAGATATTGGAACGATCGGATAAAAAACATGAATATTAGAAAATTAAGCGTTCGCACTAAAATCCCGATCTTACTCGGATTATTCTCTTTCTGTTTATTTTTAATTCTTTTTCTAGTATCCGAATTTGCTTTCCGACATTGGCAAAACCCAACAGGGAAAAGTACGATCGCATTTAAAATGTTGGGCCTGTATTTATCCCTTATATTTGCAGGATGTGTTTCGGGACTCGCCTACTATCTATTAGGTTTTATTTATAAAATATTCCGTCACATCGCAAGTGAAATCCAACACAAAGACCCTTCCGCAAGTGAAGACAGGGCGGATGAGTTTACGGAAGAAACATCCATCATCCGTTCCATAAAACTCGCATTGTTCCAAGCGGGGAACGGAACTCTCGGTGGCATTGGCAGTGAAGATCCGAATTGGGTGGAAACAAAGGCAACAAGCCTTCTGCGACTCATGCCAGATATAGAATTGAAGAAAATTCACGGCTGGGACGTCTCCGCCTACCCCAGTGTGGTTCGACATGCTAACAGTGATTACATGCGTATTCTGAAAACCAAAGACGGTTTTGTGGGAATCCTTGCTGGTCATTTAGAAGCGGGGATTACGGAAGCTTCCGAAAGATTGTTTGTTCACGGAATAATTTCCAGTTTCATTGATACGCAAGACACTACGGCACATGTCCTGACAAAAATAGAAACTGCGCTCCGCAACCTTAACCTAACTGGTCTTAAACTATCGCTATTCGGAATCGGTGCGGAAAAAGACAAACTGCAATTTTTACATTTTATGGATATGCCGGTATTTCAGTTTTCCAAACAGGGAATCCAAGTCATAGAAGGAAGCGGAGACGACTCCTGGCACGCAATGCACGATCATGTGTTTTCCGTTGCAGACGGAATCGAAGTGGGAGATTATCTGGTTTGGGGAAGTGATCGCACCTTACAAGAGTTTGGGCTAACATCTTTTGAAATCATGGAAGAATTTGTAGACTATCTTCTGGATCTAAATCCCAACTCTTCCAGGGAGATGCTTCTCGCTATCGCGAAAAAAATGCAAGGTCTGGGAAAGGAAAGAAACCTAACGAATCCTCTCGAAAACCTAAGCATCTTTGTATTCCGAAGAACAAAGTAGTGACCTCCCCAAAAAAGTGGACACCACCATTTAGGCAACTTTAGAACAAGAAAGGTTGCGATGAAAAGTAGAAAATAGCACAGTGCAGATTTCAGAAAGTAAGCAGTAAGGCGTAGTTATGCGTCCGTCTCCAGCTAATAGAGAGCGGTAGTTAGAAGAAAAATTAAACAATGCATTAATAGCATACTCAATAATCGAGTATACCTCCTCCCACAGACAATTCTTAAGAGAAGAATTTTTCTTTACGTATGTCTTTTGTAGTGAAGTGCAATGGCGCCGGATTGGAAAGTTTCCGAACCAAGAAAGTCTAGCCGAATATTCTCCTGGAGGCTCAAGTTATTGAATAACCGAGGACCTTTTCCAGCAAGAACCGGATGAATTACGAAATGATACTCATCAATTAAATGGTGTTGGGAGAGTTGAGAAGCAAGGCTCAAGCTGCCCACTAAAATGTCCTTTCCTGGTTGTTTCTTTAATGCGATTACTTCATCTGCGATATTTTGGCTTAGTAATCTGGTATTTGTATCGTCAACGTGTTTCAATGTGTTGGAGAAAAGAATCTTTTTTAGTGATGTGAATACTTGAGCGAACTCATTAGATATTTCTGACATCGATTGATTTTTGGCAACATCAGGCCAAAAAGGAACCATTAGTTGATAGGTAATACGTCCATATAGAATGTGACTGGCATTACTTAAGAGGTTAGTGAAGTATTTGTGCAAGTCATCGTCGGCGGCGACCATGTCCGTGTGACTACAATATCCATCAGAGGTAGTATTTATCCCAAAAACAACTTTTCTCATATACCCTTTTATAAGCGGTTAGGTTTAAAAAATAAAGTATAAATTGATCTATTTTTTATTACTACGTATTATTTCTGGGCATGACGTATTTTGAGTGAGAAGGCTTAGAATAGCAATATAGGGTAACGTCAAAAAACTTTAGTGTAATGATTCTTTGAGAAGCATCTTTTCGGATACTTTTGATCCTGAGCTAGGCGGATTTCCGCTACTTTCGCCTAACCCTGTTTATCCGAAATCGTTCACATTTTAAGCGATCTTTTCTATATCGCCTTTGAGGATTGTGATAGGAGGTTCGTTTCGGAGAACAGTGTCTTCCGTAACCACAACTTCCAATACGTCCTTGCGGGAAGGGATCTGAAACATCAAATCCATCATGATATCTTCGATGATGGCACGTAGTCCCCTCGCCCCACTCTCCCGTTTGATAGCAGTCGCAGCAATGGCACCGATGGCATCTTCCGTAAACTTGAGTTTCACATTCTCGATATCAAACATCTTTTGATACTGTTTTAGAAGTGAGTTCTTCGGTTCGGTAAAAATAGATTTCAAAGATTCGACTGTGAGTTCATCCAAAGTAGCAACGATCGGCAAACGGCCGATAAACTCAGGAATCAAACCGAATTTCATCAAATCGTCAGGAATCACATGATGAACCAGATTGTCATTGGTATCAATTGCCTGACCCATTTCATTTACGGCTTCACCGGAATGGAATCCTATCGACTTAACACCAACTCTTTGTTTGATGATCTGATCGAGACCGACAAAAGCGCCTCCGCAGATGAACAAAATGTTTTTTGTTTCTACAGGAATATATTCCTGATGAGGATGCTTGCGTCCTCCTTGGGGAGGAACATTGGCAACGGTGCCTTCTATGATTTTGAGTAATGCTTGCTGCACTCCTTCGCCTGACACGTCTCTTGTGATGGATGCGGAGTCGGATTTGCGGGAGATTTTATCGATCTCGTCGATATAGATGATCCCCATTTCGGCACGTTTCACATCGTTGTCCGAATTCTGGATGAGTTTGAGGATGATATTCTCCACATCTTCACCAACATAACCCGCCTCAGTGAGTGCAGTTGCATCTACGATGGCGAAAGGAACTTTTAAAATGCGAGCTAAAGTCTGAGCAAGCAAGGTCTTGCCTGATCCGGTAGGACCGATGAGCATGATATTGGACTTTTCCAATTCCACTTCACCCGCTTTGCGATCGTTATGAAAGATACGTTTGTAATGATTGTAAACGGCAACTGCCAGAGCTTTTTTGGCCTGCTCCTGTCCGATCACATACTGGTCTAAGATTTTTTTGATTTCGAGAGGTTTCGGGATATCACCGACGATAGCGGTTTTTTCGCCACCTTGCGGCTCTTCTGCGATGATTTCATTGCAAAGAGAAATGCATTCATCGCAGATATAAACTCCGGGACCCGCCACCAAACGACGAACCTCGTCTTGCGCCTTGCCACAAAATGAACAATGCAATTTTTCACGAGTATTCCCTGTTGTAGTAGGACGTTTGGTCATGGAGAGCTCCTTTTTTAAGCTTGGATCTGTTTGCGTTCTTGGATTACGTTGTCGATGATTCCGTATTCCTTCGCTTCTTCCGCGCTCATATACAAATTGCGCTCAGTGTCTTTTTGAATCTGTTCGATTGTTTTGCCGGAGTGCTTAGCATAAAGTTCGATCAGCTTGTCTTTTATCTTAACAATTTCTTTTGCGGAAATTTCGATATCCGATGCCTGTCCGCCCGCTCCACCGTAAGGTTGGTGCAACATAATTCTAGAATTGGGAAGTGCGGAACGTTTTCCTTTTGCTCCACCTGCCAAAAGAAGCGCTGCCATGGAGGAAGCCTGACCGATACAAAGGGTTCTTACCTCCGGTTTGATCAACTGCATGGTATCATAGATCGCCATTCCGGAACTTACGTAACCACCTGGGCTATTGATATAGAGATAAATGTCTCTTTCCGGGTTTTCCGCTTCCAGGAATAATAACTGAGCCGAAATGACGTTCGCATAAGCTTCGTCAATTCCGGAACCTAGGAAGATAATCCGGTCTTTCAATAGTCTGGAGAAGATATCATACTGACGTTCTCCTCTACTTGTTTGTTCGATTACGTAGGGCATTAATGTTGACATGTTTTACTCTTTCCCGCTCAATAACTTCTCTGCTTCTTCGATGGAAACCGATTTAGGAGATTTCTTATCTACCTCACCGTAAACAAACTCGTCAATTTTATCAAACAGGAATTTGTCCCGGTAAAAAGTTTCCGCCTTTTGTTTTTGGACTTCTTTTTTGAGGGATTCGGTCAGAATTCCTTGGGTTCCGGCTTCTTTTTCGTAACCCTCTTCCCATTCTTCGTCAGAAATCGTGATTTTGTATTCTTCTCCGATTTTGTGCTTCAAAAGGTAGGTTTGGATTCGTTTTTCGGCGGCTTTTCCGAAGGATTCCCGAACTTCCGCTTCTTCTTTGCCTAGTCTTTTTGCATAATCCGGTAAGGTCGTGTGAGGAAGACCGAATTCATGGATGAAATTATGAAAAACCCCTTCAGTTTCCTCTTTGATAAGGGATTCCGGGATAATGAACTTGGATTCTTTGATGATGTCGGTATAAGCTTCGTCGATTGCTTTTTTCTTCAATGCCGATACGAAGATTTCTTCCAATTGTTTTTTTGTTTTGTCCTTTAACTCTTGTAAGTTTGCCGATCCATCCACCTCGGAAGCAAAATCATCATTGATATCAGGATAAGTTACTTTGTAAATCGCTGTCACTTTTACGATATAAACCAATGTTTTTCCTGCAGATTCCGGAGCCTGAGGGAAAGAGTCCGGGTATCTGAAGTTAAATTCTTTCTCCTCGTTCATCTTCATACCAAGAAGGTTGTCTTCAAAGCCAGGAGGATTTTGCGTAGCTCCCATTTGAAATTTGCCTGTTTGGTATGCGTCCGGAAAGTCTTTCCCGTCTTCTTTGAATTTATAATTGATTTCCAATAAATCTGTAGCTTCGATCTTATCGCCTTCTTCTTTGAGGCTGTTGCGAGCTAAGTTCTTTTGCATTCCTTCCAATTCTTTTTGGATGTCTGCATCAGTGATTTTGATCTCTTTGGGTTGGATCTTGATTTTTTTGAGTTTTGGAAGAATCACTTCCGGTTTTGTATCGTAAGTCGCCTTTGCTTTAGCACCGGTTTTACGATCAAAACTTTCCACTTGGAATTGAGGGATACGAATCGGTTTGTGTTCCAATTTATCAAACAAATCCGCCATTGCCTGATTTAACATAACATTGGCGGCATCGTCTATGACGGAATCTCCCAATACTTTTTCCACCATATCAAGAGGAGCCTTTCCGGGGCGAAATCCCGGGATCTTAACTTTTTCTTTGGCTCTTTCGTAAGCTTTTTTATAAGCAACTTCTACCTCAGCGGCATTGAAGGTAATGGTTAAATCGCAAGATGCGTTGTTGTTTTTCTTTGCAGTAAATTCCATGCTAATTCCAATATAAAAAATTTCGAGAATGGGGGAGGAGAATCAAGAGCCACAATAGTCAGAAGTAAGGAGGGGATCTTTTTGTCTTCTGCCTCTAGTCTAGACCTCTGTTAGCGGGAAACGGGACTTGAACCCGCGACCCTCTCCTTGGCAAGGAGATGCTCTACCGCTGAGCTATTCCCGCGAGAGGTTTGAGTAACACCATGATTTTTTGAAACAGTTCTTTCGCAAGGAAAAAAGAAAGAAAGTCTAGTGGCGCCAAGTTTGTTTTGTCCATGCTTGGTCCCAGAACATCCATTCGTAATGAACGCTTTTTTCGAAGGCAAGGATGGCTTTTTCCCTGGTTCCTGCATCCGTTTGGTCCGCCCATTTTTGCAATAATGCCAAAAGATTTTTCATATATTCATTGAATCCGGAATCGGAATACATACGGAGCCAGTCTCCATAAGGATGGCTTTCCGGAATGGTTCCCATCTTTTGCAATAAGTGCTGCCCAAGTTCGATGTAAAGCCAGGGACAAGGTGCAATGGCAGATAAACCTTCGACAGAACTTCCTTTCAATGCAACGGATACCATATGGTTTTGATAGGCAAGATTGCTCGGTGTGGGTTCGGTATCTGCGATCGTCTTTGCATCGTATCCTAATTTTTTTCCATAATTCAAATGCAATTCGTTTTCCACTACGAGTGACATTCTAGCAGCATCAATCAGCCAAAGTTTATCTTTCGGATCGTTCGCCTTTGTGGAAAGAATAGCGCAGGCATCGGAAAAAGATTCCAAATATTTTGCATCCTGAATCTGGTAAAACCGAAAGATTTCCGAAGAAAGACTGCCGTCCGCAAGTGCAACCACAAACGGATGAACATAGGAAGCTCCGAATGCTTCTTTCGCTTTTTCTTTACATTCCTTTGCAAACGGGGGGATAGGAAAAGGTTCTGACATAATAATAAGAGGCTGGAAAAAAGCGGGCCTGTCAATCCGATTTAAAGTTGCCCGGGACCTCCAGTTTACGGGAGTTAGGTCAGTATGGGATATTCCTTATAAGAAGAGATTCTGGTATCCCCGCCCTGATTTGGGAGGGGTTAACCACCCGCCGCCCAATGAGTTCCGTTTATCATACATTAGCTGACAAGGCGATCCAAATCCGAAAATTCTTTATTTTTTTTGAAATTTGTTCGCCTTTTTGCCAAAGTCTACGCGAGGGGAATTCCAAGCCACTGAAATGAATTTATTTACCTGTCAGTTTTTTCAAGTAAGGGTAAACCGTTTCCGCCACAAGTTTATGCCCTTCCGTTGTGGGATGAATTCCGTCTTTTTGATTTAACTTACGTATGGTGGCCACTCTTTCCAATAAAAATGGGATGAAACTTAAGTCCTCTTCTTTAGCCAGGTCAGGATAAATCGAGTCAAACTCAGTCGCATATTTTTTCCCCAAATTGGGAGTGGCGCGCATTCCAACCAGTAAAATCTTACAATCGGGATATGTGGATTTTACCTTTTGGATCATGGATTTCAGATTGGACCGAGTAACTTTCGGAGAAATCCCGCGTAACATATCATTGGCGCCAAGCTCCAATACGAAAATATCCGGCTTCTGACTCAACACCCAATCAATCCGACCCAATCCCCCGCTTGTAGTATCGCCCGAAACGCCTGCGTTTGTTATCTGGTAACCAAATCCTTCTTTTTTCAAACGACTGACTACCAAATGAGGCCATGCTTCTTCATAATCAAGCAGTCCGTAACCTGCCGTAAGAGAATCTCCGAAAAAAATAATTCTGGGTTCCGTAGAATCGGATTCCTGTTTTGTAATTTCATTCTCAGCATCTTTGGAAGAGTCAGAGCAGGATAACAAAACGGAAGAGAAAAGCAGAATCAAAAATAGCTTCATAGTTTCGATATTTTCAGCGGAAGAAAAATTGTCTATTGAGAAAACATAGCAGCATTCAGCACGTATTTGAATTTTGAGAAAATCACGAAGGAAAAATATCAAACATCCGTTAGTTCTGATTTTATCTTTTGGATACTCATTGAAATGAAAACGTTCTCCTTGGAATTTATTTTCCTGAGCAATTCTTTAAAACAATTCACTTTGACAAAACATACTCCTACCCGCTCCAAATATAAATTTCATTGGTAACTTCTCCTTTCGATCCGACTCAAGTCCGGGAAGTAACGGGAAGCAATAATAGTTAAACTGCCTTTGGCTTAAACGAAACCGTTTTTCTTTTTTTCTTCCATTCTTTGGCGGCAAGCGTAAGCCCTCCCCCTGCTCCGTCTACAAAATGCACTTCCTGAGAAGCCCCTGCCTTTAAGATACAAGTCATAAGGGATTTATTGGATACAAGGTGTCCGAATAAAATAAGTCCGTCCGCTTCCAGATTTTCCAGGAATTGTTCTAAGGCAATTCTGCTTTTTTTAGAACCGTGAATCACCATTTTCAATGTACCGTCAAACTTGCGAAAGTCGGCGGATCTCGCTTGGTAATCTTTCAATTTGTCCAAACGATAATGCGCAGATTTCAAAGGAATTTCGTATTTAATCGCCATAGACACTGCGAATTTTTCAAACTTGATTTTTGCAAGTCTCAGGTAGTATTCGATTCCTTTTTGGCCACTGCTATGTATCAATGCTTCTTTTTGCAGATACGGTCCGTTGTCCAGTTCCAATTGAGACAGAGGAACAGGATGATAGTCTTCCTCTTCTCCGAATTCCATTCGAATAAAACTTAACACCCGTGATACGGTTTTTGCAGTGGACTCGTAATCTTTACGAGTGGGTTCCACTATCATGGAAACTACTTCCCCTTTTTCACTGGGAATATCCTGCCATCGGCAGGTAAAACCCGTAAAGTCTGCGTCCGTTGTTCTTTCCGTTTCCAGCACCAAAAACGATTCGTCTTCCTGCGATTTTACCCAGGACTCGGCAAGATCCAAACCGTTTCCGAAAATCAAACATTGGTTATAATGAATAGAAGCTTCGAACTTGCTCAAATAAAGCGTTGCTCCGCGTCTGTACAATTCCTTTACCGGAACGATACCTGCTTTCATCTCCAGCTCGAATGTGGTTCTGATTTTACCGATCGTATCGGCAATGGCGGAACGAACGGGAGACAGATAAGTCGCTGGAAGTAAAAAAGTAACTCCGTCTCCCCCAAACACAAATGGAAAATCCATATGGCCGTATACATTTGCCACGGCGATAGCAATGAGTCCGCCCGCAGTGTTTACATCTTTATAACGACCATTGTCGATTGCTTTTGTAGAACCAGCTATATCCGTGATCAGTAAAAACCAATCTTCCGGCACAGGCAAAAATTGATTCCCTTCAAAAACGGAACGAAAGTCTCTGCTTCTATTTAAGGTTTGGTAAAAATCATCCACTAGTAAAGTTTAGACATCCCACAGGTTCCCGAAACTACTTTATTTTCTTTCTTGCAAGCTCTCTGCTTTTCCCGATCTTAGATGGTAGAATATGAACAAAGTTTTACTTCGATTGAGTTTTTCTATCTTCCTGGTTTTCGGATTTATCGGAACTTCCTATTTTTTTAGTTTTTATATCACAGAACTCCGTGCGGATGAAAGAGAGGCTTGGTTGGATAAGAAAGCCTGGGACATCACAAATAAACTGACAGATGAAGAATTAGTAGGACAAACCATTCATATTGCTATCCCTTCCAAAACAGTAGATGCAATCGCTACAGAAGAAATCCAAAAAACAAAGCCCGGAGGAATCATTTTATTTGGAAAAAACCTGGGCAAAAAACAGGAGATCATTTCACTAACGTCTAACTTGCAAAAGATGGCGAGTGGAGAAGGCTTACAACCTTTTTTGATTTCTACGGATCAGGAAGGCGGAAGAGTGTTTCGAGTCCAAGACGGAATCACCGAGTACCCCGGTGCTATGGCAGTAGGACAAACTGGAAAAGAGGAATGGGGCAAAACAGTAGGTTTTGTTACTTCTTATGAACTAAAAGAATTGGGAATCAATTTCCTGTTCGCACCTATCCTTGATATCAATAATAACCCGCAAAATCCTGTGATCAATACCAGATCTTTCGGTTCCGATGTGGAACGTGTTTCCAAAGTTGCAGTCGCATACGAACAAGGAGCAAGACTTGGAGGCGCATTGCCTGTGATCAAACATTTTCCGGGGCACGGGGATACGAATGTGGATAGCCATTTGGGACTACCCGTCATCACGAAAACATTGGCGGAACTGGAAACATTAGAACTCGTTCCTTTCAAAAAAGCGATTGATTCGGGGGCGGAAGCAGTGATGACAGCTCATATCGTCTATCCTTTGATAGACGAAAAATACCCGGCAACCCTTTCCAAAAAAATACTAACAGGAATTTTACGGGAAAAGCTGAAATTCAACGGAATCATAATTACGGATGCGATGGAAATGTATGCTATTTCCAAAAATTATGAAAAAGACAGACCGGGAGTGCTGGCAATTCTCGCAGGGGCAAACATCGTATTGCTGACCAGTTGGGGAGATACGGCGCGCCGTTTCAAAGAACAACTGTCAGATGCCTACTCAAAAGGTGATTTTTTTGTAACGGATGCCGAAGGCAAAAAAAGAGATTTATTGAAAGAAGCGGTATTCAAACAAATTCGGAAAAAACTGGAGATGGGGCTTTATTACACGGCACCGCCTACTCCGAACATTTATTCTGAAAATGAAAATATCAAAGAATTCCTGGCAAAAAAAGAAGAAATCCGAAATCTAAAATACAAAGAACTGACAGAAAACGGATACTTTTTAAAAAACATAACAAACGATTCCATCCGTGCTTATCCGAATGTTTTTTCTCCTCCGAAAGATCCGAAGACCTCAACTCTCAGTCTTGTAAAAAACATCCATCTAAAAAAATCCTTGGACAAAAAGGGAATTCAAGCAGTAACAGCAAAACAATTGGCTAAGGCTATCTCAAAAAAAGAGATCACCCATATCCTAATGGATTCCAGTTCGGAAAAAGAAATTTCAAATATAACTGCTCTTTCCAAAAAATACCCGAACAAACGTTTTGTGGTACTTCACGGAGGAACTCCTTTTGTCAAACTCCCCGTCCTACCTAATTTAAGTTACCTATTGTCCTTTTCTCTTACTTCCCATTCCTGGGAGGCCTTGGGAGAAAAGTACAAGGCAGGTGAAGAAATTCCAAAAGTAGATCTGATTCTTTTGCCGAAAGATTCAAAAACTCCCTTGAAGGGGGCTTTTCCCGAGGCGTTATAACAAAGATTAAATGGAATCTTTCGATAAAGTCTCAATTCCACTTACATTCGGATACATCCACTTTTTCAAAAGTCCAGGGCTTATGCGCATGTTTTGCATTTTTGTTTTCGATAAGATCAAATGATTTTGCTTCGGGAGAAAGACTGTCAAAGTAAATGGAGAAAGGAGTATTTTTCATCCGGGTGCGTTTGGGACAAAGATCAACACCGACGGATTTCAAAAATGAATATGAGTTTCCCTTATCATCTTTAAACACCATTCCTTCTTTTAAAACGCATACTAACTTGGATTCTTTGGTAAAAAGTTCGAGTCTTGTTTCCGTTTGAGACACACAGACCTGATTCAAAACAACAACTCCCAAAAACTCTGCATGCAAGGAACAACATTGGGAAGTCTGGTTCCAAGCCTTTTGTTTGGGAAGAGATTCCTCTGCCTTAAGCTGTTCCGTTTCTACTACTTGGGGAGAAGAACAATCGAGGAAAAAAAGTATAAAAGTAGAACAAAAAAAATAATATAGATACGAGCGTATATTGTGATTCATATCACTTCCTTAGGGTTTACAAATCTATTCGGACCTTAAGGAAAGAATCAAGTCAATATCTCACGACTCCCTCCTCTTTTTTTAATTTCTTCGTAAACTTGTTTCCTTGCAAACTCGTCCGCATCCACATAACGGATCAGATACAATTCTCCTTTTTGTTTGACCGGAAACATCTTTCCCCGGAAAGAAAAACCGGGACCATCCGGAAAAGAAAAACTAACTTCCCAAAGGTCCTGCACCTTCCAAATATCCGTAGATATATCGGGAGGGATTTCAAAAGTCAAACCCCGATCGGAAATCCTCTCCGACAAAGCAGTAAACGGTTTTGCAGTCTCGGGAAGTGCGAATTTGGACTCATCCTCTCCATGTTGTTCTTTGGAAATTTTGCGCAACATATCAAACTGATGATCTATACTCTCTTCGGACAAAATCAATTTGCTTCGATCAAGCTCGATGGATTCTTTGGTTCCGTCTTTCGGCGGCCAGGGAGAAATATTTAAGGAATATCTCGCAAGAAGCATCAAATGTGCTTCTCCCTTTCTTTCGATCGTTCCGTTAAAATGAAAAACGATTCCGTCTTGATTGAGGTTGGTGACTACTCCGTGCACCAGATAACCGCCGCTACTTGGCCGAAATACGTATAAACTCGCTTCCTTACCTAAAACCAAAAATTCCTTAGAGAGCGCTTTTGTGGAAAGAAGCAAATCATCGTTTGTTTTTTGCATCACATAAGTCAGCTCTTCTCTGCCATCCGCCTCTAGTGCGCCGATTTCTCCGACGGGAATATCTTCCAAGCTATCGATTTCTTTCTTCATATCAGCGGAAGAACGGAAAAGTTTATCAAAAAGATTCACTTCTTTCTCCGTAGGATTTTCCGGAGTTTTTAGAAAATAACGATAGAGTGCATTTCTGAGTTTGCCTCGGTTTTCGGGGTGAAGGTATTTTTCCGCTTCCTCCGGTTGCAGGCTTTCATAGAAAGAATGGAGGATATTCATTTCCTGCTGGTTGCACTTTCTTGCAAAAGCAAACTTCTGAAAATCGTTCCAATAACTGAATACATGGGATTGCCTGCTTTGCAGATAATTCATAAATCGAATGTAACCGAATGCCGCAAGACCTATCAAAAATAGGTAGAAGATGTAAATTGCTTCGAATTTCGGAAATATCCAAACCTGTGCTACAAGTTCCATAAATTACTTTTCCTTAGAATTGCTCATGTTTCCATGGGAGGTAACTGTGAGCTCATCCTATTTTAAAATCGTCGGTAAAAACCCTCTCCACGGGACCATTGTCCCCCAAGGAAACAAAAATGAAGCCCTTCCCTTACTTGGAGCACTCCTTCTTTGGGAAGAAGATGTTATTTTAGAGAATCTACCTCAAATATCCGATGTTTTAAAACTTTTGGAAGTATTAAAACAAATTGGTGTAGAAATTACTCAACTGGATACACGTGGATCTTACCGCTTCCATAAAAAAAATAAAGTAAAATCGGATCTTCCTTACGAACTTTGTTCCCAATTGAGAGGGGCTGTGACTCTTGCAGGTCCCATACTCGCCCGGACAGGAAGGGTTTTTTTGCCTAAACCTGGTGGAGACAAAATCGGAAGACGCAGGATGGACACTCACCTGCTTGCCTTAGAAGCATTAGGTGCAAAAATCGAAGTATTTCCCGACGGTTATGAAATTACTGCGGAAAGGCTGTTCGGGAAAGACATTCTCTTGGACGAAACGTCCGTTACTGCAACGGAAAATGCGGTCATGGCGGCGGTTTTTGCCGAAGGTACCACAATTATCCGTAACGCTGCTTCCGAACCCCACGTTCAAGGACTTTGCCGTTTTTTAACCCAAGCTGGTGCAAAAATCACGGGCATTGGCACCAATGTTTTGGAAATTGAAGGAGTTACCAGCTTACATTCTCCTGGCGGTTGTTTGACACATAGAATCGGTTCAGATTATCTGGAAATCGGTTCTTTTATTAGTTTAGCGGCTGTTACGGGTGGTGAAATACTCATCAAAGATGTAAACCTGGAGGATCTAAGAATGATCAGAATGGTTTATTCCAGATTAGGAATTGAGGTAAGATCTGTAGAAGGAGGCATACTTGTTCCTTCCGATCAAAAATTAGAAATCATTCCGGACTACCACGGGGCCACCCCGAAAATTGACGATGCTCCCTGGCCCGGATTTCCTGCGGATATGACTTCCGTCGCCCTTGTCACAGCAACTCAATGCCAGGGAACAGTACTCATTCATGAAAAGCTTTTTGAATCGAGACTCTTCTTCGTAGACAATATCATTGCGATGGGCGCACAAATCATCCTCTGCGACCCTCACAGAGCCATTGTCATCGGTCGTTCCCGGCTTTACGGACAAAGGGTAGCAAGCCCGGATATCCGGGCGGGCATGGCGATGATCATTGCAGCACTTTGTGCGGAAGGAATCAGCGAGATCCACAATATAGTTCAGATCGACAGAGGTTTTGAAGGAATTGATACGAGACTACGTTCCTTGGGAGCCCAGATTGAACGTATTCCCGGTTAGATGAAAAGAAAAGACCTATTCAAAGAAGGATTTAAGTCGGTCTTTCAATTCGCATTTGAAAAAACCGACGATCTCTCTCAAGCGATCAAAGAAGTTTGGGAGGATGAAAAAAAAGCGACAGACTCACCCGAAGAAAAAAAGTTCCCGAAGAAAAGAGTTCCCAAAGAAAAAATAGAAAAAAGAAAAAAAACCAAACTTTTCAGAACTCTATCTCTTCCACCGGGAGCGACTAATCATTTTTTTTCATTATGCACCGGTTGCAATGAATGTATTTTTTCTTGCCCCTATACCGTCTTATTCCCTGTTACATCACAAGAAACAAGAAAGAGCTTTCCTTTTTTTGATCCGAACGCAAAAGCCTGCCATTTATGCGAGGATTGGCCGTGCATCCAAGCTTGTCCAGAGAAGGCACTGGAGACATACGACGTGTTACAAACAAAACCTAAATTCGGGAAGGCGAAAAGTCTGCACGAACATTGCATCAATCACAAAACAGGCGAAAAAACCTGTGATGTTTGTTTTACGGCCTGTCCTATCGAAAAAACCGTACAATTTAAAGGAAATATGCCTGTTTTTGCCTCTTCTACCTGCACAGGATGCGGTCTTTGCGTAGAATCATGCCCTAGCTTTCCTAAGGCGATTCGGGTGGATACTTTAAAAAATATTAACATTGATTAAATATCATCTTGAACACCTATTCAATGTTTAATTGCATATAATTTTTTGACAATTTACGATAGTAAAACACGTAGTAAATCGTCTACTTTAACGCATTACGTCAAAAAAAAGTTATTCGAAGAAAAAAAAAGTTGAATTTTTTTTAGCTGGAGAAACATAATCAGTATTAGAGCTTGAAAAAGCTTTGTCTGACAAAAAAAATTCTAGAATTTAAAGGAAAAGAAAGCTATGGAACCACTAAAAGTAGGACCTGGACAAATCGACAAAATTGCTGATGATCTTAAAAAAGATCCGGAGAAATCAATCGGAAACTACCTATTCAAAGGTTTCCGCATTCAAATCTCCAAATATAAGGCATCTGGTGCAGAAAGAGTTCAACAACTTTACAAAAGAAGAAGAGCGCAAGGTCTTTGCATTGTTTGCGGAACTAAAGTTTCTCGCAAAAACCCATTGACTGGAAAATTGTACAGATTATGTGATGAGCACCGTGCTCAGATTGATCAAAAAAATAAAGAAAAAGCGAAAGCAAAAAAAGGAAAATAAATTTCTTTTTTTTCCGCTGGAAAAGGGAACTCGTATCGGGTTCCCTTTTTTTTGTCCTAAAAATCTCTTCTTTCTGCTTTACATCCCTGACAGACGCAAATATGATTTTCGGTTATGAAACGATTGGTATTTCCTTTTTCATTGCTCTCTTTCTTTTTCTCTATCCAGTGCTCTCAAATGATTTGGAAAGAAACAAATCTACAGCCGGAGATTTCTCCTTCGGAAATAAACGATGTTGCATTGTTACTCGAAGTGCATTACGATGAAAAAGATCCCTGGAATCCCCTAAACGGAACCACGGATAAAAAAAATTATTTCACAAAAGCAGACTTAGTAGAAATACGATCCGGTGCCTCCAAAATTTTAAAAACTTGGAAAATCCCATCTTGGGCTTTGGCGGAATCTGCTTTTTATCACAAAGGTGAAAACACTGCTTTTATCCTGCACGGAAAAGACGACGAATACGGAACCTTAAAACAACGATTAACCGTTTACCCGGGAGACAAACCTGCTTTCAGTTACCCGGCCACACCTGAAAATTTAGTGATCTTCCAAGCCAGCCCATCACCTAATGGAAAATTGGTTGCGTTGATTACCGCTGAGTCTGATGCAAACTGGGAATTTACGGAATTTCAATTGCGAATCCTGGATCCGAATTCCGGCAAAGTGACGAGCCTTCCATTGAGTTTCTGGACGGCATTGCCGGTATATGGAGTCCGTTGGGCAACCGACAGCGGTAGTTTGTATGTAAGAACTCCCGATCGTGTTTACCAATGGAAAGACGGAAAATTAACGGATGCAAAATCATTTCCGAATTGTTTCACAAGGCCGACTAATTTTGGAAAGCTCGCTTATTCAGATTCATTTGTGGAAGGAAGGGACCCCTACCAAATCAAATTGGGGAAAAAGCTCCCCGATCCCAAATTCATTTCCCGTTTGGAGGACATACAAACCTGCAAATAAACTAGAACGGAACCAAAGCTGCCTTTAATGCTTTGGTTCTACAAAGCCAAAATCCGGACTCTAGTTCTGGAATGACTTGATTTTATTATGTCACATTGCTAGAGTAACGTAAATCCAGATGATTGAGAAAAAATTCACAGAACACATCGACGCCATTTCCAAATATTTGAATGTCGTCGAAAAAATCGAACCCATCCGCAAAAGCGGGGTCGTGGTTTCTGTGATTGGCAATGTAATTTATTCCCAAGGTCCTCCTGATTCCAAAGTAGGAGAAATTTTGGAAGTGGAAAGAGGAAGTGACAAAGGTTATCTGGCATGCGTTCTTGTCGGGTTCAAGGATCATCTCTACACCTTGATGCCATTAGGTGATACACAGGATATTTTTCCTCACGCATTTGTTTTTTCTTCCGGTCGCAAAATCACTTTGAATGCAGGGCCGGAATTACTCGGCAGGGTTCTGAACGGACTTGGCAAACCGATCGACTCCAAAGGTTTGCTTATCACAAAAGAAGAACGGGCTTCCGAACCTAAATTCTTAAATCCCTTGGACCGTCCCCCTATCACCGAAATTTTAGAAACAGGCGTACGTGCCATAGACGGAATGCTCACTGTAGGTCGCGGTCAAAGGATAGGGATCTTTTCCGGTTCAGGAGTGGGTAAATCAAGCTTACTCGGAATGATCGCCCGTTATACGAGTGCCGATGTAAACATCGTAGCTCTTATCGGAGAGAGAGGACGGGAGGTAAATGAATTTCTAAATGTCGAACTCGGGAAAGAAGCTCTTGCCAAGTCGGTAGTATTCGTTGCCACGTCCGATTCTTCCAAAATGGAACAAGTGAGTTGTGCCCATCTTGCCTGTTCTGCGGCAGAGTTTTTCAGAGACAAAGGACTTTCCGTAAATTTATATATGGATTCTCTTACCCGTTATGCGGAAGCGTTAAGGGAACTTTCCATCGGAGAACCGGTGGTTACAAAGGGATTCGCTTCCAGTGTTTTTACAAAGATGGCGAAATTGGTAGAAAGGGCGGGCACATCACATAATGGCGGTTCAATTACCGGATTTTATACCGTATTGACTGATGCGGAAGATGATATGGATGATATCGTTGCGGATAAGGTAAGAGGGTTTATCGACGGGCATATCATTCTTACAAGAAAACTTGCAGAGAGAAGCCACTTTCCCGCAATTGATGTTCCGGCTTCCCTTTCACGACTTATGCAGAAAATCGTAAATGAAAATCATTATATGCATTCCTCTCTCGTTAGAGAGTTGATTTCCAAATACAAAGGTTCGGAAGATATTATCCTACTCAATGCTTATACGAGAGGAGCTGATCCTAAAATCGATATGGCAATCGATAAAAAAGAAGCGATCGACGATTATTTAATCCAAAGGATTGAACAAAAATCCACTTATCAGGATGCAACTTCCAAACTGGCAGCAATCCTCGCTTCTCAAACCCGCACAGAAGAAGATTTTTAAATCACTCGCATCCTGCCCCGAGCGACGCTTTTTCCATTCCAAAAACTTTGTAGGTAAGTAACCAAATCGGGAATCCAATCTATGAATTTCCCTTGTGGAAGGCTGATGATCGCGGTTCACAGAATCTGATCCAGGTGCCCGAACCATGTGGCGGGACTGCCCGCAATCGTCCGTAATAAGATGGACCCGGGTTCGCTAGGGGGAGAAACAAAAGGAAAAATTGTTGAAGGTTGCGAGCCAACAAACCTTATCTCTATCGTCATTTTTTTTTAAGAACAAACAAAAAAGAGTACAAAAATAATTCCAAACGCAGGAAATAGACAGGTGTGAAACGGTTTCAATTTAGTTTAGAGACAATTCTAAAACTGAGAGAGTGGAAAGAAGACGAAGAAATTCGAAAACTATCCGTTGTTGTCTCCGAATTGAATGCTCTTTTCACCGAACGAGAATTCAACGAAAAAGAAATTGATCGTTCTTACAGAGAAATCGAATCTAGCGCTAAAGTAGGAACCAGTTTAAGCGATTATTTATCCATTGAAAGATACATCCAAAGTTTGATGAAATTAAACGAAGATCTTGCTCTTAAAATTGAAGCCAAAAACGAAGATGTGGATCGGGTCCGCCAAGGTTTGATACTTGCCAGAAAAGATAAAAAGGTGATAGAAGTTTTAAAAGAAAACCGTTACCTGGAGTGGAAAAAAAAGAGAAAAAGACAGGAACGCCGGGAAGTAGAAGAATATAACTCCAATTTAGCGGCATCGCTTGCGTTTGCGGAAGGAATCGGTCTTACGGAACCTAAGGCCAAAGGGAAGATTCCGAAAACATTCAAAATCCTGAATAGAGAAGACGGCGGCGACGAATTGATGAGTGATTTTAAAAACTTAAGGGACTTTTACGAAAAATATTATATGGGAAAAGGCAAATAATCAATGGCAAGTGTAACAGACAAAACCAGATCCTTCTTTTTGATTTTACTGATTTTTTTTCTAATCACAATCGGGTTTTTTATTTTTGATTATTTTCAAGTTCTCAATGCAGAAGATTATTTACCCTTTCTGAAAAGATCTCCCAGTTTTGTAAACCAGGACCTTCTTTCTCCCACAGAACTGGAAAAATTGGAAATGGAAAAAGCAAGAGAAAGATTGATCTCCGACAAAGAGGAACTGGATCGTCTCAGGACTGAGTTAGATTCCGCAAAGAACTCTCTCGCTACCGACAAAGAAAGATTGGAGGAATTGAAAGAAGGAATCCAAAAAAAAGAAAAGGAAATGGCGGACAAAGCCAAAAGGGAATCCGCAAGATCCGAAAAGGTAAAAGTCCTTGCAAACAAAGTGGCAAACATGCCTCCCGAATCTGCAAGGGATATGCTACTCAATTGGCCTGACTACGATATCATTGAAGTATTCGAACAAATGGACAAAGATGCGGAAGAAGAAGGTCGACCAACGATCACAACCTATTTGCTTACTTTGTTCCCTGCGGAAAGAAGATCGGTGATTTCCAATAAATGGTTGGATGCAAGTGCAAAAAATGTTCCGGGTTACGGCAAAACTTTAGATGATGAAGACGGAGAACCTTCGGATTGAATGATGGATTTCACTTCTTCAGTAGCACGATCCAAATCATCATTGACTACCACATAATCAAAGCTAGACGCCTGCTCTAGCTCGCTGATTCCGTTTGTAATTCTTCTTTCGATACTTTCTTCCGAGTCAGTTCCTCTTTTGATCAATCTTTCAATCCAAATATCACGGCTGGGTGGTTGGATGAAGATACTCACGGACTCAGGGCGGAGTGCTTTGACTGTTTTGGCACCTTGGACGTCAAGATCGAGCAAAACCACTTTTTTTTCAGAGATCGCCTTATGAATCGGATCTTTCAAGGTGCCGTAATAATTTCCATGTACGGAAGCCCATTCATAAAATTGATCTTCTTCTATTTTCTTTTTAAATTCGCCTACGGTTAGAAAGTAATAAGTCACACCGGGAATATCTCCGGGCCTGGGAGCTCTGGTTGTGCAGGAAATAGAAAAATAAAACTCAGGGTGAATGGCAAGGATTCTGCTGATGATTGTAGACTTTCCACCGCCTGCGACAGAAGATATGATGTAAAGATTGGGACTTGTAGAACTCATTCTTCTTCTTCGTCCTCTTTACCAAAACTATTATCCCCATTTTCCAGGCGTTTGGCGAGGCTGTCCGGGCGAATCGCAGAGAGTACAATATGTCCTGAGTCCAGAACCAATACTGAACGCGTTTTTCTTCCTTGAGTAGCATCTATCAAACGGGAAGATTCTTTTGCCTCAAGACGCAACCTCTTAGCACCTGCCGATTCCGCTTGTAAAATAGCAAGGATCTTGGAAGCAAATACTATATTGGAAAACCCGACGTTTAAGACGGGGAGAGAAGACATGGGAACAAAATACTAGATTCTTCTGGATCGATCAAGCCTAATCGTTTCAATCAAATGAATTTCATGTGTTCCGATATTCATTACATCCGAGATATCTTCGTGGCTATATCCCTTTTTCAGCAAATGAACTACTTTATCTATTTTGCCTGCGCTCGCAGGAAGTTCTTCCAGAGCGGATTCCAAAGACAATACGATTTGATCTTCAAAATTTCTTTGGTGGGATGCATATGCAGGATCATTTGCATATGCCATTTCCGTTAGAAATTCCTTTCTGGTTTTTCCTTCTTTGTTTTCATCCCGAATGATATTCGATTCTTCTTTCTTTTCGGAGAACGGATTTCCCCCGACAGTAAAATCCATTTTGGGTTTGAACTGAGGAAGTTCCACTGCACCGATTGCATCATTGGTAGGAGTGTTCATTCCTTCCATGCCCAAGATTCCTTTTACCGCTCTGCCTAATTTTCCAAAGACCTGATTGACTGCGCCATCCGTAGTAACTACTTCCGATTCATTGGCAAGGAACTGATTGGATCTATATACTTCTCCCACACCGGATCTTTGTTCCTTTAAACTGTGAATTGTAGGTTCTGCTTCCGCTAGTTTTGCTTGGCTCAATTCCTTTTCCAAAGACATACCTAACTCTCGAAAAGGAGGTACTTCGTCTAAGGTCTGTTTATTGGCCGGACGTTCCACATTCACTGACTCATAGTGTTTGAATTCTTTTGCAATGAGTTCCGCCTTTTCAATCATAGATCGAAGGGCGACAAGCCTTGACTCGATAACACCTACGGTTGCATCCAATTCCTTGATGGTCTCCGAAGTTGCCATATCAATGGCGCGGTCTAATTTTTTATCATAATATTCTGATACGGACTTTTGGACTTTTGCAGAAACGAATACATACAAAATCCCGCCAAACAATATGTTAATTAATACTAGAGAAAAAAGTTCCATTTTCCAGTCTCCAAAGAAACATTTCCAACAACATTCCTAAAGAGTATGAAAAGAACTTAAGCCATCGAATCGAAAAACGATCCTTTGTTTTGCGATGGATTGGCGCGAACGATCCCTGATTTTGTATAAGAAACCACTTCTTCTTTTTCTTGTTTTGGTCTCAAAGCATTAGACGAAGTATTTGCCTTGGTCTCGGGAACGGTCTGAGCACGATTCTGGGTAGTGATTGCCGCCTTTTGCAATTCCACGACTTGATTCTGGTAGGTGTTCGGATTTTCTACCTGAGCTCGTCTTGCAATTTCAAAGTGGTGAGTATTACTCGCAAAAGTTTCATTGAGAATCATTGCATTACCCTTCTAGTTCTTAGGTTTAGCACGACCTCGTTTTTTTCTCCAGTCATTTTTATCTTCGTCCGGATCTTCGTAATTGGTGCTTCGCACCTGGCCCCCTTCCTCAAAGAAGGTCTTTGCCTTGGTTTCATGCCGCAATTTGAAATCTGCGTTTCGAATTCGGATGGAAACACCCGGAAAGATGGTTTTTTCCACGGAAACACGGCCACTCGCGGCTTGCTCCTCCATATAGGTGGTGAGAGTCTGGATTTCCTTATCGTATTCCTGGATTCGTTTTTCGAGTTTTTTGGTCCCTGCTTCCAATTTCTGAAGATGGGCCTCATTTTCCGGAGAAAAACTGGCAGGATCGGCTTCCTTTCGGGCGCGGAGAGTACGCATTGTTTTGGTCAGCTGATCGCATTTGTCCTGATTCTCGTTTTTCTTTTCTTCGTATTCGCTGATTTGTTTGAGTATCTTCGGATTGACCCCTACTATGAGATCGGTTTGCGGATTGGCCTGTGATCCGATGATTTTCGCAGCAATGAGCTGCGCTGCCTGGATGGTGCCGCCTACGATCTGACCCCGTTTTCCTTTGCAGCTGACTTTGCCGCCTGCCATCAAATGGGAGTGCAAAATCCCTTCCTGCACGATGATGTCTCTTTCCGTAATGACTGTCGCGTTCTGGATGAACTTGGCAACGATATTGCCACCGGTGGATTCTACACGCGCCTCTTCCCTTCCTGTCACCCCTTGTCTTACAATGATGTCTCCATCCGCTTCTATGATTGCTTTTTGGACTGTTCCGTAAATTTCGATATTTCCCGCAGCCTTTACTGAATAATTATCTTCTACGTTTCCTGTAATGATGATGGAACCCAAGAAGGTAACATTTCCCGTTTTGACTCCCACATCTCCATTGATACGATAGACCGTTTCTACCGATAGTCTTCCAAGTGCGTAGAGAACCTGACCATTGACCTCCGCCGTCAAACGCATCTTATCTTCGGAAAGAATGGTTCCCTTTCCTTGTTTCAATTCTATATCGGATCCGTCTTTGGCAGGGAGAACCATTCCGAAAAGATTCCTTCCCAGTTTGCCTTTCCCTGCAGGAATTTTTTCGGCAAGTAATTGTCCGACAACTGTGTTTTCGATCATATCCAAATCTTTGTAATCGACTCTTCCCGATTGATCTTCTTTGAAATTTACTTTTTTTTCAGTTCGAACATAATAACGGATCTCGGCATTGTTTCCGTTGACTGGATGATCTCCTTCCGCGCCTACAAATGGAGCATTGATTTTATCTTCATCTAGCGCCTGTTTGATGTCAGCTTCTTTCAAACCGTAACCGATTCCCATGTTTTTCAAAGAAACGACGATATCGTTGACTTCCAAGTCGCGTCCGCCTGGTCTTGCAGGGAAAATAGTAACAAATGCCTTCATCTGATCGGAACCGATTTCAATATTGCAACTGGAATCATTTCCTTGTTTTGGTTTTTGATTTGAGATAAGAACCGGTTCGCCTTTTTTATCTTTAATGATCTTGGTCAAAATGGCAGGATCAATCCCGGCAACTCCCCGGAAAGAAAGACGTTTGGTAACATCTGCCATGGCAATGGGAGTCCCTTCACCTAATGGAGGATAAATGGTAAGAAATACGCCGGTCTTGTAAATTTTTACGGAGAGACGGCCGTCTTTGTTTTTAGGAGCGACCAGATCTTTTAAATCTTTGGAAAGTAATTTGCCGGTGCCACCGGTGAGTCTTTCGTCCAGAGCACTCAACTCTTCCAAGATCAAATCTTCGGGAATGATAGAGACCCGGATATGAAACGGTTCGGAGAAAAAAAGTCTTTTTCTTCCCCTTTTTAAAACAGTATAATCCAGCTCATGGATTTTTTTTCCAAAGTGAACGGATGCAAGCGCAAGGCATTCTTCGATCGAATCTCCGATCACTTCTACTTGTTCTTTTTCTTTTTTTTCGAAGTCGGCAAGTTCCTCTTGCAGAAACCCGGTGAGAGACATGGCGGAGCCCTATCTTTTTTGGATGGCTGATTTCACTTTGGAGAGTTTGCTTCTCAAACGTGCCACCGCCTTGGTATGGAGTTGTGAAATGCGGGACTCTGTTACTTCCAGCACTTCGCCTATCTCTTTTAAGGTGAGATCTTCGTAGTAGTATAATACAATTACTTTTTTCTCTTTTTCCGGCAGGGATTTGATCGCATCTACGATCACGTTTTTGATTTCTTCTTTTTCGATGATATTGTCAGGATTCATATTCATCGGAGATTCCAAAGTTTCCATAAAAGAAACTTCATCGTTCTCATCTCCAAGAAACCAAATGTCATTTAAAGATACAAGGGAGGTACCCGAAAGTTTGGTGAGAAGGGAATTATACTCATCCATGGAAACTCCGAGCTCTTTTGCGATCTCTTCGTCCTCCACTTTTTTCCCTTCTTTATTTTCCAACATCGCAATGATGCCTTCTAGTTGTTTTGCCTTCTGACGGATGGATCTGGGAATCCAGTCAACTGACCGAAGTTCGTCGAAGACGGATCCGCGGATACGGGTCATAGCATAAGTTTTAAATTTAATTTCGCGGGATGGGTCGAATTTCTCAATGGCGTCTAACAAACCGAAAACGCCGTAACTGACTAAATCTTCAAATTCGACATTTTGAGGCATTCCGATCGCAATCCGACCGGCTACGTGTTTTACTAGAGGAGAATACTTCTCCACGAGATAACTACGGATTTCGGGGTTCTTATTGACTCGATACTGTTTCCAGAGATCTGTCTCATCAAATTGGTTGTATTTGTCTAACAATCTGGACATAATAGGCCGGATAACCGGAAACTCTTACTTTATAGAAAAAATCGTATAAAAACGAAAATTACAAGAGCAATTTTTTTCTTATGTCTGATAAATTGGATAAATTTTCATCCTTCCTGGGGATCATCCTTAGCCATCATGGTTCGAATCGCCTCAGCCATGAGTTTCGGCTCATTTTTAATGGCAATTTTGTCAACAATGATATGATCTCCGAACTTGCCTGATTTTGCCATAGCAAGCTTTGTTTCGGCCAGAGACTCAGCTCCCGATTGCACCCCGAAGGCATCGCTGGAAAGAGATCCTGAGTCGGAAGAACCCATCGGACCGGACTCATTCATTTCCCCTTCTTCTCCGCCAGAACCAAATCCGCCGCCGATAGACAACCCGCCTAAGAACTCCAAAAATTCAGGGACTTTTTTTTCCAAAACGGTATAGACTCCAAATCCGAGACCTGCAAATGCAAAAGTGGAAATGGCAGAGATAAATAAAATATAACCAATTCGGTTTCCTACAAGAAACCCGCAGGTGGTGCTGATGATCGCACCAATGACAGCAAAACCGGCAAGAAAAACAATTTGCAAGGGGATTAACCTTCGTCTTCCATTTCTTTTTCCATTTCTTTCTCTTTGAAATCTACAAAGTTAAAGAATTTTTTGAAAAATCCGGTAAGGCCTTCTTCGTCAGAATAACCACCTTCCGTTTGTAACAAGTTATGAGTGATTCGAGTCAGACAAGCCGCCGCCTTACAACGGGGAGAGTTTAAGATAAAAGGTTTTTGTTCCCGGATAGATCTTTCCACTTCTTCGTCTTGAAAGATAAATCCCAAATTTTCCACTTGGACTTCCAAAAATTGGCCGGAGATATCAATGACTCTATCCGCTACTTTTTTTCCTTCAATGGCACTGCGAACCCGATTCACTATGATCTTTAGATTTTTGTCTTTGGATTGGGAAACAATCGATTTGATAAGTCCGTAGGAGTCAGTGATCGAAGTCGGTTCGGGAGTGGTGACAACTACCACTTCGTCGGCAGGCATAACAAGCCCGATCACATTGGCGGAGATTCCGGCACCAGTATCTATGATCATCACATCGTAACGATCCAAGTCCACAAAACCTTTGATCAAATTGTTTCTTTGGGTCTCGTTTAAATTGGCAAGTTGAGAATATCCGGAAGCACCTGCAATGATGTCCACTCCTTCCGGAGTAGATATAATAATGTCTTTTAAAGATTTATGGCCTTTCACCACATGATAGAGGTTATACTTTGGAATGATTCCGAGTAACACGTTTACGTTGGCAAGCCCCAAGTCCCCGTCAAAGATCAGAACCTTCAAACCTGTCTTGGCTATGGCTATGGCAAGATTTACGGAAACAGTACTTTTACCTACTCCGCCTTTTCCGGAAGCTACCGCGATGATCTTTGTTTTTTTCAGAACATCGGAAGTCGGGACTAATTTTAAACCAGTATTTCCTTCAGTGAGCTTTCTAAGATTTGCCGCTTGGTCCATCGCTTGGTTATCCTCTATCTAAGGAGGGATAACAAGCGGACTAAGTGGTCTTATCAAAGACCTCGCCGGCTATCCCTTTCAATTTCTCTGGGTAAACTACACACTCTGCAAGAAGTTTTTTTGAAGCGTTAAGGATGTCAAAAGGAACATCCTGCCCCACACTACAAAATGCGAATTCCCTGTGAATAGTATCGGCTAATTCCACTACAGAACCTAAATATTCTGCTTCATCCAGCTTAGTTAATAAAATTCTTTTGTATCCGATTGTCTCATAAGCGTCTGCAACCGAGCGGGCGTTGGCAGAAGATATCGTGGAAGAAAGAACCAAAATGTTTTCCAGATAGTCTTTGTCTCCAAATGCCTGGTAAAACTCCCGAAGTTTCAGGATATTGTCGGGATTTTTATGAGAGTAACCGGCAGTGTCCACAAGGATGAGCTCGGAACCGTCTCTCGCGACTGCCTCTTTCAATTTGCGAACGTCTTTCGCGGCATAAAATGGCATCCCCATTGCATCCGCATAAAATTTCAATTGGTCAATCGCCGCAATACGGTAGTTATCCGTAGTGTATAAGGAAACTTTCTTTCCCATATGGAGAGAATATTTTGCCGCAAGCTTTGCGATAGAAGTTGTTTTTCCGGCGCCAGTAGGTCCTACGAAAAAAACGACTTTTCTTTTTCCGCGAGGAGTCCCACTGAATAGATCGGAGTCGATTGTGATCCTCGATTCCAGTATTGAGATTGCTTTTTCACAAACAGTTGCAAAACGAGATGCGTCTACGGAAGAAAGATGCTCTTCCAGGACCTGGGTAATTTCTTCCGCATAACTCGCGCTCATTCCTTCCGATTTCAATCTCTCGGAAAGTTTTTCTATATTGGAATGCCTTTTAGGAACGGAAACTTGCGGAATTTCCCTGGAAATAGAGGGTTTTTCATGTATTTCCGAAACGTTCGCCAATGACAGACCGATTTGTTCTTCTGCATGGTATGGTTTTAGGGAAGATTCCAATTCGTAATCGTCGTCGTCGATTACAATTGGCTCCATTCGTTCCATAACGGCTGCCCTTCTCCTTCTTTCGGAATAAGGACGAACGGCTTCAATCGTTTTTGCCACCTTTTTCTCATTTGCCGGCACCAGTGAATCCGTTTTTTGTTTTTGTTTGATCAGTTCTTTCAGATCTTTAAGTTTTTTCTCAATGCGATCTTTGGAGTTTTGTTTTTCCGGGATACCCACATCGATTTCATACATTTTGCTAGCAAGAAGTCCAGTTCCGAACAATCCGCCTTCCGTTGTTACACGTTGATCGTAAATATGCGCCTCCGGCCCATATTTCATTTTCATTTGCATGATGCAGTCTTGTAAATCTTTGCCTCGGATTTTGACGAAATCCATCCCCTATACTCCCAAAATCTGACGATTTGTTGAAATTCTAAAGATAGGGCGGATTTTGTACAGTCTTTTTTATGAGACATAATTCTATATGGGAGCTTGAGTGGCTTTTTCCGAACAAGATGATTTGTCATTCGGGAGTGTGCAGGTGATGGACCCACCTGCCGTGGGGGTTAGGAGAATTATACGAAGTTCGTTATAACCGCTCGGTGGGTGCGATACGAAGTTCGGTTATCTCGTATTTTAAGGGTTTAAACGAAGTTCGGTTATCTCTTACAGCAGTGAGATCAATGTAATGCGATTAACAGGCCGAGTTTACGGGGATAAGCGTAGTTCGGTGAACAAGCTAGGTTCGGGGGGTTAACGAACGTCGGGTAACACACAAAAACATGCGGGATAAACGAAACCGATCCTCGTATTTGATAGATTTTCCCCTGGGCGGGAGGTCAATCAGTAAAAGGGAAATATGGAACAATCCTCCACCACTCATGCCATGTTCTTTCGGTAGAGAGTTTCCATTTTAATCCTTTTTAAAAATTCATATAGAAAATGGTAATTTGAATTAATTCTCATTTTTGGATAGAAACCTGATTCTGCTAATTTACATTCGAACTGCAAAAATTTTGTAACTATTTTTTCCTGTCGAAGCGTGGTTTTACTTGTGAGGAAGGGAAACTCATAGTTAGATAAGTAAAATTATTTTCTAGAGTATGATCTCATTGAATATCACAGTAATTTAGGAATTTTTTGTGATTTTTTATTTCGCTTGCTTGTTCCGGATTTAATTCAAATACGCTAAAATCCCAATCAAAAGGATTATCAGTTTTTGGATGAAGTAAATTTCCATCAATTTTATTATCCCAAGATGTATAAATAGATTCAGATTCAGCTATTTTCAGTAAATGTTTCGCTGATATAAGAAAATTTAAATTATTGGATTCAAAGAAAATGCCTGTTCCATAGAGCTGAGGTTGTCTATTTTTAATTTTCCTGTAAATAGGGCAAATAGCACTCTATCGATTAAATCTATTGCTTCATTTAATCGTTCAAATATTTCTAATAAGGTTTCCATATTTTAAAAAGTTGGCACATGTCGTATAACGAACTAGCCTTACCGACGTTGTCCGTAGCTGAGCCTTCGGAGAAGACGTTAAGGACTGGCACGTAGTTTGCGTATTGCAAACGAGTGACAGAAGGACATGTGTCGAAGACCGAGAAAGGGTGAACGAAGTGAATCCCGCAGCGTAGTGGTAAGGCGAAGTTATATGAAATTTTCGGACTTCCGGAAGTGATTACGCCACGGATGGCGTTTTCTTTGTTCCTTTCTTAGAAGATTTCACTTGATATTCTTTCACCAGAATGTCCGTAGGAATGCCTAAGCTTTGATTAATTTTTCTAATCATTTCTAAAGTAAGCTTTCTTTTTCTGTTTAAGATTTCGGTTGCGCGACTTCTTCCCCCAATGAGATTTCCTAGATCTACGCTTTTCATATTCATATCGTCCATAACGGATTTCAAAGCTTCAATTGGATCAGGATCATCAATATGGTAGTGTTTACTTTCGTAAGCATCAACTAAGGTAATTAGAACGTCTAATTTATCATACTCAGGACTGTTTTTTTTCGCATCCCAGAGTTCTTCAATCTCAGAGAGCGCCTCTAAATGATCCTTTTGATTTTTAATAGGTTTAATATTCATTTAAATCTCCTCAGCATTGATTTTGTCGTATAGTTCGTGCGTTCCAATAAATCTAATAAAGATGGTTTGTAGATTGTAATGGATTTTTACAATTAGTCTGTATTTCTTCCCATGAATATTGAAAACGATTCTATTATCCTTAAGAAAACTCGCATTTCTGTATTTCTTTTTTATATCTGCAGGAGATTTCCAAATAGCTTTCGAAGCATCTTTGAACCAAACTTCGATGGGTATTTTAGAGTCAGAGTATTTAGGAATAGAGTAGAAATCCCTCAGAATTTTTCTTGAAATAACCCTCACAAATCAAGCAGATCATGTTACCGAAATGGTAACAACTACTTTTTTACTCTTTTAGCGAGCACGAACGCTCGCAATTTAATCAAAAAACATCACCCCGAAAATGTCGCATAACGAACTAGCCTTACCGACGTTGTCCGTAGCTGAGTCTTCGGAGAAGACGTTAGGGACTGGCACGTAGTTTGCGTATTACAAACGAGTGACAGAAGGACAATGTGTCGAAGACCGAGAAAGGGTGAGCGAAAGCGAATCCTGCACAGCGTAACGGTAAGGCGAAGTTATACGCCGGTTCTTAATGATTTGAAAAATTTAGTCTACTAACATCTCTTGTATAATTTTTTTGATTTTCTGGATGATTTTATTATCAGTAGATCCAAGTTTTTTTATGAGCCGAGACTTATCGACAGTTCGAATTTGATCTAAAACTACAGAGCCCTTCTTTCCTTGGAAAGTTATTTCAATGCGTGTTGGGTATGATTTCGATTTTGTGGTCATAGGAGCAATAATAACGGTTCCTATAAATTTGTTCATTTCATCAGGAGATATAATAATGCAGGGTCTGGATTTCTTTATTTCATATCCGATAGTTGGATCAAGGTTTATGAGATAAATATCATATTGATGAATTACCATTCCCAATCCCTTAGTTCTAAGTCTATAGAATCAGGAATAATCAGCTTATCATCATTTTTTAGTGCCATTTCTTTAAATTGGGCTTCCCATCCACCTCTGGGTTTAACTTTAAAAGGAATGATAATAATTTTATTTTTTTCAACGAGCAAATCCACTTGATCTTCGATATGACAAGCGTCTAAAACAGTTTTTGGTATTCTTATGCCTTTTGAATTTCCGATTTTGACAACGGCGGTTTTCATAGTAATTACAATGTAATTACTCGTTTTGATTTGTCAACTAGAATATTTAAATGAATAATTGGAAACTCGTTTTTATAAAATTTAAATAGAGTGGATACAATAATAGAAGATTAAAATTCAGAACTATCACAGGAAAATTTTAAAGTAATTCATTTTCTATTTATGTTAGCTTCTTCTTTGATTCAGACTTTACTTTAACATTTTGATCTCGCCTTGAAAATTATTTTTAAGAACTTTCGTATAACTTTTCATTATACGCAATTCAAAAAATATTTTTTGAATGAAAAATGAGGATAGGCTTTATTAAAATGGGTAAATTTGTTTTTTTTACTATTAGAGGGGAATAATATTGTATTTTCTTTCGCTACGCGACAGAAAACGAATTATTTATAAACTTTAAGTTTTTAAGGAAAATATTATGAGAAAATTAATAATGTGGAATGTAGTCACCCTAGACGGATATTTTGAGGGTGAGAAAAACTGGGACTTAAGCTTTCATGAACTTGTTTGGGGGAAAGAGCTTGAGGAATTCAGCCTCACTCAGTTGAAATCAGCCGACATGCTTGTATTTGGTGCGGCAACATACAAAGGTATGGCGGATTACTGGACAAAGGCGGAAGGAGATGAAGGAGAAATCGCCAAATTAATGAATGAGATTCAAAAGATTGTCTGTTCATCAACGCTCAAAACCGCCGACTGGAACAATACAATAGTTGCAAAAGACGCTGTAGCTGAAATTTCTAAATTGAAACTCCAAGGCAATGGAGATATGTTTGTGTTCGGTAGCGGTAACCTTTCTGAATCTTTAATGAAAGCAAAGCTGTTTGATGAGTTTCGCTTATGCATTGCTCCGGTATTTTTAGGAGATGGGAGACTTTTGTTCAATCAGGGAATCCCTCATAAGAAGCTCAACCTACTTGAAGCTCATCCTCTTGCTACAGGTGGCATCATCCTTCGATATGCTCCCAAGGAAGAGTCAAGGCAATGAAAAGCAAAAAATAATTCTTTGAAAAATGAAATTGAAAAAAATACAACGAAACCACCTGTTACGTAATTTTTGAATTGCGTATAACGAACCAGCCTTACCAACGTTAGCAGATGTCGCGTCTTCTTGCTTCGCGCGTGCCAGAAAGCCAATGTGGCTTCTTCAGCCCGAGCAAGGGTAAGCTCCCGCAGCGGAGCGGTAAGGCGTAGTTAGCCGATGATCAGCGAGTTAATGAATCCAATTTTCTAACCGGATTTCTTTAATTCTTTTGAATTCCTTCTCATTATTAGTAACAAGAATGAGTTCTTTCGAAATGGCTTGAGAGGCAATTAATAAATCATATGGGCCAATGACTTCGCCTTTTTTTTCTAGTTTGCTCCGAACATTAGCAGCTACATTGCTATCACTCCCTTCAAAAGGGATGATATTAAGATAACCAAAAAAATCTTCAAGTATTCTCGAATTCTGTTCATGCTTTTGACTCTTTTCAACTCCATATCGTAATTCGAATTCCGTGATAGAAGAAATAAAGATATTATCTAAGCTAATTTTCTTAAATTTTTTGAGAACTGCTTCAGGCCTTTTATTAATGATATAAATACAGATATTCGTATCTAATAAATATTGGCTCATATGCTTTCGCGTTTGTCGAAGCCTTTGGGCTGGTTTCTTTCAATTCGTATATCTTCAGAAAATTGTCCTAAGACGTTCCAGAGTCTGTCAACAGCATCATCAATAGGAGATAAGATGACATTTGTTCCTTCTTTTCTGATATAGACTTCCTTACCGTTAAATCGAAACTCTTTAGGAAGTCTGATAGCTTGACTATCGCCATTTTTGAATAATTTAGCTCTATTCATAATATATATACTATGACATATATATTTCTATGTCAAGCTATGGAACACGAAAATAGAGACCAAAAATGCTAAATTTCTAATTTTTTCTTACTAACCCTCCCCCGAAAAAGTGGACACGAAATAGGCAACTTTAGAACAAGGAAAGTTGCAATGAAAAGTAGAAAACAATATAGTCCCGATTTCAAAAAGGAAGCGGTAAAACTTCTTTTAACAAGTG
>NZ_RQHV01000005.1 GCF_004771005.1 Leptospira ilyithenensis
CTTGCTCGTTTTCCATAACAACAGATCACTAAATGCTATACCACGTACAAGAACTTTATGGGTAACGGGATGGGTGGTTAACCCCTCCCAAATCAGGGCGGGGATACCAAAATCCAATCTTATAAGAAAGCTCAGCTTTGCACAAAATAAATAGATCCGAAGCATACAAACATAGATAAAGTTTCTTTTCTCTTAAAGGCCAGTGAGATGTTTCTCGCGGTGGCGGAGGCAGGGATGCCGGAGCTTTTTCGTCGGAACAGGATGTTCCGCGAAAAAGAGCGAGGAACATCGAACGTTTTATGCTTTCTCCAAAAGCTTAAGAACCACCGCCTTCTGCGCATCCAATCTGTTTTCCGCCTGGGTGAAAATAATCGATCTTTCGTTTAACACGACTTCTCTTGTAATTTCGTAACCTGCATGAATTGGCATGTCATGCATTACTTTCGCTTTCGTATGTTTTAACAGTTCCGAATTGATCTGATACGGCATCATCAGTTCGATTCTTTCTTCTTTTTCCTTTTGAAACTTAGGATCGTTGAAAAATTCCATATCAACCCAGGTGTCCGTATAAACATAATCAGCATCCCGGACAGCGGTTTTTAGGTCTTTTTCCCAGGAAATGGTGCCTTTGGATTTTCCTCTTTCTATTACCTCCGGCACAATTGAATCGGGACTTGCAATTGGTGTTACCAGTGTTAGATGAATCCCGAGCGCAGCTGTGATTCCGACGAGAGAATTGACCACATTATTATGAACGCCGATATAACAGATTTTTGTTTTTTTCCAATCCTTCGGTCTGTCCATAACTATTGTTAGTATGTCTGCGAGTGCTTGGCAGGGATGAAATAAATTGCAACAACCGTTGATCACAGGAACTTTGGATCCGCTTTGCAAAATCAACAGATCTTCGTTGCGTTTAAGTCTTGCCATAATGATGGAAACATTTCGGGAAAGATATTCTGCTTCAAAATCAATATCGGATAATAAAAAATTGGAAGACATCCAATCTAAAAAGATAGCATGACCCCCGAGTTCCGTCATGCCCGCTTCGAAGGAAACTCTGGTTCTCGTGGAAGTTTTTTGGAAGAGCATGGCCATGGAACGACCAGCCATATGACCTGAGAAAAAGACTCTGTTTTGTTTTACGTATACCGCAAAGTCGATTAACTCTGCAATTTGGTCGTCAGACCAATCCTTCCAGGAGATGAGATGGGTGAGTGTAGACATGATAATCGCCTACATTGATTATCGGTGCGAATCTTTGCAGTGTTAAAGAAAGAGAGGAAAAATTACCGGAGCTTTGAATGAATCTTCCCGCTCCGGTTGCATTTTTCAATTAGGCAGCAGCCATCGAACGCGCGATCAGAACGTCTGGCAGTAGAAATTCTTCCGAAAATTTCAGGCCGAATTCGGTTCCTTCGCTTGTCTCTCTGATCCAAACGATTTTGCCACTGTATTTGATCTTGGATCGGGTCAAATCGCTTTCGATGATTCCCACGAGAATGTCCTTCTCTTTGATTTCAGACCCCATTTCGACTAGGCCGCTGACTCCGATCTCTGAGATGTCCCGGATGCTTGCAAGAAGGTACTCAGGTGTTTCGTTCTTTGAGTATACTTTTAATACGAAGTCATCCCAGGCGTTGGAAAAGATTCTTTGTTTTGCTCGAGATTCTAACATTTGATTTATCTCCTAGAATTACAGTCCTTCTAATGCATAAATCATGCCAGAACCGTGTTTAGCCAAAAGAAATCGCCACGGAACAAAAAATTCATAATCCTGACCTATTTTGCTCTATCGTTGATCAAACTGACATAAAACAAATTGCAGATTGCTTAAAAAACGAACGTTTTAGAATTATTCTAAATTTTTCTATACTTAAGGCAACCCTCTCAGAATATGTCCATAATTACACTAACAGAGGACATGGTATGAAACAAATAAATAAAATTTATACTCCAATCGTTTTCCTTTGTTTTGCGGTCGCGGCCTGTGGTCCTTCCCAAGAAACAAAAGAATTGCAAATGAGAGCAAAAAAAATAATTGGAGCTCTTCCATCTAAAATGCCCGGATCTGAAAAAGATACACCTGAACTGGTTTCTCTCGGTAAAAAACTTTATTTCGAGAAAAGACTTTCCCAAAATAATACTCAATCCTGCAATTCTTGTCATAATATCGAAGGAAAAGGTGCCGGAGTGGACAACCTTCCTACTTCTCCGGGTGCTTTCGGCAAAAACGGAGATAGAAACTCTCCCACGGTCTTAAATGCAGGATATCATTTCGTTCAATTCTGGGACGGGCGAGCAGCGGATTTGAAGGCGCAGGCCAAAGGTCCGATCCTCAATCCGATAGAGATGGCAATGCCTTCCGAAGCTGAAGTGCTGAAACGATTGAACGCAGATTCGGAATATCCCGGTTTATTTGCAAAAGCATTCCCGAATGAAAAGATCGCAGTTACTTACGATAACGTTGCTGAAGCGATCGCTTCCTTTGAAAGAACGCTTGTGACTCCGTCGCGATTTGATGATTTTATTAACGGTGATCATACTGCTTTGGATGAGGATGAAAAGGACGGTTTGTATACGTTTATTTCATCAGGTTGTACATCCTGCCATTCGGGAACTGCGCTTGGCGGAAATTCGTTTAGAAAACTGGGACAAGTCAATCCTTATGATACAACCGACTTCGGTCGTTTTAATGTTACAAAAATAGCCGAGGACAAACATTTTTTCAAAGTTCCTTCTTTGCGTAACGTTAGTTTGACGGCTCCTTATTTCCATGACGGAAAAATTGCAACCTTGGAAGATGCAGTACAAAAAATGGCATATCATCAGTTAGGTCAAAATCTTTCGAACGCCGATACCGATAAGATCGTAAAATTTTTAGGAACCCTTTCCGACAAATCCAGAACCAATTAAACCTGATTCTCTTAAAAACCCTCAAATCTTTCTTTCGATTCCGAGGGTTTTTTTCTTTCCCCTAGATCTAGTATCCGTAATCGTTTCTACTATGCAGACCAGTTTACACGACCAATTGTTTCAGTGGATGAAAACCTATGCTTACAGATACTCTGAGACAGCATTTCGTTTAGCTAGCGGAATGGAATCCCATCATTATTTTAATTGTAAAGAACTCACCCTCCACCCGGAAAGACTTTCCGCACTGGCAGATTGTATGGTTGAGGAGCTCATTCCCAAACTCATCGGAGATTTTCAAGCAGTCGGTGGACTCACCCTCGGTGCGGATCCAATCGCTTATGCATTGTCTTTGGCTTATCAAAAAAAAGGTAAATTGATTTATCCTTTGGTAGTTCGTAAGGAAGCAAAAGGTCACGGAACCGGACAACAGATCGAAGGTTTCTGGAAAGACATTAAGTCTTGTTTGGTGGTAGACGATGTGATCACTACGGGAGGTTCTACTTTGAAAGCAGTGGCCGCACTTAGGGAAGCCGGGATCGAGGTGACCAAAGGGATTTGCGTTTTGGACAGAGAAGAGGGCGGAAAGGAGGCTTTGGAAAAACAAGGAATCAGAATGGTTTCTCTATTCAAAAAAGCAGAGTTTATCGTATGAGTAAAAAAATATTTTCTTATAATGTGGAATCTTTTCGGAAAAAACTGATCATTCGGACCAGTTTGGTTTTATCCATGTTTCTTCTTTTTTTGATTTATAATACGTTTCAATTGCCCGGATCGGAAAGAGGAAAGTTTCTTATGATCTTTACTCCTTTGTTTTTTCTACTTGTATGGTTTATGAAAAAGAACTTCAGCAAACAGGTGGATATTTTAAAAAACGGCAGAGTTGAAATCGAAGGTGGTATGTTGAAACAATTCGATTCCGGAGGAAGTTGCGCGAGCATCCGTCTGAAAGATATTGAAAAGATCACCCAGGACAAGTTCAGATCTTACGACCGTTTGGTGATCGAAACGAAAGAAAAAATCTATCCGATTGTAAACATCAAAGACTTTACCGGGTTTAAGGAAACCGTAGAATCGAGCGCAAATGTAAAAGCGGAATTGGATGAAACGGAGATTAGCTTTTTTACCATTAGAACCGCTTTGTTCTTTGTTCCCAGCTTGGTGTTTGTCATCGCACTGTATATCCCGAACCTTCCTATCCGTTTTCCTTTTTTAAACAAAGAAACGGGAATGCTCTTTTTCAATATAAATCTGATCGTTTTCTTTTTGTATATGCCGGAAAAGAAAAACTACATTCTACCGGGATTTTCCTTGAAGAGAAGGATGCTCTTTATTAGTCTGATGGTTTTTTTCTTTCAGGTATACACTGCTCTCAGCAAGGCGGGTTTTTTCGTTTCCGAGCCGAAGATTTAAGGATTTGTTTTTTGAATGATACCTTGGCGCATCATATTCAATTTTGCCTGACAGTATCTTCTTAATTCTATCATATCCGCTTCGTATCTTTTCAAAAGTCTATCTTGACCAGTTCGTCCCTCCATCACTTGGAGGGTATCTCTTACCAGTTTAATGTCTTTTTCTTCTTTCAGCTTTCCCGATTGAATCAATTTTTTGATCACATCAAATTCATATTTGCGGAAGTGCACCCGAACTAAAAATTCCACGGAAAAAGCCTGAGTGGCCTTGACCCAATTCTGATCGACCTTTTCTTTCGGTGCTTCCCGAATCTGGTCGACTGCACGTTTTCCCGCTTCCTGTTCCCTTGCGTTCAGGAAAGGTGCCATCTCATCGACAGCATTCATCTCATCCCTATAAACTTCCTGTAGCTGGTTTCTTTTCCACTGATCCGTATATTCAAAGTTAGCTGTATTTAGAATACGGGAGTATTCTTCCAACATCACGACCAAATTGATTGATCTGCCCAGAGGTGTGTTGTTGTATTCCTTGATTTTGGGAAATAACTCTCTTGTGATTTGAAACGCGGACTTACGTTTGTAATTGCTTGACTCATAGAGTTTTTCCAAAGTATCTTCCGCTGATTTTTTCAAATCATTGAGTATGGATATATCAGCGCAAAGGTAAGCTTCTTCCCCGTATACGAATAAGTTGGGATCGGGTGCTACGATATTGATGATAAAAATATAATGGCTTTCTTTGAGGGAGCTAAGAACTTTGCGAATTTCTTCTTCCGATCTGCTGAAATGTCCGGCCCAGATACGAAGGAAGGTTTCCGATGTGGGAATCTTATCTTTTCCTTCCAAATTTTCTTTTTTAATTGCATCTGCAAGTTCGAGGGCAACCTTGATCGTTCCGGCCATGTTATCTGTTCTGGAGCAAAATCCTAATACTGTAAAGAATTATTCATAATTTAAACCTTTTCTAAGAGCCTTCCTACTGGCCTCTCTGTAGGGATAAAAGCTAACAAAGGCTGAGATAAAAGGAAGGGACAAAAATAAAACGAGAAGGACGGAACTAGGATAGTAAAAATCCAACACCCATCCGAATGCATTTCGATTGATTCCATAGACAACGATGGGAGATAGAATGAAGCTGTTTATGATACCGAGGAGTGTTCCGAAACCTATCAGATACAAAGATTGAGAAAAGACCAGGGAAAATAATTGAAACCTGCCTAGTCCGATCGACCGTAAAACAGATATTAAGTGAGTCTTTTCTCTCAGATTGTAGATTAGAGAGGATGTCATTGCAAGAATGGAGATGAAAACCGCCATGGACTTGAGGCTGTCCAAAATGGAAAAAACCGTTTTCATCCCGTTCAAATAAAGTTGTTTCAAACTATCCTGATCCAATATATCCAATTCTTTTGTTTCCGAATTCAAAACGGATTTTAGAATGTTTTTCTTTTTTTCATTTGTGTCGTTTCCTTTGAACTTTACCCGTATGGAATTATAATCCGATAAGGAAAACAATTCCTTGTATTTGTCCAAATCCATTATCAATGTTCCTCTTTCCGAGAAAAAAATGTTCTTTTTCTCCCTGGATTCGCATTGAGATTTTTCCTTTTTTTTTAGTTAAAATTTCAAGATCGTTTCCTTTGCACAATTTTTCTAAAAAACAAAAATTGGAGGAAACCAAAACTTCCTCTTTGTTCCAATCCTTGGGAAAAGGGAAAGCATGGATGGTATAAAAATTATCACCTATGATGAATTTGGGGTGAATGACAAACGGCTGGATCTTTGAGAATAGATTCGATCTTTCCAATTTGGACTCCAAGGAGGTGGGTACTCCCGGCCGGCCTCTGGAGAGTTTGGAAGGATTGATGACGGAATATTCGAAATCGTTTTCTTCCTCAGTCCACCTGATCAAAGTTTTTTCATAGCTGCCGGTCAGACAAGTGAGTGTCAATACCAATGATACTGACAACATAACAGTCGCAGATGTTAAGCTATGTGTCCAGGGTTCCGATTTGATTTCTTCCCATGCGATCTTCAAACTGGGAAAAAAATCAAACCGGTCTATTGCCCGAAAGAAAAAGGAAATCGTTTTTTGGATTAGAAAAGGAAATAGGGAAACAAAGCCCAAGATGATGCACCCGATTCCCAAAATTCCCCTCCATAGGGATTTGGGAGAGGAGTATAAGCCTAAAAAAATACCTGTGGCTACAAATAGGATTCCAACTACCAAAATCAAATTGGTGTTTTGTAAAATTGATTTTTTGATTATGGGTGATCTTTCCCTTAACAGATCGATGGGACGGATTCGATAGGATTTGAGAGAGGAAAGTGTGCCCGAAACCAAGGCCCCGAAAATCCCTATCAACAGGGAAGTAAGCAGTATTCCATCCGGAATTTTCGTATAACTGGCGATCTGCGAAGGATCAGTAATGGTGCTTTTGCCGGGAAGGAAGTCTGAACGATTTAGTGTGAATCCGAAAAAAATTCCGAGCAAACTGCCCGATATTCCCAGGAACAAAGATTGAGATAGAAAAAGAAACAGGTTTTGAAGCCGGGAAGTACCTATGCTTAATAAAATTCCCAACTCTTTTTTGCGGGATAAATAAAGACCTGTAAATGTATTTGTCACCATGAAGAAGGAAATGAGTACGGAAACCAATGAAACAATCATTAGGTTGATGCGAAGAGATCCGAGTGCTTTTCCCGCTCTGTCTTTCACTTCTTCCCTGGATTCGAACACCCATCCTTTGTTTTCTATCGATTTTAATTTTCCTTTGTCCGGTTCCGGGACTTCATAGCTTCCGTCTTTAAAATAAATTACAATCTGATCCGCCTTATCGGATGCGTCGCATATCTTCTGCGCCTGAACGATATCGGTAAGTATGAAGTTTCCTTCTTTATTTATGACATATGTGTTTTCCCGAATCAGTTTTATTTTTTTGCCGCAAAGCAAAACTTCCGTAGGATCGTATTCATCTAATATCTGTTTTGCTAATGACTGGCTGATACCGAAGGAAAAAGGACTTATCTTTTGATCGGAGTATTCTTTTCCCGTTTTCGTATATTGAGTGACCAGATCTTTTCCCAAAAAAACAAATTGGTGAAAGTTTTGATATTGATCCAAAAGATAACCTTCTCTTTGTATTTCGGGATCCATTCCTAAGGAATCTGGCAGAATTTCATTTATATCTTTCAGAATGGATTGGTTTTTTCCGTTTGGTTCCCCCGAGGGAATGAAATGTCCGTAAAACGATTCGCTTGGAAATCCCAATTGAAGATCAAGGACAGATTCCTCCGCACGAAACGAACCCAGACTTGTGACAAAATAGAGTGTGATTCCGAGAGAGATTCCTAGCAACGAAAAGAAAAATTTTGTTTTCTCTTCCTTTAGATAACCCCAAAGGAAAATCCGATAAAGTTGGATCATCTGATTTTCGTCTTACCGTCTAACATCTCTATTTGGGTGTTTCCCATTTTTCCCATTTCCGGATTATGAGTTACCATAAAAAGACTAAGTCCCAATTCCTGAACGCATTTATGAAACAGTTCCATAATCTGCAACGAGGACTTGGAATCCAAATTTCCCGTCGGCTCGTCCGCCAAAACCAGTTTCGGTTTGTGGACAATTGCACGTGCAATTGCCACTCTCTGCTTTTCTCCACCGGAGAGTTCCTTGGGAGAAAATTTCAATCTATGATTCAGGCCCACAAGGTCCAAGATGGCTTCGGCTTCCTTCTTAGCTTTCTTTTTGCCCATTCCACTTAAAAACAGAGGGAGCGCCACATTATCCGTTGCAGACAGATAAGGGAGCAAGTGAAAGAATTGAAATACGATTCCGATTGTAGTTCGCCTATATAGGGTTAGCTGGTTTTCGGTTTTTCCCGTCAATTCTTCTCCAAAAACGGTGATTTGTCCCGAATCTGCGGATTCGATTGCGGACAAAATGTTAAGCAATGTGGATTTTCCCGAACCGGACGGTCCCATAAGAGTGACTAGCTCATTGCCCGGGATGTTTAGGTTCAAATCCCGAAGGACAGGAACCTTCTCTTCTCCTTGCCTATAAGATTTTGACAATCCTGAAATTTGAATGTAGCTCGCAGTGGGATTCATAGATTTTTAATCGTCAGTTAAAAATATCTTTTCAATTTATAATTCAAATTTAGTTTGTACTGAGGAATAGAAAATATGGTATTTCGTTTAATTCTCATTATAGCGGTTACCCTCTTTTTTTCTAGTAAATCTCCTAGTATTACCCTTGCCAATATGGAAATGGGTGAGGTTGAAATTCAAGAGACTTCGGAAGGGGAGTTTTTTCCCAAACTTGAGTCCAAAAACAATTTAGCCTACCTTCCCATCCTCTACTTACTTCTTTCCTCTTTGACATTCAACAGGTTTCGAAGATCTGTTCTTTCCTTCCTCTATTTGATTTTTTTCTCCATTCACATGTTTCGTGGACCTCCGTCCTATCCTGCCTTCGCTTAAATTTCCTATTTTTTTTCTACATTCATAGTGAGGTTTTATGGAAGTGAACCGAAAGTTCTCCCTCCTTAGTTTTATTCTGGTAGGGCTATCCGCCCTTCTGCCATTGGTCATCTTTTTGCAATCCGGTGCAAATCCGCTTGGAGACGATTTTCCTATACTACTTGGTCTTATGTTGCAGGTTTATATCGGCCTTTCCGCATTTATGTTGGTTCAGTCTTATGAAACCGACAACAAAGGAAAGGTTGCCGTGGGGTATGCCATTTTTTGGGCTTCGCTTGGTGTTTGTTATCTGGCGGGAAAATCCATACTATTGCCTGTTGCCCTGGAGATAGCATCCTTTTCCACCATTCTGATTTATTCAGGAACCGAATTCGGGAAAAAACAAATTGAAAGTCTTGGTTCTCTCCTGCTTGCATCCGGGATATCCGCGATCTTTTTGGCCGCGTGGGTTTTTTTACCGACCGGAGACACTAGAGGGCTTGTGTTTCTTACGATAGCGCTTCTTTTGAAGTCCGGATTTTCCGGATTTCATATCTGGTTGCCGAAAGTAAACGAGGGTGGACCCTCACATGCATTAGGTGCTTTTGCAGGAGCTTTGGAAATTTTTCCATTATTGCTTTTCTGCAGATATGTAATGCCTTACTGGGAAGATCCGATCTTGTATCAGGTTTTATTTCCATTGGCTGCTTTGGGAGTATTTTTCGGAGGTATCACTTCCTTCTTTCACAAAGATCCGAAAAAGGCTTTGGCTTACAGTTCCATTGAATCGATCAATTTCCTTTGGCTTTGTCTTTCCATCGCAGGAATGTTTCAATCCGCAGAAGATCAGGATCTTATTTTCTTAAGCAAATCTTTCCATCTACTTTTTTTCATCAGTCTTTTGAATCATAGTTTCTCAAAAACATTTCAATTGTTCTCGGTGGGACTTGTGGCAAGACTTAGGAACTCAAGTTCTACGGATGATATGAAAGGGATAGGACGTTATATCGGGATTTCTCCTTTATGGATGGGACTCGGAACTTTCAGTTATGCGGTGATTCCGGGTACGATCGGTTTTATTTCCGAGTCCACATATCTTTTTCTGAATGCAAAGATTCTGGATATGCCTCTTGGTAGATCAGTATTTCTTCTGCCGGCGATGATCTTTATATTTTTCGGAATTATACTGGGCGGTTTTACTCATATCAGACTTTACATGAGTTTGTTTCTTTCCAACCCTGACCCAAACACCCGTTTGCCGGAATGGAACTCTACTAAACGATTTTGGGTTTTGGCATCCGTCGGAAGTTTGGGCTTGATGATTTTTCTTTTGCCTATCTTACTTCCTTTCATCCTGATGTTGCCTCCTCTTGCCCCTTATGTGGATGAAAGTTTCAGAGAATGGATTACCAGTCTTGCTTTGGTTTCCGGCGTTACTTTGGCATTTATATTAAGTTTGGTGGCGTTCAAGTGGGCACATAAGATTAACAAAAGAAAGTTCTGGGACTGTGGAAACGGTTATTTGGGTTTCGAACTCTCCATTCCCGCTTCCGTTTTCTCGGAGCCTCTTCGAAATTCATTAGGAAGGTATTTTTTAACCAAAGAAGGACGATCCATCATCGATCAGAATTTTTTAGACGGTTTTCATAAACTTTTGGATATGGGAAAATACTTTGTATCCAAAGAAGAACAGGAAGACCACGAAATAAGCAAATATCTTGCGATCTCTTCCATCTTTCTGATAGCGATTCTATCGTTATTAATTTTGGGGAATTGGGGGAAAATTTAATGAACCTGAATTCAATTTATCTGATCATCTATCAAATTTTTATATTTATCGCATTGCCTCTGGTTGCAGGCGGTATTGTAAGAAAGTTAAGAGCGAGAGCGCAAGGCAGAAAGGGACCGAAAGTCCTACAAGTATTTTATGAGATCAGAAAGTTTTTGGCCAAAGAACCCATCGACAATCCCAACTCAGGTATCTTCTCCGAGATTTCGCCTATCGTTGCCGTATATGCAGGTCTTGCCATCTGGTCGATTGTTGTATTTGAATGGGCTCCTTTTATATTGATCCCTTTCTTTCTTGCCATGTATCGATTTGCGTTCGTTAGTTTTGCAATGGAAACGGGAACTTCATTCGGAGGTCTTGGCTCCGGAAGAGAAATCCTTTTGTCCGTAATGGCGGAACCGACAATCATCCTTATGATCCTTGTGGCACAGTCCCACATAGAGATTTCAATGACTCCCGTCGGTGTCTTTATCGGTATCCTGTTTTTGGGATTGTCTTTCATAGCAATTCTCGCCGAACTCGCAAAACCACCATTTGATGATCCTAGGACGCATCTTGAATTGACTATGGTCCACGAAGCGATGATTTTGGAAGCATCGGGAAGAACGATGGGTTATTTGGAACTCGCAAGTCAGATCAAGCTGGTAAGTTTACTTGCTTTCCTTATCAAACTTGCTTTGGAACATTCCCAACTGTTTCCGGTTTCCGAAATGGGAACCTTTACGCGAGAATGTTTCGTTTTGCCGGGAGTGATTCTTCTTTCCGTCATACTTGGGCTTTGGGAAGCAAATTCGGTAAGAAGGCGATGGACTTGGATTCCCGAGTTTATGGGGCTTGCTTTTCTTGCCATATTGATTCTCGGAACTCTTGTTAAGTTATCATAGGAGTACATATGTTATACGATTTTATCTATTTATTACTCTTTCTTACCGGAATTGTCGTGCTTGTGGAAAACCGATTGCAGCGAATCATTATTTTTCTAAGCATTCAGGGTTTTTTACTGGTTTTTCCCGTTCTTCAAACTCATGAGGAGAATTGGAAACATTCTTTGAGCTTGATCACTCTTGTTGTTTTATTCAAAGGATTTTTGACTCCGTTTATTCTCAATTGGACTGCAAAAAAATCTCAAATGAAGGAAAGCACGGCACCTAAATTTGGTTATTTGGCTACTTTTCTTTTTTTGATATTGGGATTGGTTGTCGCCGTAAGAATCACCCAAGGTACAAGCGATTGGCCCATTCCGATTCATAAAATCGGACTCATTTACGTGATCCTGATGATCTACGTAGGGGTTTTGTGCTTTATTGTTAGGCGAAACTGGCTTGCTCTGATTGCGGGATTTTGCGTCTTTGAAAACGGAATCTTCGTTTTGACTTTGGTCTTGGACAAAGGGCTTCCGTTCGGATTGGAGTTCGGATCTTTCTTGGATGCAGTCCTTGTAATCGTATCTGCGGGGATTTTAAAACTCTCTCCTCATATGCACCGTAAAGGTAAACAAACATGAACGAATGTATATTTTATTTATCGGGGATCATCTCCTTTCTTGTAGTATTTGGGATTTTTATTTTTGCGCCTACAAAAGGACAAACCCGCATCCTATTATGGTCGATCCTTAAGGTTTTGTTTTTTTCAGCATTATTCTCTTCCTGGTTTACCGAGAATATTGTTTTGAAATGGATTTTGATCGAAGCGTCCACTTTGTTCGGAGCACTTCTTATATCTTCCAGCGGTACTGAAAAATCCTTTCATGTAGGTTGGAAGTTTTTACTGATCAATTCCTACGGACTGGGAATTGCATTTTTAGGAATAGTGATTCTGTTATTTGTGTCCACTCCTTTGGAGTCTCTCGATTTTTCTGCCTTAAAACAGGGGTTAACCGGTCAGTCGGGATTACTTATTGAAACGGGATTACTGCTCTCCGTTTACGGATATTCCGCGAAACTCGGTCTTGTTCCCAACCATTATTGGGTAGCGGATACCTATGCGGAAAGCCCGAGCCAGATTTCCTCTCTGATCGCTTCCTTTGTTCCGGTATCCGTCGCACTTGCACTGCGTCCTTTGATTCAGTTTGAGAAGGCTCTCAATCCTTCTATTTTCAATTCGGCAAACGGACTTTTGTTCATAGGAATACTTACGATTCTCTATTCTACCTGGGTTTTGCACCGCAGAGACGATATCAGAAGGCTTGCGGCAAAGGTCGCATTGTTTCATACCGGAATGCTTGCCGTCTTTCTATGGTTAGATGTTTCCGATTCCGTTTTCTATTTTCTTCTGGCGGCAACCTTACTCGTAAAGGTATTGGTTTTTGTTTCCATGGGAATACTTCGGATGGATTCGGGGCAAAGGATGATTGTCAATATTGCACAGAGTGATTCCCTTCATTCTGCATCCTTTTATTCTTACTTTGCCGCTTTGCTCGTTGCTTTCGTGTTTCCTCTATCTCCTATCTTTCTTTTGGATTTGGAAATCATTCGAATCGGTTTGGAAAGGAATTCAATTTTGCTCTTTGCATTTCCGATCCTCGGTTTGGTTTTTTTCTTTATCGCTTTGAACAAGATTTTACCGATCATCCGTCTTCCTCATCGGGATTTTAATTCCAATGTTCAGACAGTTCTTCGTATTCGGATATTTTTCTTTCTAATCAGCCTTATCGCGGCCTTGGCGTTAGGCATTTATGGGATGATTACTTTGGTAAACGGAGGTTTGGCAAATGCGTAAACCAACAGGTGTATTTTATTCAAATAACAGACAAAAATTCTACCACTTCCTAAGTGAAAACAATGTGGTTACGATGGAAGCGGTTCCCGATAAAAAAAGTGCAATCGACTTTTTAATGGATGATTCTTATCCGATTTGGGTTTTGCGTCATTCCCTCGGAAAAGATATGGGAGCTGAAGACTATTCCTCTCTTTCGGAGGAAGAATACCTTACGGATAAACGAAGTAAGGTGCTCGGGCTTCACCAAAAATCGGGAACGCTCAGAGATCCTTTTTTTCACGGACTCAAAGTTCCTTGTGCGAGCAATTCCTATTCTCATGCGGTCGGTCCGATACATGCGGGGATCATTGAACCCGGTCATTTTCGGTTCGTAGTGGAAGGAGAAACGATTCGTCACCTAACAATACGGCTAGGTTTCCAACATAGGGGTATTCAGGAAAGAATCAAAGGTCTTCCTCATTCGAAAGTGATGCATTTTTCCGAGACCATTTCGGGAGATTCAAGCGTTGCTTATGCGACTGCCTTCAGCAGAATCTATGAAGATGCAATGTCCATCCAGCCCTCAAAAGATGTGGAGATTTTCCGTTCTTTGCTCATCGAAACGGAAAGAATCGCCATCCACATCGGTGACTTGGGAGGACTTTCGGAAGATATCGGCTACTATCCGTTATTCGGTGTTTGCGCAACGGATAGGGGAGCGGGCCTTGGTCTTATGGAAAACTGGACCGGGAACCGTTTCGGAAAAGCTGCGGTTCGGCCGGGAGGGGTTGTGGTAAACTCCAAGCTGACTGCGAAAGATGCCAAAGCTGCGTTCTATAATCTGAAAAAAATATTCAAAAAGAACGTGGAACCTCAAGTGTTGAGAGCATTGAATGTTTCCACTATCAAGGAAAGACTGCAAGGTTGCGGGAAAATCACTCCGGAAGATGTCAACAAACAGGGATTTGTCGGTCAAGTCGCCCGTATGGCCGGAGTTTTGCAAGACCAAAGATTGACTGATATCGGTTATCCGGATTGGAAACCTTTGGCTCCTGCGGAGGATCAATATCATTTTTCGGGAGACGCCTGGGCAAGATTTTATCTACGTTATAAGGAGATCGAACAATCACTTCTTTGGATGGAAACTCAAGTGGAAAAATTGAATTGGGATCAAGTATGGTCCAGCTCTCCCGTGGAACTGACAAAGTCTGCGGTTCTCAAACCCGGGTTGTATTTCCAAACCGTAGAAGCTTGGAGAGGACCGGTTCTTGTTGCTTTGGATTTGAATGCGGAAGGACATGTTACGGATTCCTATATCCGTGATCCTTCCGTTTTGAATTGGCATGCGCTGGAATTGGCAGTTCGCGGGGAATTGATCGGAGACTTTCCACTCAACAATAAATCGTTTAATCTAAGTTACGTGGGGTTCGACTTATGAGATCTTTACTCGAAATCAAGAATATATTTTCACCTTCACAAATCATTGATTGGAAAAAGGCTTCTCCGGTTCATCCGAAGAACAGAGGGATTCCCGTTCCGACATTGAAAATCAAGGAAGGCGGCTGCAATGAGTGCAAGGTATGTGAAACGGAGTGTCCTACCCATTCGGTCAAAATTCTTTCCAATGATAGCATTCGGTTCGATTATGGTGCTTGTTTACAATGCGGTTCTTGCGTGACCGCATGCGGCAAGGATTATATAAAAAATTCCGGCTTTCTCTATGTATTCTCCAAAGACAGGGACAGTTTGCGTATAACATACACAAACGGCGAATTCACTCCTGAACCTGAACCTGCCGATACGGCGGAAGTGGCGGCTTTTCGTAAGTTAACCCGTACGAATGGATTTTTATACCGCGAAGTGGCAGCGGCAGGAAATAACTCCGTCGAATGCGAGTTAAATGCATCCTTCAACTCCGTTTTCGACTCGGAGAGAGAAGGGGTTCGCATCGTAGCAAGTCCAAAACATGCCGATGCAGTTGTATTTTCGGGACCTGTGTCGAAAGGAATGGAAGGTCCGCTCTCGGACGCCTGGGAAGTAATGGCGGGACCGAAGGCGTTGATTGCCTGTGGTACGGAAGCTGTGAGCGGAGGGCTCTATCCCAAGGGCAAACGCCCGAAAGAACCTGATCTTTTCATCGGAGGAGACCCCCCCAGACCGGACGTGGTTCTGCAGGCATTCCGTTATTTAATGGGAAGATTTTCTTTTTCTTTCCAAGAGGCGCTTCACAAATATATGCAATCTGAGAAATAAGGTATGTGGACTTAGAAAAAGAAGAAATCGTTCGTATACTTTATATCGAACCCAAGAAACGTTCTTTCGATAAAATCTCCGGTTTATTGAAAGAATGGTTTCACGACTATATAGAGATTGTTTGGCGCTCCGTCTATGAAAACGGATTGGAAGATTTAAAAAAAGGAAATTTCGATCTCTTGATTAGTGAAATTTCTTTCCCGGAGACAGGGGTATCGGAAGAAGATACCCTATCCGAGCTTGCTGAAATTGCAGGTCCTTTGGAAATCCCCATTGTTATTTTTTCAAACCCTTCCGAAAAAACGCTTCCGATCCAGGCTTTCCAGCTAGGTATCAATGAATTTTTCTCAAAAAAGAGAATCAAAAAAACTATTTTGGAACATCGGTTCCGCAATTTGTTTCGGGATATCTATCGCAAAAAAGTAATCGGTTTGCAGATGGACGACAGCCTGCGAAGATTCCAGGATTTATACGGAATGAATCAAACCGAGATCCAGGATTTGAATGCACTGGTTCGCCAGTTCAAAAAAGATCTGGAAAGCGAATACGCGGAAAAACTGAAGTTAGAGCACGAAAAGAAAAAGATGCAAAACGTATTCGGGATGTATGTTGATCCGATAGTTGTGGAAAGCATAATGAACAATTCGCTTTCTTTGGATCAAAAAGGAAAGGTTCAGGAAGTTTCCGTGCTTTTCTCAGATATCAGGGGTTATACGACTCTTTCCGAAAAACAGGAACCGCATCAGGTTATTTCTTTTCTAAATGAATATTTCACATCGATGACGGAAGTGATTCTGGGCTATGGAGGCATGGTGGACAAATACATCGGAGATTCCATCATGTGTTTGTTTGGCGCTCCTGTTTATCAGGAAGATCATAGACAAAATGCTCTGGACTGTGCAGTAGAGATGTTGCAGGTTTTCGAATTATGGCAGCCCAAATGGGAATCCATTTACGGTTTTATTCCTCAAATAGGAATTGGTTTGGCCTCAGGAGGAGTGATTGTGGGGAACGTAGGTTCTTTTCAAAAACTTTCTTATACTGCAGTAGGAGATACTGTCAATATGGCAAGCAGACTTGAGTCAATGGCGAAGCCTATGCAAGTTCTGGTATCGGAAGGATTGTACAATAAACTTCCCGATACCTATGCAACAAAATACAAATATGAAGAATTGGATCCTGTAAAAATCAAAGGCAAAGAAGGCCTTCATCGTATTTTAAGCGTGAAGACCTTATGAATTACAAAGTGGAACAGAACTGGTAAAGTTCGTTTACTTTTAATTTTTCTCCATAAACATCTATTAGTGGAGGGGTTTGATCTTTGCCGAGACCGAATATGGTTTGATAAGACTCATAAACGGAAAGAGTGTCAGGTTCTTTTTTACCATGGCCGGTCATTCTGGCTACGGTTCCTCCGAATCCGATGATCTGTCCTAGCACGGATTGTTCTTCCGGTTTTTTGGATTTGTCTTCAATCACTTCGATGATCTGATCGGGAAGTTTCCAAAGTCTGGCCGCTGCCGCACCCATTTCCACCGAATCCACTCCGAACGCTGCTTTTTCCAGATCGTACATACTTTTGTCAGTGGTCTGGAATTCTCCCAAAACCTCTACGTATTTTGCCCGATCGATCGTATTCAAAACGATTTTGCCCAGGTCTTGCATCAGTCCGCAGGTAAGAGAAAGTTCCGCTTCTTTGCGCATTTTCTTTTCTTCACATAAAAACTGAGCCAAGATTCCTTTTGCAATGGAATGATCCCAAACTTCGTCTCTGAACTTTTTATAGTTTCCTTGGCGGAAAAGTGAGTCAGTCATCGCCATTGCCACCATTGAGCGAACTGTCTTGAAACCAAGCCTTGTGATCACTTGTTTCATGTTTGCTACGGAGTTTCCCCTGGAAAAGAAAGGCGAATTGGCAAGCTTTAAGAGCCTCGCCACGAGTATTTGATCCGATTGGACTTTTTTTTCCAATTCCCCGAAGGAGAGTTCGTTGTCGTCTTCCAGAGATAGTATGGAAATAAGAACAGGTGGAACGATCGTCAGGTCTTTTATTTGTGTAAGGTATTCTGCTAAAGAAGACATAGATGACCTCTAATGCCAGATTTTCCTAGAATCCAAACCAGTAAAATAAAAAAGCCCCTTTCGGAGCTTACTTGTAGCCGGAGAATGTCACAAAACTTTAGTTTTGCGACATTCTGGCGAAATCCACACCTTTGTAATAATAGGATAGGATGTCTTTGTAATCGATACTTTCTTTTGCCATGGCGTAACTTCCCCATTGGGACAATCCCACACCGTGGCCCGAGCCCAAACCTTTCACAAAAAAGGTTCCGTCCGGCTCCCTTCGAATCCCAAACCTGGTGGATTTGAGTTTGGAAGCACCTAGTAATTTTCTAAGTTCGGTCGCTTTGATTCTTTTGGAGGATTTGGTTCCTATGATATCGATTTCATTGACTCTTGAGGAATTAAACCGGGAAGTTACGATCAGATCCTGGATTTCTCCGAGTCCCAAAGGAGATAAAAATTGATTCATTTGAGTCCCGGTAAGTTTGTCTTCCCAAGAGTAATTATCGCCTTCTTTATCGTAATCAGATCTAACACTCGCTAAATACTGAACCTGATTTCCCCAAACATTGATCGGATCTTCGGTGACTCCTCCGCTATTGGAGTGAAAAAAACTTTGAATGGGACTACCGTTGAAAACCAAAATCAATCCGGCGGTATCTTGTACTGCGTGCGTGGTATTCGAATTTTCTTTTGTGATACCTTTGTAAACTTGCGTGTTGGTTGTGGTATCCACATCATAAACTTGTTTTTTGCGTGATAACATCTCGCGAACAACATAAGTTCTTGCGCAGACTGCTTGTGCTTTCAGGGCTTCTTTCGGCCAGGAAGCGGGAACTTCCGAAGGAACTACGGAAAATAGATACTGTTCCATCGGAACCACATTGATGATAAATACTTTTCCATCCACCGGCTTCAGTTGGATCTCTCCGCGGTATTTGGCGCCTTTATATTCGATATAACTTCCGTTAGCTGTCAGTCGGATGGGAGCTTTCAGGGAAGTAGGATTGAGGCTTAAAATTTCATAAGCTTTTTTGATAGTCAGATCGTTTGCATCCAGTACTTCGATCGTAGCATCTGTTTTGAAAATTTCCTCTTCGGCGCCTTGCCCGAGAAGTACTCTTACTTTTGAAAACTCTCTGGCAGAATCAGGATGCGCCCAAGTTGAAACCACCATTGTCCGGCAGTTGAAACCGAAGATGATGAATAATAGTATGGCAATGGACTTGGCGAAATTCATATTCCCTCTCTTTTGTTACTTTCGGAAGAAAAGAGAGTTTTCCACTTTATTTTTTGAGTCTATTTTCTTTGAAAATGAATAACCGATTCCGTATGAGGGGTGTGAGGGTAGGGATCGATCAGGATTCCTTCTTTTGCGGTATAGGATTCCAGAAAAACCTTAACATCTTCTTTCTGACTCTCCGGGTTGCAGGAAACGTAAAAAACATCTTTAGGTCCGAAATCTCTGATCCATTCCGCTACTTTCTTTCCCGAGCCGGCACGGGGAGGATCCAAAATCAAAACCCCATCCTGAATTTTAGGCAAGGGACTCGCATCTATAAACAGGTTAGCCACTTGTGCATTGATTTCCACCTTAGGGAACTCACTACTTAACAATCGTTTTGCTGTCTCTATGGAAGAAGGTGTCAACTCGAAACAATGGATGGAAGAAAATCCTTTTCCGAACAGGAGCGAAAAAAATCCGTTTCCACAAAAAAGATCGATCAGAGTTTGTTTGTTTTCGGGAAGTCTTGCACGGATGAAATCCAGGATGGGAAGAAATCCCTCCGGGTTAGGTTGAAAAAAAGAATCAAAGGGAACAAAAAAGTTTTTGCTTTGTATGGTTTCCGTGTGACCGTCTTTTCCCCGTAATACGACAGACCTTCCCTGTGCCGAAACTTCGGATTTTACCCTATTGTAACAAAATACTATATTGTCGGAATGAAGGTTTGTTTTTGTTTCTTCCAAAAACAGATCATGATCGGCCTCTGTTTCAAAACCTTCCGTAAATGTAAAAATAATAGTGGATTCATTCGTAAATTTAGCTTTTCGGATGGTAACGTATTTGAGTCCGCCTTTTTCATCTCTTCTATCCCAGGGAAGGTTCGGAAATTTTTCGATGATGTTTCTAGTCCTTTGCAATTCCTCGTTTGCCCATTCGGTTTGAATGGAGCAGCGGAGAACATCCACTACATGGCGGAAATTTCCTTTCGCACGAAGTCCAACTTTTGGCCCGGGAAAAACGCTGAAATCCATTCTGGATCTGTAATGATAAATCGTATTTGCGGGAATGGGGTTCAGATCGATTGATAAGTCTTTGGCAAAAGAAGAAAGGATCGGTTCGAATTTGATTTCGGTCTGTTTATCGTATGATATATGTTGTGCGGAACAACCCCCGCAGGTTCCGAAGTGTTCACATTGAACCCCTTTCCATTCTGCTCTTTGGATATACCCGAGTAGTCTGATTTTTTTTTGGCGCCTTCTTTTTGAAGTGATTTCAATTGCCAATTCATCACCGGGGAGCGCGTAAGGGAAAGAAACCTTTTTTCCGTTAGGTGCAATTCCTTGTCCTAAAAAATCGGATGTGAGGCTATCTATAACAATTTTATCCAATGTTTTATTCTTGCCAGACCTTATTGATTTTTATATACTTTCGGACATGGTTTCACTGCAAAGGCTCTTTTTATCTTTTCTTGCATTCGGTTTTACTTCCCTGTTCGTTACCCAAAGTCTTTCGGCGCAGATAGTATTTACCGGCTCCATTCTTGATTTGAGATCGGAAAAGGCATTCGGGCAACCGGGACAAAAATGGTCCTTCCGTCCGGGAGATTCCCAATTGCTCTTGGAAAAACCGAAGACGACAAACCAAGACGACTTGGATCCGGAGTATGATTCCGTAGAATCTCTCCGATTTGCAAATGCGGAAAATTCATTGGAAGGTGTCGCGCGCAACGGATGGATTTCCGGTTTTGCCATCCAGACTTCCTGGGACAAAGTAAAAGACGGAGACGGAGAAATTTACTTTCCCGACTTCCGGGATTATTTCGAAAAGTACAAAGGGTACGGTTGGTATAGAACGGAAGTTATTATCTCGGATGAGGATTTAAAATCCAAATTCCGTTCCCGTTATCTTACCGTTCGTTTAGGTCAGATCAGTCAAGCGGATGCGGTGTATTGGAATGGAAAGTTCATAGGAGGAACAGGGCTTTATTTGGATACTCCTCCCGATACCGTTTTGGAAGATAAATCCTTATTTGCAGACAAGACGAGATTTTATAGAATCCCTGTAGGTCAGGTTGACACGAATGCTCCGAATGTTTTGGCCATTCGTGTTTTCGCCAAATATCCGTTAAGTCCCGGACTCTCTCACGATAAATTTTATATTTCTTCCCAAAGATACTCCGAACGCGCGGAATACTGGAATGATTTCAAAAAAATATTCGTAATCGTTCTCACCGTGATTCTGGGAAGTTTTTATCTCTATTGGCAGTTCTTGTTCCGTAAGGATGAACACGCTACCATTTATTTTTCGTTAGGTTCTATTTTTATGGCGGTGAATACTCTTTTCCAAAGTCAGATCATCTATTCGATCCTAAACGATGGATTTTGGATTAAAAAAATAGAATACGCCTCCTGGATTCTGCTCGTTCATTTTCTATTTAATTTTGTGGTTCAGTTTGCAAAAGTCCATAAAGGATGGATTCGCAAAGCGAACCGCATCGTCGATACATTGGGGATAGTTGCTTTTTTCGTTCTGTTTGCTCTTCCCAATCTTTATTTTCTGTCACAATTCTTTTTTTATTGGTCTTTTGTAACGGTTCTTCTCGGGCTTTCTCTCTGTTATATCATTTTCCTCGGTAGAAAAGTTCCTTCTATGGGAACCGTGTCCGTAGGTATTCTGGCCATGATACTTTTGCTTTTGAATGATATCGTTGTGGAAATGCAATGGGAGTGGTATCCCAGCCAAACATTTGTAAAAGACTATGCGTTTGCGGGATTTTCCGTTTCAGTAGGTCTTTCCATCATTCGCAATATGGTGGAGTCCAGAAAACTGGTTGAGAAACAAAAAGAGGAAAAGATGCGGTTATCCCGTTATTTTTCTCCCGCAGTAATGGAAACAATTGTAAACGATAGTATCAAGTTAGGTGGAGAGGAAAGGGACATCGCAACTCTTTTTTCGGATATTGTAGGATTTACTACTTTCTCGGAACAAAATCCTCCCGCAGTGGTACTTGCCAATTTGAATACGATCTTCGAATCTTTGTCCGAATTGATTTTTCATTATTCCGCCACCTTAGACAAGTTTATCGGTGATGCTATTATGGCATTCTGGGGAGCTCCTAAAAAAACGGACTTGGACGCTTATCATGCGATTGCTTGCGCGGTGGAGATGCAGAAGAGAATGATTAAAATCAACGAAGACTTGGGAGTTCCTCCCGGAACCTTCCGCCTCAGGATAGGAGTCAATTTCGGAGAAGCGATCGTGGGCAATATCGGGTCCGTAAAAAGAATGGATTATACTGTTATCGGAGATGCTGTGAATACGGCAGCAAGACTGGAAAGTCACGGAGTTCCGGGAAAGGTTGCCGTTTCCGAAGCCGCCTATCTGGCCGCAGGTGGTGATCGGTATTTGAGATACGAAGAAAGCAGGGAACTTACTTTGAAAGGAAAAGCGGAGCCGGTAAAAGTTTATTTTGTAACTGAGGTTCTGCCAAGAAGTTTTTAATCTTCTTGGCTAAGCCAGTTTAGTCTTTCTTTTTCAGGCAATTTTTCGATAGAATAACGAAGCATGGTTCTTGGCATTTTGGAAACATGTTTTGTTAAAAATAGGATTAATTGCTTTTTATCTCTTTTACCTATTTCCCGTAGCATCCAACCGCTTGCTTTGTGAATCAAATCCTGTTTGTGATCTAAAAACAATTCACACATGATCAGTGTGTCCGCAAATTCTCCCTTTTTGATAAAGTGAAAGGTGGACATGATACCGATTCTATTTTCCCATAGATTTTTTGTTTTGGTCAGATCGTGCAGATATTTTGTATTTTTGCCGAAGTAGTGAGGGCCTAGAATTTTTTCCGCACTTGTATCCACCAAATCCCAGTTATTGATTCGTGAAAGATTGGATTTGTAGAAAGAAACTATATCCGATTTTTCCTTTTCCGACTTGGCGAGTTTTTCAAATTTTAAAACCAAAACTAGCAATCCCGTGAGTCTGGCTTCATGAAAATCCGAATGTAATAAGACGTGAATCTCTTTCAAATCCATATCTATATAGTGTCTCAGTGCAATCTTTCTTTGAATGGGAACAGTTACTCCGATGAATTTGTCACCATAGCCGTATTCTCCTTTTCCGGTTTTGAAGAATCTGGGAAAAAATGCCTCTTTCACCGGATCTTTTGCCGAAAGTAATTCTTCCAAGACGGGATTTATCTTTTTTTTCATATTCAGTTGTTAATGGAGACTGTTAGATGTTCTGCGCTTAATTTTTCCGCTACAGTTTCGCATTCTTCCGATGATCCTATAAAACAGATCGCTTTTCCGTTGTTATGTGCTTCGAGTGCGATTTTTTTTGCTTCTTTTTTCGATTTGAAGCAAATCTTCATAAGGCAATCTTCCACGTGACCGAAATCATTAATCAGATCATTGAAGAGTATGACTTTGGAAAAATAGACATTTTGGGAACTTTCTTCCGTTTCATCTTCAATGATTGTCTTTTCTGAAGGATTTTGATTCATAAGAATATAATTATGCGTTCTGCCTGTATATTTCAGTTCGGTCTGTGCCGCGTTCCAAAGCTCATCATGAGTCCGGCAGGATTCCCAATCATCCAAGTATATTGATATTCTCTCACATCCTTACCGTGATGGGAAAGATTTTTTTGTACCCAATTGGCTAAAGAAGAGAGGTCCATCCGAAAGGCAGGTTTTTGCCAAAAAGCAAATAACCGATATGGGTGGATTGCAGAACGGATAGCACGATTCCTCAAAATCCTTGCGGCACTTGCTGCTTTTTCAAATTTTGAAAATGGGATCACTGAATTCCCGTCCACTGCAATCAGCGGGCATATTTACTTAGATTGTTCTTATTCCCAAAAGGGTTTGCCGGCAGTTTCATTTTCCACTTCTAACAGAGATATAAAATACTCTGAGTTGGTAACTGATTCGAGATCTCCCTCGCCCAAGATCTTTTTTATCCGGGGAGAAACCAATACAAAACCTGCCTTATGACGTTTGGATCTCTCCACTCCCGAAAATGAAATTTCAAAAACCAGTTTTAAGGAAACGGATAATACCGGTCCGAATTTTTGAACTCGGTTCGCGGTGATAAAATTTTCCAAAAGATCTTCCTCAGCTTCCGTAAGATCGGGAAAAGGGATGGTCGTCATTTTGATCCATTCCTTTTTTTCGTTTTTTCCTAGAAATCCCAAATCCGTATAACACCCGATTGCTGTTGTCGACTTTTTCGCATAACCGAGTGCAAGTTTGCAAATATAAGGTTCTAGTTTTGAGTGAGGTATAAGATTCCGGTTTGTTTCCCATCGTTTGATCAAGTCGAGGGTCTTGGCCGGAAACGAAATGGTTTTTCCGGGTAGAATCATTTTTAGAAACAGGATTCTTTCTTTTTCGGGAAGAATCCGACAGGAGGATACTAAAGATTCTTTTTGGATGATTTCATTTTTTGCAAAAAAGAGAGGGTCGATATATGTTTCCATCCACTCCTTCGGTCTTAGATCCTTTTTTGTTTTCGGTTCTGGAAATAACAGGCTTAAGTTTACGGAACCATTGCCCACTCTTGTTTTGCATTCTTCTACAAGCCAAGTCGGTAACTCCAGTGATTCTGAAATCCAATTTTGAATCTTTGCTATAGGAAATTTGATTTTTTTTTCGCTTAGTAAAATCCGGAACACGACTTGAACCTCTTCCCGGTCTTTGTCCTGCAAATACTGAAACAAAATGTTTTCCAAAGAAACGGGATCTGTTGTTTGAATCAGATCGGAACAAAGTTTAAAAAAATCTTTCATATTCTAAATCTTGCGTTCCATATCCGGAAATGTGCCTGCATCCAGACCGGATTCCTTCAGATAACGGATCCATGTATCTGTAAATCCGTGCATTACGATCACCCGACTAGCGTTTGTACTGCGAACAGAAGAGTTGAGTCCGTTCCAGTCAGCATGGTCCGATAGCTCGAATCCGCTTTTGGAAAAAGGATTTTCCTTGTTCGTTCGAATCCAGCCGGAGGCAAACCATGCATTGTATTTTCCTATTTGTTTTTTCCAAGGACTCAAATGACTACCGGGAGGAATGATCAGCAGAGGTTTGGGATCTTTCGGGTGATAATGGATGATTTCCGAGATCGGTTTGTATTCGGGAAATTTCACACCGCTCATTTCATAAGCTTTCGTTAGGTGATGACCTCCTTCCTCCAGGTAAATATCTCCCGGTTTCTCCTTCAATCCCGAAAGGATTCTCTGTGTTTTTCCAAGAGAATAGGCATATATAATCGATGTTAGATTATTTTTTCGGTTTGTTTCCCAAAATTCCAAGATCTCTTTGAAAATTTCAGAATCTTCTTTCCAATGATAAATCGGCAATGCAAACGTGGATTCGGTGACGAACACATGACAGGGAACAGATTCAAAACCCGGACAAGTTAAGTCAGGCAAAGTTTTGTAATCTCCGCTTATCACCCAGACTTCTCCCTTCACCTCGATTCTAATCTGTGAGGAACCGAGTATATGGCCTGCAGGATGGAAGGAAACAAGAGCATTGCCTATTTGCATTTTCTTTCCGTAATCTGTTCCTTGGTAATTTATATTTTCGCCTAATCTAAGTTTGAGAATATTGACACTGTCTTTATGGCAAAGATAGTTTTTACTTCCTTTGCGGGCGTGATCTGAGTGCCCGTGTGTGATCAAAGCACGGGACACGGAACGCAAGGGATCTATATAAAAATCTCCCGGAGGACAATAGATACCTTCCGGCCTTTGGATTAAAATTTCCATCCCGACAACTCTCGAATTTCATTCCATTGAAATCAAATTTGATTCCAGGTTAGGCTGAAATTTACCTGTTTTGTCTTCTTTGATTACAATGTGCCTATTATACGTACGTTCTGGCTAGGGTTTGGTAGGTTTGTAAATTGAGCATAGCTGCTATTTCATTTATATTTAGGCAGAATGAGAGGTTTCTAAGCATTTTCAGGTTTTTTTGATCCAGTTTGCTTATTTTTTAAAAACTAGGTACCAATCTTGCACTCAAGACATCGAATTATCATGCAAAGGATGAATGGCAATATGAAAAAACATTTCAAAAAAATAGCCCTCCTGCTGCTGGTTATCCCGATGTTCCTTTTTGCAGACGAACCTGCAAAAGCCGCGGATCCAGTTGCAGAAAAATTAGCAGCTATAGATACACTTAAGGTAGGTCTTGACACTTTATGGGTGTTAGTTGCCGGTATGTTGGTGTTCTTTATGAATGCAGGGTTTGCACTTGTGGAATCCGGCTTCTGTCAGTCAAAGAACACAGTTAACATTTTAGCAAAAAACTTTATCGTTTTTGCCGCAGCTACTCTCTCGTTTTGGGCAATCGGCTGGGGATTAATGTTCGGCAACGGAAGTACTCCTTATTTAGCAACGGAAGGACTTTTCTTTTTGAGCGGAGCCGATAACTCTCCTGCGATCGGGGACGCCTACCAAGGTGTTTACACTTCCATGAATTGGACCGGAGTTCCGTTAAATGCAAAATTTTTCTTCCAATTGGTTTTTGCTGCAACTGCTGCAACTATCGTATCGGGAGCTGTTGCAGAAAGAATCAAGTTTCACTCCTTCCTTATCTTCTCTTTTCTTTTAGTAGCTTTTATCTATCCTTTCACAGGTCACTGGGTATGGGGTGGCGGATGGCTTGCTGCTTTGGGATTCCATGACTTTGCGGGATCTACAGTAGTTCATTCTGCAGGCGGTTGGGCTGCTCTTGCGGGTGCTCTTGTTCTAGGTGCCCGTAAAGGTAAATTTCTTCCTGACGGACGCATTAAGCCGATTCTAGGACATAACATGACTTCTGCTGCTTTGGGAACTTTGATTCTATGGCTCGGCTGGTTTGGGTTTAACCCTGGTTCTACGATGGGAGTAGGCGACGGTTCCACGATGTCTCACGTAATAGTAACAACAAATATCTCGGCGGCTATGGGTGCACTCGCGGCAACGGTAACAGCTTGGATTATTTTGAAAAAACCCGATCTTGGTATGATTTTAAATGGAACTTTGGCAGGACTTGTAGGTATCACCGCACCGTGTGCGATTGTTAGTCCGGCTTCCGCAGCAATCATCGGTGCTATTTCAGGTACTCTCGTTGTTGTTTCCGTTCTTGCTTTTGACAAACTCAAAATCGACGACCCGGTCGGTGCAACTTCCGTTCACCTTGTATGCGGTATTTGGGGAACTTTAGCGGTTGCTATTTTCGGTTACGAAGGTTCTCCGGCAGGTGTTGCCGTTCCTTCTATCTTGACTCAAGTGTATGGAATTCTTGCTTTCGGTGGTTTTGTCTTTACAGTGTCGTTCCTATTATGGTATGTATTGAAACTGGCCGGTGGAATCAGAGTGGGTGAAGAAGAAGAAGTATCCGGTCTCGATCTCGGCGAGCATGGAGCAGAAGCGTATCCAGATTTCAGTATCCGAGTACGTGGTTAATTGGTAAGGAGCTAAAAAACTATGAAAATGATCATTGCAATTATCCAGCCGCATAAACTTGAAGAAGTAAAAGCGGAACTAACTAAAAATGAAATCTACCGCCTTACGGTTTCGGATGTTCAAGGTTATGGCCAACAAAAAGGAAAAACGGAAGTTTTTCGTGGTCATGAATACACAGTGAATCTTCTCCGTAAAGTGAGATTGGAAATCGCTGTAAATGACGAGTTCGTAAAACCAACAGTAGACGCTATTTTAAAAGCTGCGAAAAGCGGAGACGGAAAGATCGGAGATGGAAAAATTTTCATCACTCCTCTGGAAGACGTAATCCGAATCCGCACTGGCGAAAAAGGTAAAAACGCGATCTAAGTAAATCGTTCCTTCTCAGGATCAATCGGAAACGCGGGAAGTGGCTTTTTTGTCCTTTCCGCGTTTTTTTTGTACGGCCTACTGACTCGACTTTAGGCTTTACCTGATCTGGCTTTATAACCTTCCTTTATGCGAATATTATCATCAAAGCACTCAGTGTTTGATTTTCGCTAAGAACGAGAGGATTGACTTTTCTATTTTTTCCGGCTGTTCCGGAAGAAGAGAATGTCCTGAGTTTTCAATCTCAGCGATAGTGATCCTCGAGCCGAATTCCTCTTTTAAAAGTTTGGAGGTGTGTTCCGGTGGGGCCACTCTGTCTTGATTTGCTTGGACGACAAGCATGGGAGCATTTCCTCCTCCCCACCAGGATTGGTGAGAAACGGAGTCAGTTGCTTTTCTTTGCAAAAGAGCGGTACGAATGTTCCACCCGACAATCCAGTAATCAGGAACCTCATGTTCGTCGGAAAAAAAGGCATATTTGATTTTACCGACTCTCCAAAAATCCGGCATAAAAACCCATAAACTATGTTTGATGGCATCCCGAACCTTCGGTTCTATTTCTATTTTTCCACCTGCGGCAAGTAATACGACTGAGCTTGTTTTTTCGGGGTAATCTGTTGCAAATACTCTTGCGACCCGATTTCCAAATGCATGTCCGAGCACTGTTACTCTTTCGGTCGGCCTTGTCTCCGTATCGGCGATTGATTTTATATCTTTTGCGAGTTCATGCAGATCTATATTGTCTCCATTCACTCCTGTTGTTTTGCCCGTCCCTCTCGGATCGATACAAATGGTTCTATAACCGGATGCATTGAGCCCAAGCGCTAGTTCGTTAAAGTCGCTGCCGGCTCTTCCCAAGCTGGGAATCATAATGACTGTTTTGCCTTTACCGCTTATATAATAGGAAAGAGTTACTTCTCCTCTAGGGGTTGTCTTCTCTTCTCCGACGGCTTTTCTGGGGGATAGGCTCAAACAATTTGTTTGTAGAGAAATAGTGACAAAGAGTAACAATAAGAAACGAGGGTGGGCTTGCATAATAGATCCTTGATACAATATGGATTAATTAATAGTAAATCAATTTTTTAATCCTTTGAAAACAGGGAACGGTTTTGAAATTTTTACGGGAAAGGGCTTTTTTCCTAAAAAAACTAATTGCATTAGTTAATAAAGCTAATATGGTTAGTTTTATTTCGGAGGCTTGTATGAAGCGACTTGGTTTTATTCTTTTAGGGCTGATTTTTATGCCCGATTTGCTTTTTGCTACAAATCTTTCTTTTCCTGGCAAAGAAGGCGCTATTGCTTATTTCAAAATGGGTTCCGGCTCGAGAAATGTCATACTCGTTCCAGGAATCGGGGATACAAAAGAAAATTATCTGGAGTTGGCACAAATATTGGCAAAGGATGTTACCGTTTACGGAATGGATCTTCGCGGCATGGGCGGTTCGGACACAAGTTTTTCTTCTTACGGACCGGAAGAGACAGGCAAAGATATTGTTCGATTTATTCAGGAAAACCATTTAACTCATGTTACTGTTATTTCGAATTCCATGAGTGCAGCTTCCGCAGTATACTCTGCCGCGGAATTGCCCGAACAAATCGAAGCTATCGTGCTCACCGGACCATTTGTTCGGGATGGAGAAGGAATGGGTTGGTTTATGAAACTTGTCGTTAGCGGAATGTTTCGCGGACCTTGGGGAGCAGGCGCCTGGAAATCCTACTACCAAAGTCTTTATCCTAAAAACAAACCGGCTGATCTGGAAGAACATTCCGAATTTATAAAATCCAATTTGCAAGAAGAAGGGAGACTCTCCGCCCTTAGGTCTATGTTATTTGCTGGAAAAGGGAATTGCGAACAAAGAATAGGTAATGTAAAATCCAAAGTGCTTGTGCTTATGGGAACTGATGATCCGGACTTTGAAAACCCGGAAGAGGAAGCGATATGGATCGCAAAACAGACGAAAGCTGATTACGTTATGTTTGAAAATGCGGGGCACTACCCTTATAAAGAGGATCCTAAGAGAACCGCTGATCTGGTAAAAGAAATTTGGCAAAAAAAATAAAACATAAAACGGGAAGACCAAAAGGAACGGGACGGGTTCTGGATCGGGAATCCGTTCTGGATACGGCTTGGCATTTGGCAAATAGAGACGGGATTGAAAATTTAAGTATTAAACGGATCGCAAACGAATTGGAAATCCGATCTCCTTCCCTTTATAATCATATCAAGGATCTTTTGGACATTACAAGTGAAGTTGCCGCAAGAACTGCAAATCAATTTGCTGAAAATTTGGAAACGATTATGGCGACTACCAAGCCTGAAAAAAATCGGAAAGAGGGGCTTCGGAAATTTATTTTGGAATATAGAAATTTTGCCCATAATCATAAAGGTGTTTATCCTTTGCTTGTATCCGCTCCTTCGGGTAATGAAAATCATAGATTGGCGAGTGATCGTATTCTGAAAGTCTGTTTGACTGCCTTGTCTTTGAAAGTCCTGGATGCAAGGGCAATCCACCAAATTCGTATTTTGCGGGCGGTCTTGCATGGATTTATAAGTTTAGAAAGAGAAAACGGATTTGGGTTGCCTGAGTCTGTGGAAGAAAGTTTTCAGATATTGATGAAAGGTCTTGTGGAAGGGAAATTATTGCGATTTTATTAGGTGTTAGGTATAATTTTCTATCCCCGCCCCTTCTTCTGTGCCAATGGCTGTCGCTTAACATAAAAACGATTCTTTTCCCAATCGGATTCCGGTTTTGGAAAAAATTATTTTTAAAAGTTCGTGTTTTTGACCTAGAGGTTTTCGCGGATTAAAATTTTAGATCCGAAAATTTATCTAGAAATCTATTCCAAAGCATATAGAATCGTTTCGAGATGAAGGAAGAAAATTTACTTCGGGGACGTTGGCTTCCGGCCCTGACTGTAATGATGGGAACGGCCGCAATGGTAATGTCTTCTACCATTCTGAATGTTGCCATTCCCCATATCATGAAAGCATTTCAAATGGGTCACGAAGAAGTGCAATGGATTTCCACCGGATTTCTTGCGGCAATGACAATCGCAATGCTTTCCACTTCCTGGATGGTTCTTCGTTTCGGTCAAAAACAAACACATATCATCGCCTTCGGTTTTTCTTTTCCGTTTTGTTGTTGTTAGATGGTTTGTCTCAAGGAAGGAGCCGGGGTTGGCTGTCTTTTTCTATTCTCCTTCGTTTGGGTTTCTCATTTATTTTCACATCTCTCTTTTTACTAAGAGAATCCGAAACTATTTATCCTATTTTGGATTTGGGTATTTTTAAAAATAAAAGATTTGTTTCCGCCTGCATTGTTTCATTTTTCTACGGAGCGGGTCTTTACGGTTCTGTTTATCTGGTTCCTCTGTTCGTTCAGTTGGTAGTCGGATTTACCGCAACGCAAGCAGGAATGCTTTTGATTCCGGGAGGGTTTGCTCTCGGTGTAATTATGCTGATTGCGGGAAGGCTTACCGATATGTATCAGTCTTATAAAATAATAATTGTAGGTTTGTCTTTATTTGCGATTTCCTTTTTCGGGCTTTATTTTTTGAAAGACAGCTCTTATTTTTTAATGATAGGAGTTTTGGTTACTGCGAGTCGGGCGGCCCTCGGCTTCGTCATTCCTGCATTGAATGCTGGCGCCATACAAGTATTATCGAGAGATTACATCGCCAAAGGTTCGGGAACCGTCAATTTCGTTCGAACCCTGGGCTCTTCTTTCGGAGTGAATGTTTTCGCTTCTCTTTTGGATTGGAGGGAAGAATTGAGAGGCGGGGCCAATTTGGATGCCTTTCAGGATGTCTTTTTGATTGTTGCACTTGTATTTACTTTATCGATCATTCCTTGTTTTTTTATGAAGCAGAAGGAGGAGACATATGTATAAGAAAATTTTAATGGCTTATGACGGAACGATTTCAGGGAAAAAAGCTTTGTTGGAATCCGCGGCACTCGGGTCTGCCTTTCATTCGGAAATCAAATTGCTCGCCGTAATTTCCATCCCGTCCGGATTGTATTTAGTCGAGTCTTATGTTCCCGAAATCATTGTAAATAAAGAAGAAGGCGAGGCAAAATTGATTTTGGAAAAAGGAATCTTTTTCCTGAAAGAAAAAGGATTCCAAGCGATCGGAGAACTGGCATATGGCGAACCGGTCGAGCAGATTGCCAAGGTTGCTTCGGATTGGAAGGCAGATCTGGTGGTTTTAGGACATACCAAACGCAAAGGCTTCGGCGCGAGGTGGTGGAAGGGGTCCGTCAGTACATCCCTATTGGATCTACTTTCCTGTAGTGTGTTGATTACGATTTCCGAAGACTGAGCATTTTCTTTCCGTTTCTTACTTTTCCTCTGCGCTATTTCCTAAAACACTGACTTTAGTTATGGCTCAAATTACACTTACATTGCCCGACGGATCGAAAAAAGAACTCGAATCCGGTAAATCCCTATCCGACTTTATCCAGTCTCAGCTTCCTTTTCTCAAAGAAAAGGCCTTAGCTGCTGTGACGGGTGACGGTCGTACGGTGGATTTGAGCTTTGAGCCCAAAGAAGATACTCATATTCAATTTTTAACATTCGATGACAAGGAAGGGAAAGATGTTTTTCATCATTCCTCCGCCCACTTGCTCGGAATGGCCACACAAAGATTATGGCCTCACGCCCGTTTGACGGTAGGTCCTGTGATTGAAAGCGGTCCTGGTTTTTTCTTTTACGATATCGATTTCGGAGATACCATTTTGTCTCCGGAGGATTTACCAAAAATCGAAGCGGAGATGGCGGACATCGTAAAAGAAGATCTCACTGTAAAAAGATGGGAGCTTTCGCGTGCGGAAGCGATTGAAAAGTTCAAAAAGGAAAATGAACCTTATAAAGTGGAACTCATACAAGGATTCGAATCCGACTCAGTCTCGTTATACGGACAAGGCGAATGGTATGATCTTTGTCGGGGACCTCATGTCCCGCGCACCGGCCTACTCAAAGCGTTCAAGCTGACTGCTATTTCCGGTGCTTACTGGAAAGGGGATTCGAAAAACAAACAGCTCACTCGTATTTACGGAGTTTCCTTTCCCAACAAAAAGCTGTTAGACGAATATCTTTTTCTCATTGAAGAGGCAAAAAAAAGAGATCATAGAAAATTAGGGAAGGAACTTGATTTATTCAGTTTCCAGGATGAAGCACCCGGTTTTCCTTTTTGGCATCCGAAAGGAACTCTTCTGTGGAATACTCTGGCGGATTACATCAGACAGGAATGTTTCAGGAGAGGGTATCATGAAATCAAAACACCGACGATTTTGAATTCTTCTCTTTGGAAAAGATCAGGTCACTGGGACAACTTCAAAGAAAATATGTATTTCACGGATATTGACGAAGCCGACTTTGCAGTGAAACCTATGAACTGTCCCGGTTGTTGTTTGATTTACAAATATCATATGCATTCCTATAGGGAATTGCCTTTGCGTTATATGGAACTGGGCACAGTGCACCGGCATGAGATGTCCGGAGTTTTGCACGGGCTTTTCAGAGTAAGAGCTTTCACACAAGATGATGCGCATATTTATGCACCACTTGAGAAAGTGGAATCGGAAGTTGAAGATATCATTGATTTCACATTCGACGTGTACAAAAAGTTCGGATTCACTGAGTTCAAAACTTTTATCGCAACAAGACCTGAAAAATCTCAAGGAAGCGATGAAGACTGGGATCTCGCTACACGCGCATTACACGATGCCTTGAAAAAGAAAGGGATCGAATACGGAATCAAAGAAGGAGACGGTGCTTTTTACGGACCGAAGATAGAGTTCAATATTAAGGATTCATTGGGAAGACTCTGGCAGTGCGGAACGGTTCAGATTGATTTTTCCATGCCCAATCGTTTTGAGTTGGACTTCACTTCTTCCGACGGAAAAAAACATGCACCGGTTATGATTCATAGAGCGATTTACGGGTCTTTGGAAAGATTTATCGGAATTTTGATCGAACATTTTGAAGGCAAGTTCCCTCTTTGGTTGAATCCTACTCAGATTCGGGTAGTGACTGTTGCCGAAGCACATAACGACTATGCTACGACTGTTTATAATGATCTGCATTCTCAAGGCTATAGAGTGGAATTGGACATTCGTAATGAAAAGATCGGTTCTAAAATCAGAGACTCCATTTTGAAACGTGCAAGTTTTACAGTGATTTTGGGAGATAAGGAAAAAGAATCCGATTCCGTTTCCATTCGCCGTTTGGGAGAAGAGAAAACGGAAACGATTTCCAGAGACGGATTTTTTGCTTTATTAAAAGGAGAGTTATAAATTTATTTATAACTTTTTTATCAAATTAAAATAAAATGATGTAGGCAATCTGCCTACATCATCTCTTCGCACTTACTCCTCAAACGAGGGATGAAATACTCACGAAATTTCTTGACAAGCTCGATTTTTTGCTACTAATGGATGGACGATGTTTGGATTTTTCCTTTCGTTCCTTTATTATCTATCACTTGTTTTAGTTTTCGGGCTTTCCTGGGATCTTGCCTTGTCCGGCCCGGCAAAGTTTTTATTTTTCTGGAATCTATTTTTCTCATTTTTGTTTATCTGTTTTATTTTTGCCCTGTTTATGGGGATATTAACGATTTTGATACGGCTTCCTTTTTTGGGGACTATCGTTTCGCCTTTCTCTGAGTTAGTTGGTAGGTTCGGGTTTCGAATTTTGTTTTCCCGGGCCAGTTTGTTTTGGGTGTTGAGTCTTGCAGGTATTTTATCCGGCAGTTATATATTAGCATATACGGAAAATATAAACCCGCCTATTTCCAACCAAACCGGGCTGTTTATACTTTTGGGAGGAGTTTTCTTCCGAAGATTGCATAGAAAAAATTTAAAAATGAATTCGAAGTTCTTTGTTCGTAAAGAAACGCAAACCGATTCGGATCGAAATGAAAGGGAAGTTGCTTCGGATCAAAGTCCGATTTTAAAAGATAGTCCTAAGATGTATTGGTTTAAGCAGGAGATCCATCCTCCCCATAAAGAGGAAATTTCCATTGATGCGATCGCAGTCAGGAATATCGATTGGACTGAAGGTTTGATTTTGGGGTGGCGTTTGACACCTGTTAATTTTCCTTCCGTAGGACCGGATATAATAATGAGTTGCCCCGGAGTGGTGGTCACCGGAAACAAAAACGATTCTACCAGGACATTGCACAGTCTTGTTTCTTTTGCGTTTTATGACAAGGAAGGCAGACTTTTATGCGGGCATACTCAGGAAGGTGAAACGGGGCCGGGAGATTGTATTGCACTTTCCTGTTTATGGGCAAGGTATCCGTTCGATGTGGGTTTGATTTCTTCTTTGCAGGTTAATTTGATTTTTGGATACGAACGTGCCGGAAGACTGAAACAAATACAATCGTTAGGTGGTGACGAAAATGATAAAGTTCCACTGGAAACTTTTTCTGAGCTCAAAATCAGTTTTTTGGACGGTGTGATTTGGACCTATCTTCGTAAATCAACTACAGTGTCCGTCGATTCCACTTCGATCTCCGGTTTGGAAAAATATCGTTTTGGTAAAATTTGCCCCGTTGCCTTAGAGCTGAAATTTTCCACTTTCGCGAACAATACAATCATTAGGTGGTCCATGTATTTGGAGAAAAATCCTAATGCACCTGTCTATTATTTGGCATTTTATGCGCTTTATGACCGGGATGGAAAATTGAGGCATTCCGGAAATATGGACGGAGTGATTGAAAAAGACGGTAGTTTCGCAATGGAACCTTGGTTTGACATTCCTGCAAATCTGCTTCAGGGTGAAATTTCCTATTATGAGGTCTCTTATTACGAATCCGAAAAACCGGTTCTCTGATGCATTTCGGAGACCATTTCTTCCAGAATGAAATTTCCTAAAATAGGGCAATAAACCGAACTTTTATTTAAAATTTTCCGTTTTTCCGGGAACGCATTTGCATTTTTTCCGAACAAATGGTAGTTGGAACTCATTGGGTGGGGTTATCCACCCATCCCGTTACCCATAAGTAAGTAACTTCCACATGATTGCCGCAGATTGTAATTTGTAAAGTCCCCTAGCCA
>NZ_RQHV01000059.1 GCF_004771005.1 Leptospira ilyithenensis
TCGGCGCAAATCCAACAAGCGGTAGTTATATCACATTCTTTTCCGTTTCACTGACTTGCAATGATGCAGGCGGAGCCGGTTGTGACAAAATCGCATACTCTAACCAAACCGGTTCCGCTCCGACTGATCCAGCTATTACCGGAACAACAGGGACGATCACTTCGGGAACTTTATATTCTAGTGCAATTGCACCGGCCGATCTTGCCACAACCTATATAAACTTCATCGCCCGCGACCAGGCCGGAAATACCTCCGCTGTTTCCAGTGAAAATTACATTATTGACACTACCATTGCCACTCCTTCCCAAGTTTCCGCACTAGGCACAGGAACGGAGATCTTTGTGCAATGGGCTCCTGTTTCCAACGCCACCGAATATAGAATTTATTATAGTACCTCAAGTCCTGTGACCACCTCCTCCACCAGCATAACAGGGATTAGCAATCTATACTATAAGATCACTGGTTTGACAAGCGATACACTGTATTATGTTCGGGTCGAAGCAAGGAATGGTGCAGTCGGCGGAGGGGTGAGTTTACTCTCCGGGGAACAAACCGTGTTTACTACTTCTGTCCCGGTCGGTACGGCCATATCAGGAGGTCATATAGATATTTCTGCGGGAGAGGGCACGAACTCCGGAATCAATCCAAGGGCAGTGATCGATACTGCCGCAGGAAAACTATTGGTAGTTACTAACAATGGTGCAAATAACGGTAAACCGAGTTTGTTTCGCTGCAATCTGGATGGGAGCGGTTGCACACATACCGATCTTTCCGCAGGACAAGGAACTGACTCTGGATTTGAATTATCGGTACTTATTGATTCCGCTTCCGGAAAACTATTGGTAGTGACTAACAATGTGGCAAATAACGGTAAATTAAGTTTGTTTCGCTGCAATCTGGATGGAACCAGTTGTACGCATACCGATATCTCTGCAGGGCAGGGAACTAACTCAGGTATGTATCCAATGGGAGTTATTGATTCTATTGCTGGGAAGCTGCTAGTGGTAGCTCGGAATGAAGCGAATAACAGTAAACCTAGTCTATATCGCTGTAATCTGGATGGCACTAGTTGTACCCATACGGATATATCTGCGGGGCAAGGAACAAACTCAATTGCACTTTTTCCAGGTGTGGTGATTGATCCTATTGCGGCGAAGCTGCTGGTAGTAACTTGCAATGGAGCCAATAATAGCAAACCGAGTCTGTTTCGATGCAATCTGGATGGCACTAGTTGTACCCATACGGATATTTCCGCAGGTCAAGGAACTAGCTCTGGAGGGAGGCCAACTGCAATCATCGATACTAGTTCTGGGAAACTTCTAGCATTTACTTCCAATGCTGCAAATGGAGGAAAGCCCGGTTTGTTTCGTTGCAATTTGGATGGAACAGGTTGCGCTCATACGGATGTTTCTGCTAGCCAAGGTGCTAACTCTGGTACCTCTCCGTCTGCAGTGATAGATTTTATTTCGGGAAAATTATTGTTTGCGACCATGAATCAATTTAATGATAGTAAGTCGGGCCTATTTCGCTGTGATCCAGATGGGACTAACTGCACTTATACGGATATTTCCATGGGACAAGGAATAAACTCCGGCTTTCGACCTGTTATATTGATCGAACCTAGCTCAGGGAAACTTCTAGTAGTGACTTGGAATTTGGCAAATAATGGCAAACCCAGTTTGTTTATCTGGTAAAGGAATCATACCTTATACTCATTAGATGAAACTAAAAAAACAAACAATTTTTATAAGAACGTGCCTAGCCCGACATCCCTCGTTTGGGGGATAAGTCTTTCGCCCGTAGTGGATTTCGCTCGGATTAAAATTGTTTTTTCGGAAATTTATTTCTAGAAAACTTCTGCATAGGTGCTATCCTTTTCCTAGAGACAGGGAAGATCGGGGATACCAAAATGAAAAAACAAAATTCTAAATCAAATTTACTCAGTAAAATCCCGGTTCTTATCATTGGCATCCTATTTTCTTCCAATTGTTACTTCAACCCTGCCATCCAGTCCGTTTTCAATCCGGCAACTTCGGAATCCAGTGGTGCGGGAGCACTTGCCCTTTTAGCTGGGAGTGGATCATCGGCAAGCACTACAGACACCGGTGCCACTTTACAAGTGCTAGGCCAACTCAAAAGCTCGGGTAGCTCGGTTACAAATGCTACTCTCAGTTTAGGTTCTGTTTCCTCTTCCGCAAAAGATACAGTTGCCGTTAGTACTACTGCGACAACGAACGGGATTGGAAAATTTCTACTCAAACTTCGTCCTGGCACTTATACGATCAACGTAACAAGTTCCGGCGGAGTTAGTTTGGGTAGTTTTACTTTGGTAGTCAGTGGTACAACTGTTACACAAGGTTCCGATTCCGGTACTTTCACTGTTCTGGGACTTACAACTTACACTCTTGACGAGACAGTTGCCCTAACCACTGAGTTTACTTTGGTTAGCACCAATCCGGTTGAAGGGGATCAGTCAGTGCCGCTTTCCGGTAGCACATTTACAATTGTTTTTACATTTAGCAATACAGTGGATGCAAGTACGATACTGGAGCAAAATATTAGCTTCATAATAGGAACACCGGAATCCGCAAAATCAATTTCTCATACAACGGTGGGAAATACCTCTACGATTATCTTTGGCGGAGGTAATATTTACAGTGGGGTCAATTATAAAATCACTCCCACCAGTCTGATTAAAGACACGGATGGATTCTCCTTAACTCCGAAAACCTTAAATATTAAAACAGCGGGCGGATCTTAAAAAATCCGATGAGAAGATCCCCACGCATTTAGAAATCTTCCTCTTACTTACTGAAGTAAACAGAAGAACAAGCTAGAAACCACTTCGTACTTACGCCTTTAGTTCCTCCAAGGAAAGGCCAGCCGTTTTTCTCACTACACCAATATTCACCAAGCTTGAAAATCAGGGTTGACCTGATATATACCGCAGTATATACTCTACTAAGGTAAAGATTCATGCAAACAGCAAAAATATTTGTAAACGGGAGAAGCCAAGCAGTCCGGCTTCCAAAGGAATTTCAATTTAAAGGCGAAGAAGTATTTATACAAAAACTCGGCGATGCTGTCATTCTAGTGCCGAAAAACAAAGCATGGAATGCTTTCCTTGAAGGGTTAAACGGATTCACTGACGATTTTCTTAAAGAGGGAAGGAGCGAATTACCTGAATCGGAAAGAGACAGTTTTTAATGTTCCTTTTAGATACGAATATTTGTATTTTTCTTATTAAAAAGAAGAATACGGTTCTTTTAGATAAATTGAAAAAGAATTATAATAAAGGAATTTTTATTTCATCATTAACTTTAGCTGAGCTTGAGTTTGGTATAGAGAATAGTGAACAGAAAGAAAAAAATAGATTTTCTTTGATCGAATTCTTATCTATTTTTGAAATTTTACCATTTGAACAGTCCGACACACAAGCATTCGGAATCATTAAAGCTGATTTAAAAAAATCAGGAAACCTAATCGGATCTGCTGATGCCTTATTAGCAGCTCAAGCTATTTCAAAAAATTTAACTTTTATTACTAACAACACAAAGGAATTCAAAAGAATTAAAAACCTAAAAGTGGAAGATTGGTCTTTATAAGTTCAGCCACTTCGCATAACTACGCCTTACCGCTGCGAACAACGTCGGTAAGCCTAGTTTGTTAAATGACATGGGTAAAAACCCATTTCAAATAAGAAAAAATGAAAGCTATTTTCTTGACAACTTGTCAACTTAAAATAAGTTTAAAGTATTATGAAATCATTCCCTGTCGGTGAACTAAAATCTCATTTCTCCGAGGTTCTTGAATATGTCAAAAATGGAGAAAAGGTCGGAATTCTTTTTGGAAAAAATAAAAAGACCATTGCTATGATAGTACCAGTCAATCAAAACACTGGTGCAAAGAGAAAAATTGGAATGCTTGATGGAAAGGTAAAAATTTCTTTTGAAAAAGATTTTTCAATTACTGAGGAAGAATTCTTAAGTATTTAAATGACGTTCCTTTTAGATACTCATGCCCTACTCTGGGTCATTGGTGACTCAAAACAATTAAGTAAGAAAGCGGCTACGATTATACAAGATCAAAATAATCAAATTTTAGTTAGTTCCATATCCTTGTGGGAACTTTCTTTAAAATATAAACTTGGTAAACTTAAACTCTCTGGTTTTAAACCGGAGGATATTCCTAAATTTCTTGAAAAATTAAATATTAATACTATAGAACTAAACAAAGAAGATGCTTCTTCATATCATAACTTGAAAGAAGATTTTCATAGAGATCCTTTTGATCGAATGCTGATTTGGCAATGTATCTCCAGAAAGCTTACATTAATTTCCAAAGATTCAGAAATGAAGAAATATAAGGTTTCCGGATTAAAAACTATTTGGTCTTAATTGACAACTTCATATTCCCGCACCTTTCCTCTCCTAAAACATTATCCCTTTTTGCCCCATAACAAAAAACCTACGGTAGAAACCGCAAACCCGCCAAACAAAATCAAGGCGACAAAAGGATTGCTGTAAATTACCGAAACCAGAGCGACGAGGCCCAACCCCAAAGCAATGATTGCCAAAACCGGATAAAAAGGCGCGATATAGGGTCTCGAACGATTCGGTTCCTTCTTTCTCAAAACAAAAAAAGAAATCATACTCACCACATACATCCCGCAGGCACCGAGTGCACTCGCAGTGATTAACTCCGAAGTTTTTCCTATACAAAGCGCCAAAAATCCTATGGCAGCACCGACAAACACCGCATTGACGGGCACATGGGTTTTGTGATTTAATTTTCCCAGGAATCCTGGCAAAAACTTTTCCTTGGACAAAGCATAGACCAATCGGGAGGCACCCAAAATGATTCCGAAAAGAGAAGCGATCAGACCGAACAGACCGATGAATGTAAAAATCTTTGCAATATAGGAATCGATTCCGTATAACTTTGTCAATACGAATGACAGAGGATAATCCAAACCAGCCACTTCTTTCGTATTAACCACACCTGCCGTTCCTATAAAAACGGAAGAAGCGAGAAAGATAAGTGTCCCGATTCCTGCGGCATAACCTTTGGGAATGTCTTTTTTCGGATCTTTTACTTCTTCGGCAGCCATAGCCACACCTTCAACAGCAAGAAAGAACCAAATCGCAAACGGAATGGATTGAAAGAAAGAAGAAAAGGAAAACTCGGCGAAACTAGGAAGTTCCGCAAACGATTGAAATGAAAAATAAGGAACGATCGCTCCTAGATAAAGCAACAACCCGCAAATCGCAGTGATCGTTACAAACAATTCGAATCTAGCCGTTTGTTTGACTCCCAGAAGATTGATGATCACTAAAATTCCGAAAAAACCGAAAGACGCATATAGATCGGGAATGATAGGAAATAGAAAGTGAAAATATCCACCTAATGCAGATGCGATGGCAGGAGGTGCCAGAATGAATTCTGCCAAGACCAAAAACCCGCTGATAAACCCTCCTATCTTTCCCAGTGCCAAATGAGAATAGGCAAAAGGTCCTCCCGAATGAGGGATGGATGCCGCGAGTTCGGTAAAACAAAGTGCAAAACAAATATAAAAGACCGCGATGATAAATACGGCGAGTGCAAATTCCCAAAACCCGGCCACAGACCAACCTAGGTTCCATCCGAAATAATCTCCTGAGATCACAAGCCCTACTGCAATTCCCCAAAGATGAATCGGACCTAAGGTTTTATGAAGACCTGTATTTTCATTTGATTGCGCTTGTTCCGGATGATTCAAGTGGTACCTCAGACAGATTGGTTAGTTCATCGAACGGAGAGAACGAAAATTGGTCGAGTAAAGATTTATGAAACACAAAATGATCACTTAACAAAAAAAAGGTTGTGTTGTAAAATTCAACTTTTTGTTCGCTAAAACGGCAAAAAATCCCCAATTATTTGTTTACAGAAAAAGAATTGGAAAATATAAATTTGTAAAAAAAGGAATAGGAGAAGAAAATTGCAAAGCGCACAATACATAGATAAAGTCTCTCGCCTCTTAAAAGTGAGAGAGATGTTTCTCGCGGTGGCGAGGCCAGGACGGCCGAAGCTCGTGCGTCGTAAAACGGAGGTTACGCGCACAGGAGCGTGGAACATCGAACGATGAAAAAACATTTATTGCGAATTCTAATTTTTGGCGTGGTTCTTTGGATCGTACCCTTTTTTGTTTCTTTCGGCTTTTACTCTCCCGAAGGCAAACTACAAGGAGATCTTTTTTTATTCAAAACAACGATGATCCTTGTAGGAAGTTTAACCGGCTGTTACCTGCTCTACCAGTTGGCCAAGTTGAAACCTGAGTCGGCACTGATTACATTTACAGGAACCGGGATCCTCTGGTTCGTAGAAAATATCGTTCTTGATTTTTTGATTTTAATCCCGATGTCCAAGATGTCAGCGGGAGATTACTTCATCCAAATCGGACTTCGTTATCTCACCATGATATTTATCGCAACCATGGTCGGAGCAAGCATCGAGGCGCAGAAAAAATAAACCGCGAACGGTATTGATTTTTAAAAAATAGAGATGAGTCCGAATATAAAAAAACCCGCATGGATTAGATGCGGGTTTTTTATTTGGTTTTTACTAAACCTGGTCGCTTAACTTTAATTAAGCAACAGGACCATAAGCACTGAAATCAAATTCTTTCGAACCACCTGTGAGATACTTTTTGTAATTTTCTACAAATTGTTTCGCAAGGTCGCCCGCTGTTTTGTCATACTCTGCTTTGTCTGCCCAAGCGTTACGAGGATTGAGGATTTGAGAATCCACTCCTGTCACTGTCTTAGGGAAAGAAACTTGGAATACAGGGTGTTTTTCGAACTCGGATTTTTCAATGTTGCCGTTTAGGATTTCATTGATGATCTGGCGGGTCGCAGGAAGATTCATACGTTTTCCCACTCCATACTTTCCACCTACGAGTCCGGTGTTGATCAGGTAAGCATTTACATTGTGTTTTTTCATCTTCTCACCGAGCAACTTCGCATAGAAAGTTGGGTGAAGAGTCATAAACGCCTGACCGAAACAAGCGGAGAAAGTCGCTTGAGGCTCTTTTACACCGCGCTCTGTTCCCGCTACCTTTGCAGTATAACCCGACAAGAAGTGATACATAGCTTGTTCGATGGATAGTTTGGAAACCGCAGGAAGAACTCCGTAAGCATCGTATGTCAAAAAGATTACGGTGTTCGGGTGACCTGCTTTGGAATCCGGTTGGATGTTATCGATATGGAAAATCGGATAAGATACACGGGTGTTTTCCGTTTTTGCCGCAGAAGAATAATCCACTTTCTTTGTGGTAGCATCAAATACTACGTTCTCAAGAAGAGCGTCTCTTCGGATTGCCGCATAAATCTCAGGCTCTGTTGTAGGATCAAGATTGATCGTCTTCGCATAACAGCCGCCTTCGATATTGAAGATACCATTATCGTCCCAACCGTGTTCGTCGTCACCGATGAGTTTGCGGTTCGGGTCTGTGGAAAGAGTTGTTTTTCCGGTTCCGGATAAACCGAAGAAAAGTGCAGAATCCCCTGCTCCACCTACGTTTGCAGAACAGTGCATAGTCAATACGCCTTTGAGAGGCAGATAGTAGTTCATAACGGAGAAGATACCTTTTTTCATCTCTCCACCGTATTCGGTTCCACCAATGATACAGATTTTTTTAGCAAGGTGGAAAATCACGAATACATCCGAGTTCAAACCGTGCTCTTTGTACTTTGTGTTTTTATAACCGGAAGCATTGATGATTGTAAATTCGGGAAGTAGGTTTGCCAATTCATCTTTGGTAGGACGAAGGAACATGTTTGTGCAAAAATGATGTTGCCAAGCTCTTTCCGTTACCACTCTGAGTGAGATGCGGGTATCAGCATTCGTTCCTGCATGACCGTCGAAAACGTAAAGTTTTTTGTTGTCCAAAAACTTTACCACTTCCGTATAAAGTTCGTTAAAGATAGCTTCGGAAACCTTTGTATTTACAGGTCCCCACCAAATGTTTTCATTGGAAGAAGGTTCATCTACAAAGTATTTGTCTTTAGGAGAACGTCCCGTGAAAATCCCTGTATCCACCATCACTGTACCGTTGTCAGACACTACGCCTTCTTTGTTGTTGATTTCGTGCTGGTAAATTTCGTCGTAAGATAGGTTATGGAAGACTTCAGATGGTTTCAGGCCGAGCTCTGCAAGGCCGCGTAAGTTAGTGGATACTGACATGGATTTCTCCTGGATTTCAAATAGTGTTTTTCTAGCTTCCCATTTTGCGAGTCGGTGTCAATAACAGAATATGAAGATTCTTCACGCCACGGCGGAATATTTTCCCTACATAAAGATGGGGGGTCTTTCGGACATGCTTGCTTCTTTGTCCAAAGAACAGTCACAAAACCACGATGTTTCCGTGACTTTGCCTCTGATCCGGGGCCTGAAGGAAAAACCTGAATTCACTGGAAAAACCATCCCGATAAAGCTCTCCTTTCCCGAAAAAACAAACCCTGTTCTTGAAATTTTGAAGGATTCCTGCTTCCGGGAAGCCCGAAAAGGAAGGCTCAAGCTTTATTTTTTCGATTCTCCCTTGTTTCGGGATCTGGAAACCATCTATGGAAACAACGATGAACATTTCCGGTTTGCGGTTTATTCTTATGCTGCTTTCCATTTGAGCCAAGTCCTGGATACGGATGTTTTCCATGCCCACGACTGGCACACTGCATTGGCCCCCGTTTTGCAAAAACATTCTCCCGGTGGAAAACCATCCGTATTCACCATTCACAACCTCGCCTACCAGGGAGATCATCCTCTTTGGATGACAGGTTTCCTTAAAGAAGAACCGTTTTTACTCCATCCCGAATTTCTCTTGCACGAAGGAAAAACAAATTATCTGAAAGCGGGACTACTTTCCGCAGATCAGATAACAACCGTAAGTCCTGGATACAGGAAAGAAACTTTGCTGGATGCAAACGGATTCGGGCTTTCGGAAGCACTTCGCCGGAGAAGCGATGATTATACCGGGATCATCAACGGAATCGATCCCGAAGAATGGAATCCATCAAATGACATCCGTATCTTTGAAAGGTTTGATGCAAAAACAAACAAAGAAGGAAAATTAAAAAACAAAACCGAACTTTATATGGAGATTGGCCGTCCCTTGATCGATCCAAATCGCTCTCTGGTAGGAATCATAGGAAGGCTTACTTATCAAAAAGGTTATTCCGTATTTTTACAAAGCTTCCAAGAGAGAAAACACTTGTCGCATTATTATATCTTTCAAGGTGCGGGGGAAAAGGATTTGGAAAACCCTCTCTTTCATCTTTCCCATACGGAACAGGATCGTATCTATTTTTATAAAGGTTATAGCGAAGAGCTTGCCCGTAAAATCGAAGCCGCATCCGATTTTTTTCTTATGCCTTCTCTCTTCGAACCTTGTGGACTCAACCAACTCTACAGCCACGCATACGGCACAATACCGATCGTATCCAGAGTCGGAGGATTGAAAGATACTGTTGTGGAATCTTCACAAAATAAATACTATACAGGGATCGTATTCGAACCCAACGACCCGTCTTCTTTGGGATACGCACTGGAACGCGCGGAGACTTTGTATAAAAACAAGGTCAAATTTTATGAAGTCAGAGAAAATATAATGAGACAAGACTGGGGTTGGAAAAAGAGAACCGGAGAATACGAAACAGTTTACAAGAAGGCTATCGCCAAACGAGCATAAAATGGAAATAAAAACGAGACGCCGGGAAACATAAGAAACAAAGAAAAATTTTATTTATAAAGCAAATCCTCTTCTTCGGAAAAATCGAAATTTTTCCATCTTTCCAAAGCAATCCTCATATCTTCGTTCGCTTCCATAACTTCCTGGTAGATTTCACTGATTTCATCTTGTAATGACATGGGGAAATACCTCTCACTTGCACCAGAATTCTATCCAAAACCAGCCATTTTGCAATTCATTTCCGTTATTACGTATATCATGTTTACTATAATGGATAAATGTTTTAACAAAAGAATATATATATTTTCGGAAGTCCGCAGTTCTCTCAAATTGAATTGTTATTTTTATAGATTCAGATACTTTTTAGGAATTCATTTTTCTTAAAAATCGACAACCAATATGAAATCTATCTTCTATCGAGCATTACTGTTTCTCCAGATTTTCGGACTGGCCGGCTGCAAAATCAATTTGAATAACCAGGGAGATCCGCTTTCTTCCAGCTTCTTCCAAGCGGGTTTGATGAACGAATTTCTGACTCCCCATTGCAGAATCTGGGCAAACAATTTCGGAACCGGAAGATATCTTACCATGCTGAATGATCTGGCGGCTCTACCTAACGGTGATATCATTGCAACGGGGATTACGAACGAGCCTCTTACTTCCGGAAACGACCTGCTCAAAGAAACCAAAACTCCTTTTACCGGAGTTGCCGGAACCGATATGAACATATTTATCGTAAAAATCTCCAGCAGAACCGGAGCCGCTGCTTGGGTTGATTATCTGGGGAAACCGCAAAACAGCGATTCTGCGAAATCTACTGTTAAAATTTCAGCTTCCGGGGAAATTTTTATAGGTGGAATTGCAGTTCAAAACAGTTTGCCGGATTCGATTTCTCCCATGGCAGGAAATCCCTATTCATTCCTTTTGGCAAAATATAGCCAGGATGGAACAAGGCAATGGTTGACTTATCTGGATAGTACGGATCTAACCTGGCCTTATGCATTCGAAGTGGACACAAAAAACTATATCCATTTATTTTTAGGGCTGAACGGAACGAACAACCATTCCCCTCTTTCCGAGTTTCCATCACCAACTAATACTCATTCGGGTGAAACGAACTACTCGGACATCATTTATGCATTGCTTTCTACTATCGGAACACCGATTTCCCAACAGTACATCCAAGGCTTAGGAAGCGAAGAAGCGGTTTCGGCAATCAGAAACGGAGATTCCGTTTTCTTAGGAGGAACAGCTCAAAATTTATTATCCACTCCGAATGTAACGACTCATCCTTCTCCCGGAAATAAAAAGAATTTTCTCGCGAAAGTAAGAGTAAATTCCAACCTACGACAGGAACCGGAATGGGCCACCTACAGCGGAAGCGCATCTTCCATAGAAACGCGACTTAGAAAAATTTTAAATGTGAAAGGCAATATTCTTTCTTTAGGACACGCCAGCGATTCTTTCGGTACGCCTGCGGAAACAAGTCAAACCTCCGGACTTAGAAACCTCGCTTACGAAAGTTTTGATACGCAAGGAAACTCTTTGTGGCATAGTTATTTCGGGCACGCTACTACAGGCGTCATCGAGGGATCAGTCGCAACCCTTATGTATCCTACCAACTCGGAAAGTCTGTATTCAACTACCATAGGCCTGCCTAACGGTGAAAAATTTTTGGTCTCAAGCTCAATTGAAGTCAATCAACCTTCCGGTGCTTATCCTCTAACGACTCTCCGGATAAACGCAAATACCGGAAAATTCGAACGGATCTTGTACGAACTCAATAAACCTTATCCGGTGCTTTATTATAAAAACCAAATGATACAAACTTGTATAGGTGCGATAGCGATCGCTTATCAAGAGATCCCGAGCTTCGGAAACGATGGAAGAGGTTACTTTACAATCAAAACGATAAAAGCCTCGGATCTTCCTTAAATCTGCCATAGGCTTTTTATTTAAAGTTTGAAATGGCTAATGATCAAAAAGTAGTAGGTACAATGCCAAATGAAACAAAACTAAGCTTTATTCTTGCATGTCTTTATTGAAACAAGCTTTCTTTGTTGTTATTATTGTTATTTTATCGCATTCAAATTTCTTTTCCTTACAAAGTGAAGAAAAAACTTCGAAAGACAATACCTTAGACAACTCTGTTCCAACTACCGCCAAACGAGTGCTAAAGCTCGGAATTGAAAACGATGTCATACTTTTATCCGATCGGGAATACACTCACGGAACAAGACTTGAATACGGACAATATGAATTTTTACATTCACCATCAGCATGGATATTTTTGGGATTAAAAAAACTGATTCCCGTCTTTGCCGACAATTCCAAAGAATACAACGGATACGCATTAACACAAAAACTTTTTACACCTCAAAACACAATCCGCAAAGACATCGCACACGGAGAAAGACCTTATGCCGGTTATATGCAAGCAAGTTCGATATCGACTTATTGGTGGAAACAAAGTTCTTTTACCGTTGAAACAGGGTTCGGAGAAATAGGTTCAAACGCAGGTGGAGAATATTTTCAATCCCAAGTTCACAAAGTCATAGGCGCTACTCACCCGCAAGGCTGGAAAAATCAAATCCCCAACAAAACCATTTATCAATTGAACCTGGATTATAAATATTTTTGGATCAAAGAACTTGGCATACAAACGACTGTTAAGATTGGAAATTTCGATACTTCGGCTTCCCTCGGCCCGATTTTTCGTTTTGGAAAGATAGTATCTCCTGTTTCGGGAGGATTTACTTTCAATGATCCCACATCCGTATACCCGGTAGATGATACGGAATATTATTTTTTCATAAAACCCGAGGCGGTGTATCAATCCTGGAACGGCACATTGCAAGCCGGCAAAGATTCCTTTCAAAAGATGAAACACCATACAAGCGCGGATTCGTTATATCGTTATGCTATATTTGATGCCCTGACCCGTTCCGAAGAAAAGCCCGGCTTTCAGTTTTTGATTTTCAATACTCTTTTCAATGCGGGCAATCCCATTTCCAACGACCTTTCCTTGCTGATTGCAAGGGATCTTACTCCGATCAGTGATTATAAATTCAGATATCCTACCATAGAATACTTTCTCCTTGAAACCTTATTGAACGAGGGGCTCCCTTCCAGGACAGCCCGCAGTCTTGCTTATTCGTATTTGCTCGGAGACGGAACCAATTTGAATAACAACCTGATCGTTGCGTCAAAAATATTTTTGCAAAACTCGGAAGGTAGCAAACATTATGCGGTCCCGATTCGGAACTTTCAAGGAAAACTGACTTTGGGATTTGCCTTGCAAAGACCTGATTGGTTTATACAACTTGCGGCCGAGATTTCCACTTTGGATTATATTCCTTCCGCCGATATCAGCCTGGTGCACAGATATGCCAGTCTGCAAGCAGGACTGAAATTCTAATCAAACCAAAAAACGATACAAATAATAAAACTGATTAACCGGCTTTTTTCCATTCCCGGGCTGGAGACACGCCAAACAATCGTTTGTATGCTTTGGAAAAAGAAAACGCTGAAGAATACCCTACAGCCAATGCAACCTCTTCCAAGGTAGTATCTTCCTTCATAAAAAGATCTCTCGCCTTATCCATTCTGATCCTTGTTAAATATTCCATAGGAGGAATATTTAAAACTTCTTTGAACTTATTGGCAAGCCCTGCCCGGGAGATCCCGATATTTTTTGCCAGAGACTCCAATGTCCAATCGGCGGAAGGGTTTTTATGCATGGATTGCAATGCCAGTATCACATGATTGTCACGAAACGCCATCACCCATCCGGGGCTTGCACTCGGGTGTTTGGAAAGCCAGTGACGGATCACATAATACAACAAAATGTCTGTTAGTCTTTGTAAAATTAAATCGGAACCGAAACCGGATTCCAATTCCTGAGATATCATTGTCGTTGCAGTGTTAAGGGAGTGATGTGCCGCGATGTCTTCGGCACGCATCAGTATATGATCCGGCAATTCCAGAAAAAAAGGATGCTGCGGCCTTTCAGGAATTTCATATCGGACGGAAACAAAGGTAGTTATCGGAAGGCTGTCCTTTGTTTGGTGCTCCCTCTTTTCATAAAACCTTTGTATCCCTACTACCTTTGCCTTGGGATCGGATAATAATTCGTGGGTGAGTCCTTTCGAGATGAAGAGGATGTCTCCTTTTTTTAATTCGAATTGTTTTCCCAGAAATCTCGCATAACAAGAACCTTGCGTAATGATATGAAAGCCCCCGCTTTTTTCACAGGGAAACTGAAATCCCCAGGACTCGTGAATCGCATCCCGAGTGAGCAAATCGTTTTTCCAACCGGCCTCGTCCAAAATGGCAGACAATAGATCCATAATTAAAAAATAAGACCCCCATGTCCAAAAGTCTACTAAATTATACGTAAGGATATATTTTTAATACTTATACACATAGACAGTCTTAAATTTCTGAGGTAGCCTTGTATCTGATTAGGAGATTTATATGAAGATATTTGTAAACGGCGCAAGCGGCAAAGTGAGCCAAAATGTAATCCAGGAACTTTTGGAAGCAGGTCATGAAGTATTTGCAGGAACAAGATTTCCGGAAAAAGGCGAAAAGAAAAAGGGAGTGACTTGGGTGGTTTCCGATGCTTCCGCACCGGAGAAAGGTTTGGAGGTATTGGATCAAGTGGATGCTGCATTTTTCATCTCACCTCCCGGATTTACAAATCAATACGAGATTCTTTCTCCCTGGATTGAAAAAGCAAAACAGGTGAAATTGAAAAAAATAGTTCTTATGACTGCCATGGGAGTCGAGTTTGCGCCGGATGAGGCACCTTTCCGCAAAACAGAGATTTTGTTGGAAAAATCGGGACTGAATTGGAATATCATCCGCCCCAATTGGTTTATGCAAAATTTTCATACATTCTGGATCGGAGGAATCTTAAGCGATAAAAAGATCTATTTTCCCGCAGGAAATGCAAAAACAAGTTTTATCGATTCCAGAGATATTTCCAGCACTGCCGCCAAACTATTAGTAAGCGGTGATAAATTTGCAAGTCAAGCATTTGCACTTACAGGAACAAAGTCCCTGACTCACGATGAAGTTGCGGAGATTATTTCCAAACAGACCGGCTTGAAAATCGAATACGTAAACGTAAGTCCTGAAGATTTCAAAAAGGGACTTCTCAGCGGAGGTGTGCCGGAAGATTATGCAGGCTTTCTAGTTATGATTGCGGGGGCACTTCGGGACGGTCATGCGGAGGCGATTACCGATTTGGTCCAAAAGATTACAGGAAAATCCCCTATCTCTTTCGACAAGTATGCGGAAGACCATAAAAAAGCCTGGTTGGTGGGCTAAGGTTTATCCTTAAAAAAAGAAAAAATTTTCTGGAAACTGTCACAAAATGCGATTCTATCTTTGTCAAAAGATCTAAATCAGGAGGATTTAATGAATATCGCATCAAAAATTTTAGTCGGGTTTGTGGCAGTAGAACACCTTTTCATCCTAGTTTTAGAAATGTTCCTTTGGCAAAGCGAACTGGGTTTGAAAATTTTTAAAATGACTCCGGAAGTGGCAAGTGCTTCGGCAACGCTCGCAAAAAACCAAGGTTTATATAACGGATTTTTGGCGGCGGGACTCATCTGGGCACTCGGATTTATTTCCGACAAATCTCAAAAGTACGACACAACCGTTTTCTTTTTGGGATGCATTATTGTTGCTGCAATTTTCGGAGCTATTACTGCAAAACCTTCCATCATCATTTCCCAGGGAAGTCCGGCGATTATCGCACTAATCGTAACTTATCTTGCAAACAAAAAGTAGATGATTGATGATCCGCACTTAGATTTGTTAGACGGTTGTTTGAAAGGGGACAGAAAGTCCCTGGAAAAACTGGTCAAAGTATTTCAAGAAAAGATATTTTCCCTTTCTCTGAAGTTTTTATGGAACCCTGATGATGCGGAAGATGCCACCCAGGAAATACTGATCAAAGTCATTACAAATCTAGGCGGATTTCGGGGAGAGAGCAAACTTTCCACGTGGGTCTACCGGATCGCAACAAACCATCTGATCAATTTCAAAAAGAGCAAAGAAGAATTGTCCCGGGTCAATTTCAGGTTGATTCATTCCGAACTGCAAAAATCGCAAACGATTCAAACCGAATTTTCCGAAACCACTTCTTATCTTGCGATGAATGTCCAGGCTGCATGTACTCACGCGATGTTACTCTGTTTGAAACGAAATCACAGACTTGCGTTTTTGTTAGGAGAAGTATTTCAGGTAACAAGCGACGAAGGAGGCTGGATTATGGATATAACGCCAGCTAACTTTCGCAAAAAACTCTCACGCGCACGAATCCGAATGAGTGAATTTTTAGGAACCCACTGCGGACTTTCCAACGCAAAAAATCTATGCAGATGTGAAAATAGAATCGAATACTCTTTGAACAAAGGAAGAATCCATGCTTACCTGGATCTCTCCGAAAAGATGAAAGAATCGGGCGAATGGAAACAGATGCCTGTTTTACTCGCAGCATCCGATGAAGTGCGGGATGTAGCCGAAGTATATAGATTCAGTCCTCAGTTCAAATCCAGGAGAGACGGATTGGAATTTTTAAAGAAAGAGATTTCCAGAGAGCCATGGAAATTGATACGCTAAAGAAATGAATGAATATGAAACTTATGTTCGCTGTATTGCCGCTAGCTATCTACAGGATTCGTTTATTTTTTTCAGTTCTGCTTCCAACCAAGCTTGAGAAGTCAGAGTTTTACCGTCCTTCCATTTAATACGATACACTTCTCCCGAGAGAAACGATTTGGATGCGACTTTTTCTATAAATAGTTTTGCAGTCCAATCCTTGGGATCCGGGGCGAAAAAGGATTTTTTGGCGGAGTCTAATTTGTAGCGAAGATGCTCCGAAGCTTTTTTGGCACCATGTTCTTCTCCATTCCGAATAAACACGCCGTCTAATTTTTGTACGGCGATGATCAACGATTCGATTTTCTGTTCTTCCGTAAAAGGAGTTTTGCATTCAGCGGAAAGAGAGGAGGCAAACATTGCTAAAAACAAAACCGACGTTATCCGGATTCCGGAAAAATTGAAACGAAATAACATCGGTTTGTTGTGCATAGCTGATAATAAAACGATCTTATTTGGATCGTTTTTTCTTCTTAGCCGCTTTTTTAGCTTTGGCCTTTTTTACCGGCTTCTTCTTGATGCTCTTCTTTTTAGAAACAAGTTTTTTAGAAGACTTCTTTACCGCTTTCTTAGATTTTTTAGGAGTCGGCTTGGACTTTTTCGCCTTCGCTTTTTTCTTGGCTACCTTTACCTTTGCCTTCTTTTTAGCGGGTTTTGCTTTCTTCTTTGTAGCCTTTTTCTTAGGGGCGGATTTCTTTGCTTGTGGAGCAGGAGAAACGGTCTTCGCTACTGGTTCCGGCTTTGGAGCTGCTGCTTCCGGCTTGCTTCTAACAGCTGCTTGGTATGCAATCTCTCCCCATTCTTTCAAGTCTTCCGGAGATTCCCAAACTTCGGACGGGAAAGTCCAGTAACTCATCACAGCCGGAGCGCCTTCTTTTCCGTCATAGGTAAAAGGTCGTCCACCGGCCGCTTGGAATTTGGAAATAGTCTGATCGTCTACCTTTAAGTACAGCACATCTTCGGCGACAAGACCGAACATAACTCCGTCAAGATAGAGACCATGACCGCCAAACATAGCTCTGGCGGTCACATTTCCTAGGATAGATAATTTTTCGAGGGTTTCTTCAACAAATGGATTGGACATAATGGTTTTCACTGACAAATACTGATCGACATAGTCCCTTTTGTCAAACAAAACTAATATACTGTATGGCAGAGATTCAAATCAAAAAAGAAAAATCCGATTCACCGGTTGTTTACAAAATGAGCAATGCTCTTTGGGAAGAAATCCAAACACGTTATTCGTTCCAAGCACCCAACCCCTATCAGCCCAAAGATTTTGCGGAAGACTGGTCGGGGGTTTGGATCGCCTATGATGGGGAGACTGCCGTGGGAAGCATCGCTCTTTTGCCCTTCGAAGGAGAAGAAAGCGAATTGGATCTGATGTTTGTGTCAAAAAACCACAGAAAACAAGGGATCGCGGAAAAACTTTTAGCAACTGTGGAATCCTTTGCTACGGAAACCGGTTACACAAGCATCAAACTACGTGCAGGTGAGCCTCAACCTGAGGCAATCGCCTTTTACAAAAAGATGGGCTTCGAACCTATCCCCAGTTTTGGCAAATGGAAGTCCGATCTCACAGCGGTTTGTTTTGAAAAAGTTTTGAACTGATTTTTCGGCAGCCTTGAATCCGGTTTTCAGGGTGCCTCGCTTATTGCCTTATTTTCGGTTTGCAAACGGGGCAAACTTTATTTAGGCATTTCGGAAATCGAAACTTCAAAAAACACATCTACGGAATGTTTGATCGCTTCTTTCGAATAATTCACAAGAACGTCTTTCGGTTGAAAGAGCCAAAAAGGAAATAAAACGATCCGTAATACTCAAGAGTACGGATCGATTTCGATCGAAGATAATTCTTTTTTTGAACCCAAGTCATCGTAATAAATCGGATCATCCGAACTTTTTAAAATTCAACCATAGAAATAACAAAAAAAAATGATTGCATTTTGCAAGTAGATTGATGCCATCATACTTGCAAAATGCAAGTATGATTATGGATAACAAAAAATGAAACAAACAATTTTAGTAACCGGGGCTTCTTCCGGTATCGGATTACTTATCGCCAACAGACTCCATAAAGACGGTCATAGTGTAATTGGTACGAGCCGTAATCCGAAAAAATACCAATCTGAATTGCCTTTCAAATTATTATCATTGGATATTTCCGATGATCATTCGATCGAATCTTTCGGTAAGCAGCTATTCAACGAAATTGATCAACTGGATGTGCTCGTCAATAATGCAGGGTATTTGGTAACAGGGCTTGCCGAAGAAACCTCCGTCGCATTGGGAAAACAGCAACTGGAAACAAACTTTTGGGGAACCGTCAAACTCACAAACGAGCTGTTGCCATATTTCAGAAAGCAAAGGCGCGGAAAAATCATCACAGTCGGTTCAATCTTAGGCTTAATAGGTCTTCCGAATGTCGCTTATTACTCAGCTTCAAAACATGCTTTGGAAGGTTATTTTAAAGCGCTGCGATTTGAATTAAATCAATTTAACATCAAGGTGTGCATGGTTGAGCCCATGGGTTTCAAAACCAATATCGGTGAAAATGCATCTAGAGCTACCGGAAATATAAATGAATACGATTTATACCGACAAAAGATCTCAACATTCATGAAAAAGGAATTTGATAACGCGCCTGGTCCGGAGCCTGTCGTAAATCAGGTAATAAAGATCGTGCACGAAAAAGTTCCTAAATTCAGTTATCCTATAGGAAAAGGTGCATCGATTTTTCTAGCACTACATCGGTATGCTTATAATACTTTTGAAGCCGCAATTCTAAAACGAGTGAATCAAGCATGAATAAAAATAAGATCACTATTTGGTGACCCGCATTCTCGGAATTATGCGATTCATATCGGCCTGATCTGTTTACAGATCAGGGTCGCTCTAATCCTTTGGTCATCGTTTTAATGAATCCGACCTTATCCTTTTTCACTTCCTTCAACATAGCCTTTCTATCTGCGGGTATGGGTGAATATTTTTCAGCCCATAAATTTATTTCAATGAGTATAGGAAGCAAATCTATCCCTTTTCGGGTTAACTTATATAGCACTTTCGCTTTGCTATCGGGGTGAGCTTGTTTTGCTATGATCTTATTTTCTTCGAGTGTCTGCAATCTTGACGCTAAAATGTTTGTCGCTATTCCTTCCTCCGACTTTAGAAAATCGCCATAGGTGCATTCTTTCGCAAACATCAGATCCCTCACGATCAATAGGGACCACTTGTCTCCCCACATATCGAGGGAACAACTAATAGGACAATCCGATCTTTTTTTAATTGGAGTCATAAAAAATTTCTTTATCACTTGCGTTTTGCAAGTCTATTAATTCAGAATTACTTGCATTTTACAATTAAGTATTAAGGAAAATAACATGAAAGCACATATTGTCGACAGTTACGGAAAAAAAAACCGGCTTAAAGTCGATTGAAATGGCAGATCCGGAAATTCGAGAAGACGAAGTATTGGTTCAGATTTGGGCCGCTGGTGTTGTGGTCAAGGTCGGATCCAATGCGCAACGATTTAAAGTCGGGGACGAGATCTATGCAAGAAGCGGCTTCTATACCTTTGGTTTTTCGAGGATTTTTAGGGATATTACAAAACCGGTTTTATCCCTTCTTCTTTTTTAGAGTCGCCTATAAAACTTAGGTCTTTATCTCTCGATTCATTTCTTGTTGGGATTGAAAATATCAGATGGAGTGAAAAAAGAAAAATTCAAATTTATGAAAATCTTAATTATGAATCACCTGAGTATGAAACAAGCAGGCAATCCGAATGTATCGTATATACAATTCATTTAATCGAGCAGATCAATCTTCTTGATCATCAGATTGCAAAAATGAATTCAGATATTGATAGTCTTTACAACAATCATTCCGGTAGCCGCATTCTCAGTTCCATTCCTGCAATGGGAACCATGATAGGCGCGACTCTTCTTGCGGAACTCTCCGATGAATCAAGAAGGTTCCGGGATTATCGGGCTTTTCAGGCATATGCAGGAACATCTCCAATTTCCAGGCAAAGCGGGAAATCGCAGAAGCTGGTTGTTATGCGACGTTCGTGTAACAAACATTTACGACACGCTCTTTATTGGCTCGCATTCAATTCATTGACTCGTGTGGAATGGGCTAGATAATTTTACGACGCACAGGGGCTTTGTTTCCAGTAGTGTTTGCAAAGATATGATCCGGGAAGCATTTCAAACATTAGGAAATGACCTGCAAGCTCTTTCGATGCCGGATCTTTTTCCTATCCTCAATCTCAATCTTTCCAAAGAAACTAGCTACGTTCATTTAATGACCGACGGAGGGTCTGAGAACAAAGGAGAATTGAACGGATGGATCAACCAGAGTGGTGTAGCAATCAACAAGATCATTGCACAGAAAGATGTTACATTTTCCAACAGTCAGATCGAGGCGTTGAACAAAATTATAAAATACCAATTTCTTTATCACCAGGAAATTCATAACTTACAAGAGTTAGATGAAATGATGAAATCCTGGATCTCTGTATACAACTCGGAGAGGCCGAACAAAGTCGGAAACTACTTACTAACCCCTGAAGAAATTTATAATGGCCATAACAAAGATTCCGTTTTATCAAAGGAAGAATCCAGGGAAAACAGACAAAAAAGAACTCTAGAAAATCAGAATTTCGACTGCGGAACCTGCACGATTTAAACTTTTCCAGCAATTTACTATGCTTTAAGACTCGTTAACCTGCAATTTTCGTTCCTATTTCTAAAAGTTCGTATTAACGAACCCGTTTGTCCCATTCGCACTTGGTTTGTGCTGGGCTTGGGCCAGTGGGCTTGCCGTAAAACACCTAACACAAAAATGTTGATTGGCTACAGCTTTCTCAAAATCACTGAAAATTTTAAATTTAAGTTCGCCTTTCTGGCAATTAGGCGACTTCCCCACCACAACTGGAACCGGCACCGGCGGTACATCCGAAACAATGATTCGCCACCACTATGTTGCGATTCACAAATGTTTCATAATCGAAATTATTAATATGAGAAACTGGTTTTGCTTCCAACTCCAACATCTGGTTGAAATCGCAGTCGTAAATTTTTCCATCATACCCGACTGAAATTTGGTGGCGACACATCAAACCTTCCAATGTCATCGGGTTGTACGCATTGACCAAAGTTTCCATATAAGTCTCAAACTTACCGGTTCTTACAAGAGCGCCTAAGTAGCGATTGATGGGCATGTTATTAATACAATAAAGATTGTTAAATACGATTCCGTACTTTTTGTCCAGATTTTCCTTAAATTCACGCTCTAATTGTTTTTGCGCAGAACTCAAAAAAACTCCAACAGGGTTATAAACCAAATTTAAAGGAAGCCTGATACCGTATCCGAGTTTATTTAACTTTTGCAAGGCGGTAATGGATTTATTAAAGACTCCGTCCCCTCTCTGTTGATCGGTCCTTGATTGACTGAAATAAGGCAAGGAAGAACAAATTTCCACGTCATTTGCAGCCAAAAACTCATGGAGATCTTCATTCCCTTTTTCTTCCAAAATAGTAAGATTGCAACGATCGATTATTTTTTTGTCAAGTTTGCGAACTTCCTCCACAAGATACCTGAAATGGATATTTCCTTCGGGTGCCCCACCGGTAATATCAACGGTTTGAATCTCGGGAACGGATTTGATAATAGAGAGGCATTTGTCGATCGTCTCTCTTGTCATCATTTCCGTTCGAATCGGAGATGCGTCCACATGACAATGTTTACATGCTTGATTGCACCATTTACCTACGTTGATCTGAAAAGTAGTCAATGTTAATCCCGTCAAAGGATTCTTTGCATCCGTTCCGATTCTAATCTTTGTTCCGAAAGAATCAGGATAAGATCCCAGAATATTCATCTGCTCATCAACTAACATAGACTATCTCCTTCTTGTTAACTACCGATTAGATAGAAAGTTCATCGATTTTGTTATGCATTTGAACGCTGTGAACCAAGTTGATTCCCGCCGCCATTGCCGCAGCAACATGAACCGCTTCATTCATTTGTGCTTCATCGGCACCTTTTTGTAAAGAAGTTGCAGTATAAGCATCAATACAATAAGGGCACTTTAAAGCATGGGAAACTGCAAGCGCGATCAAAGCTTTTTCTCTCTCACTCAGAGCGCCTTCCGCCATAACAGCACCGTAGTAAGCGAAAAATTTGTCCGCCAAGTCTTTATTGACTCTTCCGATTTCAGGAAACTTTGCCAGATCCTTTGCATTATAGTAATGATTTGCACTCATGAAAACATACACCTCTTTTGGTTTGTCTTATCTATTGCCATAATGGAAAGTCAAGGTCTACACAACAAGTCCGTTATAACAGATACATATGCCAAAATACTGGATATTTGCTAAGTAAACTAATCAGACGTACCAATCTGGATTTTTTCCTCCGGGATTCTAGGAATCTCTCCAATCGCAACTCCCAATGCCACCCGGTTGAGAAACCTTTGGTAATTTGATTTTTTGAAAGTGATTTCCGAATTCAAAGTGGCGAGCCTCGTCGAAATTACATCCACTAGGCTAGCGCGGCCCATTCGATAACCGGATTCCTGACTTGCCAAACTGTCTTTCGCATATTGATAAGCCTTTTCATAGATAATACACATTCGCTCCGAGTTTTCCAGACTTTGAGTCGCATTTTGAATCTCTTGGAGAGCAGCTCTTCTGGTTTGAGAAGCGTTCAACTTCGCTTGTTTGGTGGCGGATTCCGCATTTTTCAAATCAGCCATTTGCCCTAAAGGGGTAAGAGGCATAGTCACTGCCAATTGCGCCGTCACATCTTTGTTTCTCGTTTGACCTTCCATAGGAAACGAATAATACGTGTTCACTGCCACATTCGGAGAAAATCCGAACCAAGCTTTGTTTTCATTTGCCTTCGCCACTTCAATTCCTTTCTGAGTGGAAATGACATCATATCTCTTTGGCAAATATTCATCCACTTTTCCGATTTGAATTTTTTCGAGCGGACTTGCTATGCCTGCCAGTTTGATTTTGGTATCGAAACCTACCATCGTGGCCAAAGTCGTTTGCACCTGCTCCAATTGAAACTTGGTATCTTCCAAAATGGCTTGCGCATTGGTAAGTCCTGTTTCCGCATTGAGTAATTCCGATCGCATAATCCGGCCTAATGCATATAATCTTCTTCTTTCTTTCACGGATTCAGCATTCAACTCCAAAGCCTCGGCTGTATATTTTAAACTTTCTTCCAGTTGCAGAACATTAAAATACCCTTGGGCCAGTTCCAAATACATTCTGCCGGCTTCAAATTTAGCTTCCATTCGCCTTTGATCTGTTAAACTTTTATAAGCTTTGTAATCCTGATATGCGGTAAGCCCCCCGGTCAAAGGAAAACTGAGCAACAAACGGGAACCGGCACCGACTGTCGGCGGCAAAGAAGAAGTCGTCGTAGAAGGCACCAAAGACAGATAATCGGCGTTTTGAATGGATTGGTAAGTTCTATAATTTTCCACCAAACTCGGTTCTGCGGTATGACCCGGGATTGAGTAAAACTTATTATAAACATAGGAAAGAGTTGGAAGAAAGCCTGCAAATGCTTTATCTTTCCCCGCCATTGCCTGGTTAGTCGCTTCGTCTTTCAAAGCGATTCTTTCCGTTCTTTCTACGGCCAAAACGAATAAATCATCCAAAGAAAGTGATTTTTTTTCGAGAGCAATTTCCAAGTCCTTTGTCGTAACCCCTGTTATTTTTTTCAAGCTTTCTTCTACAACTCCGTCATTTAGTTTTACTTCCGGGCGGGAAGAACAAGACCCAAAGGCAAACAGTGCAAGTATAAAAATCGAAAATGAAAACAAATACAGACAAATGGTAGTTAGTTTGCGTTCATTCATCATTTTTCTTTTTCCATCAGATAATAGGCCGCAGGAACCACAACAAACGTTACCAAAGTGGAAAGAACGAGTCCTCCTAGTATGGTCACAGCCATGGGAACCCTGGTCTCCGCTCCGGGACCGAGTGCCAAAGCAGGAGGAATCGCAGCAGCAATCGAAGCGAATGAAGTCATAAGCACCGGACGCAAACGGACAGGACAACCTTCCCGAACCGCTTCTGCTACCGTTTTGCCTTGCGTCCGCACATGATTTACAAATTCGACGAGCAAGATGGAATTCTTTTTCACAAGTCCCAGAAGCATAATGAGTCCGATAAAACTGTACATATTGAAAGACTGACCAGTAATAAAGAGTGCGACAAGAGCTCCTGAAAAACTAAAAGGCATGGAAAGTAAAACATATAACGGTTGTTTTAGACTATTGAATTGGCTTGCTAAAATCATATACGAGATGACAATACCCAGCACGAGTGCAAACATAAGTCCGCTTGTGGATTCGTTCGCTGTTTTGGCGGAACCGGACACTTGCACTGCATATCCTTCGGGCAACATCTCTTTTGCAACATCAAGTGATTTTTCCAAACTGGCATTCTGCCCGATTGCCTGAGGAGGGTTTCCGAATAATTTGATCGCACGATCCCGATTAACCCTTGTAATACTTTTTAAAGTATTTTTGGTTTCTAAAATCAATATGTCTTTTAAACGGACAAATTCACCGTGTACGTTTCTGACCCGTATATTGGGGATGATCTCTGCATTTTCCCCCTGATCTTTATTGATTTTAATTCTTACGTCATAACTTCTTCCGTTTTCCGTAAAACGGCTGACCTTCTTGCCGCCCATAAGAGGGCCGATCGTATTACCAATGTTAGCCATACTAACGCCTCTTGCGGCAGCGGCATCCCGATTGGGCAAAATCCTCAACTCTTCCTGGCCCAATACATAATCCGTATCAATGTCCTGTAAAATTCCTTCTTTATCCAATCTTTCCCGGATTTTAACCGATACATCGGCAAGAACATCCCAACTAGGACCGGTTAATACCAGTTCGATGGGATATCCTCTGCCTGCGCTGAAACCCCTTTGTGAAATATCTATGATCGAAAATTTTGCCTCGGGAACCAGGATTTTCAAATCCTTCCGCAAATCTGCGAATACATCGTTTTGCGTGATTTCTTTTCCAGTCCTTTTATTGATCGGTCTTTTTCCCATCTCTTTGATCGAAACAAAAAACATAGCTCCGTTCGATTCCGTTCCGTCAAATCCTCCGATGGTTCCCATATACTTTTCAATCTCAGGTTTTGCCATCAGATGGGATTCCACTCTTTTCATCGCTTCATTTGTGGCAAAGATCGAGGAACTAACAGGCATTTTAGCACGAAGAACGAATCTTCCCAAATCCTGAGGAGGGATAAATTCTTTTTTCAGGCCCAAAAAGAATCCGAGAGATAAAATAAAAAGAACCGTCGCAACAAACAAAATGGTTTTGGGAAAAACAATCACGTAATCAATTACCCGGGCATAAAAGATTTCCGCTTTTCGCAAAAATTTTTCCACCAAAGGGTCCACTCTTTTGAATAAGGAAAAGAACTCGATTGTCTTTGCAATGATGCTATAAAATTTAGAATCTTTGTAATTGGACAGATTCCACTTGGAAGGATTACCGATAGTCTCCTGTTTCTTGGATTTTCCCTTTTTTGTTTCTCTTTCCCTGTACCTGGAAGCACGCATAGGAGTGAAACTAAGCGCTTCGAAAAGAGAGAGTGCGACTGCTGCGGCTACAGTGATTCCAAATTCCAGAAAATATCTTCCGATGACTCCCGACATAAATGCCACCGGCAAAAAGATGGCGATGATGGCAAGGGTTGCTGCCAACGCCGCAAAACGAATCTCAGACGCTCCTTCCAAAGCGGCAAGATACCATGTTTTTCCCATCTCTCTATGTCTGCTGATATTTTCCAAAACCATAATGGCATCATCCACTACGATTCCCACCGCTAAAGAAAGTCCGAGCAATGTAAATGTGTTTAAAGTAAATCCTGCATAGTACAAAACTAAAAATGTACCTATGATGGAAGTCGGAATGGCAAGTAGTACGTTTGCCGTACTTCCCCAACTTCCCAAAAACAATCTGCAAACAAAACCGGTAAGAAGAATAGAGAGCAACAAAGTAAACATGAGCTCATCTACGGAGTCTTTGATAAATGTAGTGTTGTCATTTGCAATGGAAAGGTTGTATCCGCGAGGGAGTGTGGATTTCAACTCTTCCATTTTGACTTTTACTCTGTTGGCAACCGCTACTGCATCGGATCCTTTTATTTTTTTAATCCCAAGTCCTACAGATGGAATCTGATTGAACCTGCCTATCTTTTTAATCTCATCTAACCCATCTTCAATGGTGGCTACGTCTTTCAGACGAACCGGTCGAAACATCGCAGCACCGCTTCTGGAATTAATAAAGATATTGGAAAGTTGGTTCACAGTAGGAACATCTCCAACGGCACGGAGTGAGATTTCCGATTTTTGATTTTGTAATTTTCCGGAAGGAACTTCTATGTTTTGTTCGAGTAAAGTATTTGTAATATCATCTACAGTAAGTTCGGCGGCGGCCAATCGGTTCGGATCCAGATAAACATTTATGACTCTGTCTACATATCCACCTAAAATGATTTCTCCTACTCCCGGCAATTCCTGGAATTTATCCTTTAATACGGATTTAACATAAATCATCTTCTCTTGTTCCGTTCTGCCTTCGGCGGTCAATGCAACCCAGATGATCGGGTTGTCGTCGGGGTTGGATTTGAGAAGAACGGGAGGGTCTAGTGCGGTGGGGAGTTTATTCTGAACCTGGGCAATTTTGGTTTGGATCTCTTGCAATGCGACATCCACATCACGATTTAACTCAAGTTCTACGGTAATGGTTGCAGCGCTATCGGTTGATGTGGATCGGATCTCCGCCACTCCTTCCACAGTCAAAAGCACTTCTTCGATCGGATCGACAACATCCGTTTCCATAACGGATGCATTGGCTCCTTGCAAAGTAAGAGCGATATTTACAATGGGAAAATCCACATTAGGCATTTGTGACAATCCCAAACGGGAAAGCCCGATAGATCCCAAAAGGATGATTCCTATCATCATCATCCAGGAAAAAATAGGATTGCGTATGGAAACTTCGGATAATTGCAATGGTCCTCAGGATTTAGAAAGAATGGTTCGTATTATAGACCCAAGTTTTCGCCCCGGAGTTCCCGAACTTTTAAAAAAGAGAATTCAAAGATAAATCCCTTGTTCCTTGCTGAAGCTCATAGGCTAGGTGGATAAACTGAGGGATTAAGAATTAAGTAATAAAATTTGGTCTTCGTTTTTCCAAAAGAGATAGAAAACCTTCTTGCCCGTCTTTGGTTTGGATGGTTCGTGCAAAATGCTGTATATCCTGTTCGAACACTTTGGAAAGAATAGGATGATAAAAATCGCGAAGTGCTGTTTTCATTCCACGACTTGAATTATAAGTAAGCTTTGCAAGGGAATTGGCGAATTTCAATCCTTCGTTAAACAAAGATTCTGCGGGATAAAGTTCGTCTACAAGACCGATCTCTTTCGCTTCGGGGGATTTTATTTGTTTGCCAGTATATAATAAATCACGTGCATTTTTATAACCCACAAGATCTTTCAATACCATTGTAGGAACGGAAGGAAAATTCAAACCCACGATTGCTTCTGAAAATCCTATCCTTGCCCCCTTATCCACCATATAACGGTAATCAGAGAATAATGCAAAAACCGCTCCCGCCGCCATACAATGTCCGTTGATAATGGAAATGGTGGGAACGGGAAATAGAAAATAATCCGAAACGGTTCCAATCAAAATAGTGACCGCTTCTTTGATCTCCGCATCCGACTTTCCGTACATCAGGCTCGGCTCGATTCCATTGGAAAAAAACTGAGTCTGTGCGGAGGTAAGTAAAACTGCGCGCAAGTTTTCATTTTGCGCATGCTTTTTCAAAAGACCGCCGAATGTGGAAAAAGCATTCAGATCAAAAGTATTCTTTTCATTGGTCTGCATCCTGATTTCCAGAACGCGTTCCCCATGAAATATCTCGGCAAAGATGGACATTAGCTGTTTTTATAAAGTTCCAAAATCCGATCTTTGTATTTTTCAGTAATGACATGACGTTTCATTTTCATCAGGTTTGTAAGCTCGTCACCAACTTCGAAAGGTTTGGTGATAATGGTAACATACTGAACCTGTTCAAAGTTTTTGAAACCTGTTTTGACACTATTGAAATTACGAACTTCTTTTTTATAAAAATCGACTACCTTCGGTTCGGTAATGAGTTTTTCAGGTTTGGTTTCCGTGATTCCGTTGTCCGCCGCCCAAGCAGTAAGTGCGTCAAAATCAGGAACAATGATGGCACCCAATACTTTTTGATCCTGCCCTACTACCATGGATTGTTTGATAAAAGGAGATTCGTCGATTTTGTTTTCAATCGGTACTGGCTCTACGTTTTCACCACCTAACAGAACGATTGTATCTTTGGCGCGACCGGTGAGAGTCAAAGTCTTTTTGAAATTGATCATCCCTATATCACCGGTATTCAACCAACCGTCCACTATGGTTTTTGCAGTAGCTTCCGGGTTTTTGTAATAACCTTTCATCACTTGCGGTCCATTCAAGTGAACTACACCCTTAAGCCCTTGTTTGCCCGAAATAATATTTCGTTTGTCGTCTATATGGCATAGAACCTTGCCGGCATCATCCCGAATCTGAACTTGAGTGAGAGGAACAATATCTCCCACAGAACCCATAACCGGACGCTCAAATGATCGAACGGAAATCACTGGACTGGTCTCAGTCATTCCGTATCCTTCAAGTACGGTAATACCAATATCCATAAAGAAAGCATCTACGTGTTTTTGCAATGCTCCTCCGCCGGATAAAGTCGCTCTCAAATGACCGCCTGTCGCTTGGCGAATCTTGGATAATACAATCCGATCCAAGGTGAATACATTTAAAATCAAACCCAGCCCGGAAATAACATAAGCAACCGTGGAAAGAGAATTTCCTGCGGAACTCAAATAATATCCTACTATTCCGCCTAATATAGTTAAGCTGAAAGGAGCGGTTACCAGAAGTTTGACAAGAGCGATTGCACCGCCGATTAACGATTGTATGATGTTTCTGTTTTCATAATCCACTTCCAAACCTTTTAAGAAACGGATGGAGGAGTGGTAGTGTTTGGAGAAAAAGTAAGCTACTTTGAATAACAATCTTCGAACAGGAGGAGTCTGTTTCGGATCATTGATCCTTGTGTAAATTCCGTTATAGATACTTTCCCAAACACGAGGAGCCGAAGCCATAAAAGTAGGTCTCGCTTTTTGGATATCATTTCGAAGGTCGGTAACTTTCGTATAATAAGTAGATCCTCCGTTTACGATCGCGAAGTATTCCACAACTCTTTCAAAGATATGCCATACGGGAAGGATGGACAACATACGATCTTCAGGTGTTACTTTTGCAACATTCGGAACCACGTAATGCAATTGATGGATCATATTGGAATGCATAAGCATTACGCCTTTCGGCATTCCCGTTGTCCCGGAAGTATAGATCAGAGTGAATAGATCGTCCGGCTTGATTTTGGAAATACGTTTTTCCGCTTCTTTTTTCCCCTTATTACGCAACTCCTTCCCTTTTTTTAACAAGTCCGGAAAATGCAAAACTCCGGAGCCGGATTTGATTTTGGAATCCTGATCGAGAATGATGACAGTCTTGGCTCCCTTGATTTGGGATTTATTGTTTTTAAATTTTTCGTAAACCTTGTCGTTTTCAATAAAAACAATTTTTGCCCCCGAGTGATTGAGGATATAAACGATTTCCGAATCAGTAATATCTGATCCGCGAGGTACATTGGCAGCCCCTGCGAGTAATACAGCACAGTCAGCAACGATCCATTCTTTTCGATTGTCTGCGAGAATTCCTACATGATCCCGGGCATCCACACCTAAATCAATGAGTGCCTCCGCGAGCGCTAAACCATCTTCGTAAAGTTCTTTGTAGGTGATGGCTTGGTATTCTTTTGCCGCATTTTTATACCAAAATGCCGGCTTGGTTCCGAATTTCTCCGAAGACTCTTTATAAACTTCTGCTAGGTTATTTGCCATATCTCTCCCATCTGAAACGGACTTAATATTAAATCCAAATTTCAGATGGTCAAGAGATTTTTAAGAACTTAGTCCCAGGAGAATTTATTCTGTTGGTGCCCTTTTTTTAGGTGGCGTTTTCTGATTTCGGTCAATTTGTCCATTTGTCTGGAATCCAGCAGGTTTCGTGCTTTCAGACCGAGCTGGGGAAGCAGGGTTTCGCTCTCTATATTAGAAAAAAAGCGGTCTTGTCGTGTAAAAGAGCTTTTTAGCTCCGGGTTCATTTCTGGGTAGAAATCCATGTCGGCCTCCGTGCGTCCTTGGTTCCTGGGGTGTTTGTTTGTTAGGGCTCATCATCCGTGACAAGTGGTCCTATCCCCGATATGTATATCGCAGGAAAAGGAAAATACTGAAGTAAAAAATTTTGCTTGTACTATTTTTTTTCATTCTGTTTTTGGTATTCGTCTATGACGATTCGAATGATCAATGCTACAGGTAAGCGAAATGGCCGTTTCGTCGCCTATGAATACGGCGAAGATCTGTTTGGAACTCTCTATTTGGACAAGTTTTCAGGTAGAGAAAGAGGGAAATTGATCGACAAATGGAGATTAAATGACCTGGGCAGCCTTGTTCGAGTACTTGATTTAGAAATTACCAAAAGAGAAGAAGAAAATTACGAACGACACAGATTCGCCTGATTTCCCCACAAGTTTCTTAAATTTCAGAAAGAAACGTTATTCCTCGCTCATTCCCAAAAGAAAATCCCGGTTACAAAGACTTTCTCGCGTTCGGTTGTTCGTATTTTTTTCCATTATCGTGGGATTTTTCGGACTTTATTTAAACAAATCGGAATTTTTACATTATGCTTTTCTCGGGATACCGATTCTTTGTTTTGCGATTCTGGTTTCCATCTACCAAAAACGGAAACACCATCTTGCGGGACTGGAAAAAACTTTAGCTCTCATCGAAAGGGAATTGAATCGAAAGAAAGGGGTTTTGAAAAAAATCCCTTCTTTGGAAGTCTGGGAATTTCCAGAAGCGGTAAGAAACCATCCCCTTTCCGTTGATTTGGATTTGTGCACAAAACAAGGGTTATTTGCATATCTCGATACGACCGTCACAAAAGACAGTTGGGATTTGTTTTTAAACCGGCTATTGCAAAATACGAACGAAGATCCGAAAATTTTACAAACAAAAGTAAAAGAACTTTTGAAAAACAGATCTTTGAACTACCAATTGCTGCGAAAGGCATTTCCTTACGGAGAAGATACTAAAGAGAAAATTCCCTTTTTTAACATTGCCAAAGATTTCCATTTTTGGGAAAAACAAAATTATCTCAGGTTTCTTTATCCGATTCTAGGAGTGTTTACTCCATTCTGGCTACTTCTCAGTTCCTTTTTTTCTTTGCCGTTTGCTCCGTTGTTATTGTTTGTTAACCTAATCCTATTTATACGATTTCGAAAAAATTCTCTTAAAGTTTGGAAACAAATTCAAAATCTAAACCAAAGTTTGGAAAATTTCGAATCCGTTTGGAAACGATTGCATCCAAAACGAAGGGTGGAAATTCAAAAGATGTCCCGTGCTTTGGAAAAATTGGGCAATTCTTCCGAATGGATTATTTCACCGCTTCCGCATTTTCTTTTGAATGCGATCTTTCTTTGGGATCTTTGGAAAGTGAATCGTTTTGAAAAATGGAAACTCAATTGGGCTCCTCTATGGACGGAATTGAAAGAAGATTGGATCCGTGTGGATTCTCTCCTTCCTTTTGCGAATCTTTCTTTTTTAAATCCTAATATGGCTTTTCCCGAATGGAATGACAAAGGTATCATTGAAGCTGAAAATCTAGGCCATCCTCTGATCGGAACTAATCACCGTATAACTAATGTTTTACCAACAGTAGGAAGAGGCGGTTTGTTCATCATTACCGGTTCCAATATGTCGGGAAAAACAACCTATCTGCGCGCCATCGCAGTGAGTCTGTTAATTGCCGGAAGCGGCGGACCGATTCCCGGAACCAGAATGTCCATAGCCCCTTTTGAAATCCATACGTTGATCCGTTCCCAAGATTCTTTGGAAAACGGAATCTCTTTCTTCTATTCGGAGGTAAGGAGGCTTTCCGGGATCATCAGGGAAACAAAGCCGGATACGAAGTTGTCCGTACTTTTTTTGGATGAAATTTTAAAAGGAACCAATTCCAAAGAAAGGCAAATTGCAACCCGAGAAATTCTATTTGCATTAAAAGAAAAAGGGGCGATCGTTTTTCTAACCACCCATGATTTACAAATTGCAGAAATAGAAGGAGCGACTCCATTTCATTTCACAGAACTAGAATTAAATGGTGAAATGATATTTGATTACAAACTCCGGGAAGGGATTTCCCATACTACGAATGCTTTGCGAATTTTAAGAAAAGAAGGGATTCCCATTCGGGAAGAGATTTAAAAAGGCAAAAAGGCGAACTTATTTGAATAAAATCGGGATAAATCGCATCCCTGCTTTACAAAGGGAAGGCGGTATGGTAGAAGGGACGGGACGCATTGGGTGGCGGGTCTAGTTCCCCACCCTCAATCGGGCGGGGAATACTATATTATGAATATCCGAACCAACCTCATTTCAATCTTCAAATTTTCTCTGCGGTAAGAAAAAAGATTATTAGAATGTTTTATACGGATCGAACGAGAAAAAGTATGATAGCTCTTTTGATTTTATCCATATTTCAAATTCAATGTTTCGTTTCAAAACCGGATACTCTCATTATTATTTCCGCTGACAGTGAATGGGTTTCCATTAAAAAAACCTTGAACATCGATTCGAAAATAATTCTTCACAGCCCGTACGGAGAATATTTTTCATACACATTAAAAAACAAATCGGGCGATGATAAAGCAACTCTGTTTCTCCAAGGAGGTTGGGGTAAAATCGATTCCGCTGCTTCCACGCAATGGGCGATTACTGAATTTTCACCGACTTCTGTGATCAACTTGGGAACGGCAGGAGGTTTTATCGGCAAGATAAAAGAAGGAGAGATTCTATATGTAAATCAAACTGTCGTTTATGATATTATGGAAAGAATGGGAGATTCGGAAGCGGCAATCCGTCATTATACTACAGATATAAAAAGCCATGAAGTAGACCTTGCAAAATTAAATCAAATTACCGGTTTAAAATTTGGAACGATCCTTTCCGCCGATCAGGACATTGATCCGAATCATCTGAAATTTCTAATGAACAAATATCACGCATTAGCTGGTGATTGGGAATCAGCGTCCATTGCAAGGATCTGCACGAAGAATCAGGTTCCCATCCTCATTTTGAGAGGAATCACGGATGTAGTTGATCCGAACCGTGGAAGTAGAACTTACGGAAACCTATCTGATTTTCAAAAGCAAACGGAGATGATTATGGCAAAAGAGTTGGATTTGCTTTCCGAATTTTTATGATCAGAAAGGATTGAACCAAAAATAAACCACTTTTTCCATATCCGATCAGTCAAAATAAAAGACTCGTTCAAATGAAAACATTACGCCCTTTTTTTCTTATCACAGACATAGGTTTTGTATTGTATTGGTTCATCACAATCCTGCATATCATACCGGACGAATGGCTTTTCAAAGATTATAACAACCCGTTACTTGTTAGTTGGAATTGGTCATTTCTTCCACTTGATCTATTGATTTCCTTTTCGGGACTCTTCAGTCTGTATTTATATGGAAAGGCAAATTCAGCCTGGAAACCGATTAGTTTGATTTCACTCGTTTTAACATTCTCTTCCGGTCTTCAGGCAATTGCATTCTGGGGGATACGATTGGACTTCGATATTACCTGGTGGCTTCCGAATTTGTATTTACTTTTGTATCCGATCTATTTCATTCGGAAATCGGTTACAGGGGAGTTAACCTAATGCAACAAAGATAATTTCATTAGGTTAATTAGGTAGATACATTCCGGATCATTTTTTAGGGAAGTGTTGACCGCTTCGGCGGAAAAATCTTCTGCCACGATAGGAAACTGATGAGGCACAGGTTCCAAATGGCTTTCTCCATTTGCCGTATAATATCTGTTTTCCGCTCTAACAAAATCCACATGATAGGACTCTACGTTCTCTTTCAACAGAATACCTACTACTTGTGGGAATGTAATTTTCCCCGCCAAGGTCAGATCAACTATTTCTTTAAGTGTTTGTATATTCATATCTTCTCCTTTACTCAATGGGTAATTTTGTAAGTTGATTGAACTCTGCGGTTTTTCTCAAAAGTTCCGTTAAAGTTTTCCGTTCGGATAAACTTAGAACCGAAAAAAATTGTTCATCATTTTCATCGGCTATCGACGCCAATTTTGGCAATAGGAGCTTTGCTTCTTTGGTAAGCTCGATCTCCTGATAACGACGGTCATTTGAAGATTCCTTGCGAGTTAGCAACCCTTTCCCCAACAAACGGTCTACTAATTTCGAAATGGCACCTCTCGTAAGTCCCGTTAGATCCGCAATGTAGCTCGGTGCAATCGGCTCTTGGTGTTCGAACATTTCACGAAGAATAACCCATTCCGCTACGGTCACATCTTTGCTTTCTAATTTTTTAGCAAAAGACTGCGAAACATTGTTGGAAACAATTCTCATCCAAAAGCCAATATGTTTTTTTAAATCACTGACTTCCTTTGGTCGAGGGCTTTTCATAAAATCAATATAGTTTCCATGGAAACTATTGTCAATAGAATAATTTCCAAGGAAACTACTTTTTATGAATCGTTCAGCAAGGCCGCGATTAGGAAACGATCAAACAATGAACCTTTTTCATTTTTCCTGAAATTCAAAAGATCGGATGCTATTTTCGCAGGAGGTACCACAAATCCGCAAACCCTTTGGGCAAAAAGGCGAACTTATTGAAATAAAATTCTGATAAAGCCGATCCTCGCTTTACAAGAAGAAGGTGATGTGGTAAAAGGAACACATTGGGTGGCGGGTCTAGTTCATCCCGTTACCCATAAAGTTCTTGTACGTGGTATAGCATTTAGTGATCTGTTGTTATGGAAAACGAGCAAGA
>NZ_RQHV01000048.1 GCF_004771005.1 Leptospira ilyithenensis
TTGCTCGTTTTCCATAACAACAGATCACTAAATGCTATACCACGTACAAGAACTTTATGGGTAACGGGATGGTTTCCTCCCGCCACCCAATGCGCTCCTTTTACCATATCACCTTTCCTTTGTAAAGCGAAGTGTTCGGCTCAAAGAATTTTCTTCAAATAAGTTCGCCTTTTTGCCTAATGGGCGCTTCGAATGGAACTTAATATGTGGTACCTACCACAGCACGACCGCGCTCTTCGCTGCGATCGCTAGCGCAGGCAATCTTTACAAATTTTCGGGAATGACTTTTTCGTGCAGATCCGCGTAAATTTTTTCCAATCTTTCCCATTCAGTGGAAGCCTTACCCAAACCATATAACTTCAGATAGGCGTCTTTTGCGGACAGTCCTGCGGATAAGTATTCCTTATAAAGAACCAAAGCTATTTTAAACTGAAGATTGAAATTGAAAACATCGAAGACGCGGTCGATTTTAGCACCGGCTTTTTTCTCCAAGTTTGCCACTTGAAATTCGGGAAGACCCAGAATTCCATGTCCTGATTTGGAGTCAGAGCGAAGATCGGATCTGGTCTTTGCCCAAACATATAAAAAAAGATCACTGTCTGGAATATGACCGCCTAACTTAGTGCCATCAGGCAATTGCAGTCTTTGGCCCGAACGAACCACTGCATGTGTGAATTCTTTTTTTTCCCGAAGACTCAAGTTAGAATTTTTTTCTTCTTCCGTTAAAAAATAAAGGACCCTTTCTTTTTTACTTAGGCTTTCTTTCGGAAAAAACTGACTCAGATCTCTTGAAAAACGAGTATTCGCCTCTCTACCTGCTAAGAAAACCAGTAGAAAAGGAAAAATGAAAAGTCCCCAGTATTTGTATTTTAAGATTCGTTTCACTTTCCCTATAATCATCGGCGCAAGTTTATTTCTTCTATTTTCTTTTTCTACGAAACTGTTTTCCGAATCCTATTCAGGTTACCTATGGGATGACTACAAAGCCCAAACCGACTGGGGACGGGTAAAAGTCAGATCCCTCACTCGGCTCGAAGAATCAAAATCGGATCGGGAAGACGGCTTTGGTTTTTATCATAAGATTTTCGGTGCGGGGGTATTTCGTTCTCAGAAAGGAGGAGAAAATAAAGACCAAGCAGGCAAATACCTCGGTGCCATCACGGGGAATCCCCAATTCGGATTTTATTACCAATCCGGAAACAGCTTTCTATCAATGACCTTGGCTCCCAGGGTAATCGCATCCGAGTCCAAACTCGTGGAAGAAAGAAGAAGCTCCGTTTGGGATGCGGAAGGCCTCGTTTCCATGGGGACAACCGTACAAAATGTTCGGGTCAGTCTTGAAGGTGGAAGGGGTTGGCAAAGACTCGATGGATTCGGGTTCTTATTTAACGGAATGGCAAACTACGGCCAAATCCAATTGGCGAAAAATGAAATTGTTTCTCTTTCTCTAATTTCCCTTAGAATGAAACCCGAGGAAGAATCTTTCAACCCGAAGGCATGGAATTACCAAAGAAAGGAAATCTGGGGAGGAGCGATCCGATCTAACGATCTGTTATTTTGGGAAAACTTGCAATTCTTCGGTTACGTATATAGAGAACCGAAACTTGTTACCTCGGACAATCAGCTTACACCCACTTCCACTTTCGGTGCTTTTCTTTATACTGGCCTGGAATTTCGGTCTAAAAATTTCTGGGAAAACACCTCGGTTGATTTATCGGTTATCCGCCTAACGGGAAGTAGAAAATTCAAATCCTATCCCTGGGAAGAATCGGAACAATCTACAAATTCCATTTTAGCATATTCATCCTTACACGGAGAATTCCGAAAGATTCTAATGTCTTTGTCGGGGCTTTACACAAAAAAAGACAAAAAGGAAAGATCCGACTCGGAAAGCAACGGTTATGCGGCACCCCTTGCGGAACCGAGAGTCATGGGAGGATATTCTTCTTTTCTACTCTATGAGTCGGTATCACTCACCAACGATCGCGTGTTTTACGATATTTTTGACAAAAGCACACCTGGCTTCGAAAACAAAGGCATCCGAATCATAGGAATCCAGTCTGGTTATCAATTTTATCCCTTTTTACGTGGTGACGTTTTTATCAATCGCTCTTATTCCGAGATTGGAAAAGGAACTGAAATCATTCTAAAAACAACTTCTAATTTGGAACAATGGCTTAATGGATTTATCTCAGCTTCTGTGGCTTATGCGAAGGTGGAACAAAACGGAGAAAACGATAGGGAATTTTTTCGAATCTATTTATCTTCCGGTTTTCAATTTTAATAAGTCCATTCCTTGAAAACGCGAACTATATTTCCCTTTTCATTATAATAAATTTCATCAATATTCATCTTGGTAAGAAAGATTCCGCGTCCGCTCAGTAAATTGGCCCCCGGATTTTGGATCGGATCCGGTACTTCGGCCAATACAAATCCTTCACCTTGGTCTTCAATCGTGACCGTAACACCCTTTTCCGTCACCTTTGTCGAAACGGTTATCAATTTTCCATAATTGCAACTGGCGCAACGTTCTTCTACAAATTGGAAATAGTCCTTTCCCGATTCCAGAAAAGTCTGTTTTTCCTTATAAGTAATACCGGCTGCTCCGTGTTCAATGGCATTCGAAAGAAGTTCGTAAAAAACCACTTTCAGTGAGAGCAGATCGTCTTCCTGAATATTCGGATTTGCAACAACTTGCTGCACAAGGAGTGCCACATATTTATTTATATTTCTGATTTTAGGCAAAAGGGAAATTTTATATTCCCCTTCATTGAACATGGCATCGCCGGATTTGTAGAGAGCGACCGTATCCAAATCCGCGTTTTCAAATTTTTTAATTCGAAGACGAAGAGATTCCATCTTGAAAGGTTTAAGAAAAAAATCAACCGCACCTAAGCGGAATACGTCGATTGCAATTTGAATATCACTGTCCCCTGTAATTACTACAAATGGGGTATAAATTTCTTTAACTCTTAATTTTTCTATAAACTGAATACCATTTAACTTCGGCAAGCTGATATCCGAAATGATCAAATCAAAATGAGAACCGAGTGCAATATTGAGAGCCTCTTCCCCGTTGGAAGCAAGCCATACTTCATAATCGCGTTTAAAATATTCGGAAAAAAGATCTCGAATGTTTTCTTCATCGTCTACAAAAAGGATCTTCATTTTGGGCTCTTGACCGGCTCTCTATTGATGCCCATTTTCATAATTATGCAAAAATTATTTTTATGAGATCGGATTATTCTTCTAAATTTTGAACTTTTCCGATCTTGTAGGTAGATTGCAATTCCGACTGAAGCATCTGAATATCTTTTCTCGTAAAAACTGCTATCTTACCGCCTGAAAATTCAAACGCAAAATAACCGGTATCATCTTTATCAAGTTTCGCCTTCAACTGATTGAGTGAGGTGACTCTCGCCCCGTTTACCGTTTCTAAAATCAAATCTTGGAAATCCTGATAGCCTACATTTCCTTCCAAAGGAAATACTCTACTTAAAATCACGATCCTTTCCCGTAAAGGGTGCGTTTTCTTTTGATAAAAATCGATTAGGTATAAAAGTTTTTTCTCCGATTTCACCCGATATTCGTTACCAAACTCCTTCAAGTAGGAACCCGTAAGCTCCGTAAAGAAAAAGCCTCCCGCAATCAAGTAAGTCGGTTTGCGATCCGGCGCTTGCTCGGGGATTAGAAAACCGTCTGTTTTGAAAGGGGCAAGTTTATAGGAAATAGTTTGTTTGGTATGATTTCGATATAGAGTTAGATCGACAGTGGTGCCTGTTTTTTTCAAGTTCCCTTGGGAGTCCCTCAGAATCAGATCCATCACACGGTCGTAACGATCCCAATCGTTCAATGAGCTTAAAGAATTCCCGCCGATCGACAAAACCAAATCTCCGGGAAACAGACTATAAGCCGGACCAACCCCGGGAAAGGATTCGGAAACCAAAACACTTCGTCCCGTATCTCTTGCATAATATTCTTTTTCAGAAGGAGTGAGCTGAACATCAAAAATCCACCCGGGATGGGGAAAAGAGCGGATGGAACCTGTTTCGTTTAAAAAATATCTTACGTATTCCGTAGGGATTAAAAAATCAAGATACGTTATGCCGCATAACGTAGATTTGCTGAAAGAAAAATTGGGATCTTCTCCCTCTTTTTTTTCCAATAAATAGGTTTTGATAGGTGTTTTGGAAAAAGGAAGCTGAACATATCTGGACTTTCCTGTGGGGCAAAGTTTTTTTACCGATTTTTCCTCTAAAGAAACGGCATGGATTAATTTTTCCCCTTCGAACGCCTGTAAGAGGGTAAAACCGGTTTCAGGATCATAAGCTTCCACTTTCAGTTTAGGCGTGGAAAAATCAAGAGAGTCAAATTCAGCGAACAAAGGTTTTTGTTGGGAAAGAGTCACTGTAAAAAACAAACCCTTTCCTACATGGATTGCTTTTCCCCTTTTGGAAAACGGTTCACCCACAATCCAAGGATTTTGGTGGCTGATCTTTTGAAACACCACCTGCACATCAATCGAATTCACATCTTCAATATTTCCCGCAGTGAGTGCAAAAACACCTGCAATATATAGAATGAATATCAGGAACTTATTCTTCATAACCAGCTCCGTATCTTTTTTTAACGCGAACATTGATTCCATTGACGGACTGGGAATTTAAAATGATGGGAAGATCCATTCCTCTAAATCGCAATGCAATAAAACTTTTTGCGTTTTCCTTCCAAATTTTTTTCAAATCATTCAAATCTTTCGGAACAATCCCGTTGAGAGATTCCAAAACTTTGAATTTATACTTTTTGTATTTTGCAGTTTCCGGATCTTCAAAAATAAAACTAAGCACAATATCCCGATTCGTATAACGATAAAGTATATCTTGAATGAAATAGCTGTAATGGTATTTTAAAGAGCTATCCAAATCACCGTCTTCCGAATTGAAAAAAGATCGGGATACCGGTTGAAAAACAAGACCAGCTTCCTGAAGATAATTATCAGTGACCTCCCGATACAGATCCAAGGAAAAGTTTTTCTGCAAAGTTGCTTCGGCCTGATATTTTTTTCCGGAGCGATACAGTTCGAAAGAGATTTTATTTCCCAAGTGTTTGCTTTCAATGTAATCCACCAAAGGAACCATAACTCCTTGTTGTTTCAGTTCTCCGTCCGCAGTTACGGGCAAACCGTCCAAAGAAACCAAAAAGTCCTTTTCTTTCAAAGTATTGGAAAAAGTAGAATTGGGATAAACACGATTCAGAAAGATCCCCGACTCTTCCGTCGGAATCCTTAACACTTGTTTTAGGGAAACGGGAGATCCGTTTTGAAAAGTAAATCCTAAGCTGGGAAATCCGTCGTATTTTCCATCAATCACATCGGTTAAAAAATGTTGAATGATATCATTCGGAATCAAATAAGCGACTTCTCTTCCTACTTTACTGATCTGAAAAACCAAACCGACCACTTTGCCGTTTTGGACCGCAGGCCCGCCTGAATTTCCGGGAAGGATGTTGGAATTTATTTTAATTACGTTTCTGAAATCAAGACCGCTGAAACTATAACGGTTTTTTTCCAACCGCAAGACCGAGCCTTTTTCTACCGTCAGATTTTCCTGACCATTGGGATAACCTAACACCAGTAAATCCGATCCCAGCGCGGGATAGGCCTCTGCAAAACTCAAGGAACCTGTGTTTTCCGCAAACCCCTGTTCCATTACCTCAAGTAAAGCAAGATCGCAATCATAGCCGATAAATTTCACTTCGGCGGAGTATTCTTTTTTACCCGCACCGGTTCGAACAGTGATTCTTTTTGCATCCATCACCACATGTGCGTTCGTAAGAATCGTATTCTTCGAAATGACAATCCCAGACCCGAGACCTGTACTTAGATTTTTTTTCATCCAAGGTTGGATTTTGTTTTCCGTCGAAAATCCCTCGCTTCGAATAAACACAACAGATCGAAATATCGTATCTACGCTCGGACTTTCCTGTGCGGACAACCCCGCAAAAACGGAAAGATAACTGAAAAATAAAACAAAATGAATTGAAAACGACTTATTCATAATAAAGTTTGAATTCCTCCCAGAACGCCTGTTCGTTGGTAATCTTTCTCATACGAAGTTTGGCATAAAATCTGTCTCCCTTTTCAGGCAATCGGGAGATTTGATCGGAAACAATCAATCTGCCTTCGCTATTTCCGGGAATACGGGCAAGTGCATAAGGAGTATCTTTCACACAAGAGATTTGAAATACGTAAGAGATGGTCTTATCCCAATAAAAGCTTTCATCTTTTTCCAAAAACACGAGCGGGCAAGACTCATCAAAAAAAACTTCCAAATTGCTGGGGGCCTCCCTTCTACGGTTTTTGTCATAAGCGATAGAGCGGAAATAAATAAGATTCGGGTTTTTTAATTCACGATAGATTTCTTTTTTCTCGGACTTTCTCGTAAAAGGAGAACGGATGTACCGAAACTCCGTATCATCTTTGTTATTCGAAACAGAGGCAGTTTCAAATTTAGTATCTCCAAGCGAAATCTCAATATAGTTCTTAGTTCCTATTTTATGAATCCCTATCAAACGAAAATGGCCTTCCGGTATTTGTCCTTTTCTGGATGAATGAGAAAAATGAATCAATCCCTCTTTGGGCTTTCCACCGCAAGAAATGGAAAAATATTTTACTGTACCGAAACTTTGAGTCAAAACCAGACTGCATCCGTTCTCGTCAGCTTTTGCAAAAAGATGTTTTTTATTTATCGAATGTTTGACTAAAGGATGTTTTTCTTTTTTATCTTCTTCGCCCAGACTTTCATATAACTTGCTTAAGTTGATTTTGAGGGAGTTGGGAATAACTTCTCCCGATTTTAAATCGTATTGAACGATAAAAATAAGTAAAAAAAGCAACTTCAGTATCTTAGGAGAAATCGGATTCATATTGGACCAGGTAGTATTCAATATCGGAGGATCGCCCCCCTAGAATTGAAGATCTGGTTCCGATTTCTTTTTGAATTATGTCTCACAAGAAAAACGATTTTGTTTTTTGGTTTTCAGGCTTTCAAAAAACAGAGGGGGGGAAAGTAATGTACCGATAAGGAGATTTTTTTGAACTGGAGCTTTCTTAAAACAGAGGTTGAAGCGGGTGATTTTCTAATCGATTGCAGGTCCCAAACTGCATATGAAGAAGAAACTCTAGATGGAGCCTTTTATTTCCCATTTATCAAAAAGGCATTTGGTTCTGACCCGGAATCACAAAAGAAACTCTATGGGCCTATGCTTGCGGTTACGCAGGAAATCCAAAAATCAAAAAAAACAAGAGTGCTTGTCTTCGATGAAGGTATGGGTATGTTTTCTTCCCGGATGGTTTTCCTCCTTCGCGGAATGGGCATCAAAGAAAGTTACGTTCTCTCCAAAAAATGGCCATTCGACGGAAATAAAAAACCAGGCACATTGAAATTGGAATTTACTCCTTCCGATAAAACCAAACCTATCGAAGGCGTTGTAGACAAAGCCTTTATGGAAAAAAATCTTACCAAGTTGCAAATCTTCGATGCTCGTACAATGGATGAGTATGAAGGCAGGCTTCCCCGCCTAACCGCTCCTGAAGAAGGAACTCTTTGCGGACGCCTTCCTGGTGCATTCCTTTGGGACTGGCGCAATCTATACGATGCAGAAGCAAATTTGATTGATCGTTCTTTATTTAAAAAACGCCTGAATGGTTTTCCTTTTATGCCGGAGCGACCTACAGTGATTTACGATTACAATGGAGCTCGTTCCTGTTTACTTGCATTGATGTTACAGGAAGCAGGTTATATCGACATCAGCACTTACCAAGGTTCTTGGTTTGAGTGGAGAAAATCCAGCTTACCGAAACAAGCGGTATCCATGTTCGGCCAAAAAACTGCCACAGCAGCCGCACCTCGCGTAGGTGGAGTCGATCGCAAGAAAGTATAAAAAAAGATTTACGAAATCACCAATGCCATTATGAATCAAAGGACTTTTCTCGGAGGATGTCCATGGCATTGGTTCGCTCTCTTCTCTACCTTCTTCTTCCCGTTCTAACCTGCTTATCCTGCTCCACAGGAGCAATACGAATCCCTTCCACGACTTTCTCCGGCATAACACCCATTAATTCTCAAATTTCTTGGGAACAAACTGCGGATGTCAAATACAGAATGGCTTCTTTTCGTTTCAAAGACGATCTGATCCGGACCTGCAATGACCAAATCATTGAACAGATATTAGTTGAAAATAAATCCTTTTACGGTTTCGGAGACCAATTGAAATGGAGATGGTATGCGGAAGAAACCCTTTACCCTGATTTTAAAAACTTTGTAAAAGGAATGAACGGGAAAAATATCCAAGGGAACTTAGTTTATCAAGTAGAAGTTCCTTTAGGTAAACCGGCCACCTTTGTTCGATTAGGTGGCTTGAAAGAAAAAATCCTTCGCGGCTTTATTTCCAGGGTCAGAAAATAATATGAAATTCGCATTGATCGGAGACATTCACGGTTTTTGGAACGAGAAAGACGTGGAATATTTCAACAACTCGGATTATGATGTTTTGTTTTTTGCGGGGGACTTTGGAAAACTGGGTTCCTTCGGGAAAATCGATTTTGATTTTTCCCTGCAAGGTTTGCAAAAAAAAGCATATCTGATCCCCGGGAATTGGGACGGAACCAATGTACTAGGACTTCTCGGAGAAGCAAAAAATCTCTCCTTTCTCAAATGGCTGGGGAGTTTCGGCTATAGAAAACGTATGAAAACTTTTTCAGAAAAGGTTCGGCCTCTTCCCATTATGGGTTATAGCACAGTTGTGCTGTCCGAAGAAAAAAGCCTAACACTTATCGTAGGACGACCTCATGCCATGGGAGACGGATTTAGTTTTGCAAAAAATCTATCTTCCGTTTATGGAGTTCGCAATTCGGAAGAATCCAAAATCAAATACATGACTTTGATCGATTCCATCTCCCAAGAAAATCTGATCTTTCTGTCACATAACGGATCTTATGGATTGGGAGACAAACCCACTTCTATCTACGGAGCCGATTTCAAAAAAGAAGGAGGGGACATCGGAGATGAAGACCTTCAATTTGCAGTTCAATACGCAAAACAAAAAGGTAAAAAAGTTCCTGCCGTTTTATCCGGACATATGCACCATCATTCTCCCGCATTAAAAATAGAAAGAGAATCAATCGTATATACTGGCGGAACGACTTATGTAAACGGGGCAAAAGTGCCGCGTATTCGAAAAGGAAAACATTTCCATACAAAAATAGAATGGAACGGCGGTTCAGTGGTCGTCATACCTGTCTGGGTGTAAACTTTCGTCATATGCTGCTGGCAATACTATACTCGATTTTTCTTAGTAAATCCGAATGCACTATAGCGCATACTTGAAAGCTCACAATTTAGTCCGAAAGCCCTGTCTCAATATTTATAGTCCCGCTTAAGATCTTATGCACGGGGCAGGCATTCGCTACTTGCAATAATCTTTCTCTTTGCGCGGATGTCAAATCTCCGATCAATTTGATATTACGAATGATTTTGGTTTGGTCGGGAGCTGTTTTTTCCAGATTGAGAGAAACTTCCACCACATCCAAAGGCATTTCTTTACGATCAGCATACATCCGTACGGTGATCGATGTACAGGAACCGAGGGCCGCAACCAAGATTTGTGTAGGAGCGGGGCCTAAGTTGGTTCCGCCTGATTCAATCGACTCGTCTGCAGACCACCTGTGGCTGCCGGTGTCAATGGAAGTAACATACTTTGTTTTTTCAGTCCGAACGATGATATCTTTTGCGAAGGAGTTTGCCATATCTTATTTCCCGAAGATGGATTCCGGAAAACAAGAATTATTTTAAAGCTAGCTACTTAATCTTTGTGCTTCCGATATAGCACGTTCCCGATTGGCGAGCATCGCCTCTTCCACAAGTTTTCTTTGGTTTTCAAATTCCACTTCATTCATTTCTCTAGGAATATAAATAGGATCTCCGTAGGAAACAACAAAGGTGGTAAAAGGTTTGGGAACTCTATGTTTATCCCAAGCCTTTTCCAGAATCCACTGTCTTGTGCATTCATAATGAAAAGGAACAATCGGAGCCTGAGTGACTTGCGCTGCAGCGATTAACCCAGGTTGCACGATGAGTGCCGGGCCCCTCGGTCCGTCCGGTGTGAATGCGGCGGAAAGTCCTTTTTTGAGATGGACGATCACAGCTTTCAAAGCTTTAGATCCGCCTTTGGAAGAACTTCCCCGAATGCTGGTATTTCCAAACCTCAATACAACCTGATTGATAAAATCACCGTCTTTGGACTCGGAGATAAGAACTCCTACATTTTTGCCTCTATGCAAATAAGGAGAATATAAAACATTTGTGTGCCAAATGGATAAAATCAAAGGAGAGTTCTTAGCAACTAACAAATCATAGTGTGCCTTTCCGATTTCTTTGAATCGGGAAGTAAATCCTATGCATCTTTGCAAAAAGCAAACGATAAGAGGAAGAAACCATACTAGGAATTTTCGTTTCATAAAAATAATCTAAAAATTATAGTCGTGAGTTTGTTTATTCTGCATTTTGAATTCTATAAATGCAAGCTTTTGAAATGGCAGTGCTGTCAATGAGGTAAGCGCGTGCGTCACGGATCCACCTGTCATACACATCGGTTCCTTTTAATTTACGGAGCGACCTTTCATACAATAGACTGCAAAGATATCTTGCTGTAATGATCATCAGATTTTCCGCAACTTTTTCACGGATATCTTCTTCCGGTATACTTCGAAAACTCACCAAAGCTTCTTCAAACATATTTGATTGTTCCTGTAGAAACAGCGACGGCGATTCGATTTCTTTTTTAATCCGGTCGATGTATTTTCTAAAATTTCCATCCGAAGTCATGCCCGCGACAATTGCTCCCGATGCAATTCTTACATGTATCTGACTTGTGCCTTCATAAATGGTATTGATTCTCGAATCTCTAAACATTCTTGCCACATCATAATCTTCCGTATATCCCGCTCCACCGTGAATTTGAATTGCAAGGTATGCACATCGATGTGCTTCTTCGGAGCAATGGTATTTTACAATGGGTGTGAGAATCGATGCGAGATTCCCCCAAGTCTTTACTCTTTCATCCTTTCGAATTTCTCTATCTTCTGTGTTTGATTTCTCCAAACGGATCTGATGGTGCTGGTACATATCTACTACGTATGCAGTTTCAAATGTGAGAAGTCTCATCGCGTTTACTTCTCTTTGAATTTTATGAATCATTTCCGCGACTGCGGGAATTTCAGAAATCGGTTTTCCGAATTGAATTCTTTCGTCCGCATATTTTTTGCATTCGTAAAATCCACCGGCTCCCCCACCCGGGCCACCAGCCGCACTTCCTAACCGCATGAAGTTTGTCATCCCGGTCGTGTATCTTGTAAGACCGAGTCCTTCTTCCCCTAGAATCTCTGCGAAAGCATTTTCATAAACGATCTCGCAGGTAGGTGAAGCATGTATTCCCATCTTTGTTTCGATTCCTGCGACAGATATGTCCGAACTTTTTACCAAAAATACGGAAAGCCCTCGGGCACCATTTTGTTTTCCTGTTCGGGCAAGAGTGAGTAAACTCGATGGATAGGGCCCGAGTCCGCACCCTTGCGATATAAAACGTTTTGTTCCATTGATACGATAGGTTCCATCTTCCATTTTTGTTGCCGTAGTTCGGACATTGTTCAGATCCGATCCGAAATCAGGCTCGGTCAAAGCCATTGCAAAAAGAGTTTCACCTAATGCAGCTTTTGCTGCAAATTTTTCTATCTGCTCTTTTGTTCCGAATCTGGATATGATCTGTGCAAGATTCAAAAGCGTGATGGTCATGCAAAAAGAAACGTCCCCTCTTGCCATGATCATTACAAAAAATACACCTACCGTTGCAGGAAATCCCAGTCCACCAGCTTCTCTCGAAATGGAATAGGGCATAAGACCCGTATCCCGAAATTTTTCGTATATTGAAATTGTTTCTTTGGGAAAAATCACCTTTCCATTTTCATAACGCAAATGATTTCGATCCATGGCTTGCGAAACCTGTGAAACTTCTTTTCCAAAAAATTCTCCCAGAGATTCAAGACTCAATCTATATAATTCTATAGCTTCCTGTATATCGGAAGGTGCCATTTCGAATCGGGGATTGCCGGTTTTTTTATAAATCTCATGATCCGAAAAATCTTTTCCTTCCGTTGATTCTACAATGGAAGGCCAATCAATCAGATGTTCGAAGAATACTTTCAGATCTTCGTCGTCGGAAAAATAATTATTTGAAATCATAATTATTTTTATTTTCCGTTTTCTTACTGTTTCTTTTTGAAGATATCGCCCAGTTTGCCCAAATCTTCCGGTTTGATCTTGGTATCGGCTGCCTTTTTATTTTCTTCCTGTATCTCTTTATAAACTTCCGCTCTATGTACAGATACGTTTTTAGGAGCCTTTACTCCGATTTTCACCTGATCGCCTTTGATATCCACAATGACGATCTCGATATCGTCACCTATCATTATGGATTGATTGCTCCTTCTAGCAAGAACTAACACGCATTATACCTTTTCAGAAGCCGGCTCTTCCATAGACTCTACAATACTTTTCCGAATCGGATGGTTTTCATCCCTGGAAATGAACTGTTTTCCTTTACCCGCATTTCCATTGATGATCACAGGGCCTTGTAAATTGGCAGTCATTCCTCTTGGATTGTCATGAGGTATCGTAACAATTAAAAAAACGATTCCGTCTTTCCAATTTGAGAGATCTATGTCCTTCAGTTCCTCTTCCGAAATAACCGGCTTATAATCATTCAGAAAAAGTTCCGGTTGGATCATAATAAATGCAAGACCGGATTCATCGGTTGATTGCAACCATTTGAAAGGACTTTCCGCGTTCTCTTCGATTAACGCATATTCGGTGTATTGTTCGAATCCGAGAAGGCCGCCCGAAAATCTCAGAATTTGTTTTTGTTCCACTTGAATGGTTCCAAAAGGTTTTGTGTGAATTGTTACTGACATTTAAGCTGAAATCCTAACGAAGAAAATCCATAAGAGAAGGTTTGATGATTCTGGAGCCCACATTGAGTGCGTATCCGTGGATGGTTTCAAGCCATTTCATATTCATGATGGTCTCCGGAAAATCAATTCCTTCGTTTTTAGCAAGAAGTTCCGTCATGTACATCTTGTCGTAAGATACACGATCTTCGTGTTCTTCCATACGATTCATTCTGGCACCGACCGTTGCACGATGACGCAGAATATTTTCCAAGGCAAGATCCAGATCTCCCAGATCCCTTCCACCGATTCTCTCCTGATCCTTTTGAATCAAATCGTTCCTAAGTTGAATGAGCACATCAAACACAGAAAGACCAGTCACCGTTGCCGACTTAGAATAGTTATTCGGTGGTTCGCTGGCAGACGGTTCAATCAGACCGATGTCTTTCAATACGGTTCCGCCAGCAACATCTTCCATCCAAATCTGGTGAGGGGCTGTCGATGAAATGGAAATATTATCTTGAGCCAGCTTACTGGCTTTTACTTCCAAGGGAGAGTTATTGATTTTATCAATGACATCGTCTATGGTATCCCCTACCGAGATATGCACTTCCACTCCGTCAATTTTGAAAATTTGATCGGAAGTTGCCTGGTAAGAAGAGTTGTCCACACGACTGGTAACACTTACGTTGGTCCCCCAGAATACTTTATTTCCGGGAATCGTAACAGGAATGTATTCTCCCTTTTCGATCTCACGTAACTGTTCTCCGATATCTCCGCGATATTCCACACCTACATATTGGTTTTTGAGTTCCAGTCCTTGCAGACCTTTGATCTTGGATTCAATCGGTTCGAAGGGAGGACGTTCCGTAACAAAACCGCCAAACAAAGGTTGTCCGGTAGCATCTCTTGCGTTTGCCAAATCGACAATTGCCCTCAAATGTTGGTCAATCTCTTTACCGATTGCAACTTCCAATTCGAAACCTTTATCGCCTTGGTAGATACCATTTCCTGCTTGGACAGTTAGGACTCTCACTCTTTGGAAGATCTCTCCCATCTTGTCCAGAACTCCATCCACCTGTTGCAGTCTTTGGTATCCGTCTCCGATGTTTTCTTCGAATTGGGAAAGTTCATTCAACCGAGAACGAAAAAACATTTGATTGGTCGCGGCACCGGGATCATCGGAAGGTTTGCGAATTTTCAAACCTGTGCCCAATTGATTTTGGGTTTCATCCATAGCCACCTGGTGACGATTTAAGTTTCGCACCAGAGAGTTATTTTGCATCATATTGGTGATACGTATCATACTATACACCTAACCTATTGATAATGGTGTCCAACATTTCATTGAGTGTGGAAATCATACGCGCGGAGGCATTATATGATTGTTGGAACTGAACCATATTAGCCATCTCTTCATCCAAATTTACACCCATTACGGATTGACGCATATTTTCCAATTCTACCATCAACTCGCTTTGAGTGGTATATTCCTGTTTTGCTTCGCGGGCTTCTGTTCCCAATTTTGAAATCAGCGAGTTATAAAAATCATCCGTGGTTTTGGAATAATCGAACATCACCGGTTTTTCCCGAAGGGCAGCCGCGATGAGAAGTGCGTTCGTTCCGTCTTTATGGCCGTGAGGAGAATTGTAATCTCCCGTTCCACCGACATCCTTACCTCTCGCCGCTGCAATGTTAGCCGGATTATTTTTTACGTCGGCAGACATATGAAAAAAAGCGGACGGATGAAACATAGGAGTTAGAGTCACATCCTGTGAATTTGCCTGGAATTTATTGATTTCACCTAGTTTGCGATAATCAAAAGATCCTGCCGACCCTGCCCCGGAAAGAACCCCTGTCAAACCTACAAGCAATTCTCCCGAGTCTTCCAAGTGGCGGATCATGAAGTTTTCTTTTTTATCATGAGCTTGTGTTGTAGATTTAAGCGCCAATTGGTTGTCATGCGACATATAAGCAACAACACCTGTTTCGGAACGGTTGATTCTTTTGATGACTGCATTCAATGTATCGTCTTTGGAGTAAGGAACGAGAACTTCCTCTTCTCCGAGAGCGGTTGCTTTTAAAAAACGCATGGTTCCGCTGATCCCGATCGGGCGGTCCGGGTCGATGGAAGTTCTACCGGTGACACGAAAGATCGCGGTTTTGTCGTTCAGACCGTCTCCGTCCGTGTCGATTTCCCCAAACGTATTCGTAGCAAGGCTCTTTTCTTCAAAGAAACTTAGATTTGTTTTTCCATTCAAACCGAATCCGTCTTTATGGATCTCATTGATGATATCCATTGCATTGATGGCAAGTGCGTCTACCGAGTTGATTTTTTCTACAAGGATATTGTCCCTGATTTCGTACAGTGCCTGAATACTTCCTTTGCGAAGCAGCACTTCCTTACCGGTTTCAGCCCATTTCATATCCAACAAACCGTCGTTTGCCGGGTTACCGACAAGGTCGATTTTGTGAACTTTTTGTCCTTGAACGAGAATCTGCTGACCGATGAAAACCATCAGCTCGTCTTCATCGCTTCTTCCGATAGTGATGTCCACCATCCCGGCCAATTCTTGCAAAAGTTCGTCTCTTCTATCAAGTAGGTCGTTCGGATTGTCACCTAATGCTTGTGACTTGCCAATCTTTTCATTCAAGGATTTAATATTTTCGGCAACAGTATTGAGATGATGTACTTTTGATTCTACTTCTCTATTGGCCTGTTCTCTGAGTTGGGACAGTTTGCGGAATACATCTTCCATTCTGCTTCCCAGACCTTCTGCTTTTTCCTGAACAACAGCTCTATGCGCCGTTTCTTCCGGATAACTGGACAGATCTTCCCAAGCAGACCAAAAATTATCCATCAAAGCACGGAGCGTGGTACCGGACGGCTCATTGAAAACGGTTTCCACTTGGTAGAGATAATCGTTCTTTTTACCCCAATAGTCTTTCGTAGAAGAAGACTCGACGATACGATCGTCTATGAAATTGTCCCGAACTCTTTCAATCTCCGCAACTTTCACTCCTTGTCCGATCTGACCCGCTACCTCGGCACGATTGAGTGCCGGTTCGTAAATCGGATCCATGCTATTCATCACTACTCGCTGCCTAGCATAATGTTTGTTATCTGCATTGGATATGTTATGACCAGTCGTTTGGAGTGCTTGCTGGTGAGCAGACAATCCCCGTTTTCCGATTTCGATTCCTTGAAATGTGGATCCCATAGTTTTAAACTCCTAGGCAGTCGCGTTCAAAATGACCGCGCTCTGTTGGCCCTGCCCTCGCCGAATCGGTTGTTTGCTCGATGTATAAACTTTTTCCCTTTCGTGTTCATGAAGGGTATCGATTGTTTTTTGGAGGAAATCCTTACGGGTACGAAGCAATTTATCATTCACAATGATTGCTTCTTTCAATTCTTGCACTGCACTCTTCAACTCTTGTGCAAAACCCTTCAGTTTATAATTGGATTCCCTATCCATTTGATTTAAAAAATTGGTTAATGTGATTTCTTTGTTTTCGAATTTTTCTTTTTCGTAAACTTCCTGGATCGTCTTCATACGAATCCGTTCCAGTTCCGATGCCTCTACCATTACATGGTAGCTCTCTTTGACATAAGATTCGAGAGCTCGGCCATCGGCGCTATGGATCGCCTGTCTTTTTTTGCCTTCCCAATCCAGAAGCCGTTTGTAACAGTCTATTTCATTAGTAAACAGACTTCTAAGCGATTCTACCCAATCCAGCATGCGTTCCCTCAATTGAAGGATCGACGGAATTGAAAATGGGCTTAGGAAAATTTATAAAAATTTACTATTTCTGCCACTATGTCGCAAAAATCACCATGTACGAAGGTATGTATGATGGATCCCGATACGGAACTCTGCGCCGGGTGTTTCCGTACTTTGGAAGAAATCGGGCTTTGGTCACAGTATACCGACGAAGAGAAGGCGCTTATTTGGGAGAAATTAGAAAAAAGGAAGGAGAACGCTCGAAGCTAAGAAAGCCCTGGCGGGAAAGCCAGAGCTACAGTTATAGATAGAACCCGGATTATTTGGTTCCTTTGTCGATTTTGTTTCTATGGTCTTCGCATAAACGGTATAGCTGACCGGTTGATGCATTTTTCTTAGTAACTTTCTTTCCGCAAACAATGCAGAGACCTTGCGTTCTTCTTCTTTTGTAAAGCAGTTGAACTCTCTCTGCTCCGGACAGATTGAATTTACTAATTTGTAGACGAACACCTTTAATCAAATAACTTCCGATGGATGACTCTTCGCCTTTTTTCAAGTCGGAGAAAATTTTCGATAGTTCGTCGGATTTGATTGATTTTGGTTTCATTGGCACCTCTAATTCACAAGCTTTTTTTCAGCGTCTTTCTGTGTTATATTTTAAAATATTAATGCATATTAGGTATGGCCCTCTAACGCGCAACATAATTTTTGATTCCGCTTAACTTTTATCAGATTACGAAAAAACAAGAAAATTCAATATGATGAACTCTGTTCAAATATTAGTTTAAATCCCGAAATAGTGTGCAAATTTTTATTGGCATATGTTTTATTTAGGGTATTCTGGAATTCTGTCAAAAGGATATAGATATGAGCACCTCTGATGTTAATACTAAAAAGTACAAAAGCCTAACCGAGTTCTTTCCGTTTTATTTAACCGAACATAGCAATGCAGTGAATCGAGCCTTACATTTTATCGGATCGTCGCTTGCGATCGGGTTTATCTTTGCCTTTATCTCTTCAGGCAACTGGATCGCTCTGGTTCTGGCATTGTTTTCAGGATACCTATTTGCATGGATAGGGCATTTCTTCATTGAAAAAAACCGCCCGGCCACATTCAAATACCCTTTTCTATCTTTTATCTCCGATTGGATGATGTATGGACGAATGTTAGTGGGAAAAATTCCAAAGTAAATACCCCGTTGGATATGAATCTGAAAGTTTACGCAACCCCTGTTTCTTTGTTTTTAGTGTTTTGTACTCTTTTAGGATGCAGTCCCTCCGGAGTGAATAAAGAAAAAATAGCAGCAATACATGCAAAGAAACAAATAGGAGCGGAAGAAGCCACAGCACAACTGATCCCTCTTATTTTTGAATATGAGCTAAAAGAATGGAAAATTACTACCGATCCCGTGTCAAAATACCAACTTCTTGAAGTAAGCTATGGCGGTTCTTCTGCATTGACATTTTCTTCTCAAAAAGAATACAAAATAAACACAACTATGCTGCATGCTTTGTATTCCGCAAAATCTCTCTTTGCATTCTCTCCTTATCCTATTTCAAGTATTCGTTTAAGTCTTGTTAAACCTCTGTATGTAAAAGACGAAGCCCACCCGGATGTGGGAATCCAGGAGTTTGAGATCTTTCGAACTTCCATGGATATGGCAAAGGCAAAAGAAGTTTTAAACAAACATTCCAAAACAGACCCGTTCTCTTTGGAAAAATCGGAAGAAAAAGACAGAAAAGTCCTTTTAGAGGACCTGGTTCGAATTTGGAAACTGGAATTGGACGAGTTGAATAAGATTACTGTGGAATGATCCATTTTTCCTGAGAAACGACCGCTTTTTGCAGCCTGTCCAGGTAGGAATTTTTAGGAATTTCATACGCACCCAATGTCCATGTAACATGATTTAGCTGTTGAGTATCAAAAAGTATAAACCCGCTCGTTTTTAGCTTCTCGAATAAATGATAAAGTGCGATTTTACCAGCGTCGGACTGAAAGGCAAACATCGACTCCCCGGCAAAAAATTTGCCGATTGCTACTCCATAAACTCCGCCTACCAGTTCATCTTTCTCATTCCAGGCCTCAACACTGTGGGCCCAACCCAACCGATACATTTGGCTGTATCCTTTATAAAACCCACCGGTGATCCAGGTATTGTCTTTTTCCCTGTAGGCACAACCCTGCATAACGGCTTCAAATGCTTCATTGAAACTGATCCGATAGACCCCTTGCCTGATCTTTCTCTGAAGCGTTTTGGAAAAATGGGTATTGTTCAAGTCGAAGATTGCTCTCGGATCCAGGCAATACCAACGAATCGGATCTTCCGACCAGGGAAAAATTCCATGGGTATATGCGTATAATAACCGTTCTGCGCTAAAGTCTCCGCCGACGGCGATGAGGTCCTCTTTCGCTTCCCTCGGGTTTTTAAAGAACTGTGCAAAATTTCTTTGGGTCAATCTACAAGAATTTCCTTCGGATAATCATAAGCTAGCAGAATGGATTTGATCGGTCTCTTTAGAATAAAATTATCAATTTCCAATTTTACGTAAATCACCTTTCTTCCCTTCCAATGCTCATCAATGTGGGTTTTTCCGACCAAATAAGGAAAAACGATGGAAAAATTAAGAAAGATAGTATGATTTTACGGAACATATCGTTTAGACATGAAAAAATACAGATTGACCGACCAACGAACTGTTCTGGGAATACTTTCAAAATTAGCATCCACCACATTGACTGATCCGGTTTCCCAAAAAAAATACCAGATGGTAAATCCGATCACTGTAAATGATATTTTGAAATCGGTTCATTTTACATTGGTTTCCGGTGAACCGCTTACTGACAAACCCTCTTCGCTCGTATGCGTTCTTAAAGAAAACAGACTGGAACTCAAAGTCAAATTGGCAAATCCATATCTGGAAGATCTTTTTCAAGTCACTGAAGCGCTCATCGAACCTTTGGAACGTTCTTCCAAACGGGCAGCGATTGATTCCATTACAACTCATAAGATCATGATGGCACCTACTGCAGATATAGGTACCATCATTTCTCTTTATGGAAAAACATCTCTGATCAATCAGATACTCAATCAATGGCAAGTTCATTTGGAGCAATCATTAACTAACTACGGTTATTTCATCAAAAGAGTAAACATAGGATTTTTTTATGCGGCTGACACTCCTCTGATGGAAGCACTTGCGACATCCAAAGCACCTTATTATCTGAGAGATTCAAATCGCAAAATCTTCTATATGGAAAATACATTTTTTTCCCCTAAAAAGCTAAATGATCAGTATGTTAAATCCATTTTGGACAACCATCTATTGAACAATATCAAATCGGTACTGATAGTTCCTTTTTTCTCTACAAGCAAAGTACTGTTAGGTTATTTTGAAGTTTTAAGCAATTTACCTGACCTGGGAAATGCGGCACTACAGGATGCGATCACCGGTCCCCAAGGAATAGGTCCGTTGCTTGAGTATCTTGATGCACGTGCGGAAGAATTCGTATTTCAAATGGAATTTGCGTATGCGAAAGACTGGACCCAGATTGCAGAACAGGGAATGATCCGGGATATCAGCCAGGACGGAGCGGGAATCGGAATCTACATCAAAGACAAAGAATCCATCGAAACAAAAACAGTAGGTTCTCCTATTTCCTTTCAAATTGAAATCAATTCACTTCCTTATACGTTTTACGGAAGTTTAAGAAGCATTAAGACAGCAAGTTCCGATTCCGAAAATCACAGTATAGGAGTTCAAATTTTTCAATGTGACAGAGAGGAGGGCATGTCACTTTTGGCAAGTTACGCATCTACTCTGATTGGCAAGGAGGTAACATGACACCGGAACAATACGAATCGATTTTACGAAGTCTTACAGAAATCAAAACGGCTCTTGGGGAAGAACGTTCCTCATATAAGTTCATTCTTTATATGGTTCCCAATATCGGGATCATGTTCGGAACCACACTTCTGTTCTTTCTCTTCAAATGGTGGCATAAGCAGAAGATGGCACTGATTCAAACCGGGCAGTTCAAACCCTGGTCCTTTGATCTAAGGGCCTATTCCTTTTTCCTGGGTCTTTTGTTGACATTCACTGGATTTGCACTATCATTTGTATTTATACTCGTCTTGGGAAGATCCATGGCGATGATGGGAGGGTTAATACCATTCGCAATTGGGTTAGGTCTATTGACCTTCTACAAACTAAGCAAATAACCGCCGCCCCTCCAAGGGCCTGCAACGAAGAAGATTGGGATTCCATTCAGTCCGTCTTAGGCGGAAATGTTTCTCAGTTTGAACGTTTGATGAAACGTTACCAAGGTATGGTATTTTCACAAGCTTCAAAAGCCTTCTCTACGAAGGAAGAAGCGGAAGACTTCACGCAAGAAGTTTTTCTCAAAGCATACGAAGCGCTCAGTACATTCCGGGGAGAAGCGCAGTTTTCCACTTGGCTCTTTCAAATTGCCCGCAACGAAATTTCCCGTCATTTTAAAAAGAAAAAACCGATCATTCATACTTTGGATGAATCTCACGAATCCCATCCGAACGCGATGAGCCAATCTTCCTTTGCAGAAGATTTGGCAAAAGAAGAAGAAGGAAATTTACTCAGACAGTTAATCTCACGTCTGCCTCTTGCTTACCAAAAACCCATCATACTGCATTATTTTGAAAATAGATCTTTGAAAGAAATCTCTCTGGATATGGACATCAAAATCAATACTATCAAAAGCCATATTTCAAGGGGAAAGGACCTGATTCGGAAATGGTGGCAACATGAATAGACAGACTCGTGAAAATCCTGAAGTATATTTTCTTTCTCCCGATCCTTTGTTAAAAAACCAACCTGAATCACCTAATCTTCGCTTTAGGGTCTTGTCCGAAATATTACCTTTGAATTTTTTGATCTCAGGAATTTTGTTTTCGTTTACTTTGTTTCTCATCCCTTTGGGGACTTTGTACTTCGGCAAACAATTATTCGGTTCCGCTTATTCTTTGATGCCCATCCTGATCAGCTCCAGTTTGTTTTTTTGTTTTTACTGCTTGGTATTGGGATTTTTGATTATGAATACGCGAATTCCTTTCTTAAAAGAATGGAAAGAAAAACTTGGTTTTCATGAAGTCTGATTTTCGATTTAGATCCTTAGTTTTATCACTCCTTCTTTGTTTCTCCGTTTCCCTTTTTGCGGAAGAAAAGTCTTCCGCTGCCGCTCTCCCCACTGCCAAAGAGTTTTTGGAAATGGATTTGGAAAAAACTTTTCCGATTTTGGAAAAATTAACCAAAGAAGAAACCAAAGAGATAATCACTCAAATTCGAAGCGAAGCAAAAGAAAAATATCCGAAGATCGATCATTTTTATTTTCTCATCTCTCACTTGGAAGAAATGCAAGCAATCGAGAAAGAACAGGCACGTTTGAAAAACCTGCTTTGGGTCTACGGTCTGGGTCTTTTTCTATTTTTGGGTTTCTTAAGTTTTCTAATGATCCGCCAAAGAAAAGCGATCCAAGATATAAACGAACTCTCCTAATTTCCCGTTTCGACTATTCGCAATCATGTAATCGTTTTGTAATTAAATTGCAATGTTTTGTCGTTATTGTAATCTTAATTCATGAAAATCTTGGTTGTTGATGACGAAGAAGACATAGCGGGATTGATTCAGTTCCACTTAGAGGAAGAAGGATTCCAGGTGGAAGTATGCCATAATGGAATGGAAGTTCTTCCCCGATTGGAAAAAAATCTTCCCGAAGGGATCATTCTGGATCTGATGCTTCCCGGTATCGGCGGAATGGATCTTTGCAAACGGATCAAAGAAAAATACCCTCAGATCCCTATCATTATGGTGACTGCAAAGACCGGCGAAACCGACGTAGTTCTCGGTTTGGAACTTGGTGCTGACGATTATATCCGCAAACCATTTAACATCCGTGAGCTGATTGCAAGAGTCAGAACCGTAACCAGAAGACAAGCGGACGGCGCCACAACGGAAAACGTAGGAACTGTTTCCACCGGAAAAATTCAAATCAATCCCACCGCACATAAAGTATATGTGGATGGAAAAGAAATTGATCTTACCTTAATCGAATTTAAAATTTTACAACTTTTTGCCTCTAACACGGGAGTTGCTTTTTCAAGGGACAAATTATTGGATCGGATTTGGGGAAAGGACGTATTTGTCACTGACAGAACCGTTGATGTAAATATCAAAAGACTCCGAGATAAATTACTGAGTGAAAAAGAAAGACTGGAAACCATCCGTGGAGTCGGATATCGTTTCCGGGATGCGTAGTTTTTTTTCCACACTACTTCTACTCAACTGGGGTCTGCTTCTCGTTTTACTCTTATTAGCTGCAGGAGTGATCTTTATTGAAGATCTGATCCGTCCCGAATTCCGACCTCTTATCTTTTTTCTTTACGTACTCATCGCTATCTTCGGAACATTTTATACATCCATCACCATCGCACGCAAAGTAACTGATCCTCTTTCCCTTGTAGAAAGAAAGACCAAAGAGATCAACGCTGGAGACTTCGGTGTCGAACTTTCCTATCCGGAAATTCGGGAACTTGCCAATCTTACCATCTCCATCAATGAAATGGCAAGACGGTTGAAAAACCAATTTTTAGATCTGACTGTTGAAAAGGAAAAATTCAATTCTCTTTTGCAAAACCTGAAAGAAGGAGTCTTTGCAATCGATGGGAATAGAAAATTTTTATTTTTAAATCGTAATATCCCTTCTTCCATCATTTCTGAAAATTCCCAATTCAAAGACATTCAGAAATCGGTGAAGAACAGGGAACTATTGCAATTCATCGAAACCAAAATCAAAAAAGGTTTGGAAGGAAGATCCGAGTTCCAAGAAGGCAATCATTACTATAACGTTCGCATTTATCCCATCAAATCCAACGAAATCATATATTTGTACATCGGAGTCATTTTAGACATTACGGAAGACAGGCAAAACCAACTGATCAGAGAGCAGTTCTTTCAGAATGCCTCTCATGAATTGAAAACACCAATCACATCTATCAAAGGTTATGCGGAAACTTTGGAATACAAATTGAATTTGCCTGACAATTCAAATGAAAAAAAATTCTTAGATGCGATTTTGAGAAATACCGACAGAATGGTTCGGATCGTAGAAGATATGTTAACGATTTCCCGTCTGGAAAACCACAAAACCATTTTGCAAAGCCAATCATTTTCCATCGCCGATCTGATCCAAAGTGTAGCGGATTCGGTAGGTGTGATCTTTTCCAAAAAAAACCAAAATCTGGTTTTTGACGTAGCCCCTTCCCTTTTGATTCACGCTGATATGGTTTTGATGGAACACGTACTAGTAAATTTAATTACAAATGCTTCCGCTTATTCTCCGGAAGGTTCCATTGTTATGGTAAAAGCGGAAGAGACTTTCGATCGGTACAGAATCCAAGTCATCGACCAGGGCATTGGAATTTCAACAGCAGACTCAGAACGTATCTTTGAAAGGTTCTTTCGGGTAGATATGAATCGTTCTCGAAAAGAAGGCGGAACAGGGCTTGGATTATCCATAGTAAAACACATTGCTAGGCTGCATTCCGGGGAAGTATTCGTGTCTCCGAACCCGAAAGGAGGGTCCATTTTTACATTTGAGTTTCCCAAAAAATAACGTCTAGTAAGAGTAAGATCAGTCAAGATCTTGGTACTTTTGGAAACTTTTATGCGATACCCACTTGGATTTTTTTCTTTCGGCCGAAACATCGGGATCAAAGACAATACTCTGGATTTTTCAGTTATCTATTCGGAAAATGTCTGTCAGGCGGCAGCGGTATTCACCCGAAACAATTATCCCGGCGCTCCCGTCATCGTAGGACGCGATCACATCCAAAACGGACTTTTGCAGGCGATCGTTATCAATTCCAAAAACTCTAATGTGGCAACCGGTGAAAAAGGAGTTCAGGACTCCTATCAAATCTGTGAAGAAATCGCAAAATCCCTTTCTATAAAAATTACTGATGTTTTACCTTCTTCCACCGGAGTGATTGGTGTTCCTCTGCCCATGGAAAAAATTTTATCTGCTTGCAGAGACGCCAAACAACACTTAAAGCCTGGAAACTTGGAAGAAGTGGCGGAAGCGATCATGACCACGGACACACGCAAAAAAATCGCTTACAGAGAAATCACAAAAGACAAAGAAACGGGTGTGATCTTCGGAATGGCAAAAGGTGCGGGAATGATCGAACCGAATATGGCAACGATGTTATCCTACATTCTATCCGATTATTTGCCGGAGTCCGGCGACTTGAAAGGACTTTTGCGAAAGGCTGTGGATCATTCTTATAATTGTATCACGATTGATTCGGATACTTCCACAAGTGATACCGTGGTATTGATGTGTTCCGGAATTTTAGGAACATTGCCCGATGAAGTATTTTACAGACATTTGGAATCGATTGCGATCGAACTATCGAAAAAGATTGCTCGTGATGGAGAAGGTGCCACTAAACTTTTGGAACTGACTGTAAAAGGTGCAAGAGACGATAACCAAGCTACAAAAATCGGAAAATCCATTCTCAACTCTCCATTGATCAAAACTGCAATCTACGGAGGAGATCCCAACTGGGGAAGATTTGTAATGGCGGTCGGCAAAGTTTTTGACGAACCGATTCCCTATGACAAACTTTTTATCTATCTGGGCGGGATTCCTGTGAAAGCGGCGGATACGATCACCAAACAAAAGATTGCCGACTATCTCAAAAAAGAAGAAGAGATTGTCATTACAGTCGAGCTCGGATCGGGAAAGACGGAAAAAACTTTCTGGAGTTGTGATCTGACAGAAGGGTATATCAAAGAGAACGCATACTATACAACATGAATCTGCTTCGTTTCAAATTATTATTAAAGAATTTTTTACCTTCGAGCTATCAGCTCAAGGTATCTTTAACAACAATATTGATACGTACAACCTATATTGGTATAGTATTTACAACATATTATTTCGTATTGAAACACATCCCGCGTAACATGGCTTATCATTTGGAATTAGCCCTTGTACTGGTTGCAGCAACATCCATTGTCGTCTTTTTGCCTTTGATGGAACGATTTGCAAAAAAACTAAGAACTCAATTTTTGTCAGAGTATCTTACCGAAGATGCGGAATCATTCCGTCAGGCGATCAAACAATTCAATTACGACGCCTTGATCAAACATGTGTTTCCCGATATGGTGAAAATTACCGCAAGCCATTCGGGAACGATGGCACTGTTGTCTCCCAACGGAACTTTTGAGTTTCAAACTTATTTCCGGGGAAGGCAAAAAAAATTAAGTCCTACAAAAGAAATCAGCGTAAAACTCAACTTTCAGGATTTTTTAAAAAACAAAAAGAACGGAGCTTCCGTTACCGAAGCCATCTATCTACCTGAAATCAATAATGACTTTATGGAATTGCATGCGAATTATATTTATCCGTTTTTATTCAGAGAAAAATTATTCGGCTTTTTAGCGGTTTCCAATATTCCCAACCCGGAAGCGGTCCATACGCTTTCGCTTCTTGCAGGACAATCGGCGCTCACCATTCATAATAATATTTTATCCTTTCATATTTCCGAAAACAAAAAGTATAGAAAAGAAGCCGAATATGCAGAGAGAGTTCAAAACCTACTGGAGACGGGAACGATTCCGGAGCTGCCGGGTTGGATGATCAAAGCTTATCCCCGTAGCCATGGAAACTTGGTTGAATTCTTTCAAGTCGAAGACGGTTCCTGGTTCTTTGTGGTTTTAAACGCAGGTAGAACCTACCAACATATAGGAATCATATTATCATATATCCTGGGTGTGGTTTATACCCAATCCCAATTGAGAGTTTTGAAAGGATTCACCGATATCAAAACATTGATCCAAACCACCTTTCAAAAGTTAGACTGGAAGGACAGATACGAACTTATTATCGGAAAAATGGGTTATAGCGAATTGTATGTGGTTCAGGAAGGATTGCAGTTCCACATAACAAGAGAAAGCTATAATGAAGAAGTAGTGGCGAGCATCGGTTGGAAGAATATGATCAGCATGGAAAAAGGGCCGATCCTGATTCTGCATGCAGGTAAACCGATTCTCAAGTTTACCTTTCAAGACGGTGCATTCGGATGAGAGAATTTGCGATTACCATTTTTTCTTCGTTATTGTTTTTTTTATTATTATTTTTTTCTTTTGTGGGGATTCAACAATCCACGCTCAGACTTCCTTTCTTTTATTATTCTTCAGGACTAATCACAAACATAGGGCAACAAAGTCATGAGCATTGGGGAAAAAGAGCAAATCTAGAGGATCTTACCCAGTTCGAAAAAAAAGAATTCTTAAGAGCTGATGAAAAATATCCGGTTCGAATTTTACAAGAAGACGGAGATTACAAAACTTTTTATTTTGAATTGATCGAATTCAACAAATTGGATATCCTTTCCATTTTCTTTTTCGATCTGTTTTTGGCATTCTTCAGCCTTATCACTTCGGTATATTTTTATTATTCCACAAGAGACGGATTGATCTTTGCCTTCTTTTTCAATATGGGAGTCATTTTACTTTCAAATGTATTTTTACTTGCTTACAATAATTCAGTATTTTTATTTTTCTTCTCATTATACATCGGAGCATTTTTACACTACCACCTAATCTATCGTTTGCGAGGAAAGGAAATCAATTCAAAATGGTTGCTTCCTCAAATCCTGATTGCATTTATCGTCGCAGTCGTTGCAAATCAGGAAACGCAAGATCTGGCGTTATTGGAAAAAATCTCCACCATTGGACACGGACTCAATCTGGTTTTCGGAATCGTCAATTTGGTTTTAATCATTTCCGATCTGATCAAAATCAAGCCGCAAGACGAAGCACTTTGGAAACGTATTTCACTTTTTATTTCCATCGCACTGTTAATAAGCATTCCCGTAAGTTTGATTTTTTTCAACGGCCATCCTTGGTTCTTTGTTCATAGATCCTTTTTCTTTCTGACATACGTACTTTTTATTATCACATTCTTTTACGGAACCTATCGGTATACTTTTGTTCCCTCCTTTGTCATCTTCACTCCGACCATCATCACTCTTTTATTGGTTTCCATCACAATCGGAGCCTACGCGATTTTGATATTGATTTTGGATTATGTTCTGCCCGTACCTTATTTGAAAGAACGTTGGTTTTTCAATTTAATCTTTTTATTCATCCTGACTTCCTATCTTATCCCAGTTAAACTCAAAGCCAAACAATGGATTGACTATTGGTTTTTTGAAAAAAATAAAGTTTTAAGGGAAGGTATCAATTCAATCACAAATTTGATCTCCTCTCCTATCTCCATGAGAAAAACGATTTTATCCATCAACCAAACCGTCATGGATACTTTGAATGTGAACAACATCATCATTCTGATTCCTGGAGATCAATTTGCAAGAACGGACCTTCGCAATGTTAACTTCATTCGAATCCCTTCTCAATCCGAAATCTGGAATTATTTTTTAAGTAATGACCGCGTAACAGTCACTTCCCATTTGGAATACGGAATCGGTCTCAGAGAAACTCTATACAATTTTTTGAAAGGAATGGGAACACAACTTGCCTTTCCCGTTTATGATTTGTCAGCGAGTAAAAAATCAGTCAAAGCCATGATCCTTTTGGGTGAGAAATCGGATAAAAGATATTTTTCCATAGGTGAATTGAAATTTATCAATGAAGTAGTTAAGATCACTTCCATGCTTTTGGAAAACTACAGTTTGCTGGAAGCTGAAATTCAAAAAAGAAAAATCGTTAGGGATATCCAAACCGCATCCATCGTAGACAATACATTACGTTTGATTTTACCAAGTGATATCAAATGGATTGAATTCGGATTTTTTTCGAAACCTGCTGTGGGAATTTCGGGAGATTATCTGGATCTCATTCCTGTTTCTTCCAGCAAAATGATCATTCTGTTAGGTGACGTCGCAGGACACGGACTGGGAACAGGATTTTTAGTGAGTGCCATCAAAGGAATTGTGAGAGAACAACTCCGCAACGGAACATCTCTGGAAGGTTTGTTTCGGGAAATCAATTCCTTCTTCCGAGCGCGATACAAAGGAAACGAGTTTATGACTTTACTCGGTGGAGTCTTGGATTTCAAAGAAAAAACATTCAAATTCATCAATGCAGGGCATTTGGCTCTTCTGGAAATGGATTCCAGCGGATCGGTGATTGCCCATTCCAAAACGCAAAGAGTGCTCGGTATTTTGGAAACGGATTACCAAGCGCAAGAATTGAAATTGAGGCCCGATACCAAGTTGTTTTTATTTTCCGACGGAATCACCGAAACTTTCGGCGAAAAGGATGAACTTTTCGGTGAGGAAGGATTGATCGAGTTTTTGCACTTCAACGACCATAAAACCGTCAAAGAATTGCCACCTTTACTCGAATCCAAGATCAACCAATTCCGAGGATCGAAAGAACAAGCGGACGATCTTACATTTATTGCTCTCACCTTTGCCAAAGACTAGCCGATAATAAAATTGGCTATGTCTGACAAACCAGTCAAATTCGCAATCTTCCTCTCTTTGATTTTGAGTCTGGTCGCTTTTTGGGACCACCACTTAACATCCTACATGAAGGAATTTGTAGTTCTTATACATGAAATATGCCATGCCAGCGCAGCGCTTTTTACCGGAGGAATGGTAAAAGGAATCACATTACACGGGAACGAAGGCGGAGAAACCATTGCCGTACCGGCATCATTCCGAGGTTCTTTTATTTTAGTGGTTTCCGCGGGTTATATAGGCTCTTCTCTTGTAGGCGGGTTGCTTTTAAAACTCGGATTTTCCGGAAAGAATGCAAGACAAACTCTGATCCTATTCGGACTACTTTTAATATCTGTTAGTTTATTGTATTCAAAATTAGGCGAACTTGCCTATTTCACGGGAATTTTCTGGGGGGTAGGCATACTTGTAATAGGTATGTTAGGCGAATCTGTATCCGTCCTTACATTGGTTTTTTTAGGAACGAGTATTTCTCTTTACTCGATTTACGATTTATCCGATTTTGCAGACAGACTCCAGGAAACGGACGCGGGCATTCTTGCCTTTTGGATGTCGGGGCTAACTCCGGAAGATCTGAACAATGAAGAAATTCCGGTTGCAGTTTTATTTTTAGGTTACCTCATAGCTACACTTTGGTCGCTTCTCAGCATTGGGATCATTTACTTTTTCCTAAAAGGTTCCCTGGGAGATTACCACCCTGAGGAAGCGCATACGGAACCGAACCCTCTGGAACGATTTGAAAAATTCCCAGGAGAACTGAGCCCTGAAGCAAAACTCTGGTTGGAAAAAAGAGGAGTCGATCCGGAAAGCGGAGTTGTAGTTCCGCCTGAATTTTTAGCAGATTTCCCACCAAATGACCAAAGGACTTGAGTTCAAAGGCAATTTTTAATTTGCCGGAGAGGCAAGCCTTCCAAATATAGAATCTCAATGGCAAAACGTATATTAATCACGGGTGGTGCGGGCTTTATTGGGTCTCACCTCTGTGAACGACTCCTTGCAGAAGGAAATCATGTGATTTCCCTGGACAATTTCCACACGGGCAGAAAGGAAAACATCCAACATCTACTCGCAAATCCAAAATTCGAACTCATCCGCCACGACATAACCGATCCCATCAAACTGGAAGTGGATCAGATTTATAATATGGCATGTCCGGCATCCCCGGTTCACTACCAACACAATGCGATCAAAACCATCAAGACCAATGTTCTGGGTATGACCAATATGTTGGGCCTTGCCAAAAGAGTGCGCGGCCGCATTTTGCAAGCATCTACGAGTGAAGTTTACGGCAATCCTTTGGAACACCCGCAAACGGAAAGCTATTGGGGAAATGTAAATCCGATCGGAATCCGCAGTTGTTATGATGAAGGCAAACGGGTCGCAGAAACACTTTGTTTCGATTACCACCGCCAACACAAAACAGACATTAGGGTGATTCGGATTTTCAATACCTACGGACCCAGAATGATTCCCGATGACGGGAGAGTGGTCAGCAACTTTATCGTTCAGGCTATTCGTGGAGAGGACATTACCATTTACGGTGACGGCAGTCAAACACGTTCCTTTTGTTATGTGGACGACCTGGTAAACGGAATCATAGGAATGATGAATACAGAAAATTTCATCGGTCCGGTCAATCTTGGAAACGATGGTGAATTTACTGTAAAGGAACTGGCAGAGCTTGTGATCAAGGAAGTCGGTTCCAAATCAAAGATCATTTACCTACCTCTCCCTCAAGATGATCCTGCGAGAAGAAAACCAAATCTTTCGCTCGCCAAAGAAAAGTTAAATTATGTGCCTACCGTTCCGTTGCTTGACGGAGTTAGAAAGACAATAGAATATTTTAAGAAGAGTTTAAATACATGAAAATCGGTGCCCTACAAGAACCTTCCTTTGAAAACAGAGTTTCCATTACCCCGGATGTTATCGACGCCTTACAGAAATTAGGTTTCACGGTTCAAGTCGAATCCAAAGCCGGAGAAAAAGCATACTATTCGGATGCAGATTACGAAAAAGCGGGAGCCAAAATTCTTTCCAGAAATGAAATTTTGAAAGATTCCGATTTGATCATTTCGATCCATCCGATCGATCCGGATTCTGCAAAACAAATTCCTAAAGATAAAATTTATATTGGCACCTTGTCTCCGTTAGCTTTTCCACAAAAGACAAAAGAACTCGCAAGTTTCGGAGCCAAAATTTTCTCTATGGACACCATTCCGAGAATCACTCGCGCTCAATCCATGGACGTTCTCAGTTCCCAAGCGACCGTTTCCGGTTACAAGGCAGTACTACTCGCAGCCGCAAATTACAGTCGGTTTTTTCCGATGCTTACCACTGCCGCAGGAACTATTACTCCTGCCCGCGTACTGATTTTAGGCGCAGGTGTTGCAGGATTGCAGGCAATTGCTACGGCTCGTCGCTTAGGAGCGGTGGTAGACGTATTTGATACCCGTCCTGAGGTGAAAGAGCAGTGTATGTCTCTCGGTGCGAAGTTTGTGGAAGTTGAAGGTGCAGCCGATGCATCAAAGAGCGGCGGTTATGCGGTCGAACAAACTGAAGACTACAAAAACAAACAAAAAGAAGCGATTGCAAAGTTTGCTGAAAAAGCTGACATTATTATCACAACGGCACTCATTCCCGGAAAAAAAGCACCGGTCCTCATTACAAAAGAGATGGTGAATTCCATGAGAAAGGGTTCCGTCATCGTCGACATGGCGGCAATGAACGGTGGTAACTGCGAATACACTGAAAATGATAAAACAGTAGTTCAAAACGGAGTTAAAATCATAGGAGATTCCAATCTTCCCAGTTCACAACCGATGGATGCGAGCAAGATGTATGCTAAGAACATTTTAAATTTCCTGAAGATCTTCGTGAACAAGGAAAAACAATTTTCGATCAATATGGAAGACGAGATCATCAACACTTGCCTCATAGCTGAATCGGGCAACATCCGACACAAAGGAATTCTTTCTCTTTTAAGTTAAGCGTCAGCGTTCGATGCTTCCGGCTCCTGTGCGCGTGACATCCTGTCACGACGCACGAGTTTTATCGACGGACAAGAACACACTCTATTTAACCTGATAATCAATTATCCAGCCTTATTAAAATTAAGAGTCGAATTCATTGGTAATACATCAGTCTTAGCTGAATTGAAAAATATAATTTTTCGAAAAGCAAATATCAGAGATAACTGTTAGGTGGATATGTTGATGCGAACGTTGAAAATATTCATATTGTTGAAGGCACAGTTCAGTCGCAGCAACGAGCTCAATATTTTTAGGTATACCATCCCCGCCCTATCGACATTGGGTGGGGTTTCCACCCATCCCGTTACCCATAAGTAAGTAACTTCCACATGATTGCCGCAGATTGTAATTTGTAAAGTCCCCTAGCCA
>NZ_RQHV01000051.1 GCF_004771005.1 Leptospira ilyithenensis
CTTGCTCGTTTTCCATAACAACAGATCACTAAATGCTATACCACGTACAAGAACTTTATGGGTAACGGGATGGGTGGTTCACCCCTCCCAAATCGGGCGGGGATACCAAAATCCCATCTTATAACGAGAGCCCTTGCTTCGGACAAAAAGAAAAGAGGCGAGGCGCCCAACCAAACATAAATAAGCCGTTCTTCTCTTAATTGCAAAATCAGCAATCCATCAATCAAGACAGTGAAAATAGATTCCTATCTTCCCGACCAGGGATACGCAGGGCTTGGTCGCGCCCAAGCGACCGGAGCGAACGCGGAGCCCGGAGTAGCCCGGTCCCGAATCCGAAGGATTCGGGAGGTCGCATTTTCCCTTTTGCTTACAGGATAAAAAACTATTCCGTTCTTTGACCGATTAGCCTGGATTTTTTCAGCTTCTGCAATTCTTCCCAGATCTTTTCGGCCAATTTTTCTCCGATACCGGGAACAGTTCCCAGTTCCAATAGAGTGGCATCTTCCACTTTCTTTTTGTTTTGAAAATAACGCAACAAAGCTCTCCGACGAACTGCACCGATATCGGGAATATCATCTAACAACGATTTGAGTGTTTTCTTTTTTCGGAGAACCCTTTGGTAAGTCACTCCGAATCTATGCGCTTCGTCTCTTACCATTCTCAAAAGCCGCATCATTGGAGAATGAATATCGAATGTATAAGGGTCTTTTTCTCCCGGAAAATAAATCTCTTCTCTTTTTTTGGCAAGTCCCACCATGGGAAGTTGACCCAGATCCAAAGCATTTGCTGCTTCCGCCGCGCGGGATAGTTGGGTCCATCCTCCGTCGATCACGATCAGATCCGGCAAAGGTTCCTCTTCGTTCAAAAGATGGGAAAGCCTTCGGCCGATCACTTCATGCATCATACCGGGATCGTTGATTCCTTCATAACCTCGGATTCTATAATGTCTATAACCGGGCTTATACGGTTTGCCTTCCACAAACATGATCCCGCTCGCCACGGGAAGAGAGCCCTGGAAATGGGAAATATCGTAACATTCGATAACGCGGGGCAGATGGGGAAGTTTCAATTTTTCCTGAATCTCTTTCATTGCAACCGTCTGGTCCCGAAGTTTGGTCGCAAGGATTCGTTCCGTTAACGAAAGTTCTGCGTTCTTTTCGGCGAGACGGAGTAACGATTTTTTCTGACCTCCGTCGGGAAACTTCAGCTTGGGAAGTACTCCCGTATGTTCCTTGATGGCTTCCAGAGTGACGGAATAATTTGCCTTTGCTTTCGAAGGCAATATAATGAGGGAAGGAAGAAATGTGACTTTTAAATAATAATCCCGAAGGAATGCTTCGATGATTTCTTCTTCCGTAGATAATTCCAAACCGGTGATCGGAAAGGATTTTTTGCCCTCCAACCTTCCACCGCGCACCTCAAGAAGTATCACCTGACCTTCATTATCCCTTCTTGCAAATGCAATGATGTCTTCGTCTCCTCCGTCCAAACTTACTACGGTTTGTTTTTCACGGATCTGAACAATTTGGTCGATCCGGTTTTTAAGATAACCTGCTCTTTCGTATTCCAATTTTTCGGAAGATTCCAACATGGACTTTTTCAGTTTCTGAACGAGCCCTTCCTTTTTACCTTCCAAAAAACTAAGGATCTCATCGATTAACTCGTTGTAGGTGGCTTCGGGAACATTACCCTGACAAGGACCGAGACAACGCCCCATATGGAAATTCAAACAAGGTCTCGCCGGTTTGGCCAGGGGAAGTTTCAGTTTGGTTTTGCGAACGGGAAAAATGCGATGGATGAGTTCCAAAGTATCACGTGCAGCCTTCACATCGGTGAACGGGCCGAAGTAACGATCTCCATTGTCCCTTATTTTTCTGGTTAGAAAAACCATAGGAAAAGGTTCGCTTGTAGAAACCGTAATAAAAGGATACCGTTTATCATCCTTTAGGCGGACGTTGAATTTCGGATTGTATTTTTTAATTAAAGTAGCTTCGAGAATCAAAGCTTCCGTTTCCGTGCTAGTGGCAATCCAGTCAAAGTCCTGTAATTCCAAATACAAGGCCCGGGTCTTGGGATCGGAGTGGTTCGGATTGAGATAAGACCGGACTCTGGATTCCAGTTTGACCGCTTTTCCGACATAAATGACTTCATTCACTGCATTCTTCCAAAGATAACATCCGGACACTGAGCCCAGATTTTTGATTTTCTCTTGGATGGATTTAAGAACGAACGGGTCCTTCATTTTCTTTATCGGTTTCTCTATTTCATGATTTCAGAAACGGAAAGAAACTGCAAGCAAGACTTAAAAAGGTAAAAAAGACTTTACAGTAGGAAAAACAAAAAGCCCTTATAGCCATGTCCAAATCACGCCAAAAGATTTCCGTTAAGGCACGTTTTTTTCAGGTGGGCGCACCTCTGTTGATTGCCCTGGTACTGGCATTTATTTTTAAACTAAAAGTTCTCACTCCATTAGAAGTTTCTAATTCGTTTATGGAGCCTAGTTTTTCCCAAGGCAAGACCGTTTATATCAGCAAACTTACATCCGTGAAATCCCTACTTGTAGGAGATGTGGTTCTGGCAAAATCCCCTTTGGATGAAAACAGTTATATCCTAGCGCGGATCTTAGGAAAACCGGGAGATGAAGTTTCCATCTCCGCAAGAGAAGCCTACCGAAACGGAAATCCGGTTTCCGAAGAAATTTTTCCTAGAACCAAATCCCAAAACCTTCCCGCACTCCCTACGGGAAAAACGGAGAGTGATGAAAAACCAAAACTCATCGTTCCCGAAAAAACCTTCTTTTTGTTATGTGACAACCGCGAAATAGGAATCGATTCCAGAGAACTCGGACCGATTCCAGAATCTTTGATTATCGGAAAGGTATGGTAAGGAAATGTTATTAGAAAGAAAATCGACGGAACTCCCAAGCCTAAAAGATTGGTCCGATTTTGGAAAACGATTTCTGCTCGTTTTCGGAGCCTTGTTCTTTCTAGCGGGAGTGATCTTTTTCTTCGCATTCAATTGGAACGGACTTCATCGTTATTCCAAATTGTCTCTTGTCTCCATCGGACTGGTTGCAATTAACATTACTTATACTAGAAATTTCGAAAAACTCTGGATCCGCGAACTGTTAGGTGCATTGGCATTTTTCTTTGTAGGTCAGATCCTTTTGGTTTTTGGGCAAATTTACCAAACGGGGGCAAATGCTTACGATTTGTTTTTCGGTTGGGCGGTCTTCAGCGTACTACTCGTTGCCGTCTCCGGTTCGCCTGTCGTTTGGTTTTTATGGATTTTTTTACTCAATCTTACCTTCGATCTTTATTGGGAACAGGTCCTTCGGTTCACTCCTCCTGTCTGGGCGGTTTATTCCGCATCCGTTTTAAACTTGATTGCTCTCTTCATTTACGAATTCAGAATTCGGCTTAAAAAGAACTTATTAAGATCCGCTTGGTTTTCTCCTCTGATTCTGGTAATCGCCTTAGGTTGGTTAAATTTCGGCTCCAATCAGTCCATATTCTTTTTACGGGAAGACAACCAAATCGCTCTTCCTTATGTCCTCGTCACAATCTTTAGCTTGGGCGGGCTTTATGCTTTTTATCGTTTTTTCATATATGACCTGGCCTGCCTTTCTTTCGTCCTGCTTTCCGGTCTGGCTTTGGTTTTTTCACTTTATATAAAGTATCTTACCGGCGGCGACATGGTAGGAAATACTTTCCTTGGCTTTTTCATTATCATGGGATTAACAACAGGTATGGTGGTTCATCTTTTGCAGATCAGAAAAGAACATTCAGGGAGCGAGTCCAAATGAGTTCATCCATTCCTTGGTACATTCGTATCCTCACTTTCTTCGGAGCATCCATTGCTGGCGGTTTGTTTTTATTGTTCCTTGCCGCGTTGGACTTATTAAACTCTTCCTCTTCTTCGATTCTCATCGGACTTGTTTTTCTCTTCGGAACTACGGCGGCGTCACGCATTGCTCAAAATGAAGAGTCTATTTGTTTAGAACCGATTTTAGTCAGTTTTGTCAATATAGGACAAGGGTTGTTTGTATTCGGAATTTCGGAATCAATCAGAGAAGATTTTACTTCGATTCTCCTGCTTGTTTTTATCATACAATTGGTTTTGTTTATCGTGTTCCAATCCGGTGTTCAGAAGTTTTTGTCGATCCCAATCGGATTTGCGAGCCTAACGGGAATTCTTTATCAACTGAAATTGAATTTGTATTTTCCGATTTTACTCTATATCGCAGCAGTACTTCTTTATTTCGTTTTGGACAGATATTCCAAAAAGAAAAGAAACAATGAACCTATTTCTCTTCATCTTTCCGTCGGCAAAGACGCGTTAGTGATCACTTTCATTGCCAATCTGATCTCTCCTTATATTGAAGATTTTTTAGGTTATGAATTCAGAATTCCTTTTGTTTCGAGTTTACTCATTCATTCCATATGCATCGTTCTATTATGGAAAGAATTGTATGCCCGATTGGGATTGAAAAAAGAGTTTATATTCGGATTTTATCTGTTTTTCTTTTTGATTCTTTATCCTACCATAAATAGCCCAGGGATCATAGGAGGGATTTTCATCCTGTTTTTGGGATTTGCCTATTCCGTAAAATCCGTTCAAATCTGGGGGATCTTATCTCTCATCGGGTTTATAATATACTACTATTATAATTTACAAGTAACCCTTTTGGCAAAATCCTATCAGCTATTGGGAACTGGAGCCTTGTTTTTATCCGCCTATTATATTTGGCAATTCCGTCTGCCGAAAAAGGAAGCTTAAGAAATGAAAAATATCAGACCTATCCTCATCCTTGCAAATACCCTACTCGTAATCGGTTTTATACTATTTTCCGTAATAAAAAAAGAAGGGATCCGCAACTATGGAAAACTGGTTTTGATTCCTCTTGCCCCGCAAGATCCGAGATCTTTATTCCAGGGCGATTATATGATTTTACGTTACGACTGGGAGCAGATTTCTACGGAGAATATTCCAAGCAGAGGATGCATCATCTTCAATCTTTCCCGGGAAAATGTTTTAAACTTAGTGAGATTTTCCGAAACAAACTCGGAAAAAAAATCGGGAGAACATTGTCTGAAATATTTCAAACATGACTATGATGTTCGGATCGGTGCCGAATCTTTTTTCTTTGAAGAAGGGAAAGGAGAAATTTTCGAAGAGGCTAAATTTGCAGGAGTCCGTGTGGACGATAACGGAGACAAATTGTTAGTCGGACTGTACGACCAAAACAAAAAAGAACTTAAATAAATCATTTTTCACTAGACTTTCTTTTGTTTGCCTGTAAGACTTTGCGCTAACCGAGAACGTATATGACAAAACAAATGTATGAAGCTATAGTAATTGGAAGTGGTTTTGGGGGAGGAATTTCCGCCTGTAGATTGAGTAAAAAATGGCCAAACGGCCAAGTATTGGTTTTGGAAAGAGGAAAACGTTATCCAATGTATTCCTTCGCACGCACTCCCCACGAAATGTCCAAAAATTTCTGGAACATTCCCTCCGAAGCCAAAGGAGGAAATCCCGAGGACGAAGAGACCCACGGACTATTCGACATCCGTCATTTTGAAAAAATGGATGCAGTGATCTCGGCCGGATTCGGCGGAGGTTCTCTGATTTATGCCAATGTGTTTTTGGAGCCTCCCGACTGGGTGCTCGATGATGAACGTTGGCCTGAGTCCTGCAAAAAAGACAAACTCACTCCTTATTACAAGATCGCAAAAGAAGTATTAGGTGCAAGACCCATTCCTACAAACAACGATCCCAGAAGAAGGATCATTCGGACGGAAAGATTCAAACAAGTAGCAGACTCTCTCGGTCGGGAGTCCAAACTTTTGGACATCAATGTATTTTTCGGAAACGATTTCCAAAATCCTACTCCCATCGGTGTACAGGAAAAAAACAGATACGGCGCACTTCAAACATCCTGCACGTACTGCGGGGAATGCGACGTGGGATGCAATACCCATTCCAAAAATACGGTCGACCTGAACTACCTCCATGTGGCGGAACATATTCACAAAGCGGAAATCAAAACGGAACATCTTGTCCAAAAAATCGTTCCTTTGAACTCTCAAGGTAACGAAGATCCGGACTCCCAAGGGGAAAACGGATATAGAATTTATTTTTTAGATCTGACTCTGGCAGGAAACAGATTGAGTTACGCCGATACGAAAAGAGTGATCGTTTCCGCAGGAACTCTGGGGTCCACGGAACTCTTGTTAAAGTGCAAAGAAGAATGGAAAACACTTCCTAAAATTTCTTCCCGATTGGGAGAACGTTTTTCAGGAAACGGGGATTTTCTATCGTTTGTTTTGAAAGGAAAAGAAGAATCCAATCCCAACTACGGTCCTGTAATCACGCAAGGCACGGACTTCAATCTTTTTAAAAATCCCGATCCCAAGCGGGCCTTTATTTTAGAGGATGCAAGTTATCCCAGTTTCGGTTCCTGGGCTGTGAATTTTATTCCTACTCCGTCCATTTGGAAGTCACTCAAGTCCCTTCTGAAAGATATCTGGTACAAACTCGTCCGTGCGGGAAGCCTTTACGGAAGATCGGGCTATCTATTCCAAGACCTGCTTGCAAACGACATTTCACAAAATTCAAGCGTCCTTCTCTTTATGGGAGTGGACAATTCGCATGGAAAAATGTTTTTACAAGAGGGTCAACTGAACATCCGTTGGACTCAAAAAGAAAGTATGCCTTTGTATGAAAAGATATTAGAAACTTCTAAAGAGTTTTATAAAATTACAAAAGCAAAGTTATGGTTTCCTTTATTTACGTGGAACTTCTTCTCCAAAAGCAATATTACAGTACATTCCCTGGGAGGTTGCGTACTTTCCGATCATCCGGAAACAGGAGTAACAAGCTCCGATCCGAAAACATTCGGACAAGTGTACGGATACCAAAATTTATTTGTTGCAGATGGAAGCCTTCTCCCAACGGCAGTAGGAGCAAACCCGATTGCCACTATCAGTGCGCTCAGCGAACGCGTGGCAGAAGGAATCACTGGGATTGAACCTGATTCTGGATTGGTCTAGAGAATTCCATTTCTGTAAAATAGTATTGATCAATACAAAGCATACACGGTTAATAAGTAAATCAGCGGGGTGAATCAAAGGTTCATCCCGGTCATTTCATGATTTCCATTAACGAATTATATACATCAATAGAGATAAATGTTCCGGTTGAAAAAGTATGGGAGGAATTTACAAAATTTTCCGAATTCCCGGAATGGAATCCTTTTTTACCGAAGGTGACCGTCGACTTAACCACTGGTAAAGTTTGGGAGAAAGTATTTTTGGGAAACCTGTTTGGAAAAAAAATCTATACATGGTTGCCTATGCAAGTCCTGAATTTCAAGCAACAAAGAGAGATTAGTTGGTGCGGAAGGGTTCCTTGGATTATTGCCATCTTTTCCTACGGTTACCATATATTCGAGTTTGAAAAAGTTTCGGACAATGTTACCCGCTTTTCCCACAGAGGGATTTTTTCGGGATTATTCATGACCATTTCTTTATCCTTTGCCAAGATCAAAAATGATGTACAGATCGTTCAAGAAGAAATGAATACAAATTTGAAAGAAAGATGCGAAAGACGTTCATGAAATGGCTATTGAACGCATTCTTAATTTTTTTCACAATTCATAACGGCTTAGCAGCAGAAACCAGTCACCAGAAAACCATCGAGCTTACTGAAAATATCGAACAACTTACAATCGGAAAGTATCTGGAATATTTTTTAGACCCTACACTTAGTTATACGGTCGGAAGAATACATTCAAACGAAACAAACGATCATTTCGTTCCACTCAACAAAGATGTTCCCAATTTCGGACCTTCCCGTTCGGAATACTGGTTTCGTTTTAAAATAAAGAATCTGACAAGCTCTTCCACATGGATTTTGGAATTCGATCATCCGGGAGTCATATATTCGGATCTTTACCAGCTCAAAGACCAGAATACGAAAGATTTTAAAAAGATAAGTCCCGGCAATTTGAATCCGAACGGACCGAAATCGACACATAGAAATCAAATCTACTATTTGGACTTACCCCCCGGAGAAGAACAGATATTCTATCTTAATACAAGAACCTACGGAGGTTTGCCGGTTCCCATTCGCATATTTACCCAAGAAAGATTCCTGCAATACAGTTATCACGAACAAATTGCATTCGGAATGTATTTCGGAGTCATGTTTGTGATGGCATTGTACAATCTGTTCGTTTTCTTTTCATTAAAGGACGTCGCATTTTTGTATTATGTGATGTATACTACATCAGTTGTACTTTTACAGATTGGAATTCTCGGATACGGAAAAATGTTCATATGGGAAAAGAACGGTTGGATTGATTTGAATTTTTTCCCAGTTTTCAATATATCAATCATCATATCTCTCTCCTTGTTTACTAAAAAGTTTTTAAATACAAAAGAAATCATTCCCGTATTGGATAAAATTTTCAATATACTCATCTGCTTGCAGCCGTTGAATTTTTTATTGATTCTTCTGCTTCCTTACGATAAGGAAATAACCTTAAATCTTTGTTTGACAGTACCTTTTGCTGTATTGGTTTTCATCGCTCCTCTGATCGCAATGCGAAGAGGATACACACCTGCCCGTTATTTTTCCATATCTTTTGCCTCTATTCTGATCGCTGCGACTTGCAATGCATTGATGTATGCCAATATTCTCCCTTCCAATTTTTTCACTGAAAACGGATTGTACATCGGCTCAACGATCGAAGTGATACTACTGTCTTTTGCATTGGTGGACAAGATCAACATCCTCAAACGGGAAAAGGAAACCGCACAAGAACAAACCGTTGAGATGCAAACCCTACTTGCGGATTCCTATAAAGCGATGAATGCATCCTTGGAAAAAACCGTTGAACAGAGAACAAGAGATCTGAATGAAACTCTGAAACAGATCAGAGCAGATCTCTCCATGGCAAAAAAGCTCCAACAAAAAACTCTGCCAAAGTTAAACCTCGAAGGCAAAAGCTTATCCATACTCACTCACTATCTGCCAATGTCGGAAATAGGAGGAGATTTTTACGATATCCACGAATTGGAACAGGGATATTTCAGAATCTTTTTAGTCGATGCGACAGGCCATGGAGTACAAGCGGCATTATCTACAATGACGATCAAAGCGGAATACGAAGGTATCAAAAATATCCGCACAAAACCCGCCCATCTGATGGAAACTCTAAATAACGAGTGTTTTACGAAATATAAAAGCATGAACTTATTGTTTTCCGCAATCATTGCGGATATCGACCTGAATAATAAAAGTCTTTCCTTTGCTTCCGCAGGTCATCCTCCTCAGATTTTCAAAAATTCGTCTAACACCGATGTATTGAATGCTGCCGGTTCCATCATTGGATTGAAAAAAAATGCAAACTATCAATCCGTTGACTTGGAAATTGAAACAGGCGACAGGATTTTTCTCTTTTCCGACGGAATCTATGAAGAATTCGATGAGGATAAAATCGAATTCGGAGCTGATCGTGTTTTTTCATTGCTCAGTCTGGATTCGGACATGGGGCATGTAGTGGACAAACTATTACTAGAAATAGAAAAACATGTCGGACCCTCTGGACAACAAGATGATATTACTTTGCTTTCGATAGAAGTATTATAAGGAAAAACCCAATGAAAAACCCGTCCACGCAACCGGTAAACATTCAATTTACAGAAGAAATGAAAGGGTTTGTATCCTTTTCTGATTCCAACATAGACTATAAAGAAGGTTACGAGGCGGGAAAAAAAGCGAAGACCGCTTTCATGTTTCACTTAACAGTCATTATCCCTGACGTGGATTTTTTTATCAATGACCCGAAAGAAACAGGCGAACTGAAAGGGTATATCGAATGCAAAAAGCTGGGTGGTAAAATCACGATTGATAGCGGAGTATTCAACTGTTTTGTAGATACCGGTGCGGCCATCGAAAACCAAAAAAGAATGTTCTACCGGCTGTTTTTGAAAGACAAAACCGGCAAACCCTTCACAATGTCCGGCCATAAAATCGTAAAAAACGAAGGAACAGGACCTCTTGAAATCTGGAAAGACACAACTACTCTGTATACCAAATTGTATGAAGGTACGGTCAAGGAAGGGGAAGACACCTCTGCAAAGTTAGTTGCTACGGGAATCTTGGAAATCTATGTAAAAGATTTCATCAAACAGATGACTACTTTCCGTTCCAACGGAAAAACCTTATGGGAAAGGCAGGATGCGATTTTTAAATTCGGAAAATTATTTCTGGGAAATCTATGGGATGTATACGCTCCCCATATCAAGAAGTCGGAACCGGAAATTTGGAACCAAAGAAACATTCCTTTATTTACCCTTGCGGGCGTAAATCCTTGTTCGATCACAACCCACTCCATTTCCACCAAAGACAAGTTAAATATCAGCCTGACCAGGTTTTTGAAACAGGATTCAGATGATGTGATTCTTTTGTCTCATGGATTGACTACTTCGACTGATATGTACATCATGCCGGAACATTATAATCTTGTAAATTATCTTCATGATAACGGTTTTGGAGACGTATGGTCTCTTGACTGGAGAGGAAGCCTAAGACATAATTACAATCTTTTTCCTCATAGATTCAATTTGGACGATGTTGCTTTGTATGATTTGCCTCTGGCGATAGAAAAGATCAGAAAGGAAATCGGTCCCAAAAAAAGAATCCATGCGATCGTTCATTGCATCGGTTCCGTTACTTTCTTTATGAGTCTCTATGGAAAACAAATCTCAGGCATCAGCAGTATCATTTCCAATAGCGTATCTCTTACCCCCAGAGTGGCTGCCTGGTCGAAAATCAAACTTGCACTTGCACCGTTTTTAATCGAGTATGTTCTAAGATTTCCAAATATAAATCCGCGCTCTGCTTATAACCCGGGGCCAGCTCTCGGCAAAGGGCTTGCCAAAGTAGTCAATTTATTTCACAGGGAATGCAGTAATCCGGCATGCCATATGCTCAGCATGATGTGGGGAACGGGCTTTCCCGCTTGTTACGAACATTCCCAATTGTCTTCCGTTACCCATGACAGAGTTGGTGATTTATTCGGAGCTACCTCGATGAATTACCATAGACATATACGCAAAATGGTAAACAGAGGGGTTGCAGTCAAATATCAAACGAGAAACGAGCATTATGCGGAATTGCCGAATAATTATCTGGATGATGCTTCGGATATCAATGTGCCTACTCTATTTATGACGGGAGATCAAAATAGAGTGTTCAATGATGCAAATGTTGTTACTTATGAAACATTGAATAAGATCAAGCCTGGCAATAAGAACGAACTGTTTATCGCAAAAGGTTACGGTCACCAGGATACTTTGATGGGAAAAAATTCTGCGAAAGATATTTTCCCGAAATTTGTGGATTTTTTAAATAAACACAAAGGCTAAATCATTCCAAAGACATCATCAATGCCTTCGGAATGAAAATATTCCATCTAAGCGTTGATCTTTGCTTTTAGATTTACGATTCTAAGTTCTATTTCTCTGTCGGCTAACTTGGAAAAGGTTTCAAAATCTTCGCTGTTTTTTGAAATCAATTCCCGAATCCTAGTCACTAAAGGATTTGAGTCCACGCCGGGAAGAATTCCCAATTTTTCCTCATTCCCGGAATAAGATTCCTTGTATATCTGAACCGGCGCAATATTCAAATCCTCGTCGATGAGTATGACTGCGCCTCCGCAAGTTGACTTTCTTTCCACAGTGTCAACAACCCAGCCTCCCGTATTTACAAGACCCACAGGCTTCGCATAAGATTTGCTATCTGTAAATGTTTCGGCAAAAGGTTTGTGAGTATGTCCGAACACGAATTGAATCTCTTTAGGTGCGCCCTGACCTTTCTCTGCAAGAAGCTGTTTGAAAAGAGTGACATCCAGATAGGAAATCAATTTATTTCTCATTTCATCCGACAGACTGTCATTGCTATCGGATCTTTCCTGTTTGGCGATAAAACCGAGGGTCATTTTTAAAATTCCGTAAACGATCTTCACCTGACTTCTTCCCGGAATCAATCGGATCAAAAACAGGATGATTTTTTTCCAAACGGAACCTGCTTCTTCCGTTTCTTTTGCTTTCAAGCTTTCAACTAATTTTTTAGCGATATTTTCCAAAAGTTCGGAGAACTTTTTTTCATCCGTCATCTTATCGTAGATAAGCTCAACCCCCTTACCTGCATTGCCCGATCGACCCATGGCGGACCAAAAGAAATCAATCCATGCAAAATTTTCCTTTTCTATATCCCAAATCATTTCCGGCATTTTCTGATTGGGAAAAATCGTAGTATTCATAGTGCTCATCAAAAGATAAATATCCTCTAAAAAATGGCCGTGATGCAATACCACCGCCTTTTTCGAATCTTCGGAAAGAATTCCGAAATTAGGATATGCGACTTTGACCATCCGTCTTTTCAAATGATCTTTGTTCTGAACAATGGCAGTCATAAAATCGCAACGAGTGGGAAACGGATCGCCTTCTATAAAAACATTGGTAGTATGCCACATCTCCGGAAGTGCCTTTTTATCGTCCTTCCTTTCAATATATTTGATGTATTGAGACTCTCTTGCAATTTCCCAAAGATGATGGTCGTGATTCCCGGGAATATAAAACACATCTTCGAAAAGTTCTCTTCCGTCGGGTAAAATCAAATCCACAAACTGATCAAATACCATTCCCGCTTCTTCCGTTTCCGCCAATGCGAGCTCCAGGATATCGCCCAGTAGAATCAATGTTGGTTTTCGGGGACTCTGATTGGAAGAAACAAACTTACGAATGGTATCCACTAGGGAAACAAGAACGGGACTAGGACCGGTAAAATCCTTTTTCAGGCCATCTAGCGAGAGTTTAGTGAGTAGACTGTTTTCCGCCCCCAAGTGCATATCAGAGAGACAAACATATTTAATATCGGGCATAACTTACTCCGTTCTACAGGATTTAAGAATATAGCCGTTGTATGTCGATATTTTTTCCTATGAAAGCACATTATAATCCGCTCTTTTATTTGCAAAGAAATCGGATTGTTAATAAAAAATTTCGTTACAAACCCCGGCATTGGCGGTAATAATATACGGATTTCATCCTATCCGAAGTTTAAATTCTTGCGACCCGAAAAAGTATGGGAAAACGAACCATCCTTTTTTTACCCTCGCCCCATAAGGATTTTAAATCGTTTAAAACCGAATCCAGAGGATTTTCGTTTTTTTCTTCTATATAGTTCTGAATGGCGGACCAAGTTTCCAGGTAACCTATCATTTGTTCTATGGTCCATTCGAAGTCATTAAATATTGTTGGAACGGGAATCTCTTCAAAAGGAAAAGGAATCGTTTTGTAATTTTCATCTATATACCTTCTCTCCTTATCCCAATATTTTCCCAGAATTCCCGAATAAAAATGCAAAATCCATTTTTGAATTTCCGGGTCAGTCTCCAACAGTCCGTAGCCGATCACAGCCAAAATTCCATTTCGTTTTATCGTTCTTCTTACCTCGGAATAAAATGCGGAAAAATCAAACCAATGAATCGCTTGGGCAACCGTGATCAGATCGAAATGATCATCAGGAAAACAGGTTTTTTCCGCAGATTCCACTTTATAGATGATTTTTTCATTCTTCTTTGCATTTAAGATTTGTTTTTCACTGATATCTGTCGCAACCACCTGATCAAAGTAAGTTGATAGGACTTCCGCAATCTGACCATTCCCCGTGCCCGCATCCCAAGCTAAGTTTTTTGCAGAAACCAGATTCAGGATAAAATCAAAAACTTCCTTAGGGTAACTTGGTCGAAATTTTACATATAGATCCGATTTTTTGGAAAATTGATCTTTCATGATAATAAACCCCTGCAATAATCGCAATTTCCGCAAGAAGGAAGGATAGCTCCGAAATATTCGTAAACGAACTCTCTTCTGCATTTTTCCGTTTTCAAATACATTAACATCTGATAGAGTCTTTTGAGGCCGGTTTGCCTTTTTTTCTCCAATTCTTCCTTGGACCTAAGTGATTCGGGAATTTCTCCAACCAATTCCAAAGAATGTTTTTCCAAATCTCCGCGAGTCACCCCGTAACGATCGAATAAGTTCAACACAGTTTGTAACCGATGATCGCCTCTGTTCTTATGGACAACCATTGCTTGCAAACCTTCGTAATCGATGGATGAAAGTTTTTCACCTAATCTTTGCATGGTGCTATAAGTTCTTTTGATAAACTGTGCGTCCGGGTTTTGCCATTCTATAAAATCCATAAGTACTGTCAGATCGTCTTGGTTGTAAAACACGTGACAGTCCGAAGGATTTCCGTCTCTCCCCGCTCTTCCTATCTCCTGGTAATAGGATTCCAAAGAAGAAGGAAGTTCCGCATGAATAATTTTTCTGATATTCGGTTTGTCCACACCCATCCCGAATGCATTCGTAGCAAGCATGATCGTATCATCTGATTTGATAAATTGATTTTGAACTTTTTTCCGATGATCCGTTTGTAATTTACCGTGATAGACTTTATGAAATATGTTTTTTCCATCCAGCCTTTCGGAAAACTTTTCCATAGTTTTGATAAGATTGAAATATACGATTAAGCTCTCTTTGTTGTTTTTGAGTAAATCAATGATCGCATCGAATTTTTCCTGTTCATCGACAAAGGTCTCCACATTCAAATACAGGTTTGGGCGGCAAATTCCTTCATTATATACATTGATCTCCGACTCGGAAAAACCCATCTGCAGGATCATATCTTTCTGAATTTCTTTGGTAGCGGTAGCAGTGAGTGCAATGGTAGTCGGATTTTTTAAAATGGAACGAAACTCCGCAATCTTGGTATAATCCGGACGAAAATCATGTCCCCATTGGCTGATACAATGTGCTTCATCGATTGCAAGTAAGGATACTTTTCTATCTTTCAATGCTTCTATAAAATCTTCTTTTCTGAATCTTTCTGGAGAGACATAGATGATTTTGTATTTTCCTTTTTTCAAATCCGAATAAGATTGAATTCTTTCCGTTTTGGATAATGAAGAATTGATATATCCCGCATCAATCCCCAATTGTTTCAATTTCGAGGTTTGGTCCTGCATGAGTGCAATCAAAGGAGATATAACAATAGTTAATCCATCTAGAGCCAGAGCCGGCAACTGATAACAGATGGACTTTCCCATTCCTGTCGGCATAAGCACCATGCAGTTTTTCCCGGCAATCACATCGTTTATGATTTGTTCCTGAGAAGTGCGAAAATTTTGAATTCCGAATTGTTTTAAGTAAGGGGAAAGTGGCATCGAAAGAAAGTTGGTTTTCTTAACTAAAGAACTGTTTTAGTTCTTTGTATTGTCTAAATTCGTCCAGTTTGGCAAAATCTATCGGTTTTTCCGCAAATCCGATCACTTCGGGATATTGGCTGGATTTTTCCTTGTCTCTCGCGTCAATGCTGGATGTTACCATTACGACCAAAATTTGTTTGGCAATAGGCAGCTGATGAGCCGCTTCCAAAAACGTCCATCCGTTCATTACCGGCATATTGATATCCAATAACACAAGATAGGTTTTTTCAGACGAACCCTCTTCTATGAGAAATTCCAAAGCATCTTTACCATTGGCAAAAGAGGCCGGCTCGGAATGAAATCCGCTTTTGGTAATCATCATCTTATGATGAAAAATAATAACAAAATCGTCATCGACCACCAAGACTTCCAAGCTCATTCCTTATTACCAAGTTCAATCGATTCCGTTTTATTCGTTATATCTCTTATAATACCGTCCAGTTCGTGAGCGGAATTCAAAAGATGTTCTATCAATTCGGATTTGTTTACTTCGCCGTCTCCGAAATTTTTGATCAGATCGATCAAACCGATCATTCGGGCAATCGGCGCTCTTACCACATGGGATTGAATCCAGGCAATCTCCTTTAGTTTTTCGTTTTGGCTTTGAATGGAAGATATATAATTTAATTTTTCAGTGATATCGTTTGCAAGTACCAATTGATTTTTCTTATTATCAAAATCGATTGTATTACTTTGCAAGTCCACATCAATGATTTCCCCGTTTTTCTTTTTATGTCTTACAATCCCTCTGAAATACAATGATCCCGAAGCACTCGTAGTTTTGATCCGTTCTTCCAAAATCGGAATGTCTTCCTTGGGATAAATATCTCTAACGGTCATTGATAAAAATTCATCCAGAGAGTAACCGTAATGTTTAATCGCCGCTTCATTCACATTAAGAAACCGGAAGGTAACCAAATCACATAACCACATAGGCTGAGGACTGAGTTGAAAAAGATTACGATACTTCTCTTCGGAATACGCCAGCTGGTTTACAATTCGTTTTCTTTCCCTACTGTAAGAAATGCTTTTGTACAATTGAATCGGTTCGATTTCATCTTTCAAAAGATAATCGGAAACCCCCAAAGACAGGGTTTGGATTCCGAAATTTTTATCCAGATAACCGGTAAGTACAATGACCGGAATTTGACCTGCCAGATCAAGTATATCCGTTACAAGTTCGGTTCCCCTCGAATCAGGAAGAGTAAGATCAAGCAGAATCGTATCATAATCGGACTTGGACTTTAATAATTTTGCGGCAGCGGAAAATGTAACAGCTCTATCGATCACCGGTTCTAAAAATTCTTCTCTAAGACTTTCTTCGAAGAGAATAAAATCCCCTTCACTGTCTTCAACCACAAGTATTTTTAATTTTTCAGCGGAACGTGCCATTTCATTCATTCATATTGCGGGGTAGTTTGACAACTGCGATCCAAAAATCTTCTATCGATATGACAACCTTGAGAAAATCTTCAGCTAATACAGGTTTGCTGATAAAACAATTTGCATGATTCTTATACGCTTCGAAAACATCTTTTTCTTCGGAAGAAGTAGTCAGTATGATGACAGGGATGTGTTTTGTATTTTCGTTTGATTTTATTTTTTTAAGTACTTCGTGCCCATTCAATTTGGGCAAATTCACATCGAGCAAAATCAGATCCGGCAAGGATATGTCACGATAATTCCCCTTTTTCTCTAGGTATTGAATAGCCTCCCAACCGTTCTTCATCACAGTGACCTGGTTCGCTATCCTACCTTCTTCAAGGGCTTCCGTGATCAACATGATGTCCCCTTCACTGTCTTCGATCAAAAGAATGTTAATCGGTTTCATAATATTTCTCAAAACCTAAGATAGATCTTTATTAATTGTAAAATTAAATATAGTTCCCTTATTTTCAGAAGAGTCCACCCAAATTTCTCCCTTATGCCTTTCCACAATTTTTTTACAAATGGAAAGTCCGATTCCTGTTCCGGAGTACTCCGATTTGTCGTGTAACCTTTGAAATAATACGAAAATTTTATCGAAAAATTGAGGATCTATCCCGATCCCGTTGTCGGAAACGGCAAACCGGAAATGAGAGGGAGTTTCGACAGCTTCGATTTGAATGATCGGCTTTTCATCCTTTTTGGCATATTTTAAGGAGTTTCCTATTAAATTTCGGAAGAGCTGGTGGATTGCCGGCTTTGACCCTGTGATCTTTGGCAGAGAGTCAAATTTAATAACGGCTCCTTTTTCCTCGATGACGTCCCGGTAAAGGCCCTGAATATCAACTAACAAGTCATTCATATTAATTTGTGTCAGGTTGTCCGTGGTTTTTCCGGCGCGCGAATATTCCAACAGATCCAAAATGATCTGTCTCATTCTGGTGGCTCCGTCCACAGCCAGGAAAATATACTTTCTGCCTTTTTCATCTAACAAAGATTTGTATTTTTCTTCGATTTTAGAAAGAAAACTGGTTACCATCCGGAGAGGCTCCTGCAAATCATGCGAAGCAATGTAGGCAAACTGTTCCAGCTCCCTATTGGAAATTGCCAGCTCCAAATTTTTATATTTTAAATCGGTGTTTGCAGTTTTCAGCAGCATTTCAGTATTCTTTAAATTTGTAATATTTTTGAAATAAACCGTCAAACCTTCGATGGAGGGAAATACGCTGATATCATACCATCTCTCATGCGGATCGTAATAATCCTGAAAACGGACTGGTTCGCCGGTCTCTTCGGCTATCCGGAATTGATCGAAAAACTTTCGGGACGGTTCGTCATTGTACAATACATATATGCTCTTTCCGATGATTGCTTCCCGTTTTACTCCCAACAATTTTTCAGCTTCGTTATTCCAATATGTAACGATATAATTTTTATCCAATGAATAAAAGCCGTCTTGGATACTATTCAAAATCGAAATCATTTTTCCGTTATATTCGGCTAACTCCTGTTCTTGTTGTATTTTGTGGGTAATATCCATGATATAGCCGTACCAAACAACGGATCCGGCTTCCCTCTTCTCAGGATGGGACGCATCTCGAACCCATACTGTCCTTCCGTCTTTTGTAAAAGTTCTATATTCCAAATTCCAATCCGTGAGATTCTGCCTGGACTCCTCAATGGAAGAAAGCAAGGTTTGAAAATCTTCAGGATGCACTTTATCAAATGCAGAAAAAGCGTCCTTTTTTACCGCCTCCATATCCAACTCGGGCAAAATGGAAAGAAGACCTTTACTCATAAAAGGAAATCTCATTTTTCCTTCCGAATTCATTTCAAATTGATAGATCGCCGCAGGAACATTTTCTGTGATTTTTTGCAAAAACTCATTGCTTTCTTTGAGTCTCTCTTCCGCAATTCTCCGATCGGTTGTGTTTCTTGCATAACAAGCCAAACCTATGATCTCATCGTTATTGTATATCGGGTTAAAACTTACCTCTGACCAAGATTCATCCCCTATTTCGCTTTTAGGCGCATAAATTTCCTTTTTGAAATTTTCACCAGCTAATGCTTGTTCGTAATATCCTTTCCAAAGAGCGAGAAATTCTTTCGGAAAAAATTCTTCCGGTAAAATATAGTCTCCAGGTTTGAATATGATTCCGGCATAATTTTGAATGGTAGTAACAAATGATTGGTTGGCGGCGATCAATTTGAAATCTTTGCTTACGCTCCAAATCAAATCCTCGGTTCCGTTGATCAAAGCTTCCTTATCTCTTCTTTCGAATTCCTTTTGTTCTTCCGCTTCCTTTTTTTCCGTTATATCTCTGAAATTATCAACGATCCCGGCAATGGACGGCTCATGGATCAAATTGGTAATTGTGGATTCAAACCAACGCCATGTTCCGTTCTTATGAAGCAATCGGGCAGTACACCCGGGCAAAGGCGCGCCGGGATTTACCAACGCACGTCCAATCGAGTTTGTCAGTTCTTTCCAATCATCTGGATAAACCAGAGAAGTCAGACCGGATTGTAAAAATTCCTCTTCCGTATAACCTAAAATTCTTTTGATGGAAGGAGAAATATAAATCGGCTTTATGTCTGTCGTCAAGATGGCAACTGCGTCTGTTCCGTTCTCAACCAAAGATCGGAAACGTTTTTCATTTTCGACCAATTCATTCTGCAACTGATTTTGTTCGAAGATGATCTTTTGCAATCCGTTGAACAACATGGGAACAAGAACGCTGAACAATGCGGAGAGAAAGATCAAATTGGAAAAAACGGCAACGCTCGTTTCAAATGTAAACGGAATCGTAATGGGGCTGTTCAAAACTCCCAAATGGATCAAAAGACCCAAAAGAGTGCATAGAGCTGCGTTGATTGCCACGGTCAGATGAGAAACCCATTGGGGAAAAATAAGAATGGTTATGATCGTAATGGCCAGGAGATAAAGTAGGCCCACCCCGAATATGCCAAGATAATACAATAAAACTACTGCCAAAAGATAACAAGCAATTACGAAGAATGACTTTCTGAGCCAGACCGGCAAACCTTTGCTAAATGCAATGGCCAGGACAATCAAAACTACGATTATATCGAAAACAGCAATTAAGGGAACACCGGTCTGAAGAGAGGCTCTGACTCCCGGAATGAGAGCTATCAGACTGAAAGGAAGTATGTAAAGAACTAGGTCCGCAAAAAGACGATTTCTCCAACCGGGCAGATCCAAAACCGTACCTGCGGAACCGGAACAATTCCTCCTTACCGTTTCTTTGTATTTTTCCCAAAGATTCATAATCTGGCAAAGTATAAAGGCAGTTCTAAACTATGTCTATCGTTTGTTCTGGTCTCGACGGATTTTCCCCTAAGAGATTTTGGCAAGAAGCTCTTCCGTCCTCTCCAGAAACGAATACAACGTGTCAAATTCCTCGATCCAGGTAGTCAATGAAGAAGCGGACTGGGACAACTGGGAGATATTGAGATTGGCTTCTTCCAGAGCGATTTCCTGCTCCTTAGTGGAATCACGTACAAGTCCCGCTTGGGTGCTTAAGATTTCAATCGACTTTACGATTTTATCCTTTTCCGACTCGAAGATCTGCAGGGAAGAAAGACTTTGTTCCAGGTTTCTGTCGATAAGATCGAATCCCGAAAAGATCAAATGGAAAATCTCTTCCACTCCCAGAACGGATTCCGTTCCTTCTTTGGATTTTTCCAAACTGTTTTTGATTTTTTCGGCAATCTCTTTGGTATGACTTGTGGATCTGGTGGCAAGATGGCTCACCTCATCCGCAACAACGGAAAAACCTTTTCCCGAGTCTCCTGCCCTTGCCGCCTCAATAGACGCGTTTAACGCAAGTAAGTTGGTTCGGGAAGCAAGCTCGTTCATCACTTGCAAGGTTTTTGCAATCTCTTCCGCCGACTGTTTGATGCCCGCCATCGTGAGATTGGTTCCGCCGATCACATCTTTTCCTTTGTCGAGATCCTTACTTAAGACTTTCAAATGGTTTTGAGTTTCCAAAATCATTTTTTTCAATTCGGTGAAATCATTTTGCAATTTATGAGTTTGTTTTCCAGCAGTGTTTATCTCATCCTGCTGATGGTTCGTGGATTCCGAAATAAATCTGGCCGCCGAAGAAATCTCTTCCATCTTTGCCGAAGATTCTTCCGAAACTGCCGCTTGCGTATTCAATCCTTTTTGCAATTCGCTCAGAAACTCGCTGGCAAATGATTTTACCTTTTGGATCTGTTCTCTCGAATCTTTCAATCCATCCAAAATCGATTCGTTTTTTTGAATCGTAGCAAGTGCAATCCTTTCGTTTTGCCTGGACTCTTTCAAGTATCCGTTCATAAGTTTAGTTGCAATACATGCGATAAAAACAGCGGTCGCAAGAAAGATATCCGCATTGATCGTGTCAATGAGTCCTATTTCCGATTTGGCAAAACTGGAAACGGTGAATTTCATTCCGTACAAATACAGACAAATCTGGAGAACCACTTCCACAAGAAAGATAAAAGAACCTACGATGATGCTGAATCGCAGATTGTTCCGAAGAGGAAGAAGAGTGATGAATAAAATGGATATCATAAAGATATTTTTCCCTTTTCCCACTTCGTCGATTCCGTTGGAGGTGAACATAACATTCATAAAACGAAGAATGAATACCACAATGATGTCGCTGATCGCATTATAGTAAATCAGCCACATAGGCAATTTTTTGTATTTTAACAAAAAATAGCTGATGATGGTACAAATCAAAAAATAAAAAGTACCTACAACATAAGACTTGTTAACTAAAGAAAAGCCTACGCTGGAGATTCCGATGCATGTGGCTAAGGTAAAAACCGCTGAGAGATAAAATCGGACATTAGTAACAATTCGTTCTCCTCGGAAAGTGATCGAGCGCTCAATCTGTAAATCTTCGTCCATATTATGATACTCTTAAATATCCCCGGCAAACTTAAGATATAGACCCGGGAAAAGTAAGGTAAGGAAAGAATAAAGCCTTAATTATTCTAGTAAAAAAAGAAGAATTCGAATAATTGTCTCGGATAAGATCAGAACACTCAACTTGTCTCTAAAAACCAAAGAGACATAATTTTATCATCCAATTTGGACCAAATTTCGAGAAAAAGATGGCAACGTTCGATGTTTCCCGCTCTTTTTCGCGGAACATCCTGTTCCGACGAAAAAGCTTCGGCCGTCCCTGGCCTCCGCCACCGAAGGGAAACATCTCACTCACTTGAAAATCCCTTTTTGCCAAATCCATCCCCCAAAAAGGGAATTTTTTTTCTAAAAAACGAGAAAACTGCAATAAAAAATGATCGCCGCCATTCCATAATTTTTTGACTTCTCGCTTTAATGCGGCTTAGCTGACCAAATCGTAGGTCCCCCATGCAAACAGAAAACCCATCTGAACGAAGGTTCACAAAGATGCGAGGCGCCCAACAAAAGATAGATAAAGTCTCTCTTCTCATAAAAGCAAGGGAGATGTTTCTCGCGGTGGCGAAGGCAGGGATGCCGGAGCGGGCCCGTCGTAACACGGAAGTTACGCGGGGCCGAGCGTGAAGCATCGGACGCTTGTATTCTCACTGTTTTTTGCAGGTGCGGTTTTCTCCCAGGCAACGATCCCTCAGTTGCAGATGGATCCTTACAATTCGAATGTGATGAACCAGGTCTACGCTC
>NZ_RQHV01000018.1 GCF_004771005.1 Leptospira ilyithenensis
CTGAATACCAATCCCTGCAGACAGTAACTAAAATACCTGCGCTTGTTCCGAATGTTGGGAGAATAACTGTTCCGACATTTGATGGGGTGACTCCGTTAGGCGGAAGAGACATTGAGGTCGGAGGTGTGAAAGGAATCAAAGAGTATGATATTAAAACAGATAAAGCTGCGTTAGAAGAAAGAGTCAAAAAAATAAATGAACATACAAGTGATCCAAGTAAACCCCATAGTACTGGTAAAGAAATAATTCCGAGCAACGGGGTCGGAACCAATGAGGAAGTAAGATATAATGTGCCAAAAGAAGGTGAGGATTCTGATGGAAATACATTATGGAAAAGTTATTCTTACCACTCTGCAGATAATATCCATCGATTTACAGACCAACCTACTCTCGAGACATTTGTGACAGGGGCTACAAAATGGAGAGAATTACAGGTAAGTGAAGGAGGAGCCCCTCAACCTATTTTTGTAAATGATTTTAGCATGCCTGGTGCAGGAAATTCTCCTTTTGCGGGAGGTCATCATCAATATGCATCGGCTATAGATGTTGGTATCCCTGGAAACAATGGAGCACAAGCGAGCACTTTCAATTCATCAAATTATGATAGAAATAAGACAATTCAACTAATTAAAGTGATGGGAGAAAGTGTTCCTGAAGGTTATAAACTTCAGGTATTTTTTAATGATCAGAATGTAATTAACGAATTTAGTGGAACAAATATTTCTGTATCCTATTTGGATGGGCATGATACTCACGTACACTTTCAGCTAGTAAAAATAAAAGAATAAGAAGGGATAACAATGAAAGGGCTAACATTACTAATAATATTATTTATTGTATTCCAATGCAATGGAATCTCTAGCGAGCCGGAGAACAAGTTAGAGATACTGGTTCCAAGATATAAGGAGGCCACTACTCCAAGAGAAGATAATTTCGCACATATACTAAATCGATTAGGAATCAAAGAAAGGCCTGTAGTCACTGAAGCCAAAGGTGATAAGATTATAAAAACTAAATTTAAATCTTTTGATTTGGAAATAAAAGAATATAGACGTGAACCCTCTCGTGCTGTCGGTTTATATGTTAATTTCTTTCATCCGTCTCTAAAAAAGGGAAAAACATTCATTTCGTATTTTGACGGACAATATTCGGAATCTAATTATTGTTATGCATATACTTCAGTCTACTCTTCTCAAGGGAATCCCCCACCTAAATGGGGATATTATGAATGCGGTAGATCATTAGAAGTCGATATAAGCGCCAAATATATTAACGAAAAATGTTGGGATGTGAAAGAAGACGAATATATAGATAAGTCAAAACATCCCATAATAAGAGAAGATTGTAGGGACGAGGCAACGATTCGCCTTGATGGAAAGGAATCGAAAACAAAACCTAATTTAGATCCATCGTCTTGCCCACATAAATGCTACGATCTGATCCCTTACATGGAAATGGGGGAGTATGTAGCGAGAAAAACAGGCGTCATCGTAAGGGATACACCATCTCGTAAGGGTAAACTAGTAACAAAGCTTGAAAAAGATATGAATGTTACAGTAACAGAGGATACAGGAAAGATAGAAGAAATCGAAGAAAATATAGCCCCTTGGGTAAAAGTAAAATTGAGAGATGGCAAGGAAGGCTATGTTTTTGGAATTTTTTTAAAAAGACCAGGAGAATTTTGGCCATGAATTTAAATCAAGGCCCAGCGCAAGTGATCGCAGTGGAAATCCTTCGCCCAACCAATAAGGCGAAGATTGGAACGAAGAGCACGGTCGGTTAACGAAAAGAAGTTGGAAATGTGTATGAACCTCGTAAAAACTATAATAACGGACAAAGTGTTCGCTAAACTGGAGGAATTTTGGTTCGATGGAATGGTTTTGGGGAAAAATAGCAAAGTTCTACTGATTAGCTCGTATTATTTCCAAAAATCTTAGCGCAAATCGGTTTTTAAAAAATCAAATAAGCATAGCTCGTCCTTCCCCCAAAGGGCCTTAATTTTATAGAACCAAATAGCGGTAAGGCTGTTTTTTAAGCGGCTTTTTCCCAGGAATAGGTATGATAGAGTCCACCTAATACTGGGTGTGATACAAGTTTGTAATCTCCGTCTCTGGGTTTGTGCAAGATAGGAGAAGATACAGGAGTGTCTTTCCGCAAGGCAATATGAGTTCTGTTGTGATTATAAAACTGTATGAATTCTTCCAGTTTGACTCGCAGATGATATTCATTCAACGGAATAAAATAATCCAAAAATTCTTCCTTACAGGTTTTAACAAATCTTTCTGCATAACCGTTTTGCCAGGGGGAACGAACGGCTGTTTTCTTATGTTTAATACCAAGTCTTTCCAGGTAGCGGGAGAATCTTTTACCAAATAACGTATCATTATCCGTGAGGACATAGGAAGTATTCTTCGGATCTTTTTTTCTAAGTGCTACTTTGATAACCTTTCTAACCCATCTGGTGGAGGTTTTAACTGTTATGTCATAATGAAGGATTTGTCTTGTTTCCAAATCCATAAAAAATATAACTTTGTATATTTCCCGAAAGTTATACGAGAAAACTGTAAATAGATCCGAGACGATCATGGAGTCGGAATGAAGAGCGTAGAAGTTTTTCCAAGCAAGTCTTTTCCTGGGGTTAGGCGATCTACGAAGGGTTTTGATATATTTGGAAACCGATTTTTCCGAGATCATAAACCCAAGCTTAATCATCGTTCCATGGATTTTGGTAGCACCCCAGATGGGATTTTGTTTCGCGATTTTCCGGGTAAGTTTGATCAGATCCCATTGGATCATAGGTCTACCTGATTTCCCTGAGGAAACGAGATTCCAAAAAAGTTTCCACTTTTTCTTTCTCCAGGAAATGAGAGTATTTGGAGTAACGAGTATAAGAGAAGTTTTCCAATCGGGGCCTAGATAAGAAAGCATGACCAGCTTACATCGTTCCCAGGGAGTTGTATGAAAAACTTTGTGTTTTCTTTTGTAAGCAGCAAGTTGGGTTCTGAGGATCAGGTTTTCCAGGAGGAGTTCTTTATATCGTAAACAAGAAATGAGATGAAAAAGAAGCAAAGCAAATCAGAAAATCAATGATAAGCATATGTATTTATGTCGTTTTGCGGCCACTTTTTGATGATGAATCGGAATTTTATAAATAAAGATTACTTTAAAAAACAGGGAAGTATAAAAGTTTTTGAATAGTAATAGCCTAAACCCCGCAAAAACTATGTTATTGAACAAAGCAAGAAAGAATCTTGCCTTATAAAAATCAACCCCCGCGTCAGTGATCGCAGTGGAAATCCTTCGTGAAACGAAGATTGGAACGAAGAGCACGGTCGGTTAATAAAAAAAGAGGAACTGGAAAAGAAAAGATGCGAGGCGCTAAGGCAAAACAAAGATAAAGCCCCTCAAAGCAAGAAAGATGTTTCCCTTCGGTGGCAAAAGCACATCTCAGGATCGTCCGTGACAAAACCCATCTAACAGGAATAAACTTATATCCGTGCAGAGATTCAAACCGTTCTGGAAAGAATCGATACAGCTAACGAGCATTTTTTGGAAGAATTCCGGGACACCATGTCAAGGATGGATGCAAGCAGAATAGAGTGGGATACGAGACACGAAACAAACAAAAAAGAATGGGATCTGAAACATGAGGCAAGTCGGAGAGAAACAAATTAAAGATGGGAAATTATGAATAAAAAATTCTCCACTGCATTTAGCTGGATGTCAGGCCTTTTGGCGGGAGTAGTTTCCACAGGACGAATCAAATGATTTCTCTTTGGTCAACTGGAAACTCTCTTGCATAAAATTATCTTTACACCCGGGAAAACACTGTTCAGGATTGACCATGCCCATCCGAAAAACAGTCACTCTCCGCACTCATACCTTCGATTTGGATTGGAACCGCCATGTCACAAGCCGCACTTATGAAAAGTTTGGTTACGACGCAAGGTTTTCCATCCTGGAAGACTTGGGGTATTCCGTTCATAGATGTTTGGAAGAAGAAATTCAATATATCTCTCATTCCGCATTTATAAAGTTTCTAGGACAACAATTTGCAAATTCGGATATAGAGGTAGTTACAGAACTTTCCCGGGACAAAGACGGATTACTCTACTGGAAACAAAATTTAATAGATGCAAAGGGTAAACCTGCTTGTGAACTTTATTCGACTTCCTATCTGCAATCCAAGGATGGAACCAAACTGATATTAGACGTTCCTCTTCTGGAAGAAAATTGGAAAGAATCCGGTATCCATAAAAAATCGGAAGAACAATTTACACTGGAACATCATTGGCCTATTCCTTTCAGTGATATGAATTGTTTTTGGAATCTACCCTCGGATTCGATTTGGAAAATATTCGAAGAAGGCCGGTTTCTTTTTTTCCGCGAAGTCATCGACCTTTCTTTGATCAAAGCAACGGACACCACAACTTTTTTTATGGGCGGAGAAATCCAAATCAACGAACTTCCCTCTCCAGGATCCAAGATCACATTGCATAGCTGGATAGAAACTTTTGAGAAGATAAGATTTTATTTTCGCCAGGATATTGTGGGTGAAGATGGTAAAGTTCTGGTAAGTATGAAAGACGAACAGTTATTTGTCGCTCTTTCCGCATCCAGGCCCAAAAAAGCTCCGCCGGAGTTTATCGCAAAAGTAGAAAAGTTTATCGAGAAAAAATAAGTCGATCACAACCAATACCTGAAAAGGATCACCTTTATAACAACGCCAAGGTGATCCAAAGAGATACAAAGCAAGAAATGGTTATCCTGTTGTCTTTATATCATCCTTTACTTAAGTTTAAGAATCGAAGTCCCCAAACAGTAATTGGCGATTGCAAGACCTATATGAAATAAATCCACATTCAAAATCGGTCCGGTGAAACCTTTCGTTCCGATCACAAGCCCCGCCAGAATAAACAAAGCAGCTCCGGCCAAACCGTAAACCGCACTTGTTTTCTCCTTCGAAATTTTACGAATACAAACAAAAATCACAAGCAACATGGAGATCCCGCCGAGGATCGTCGACAAAATAGGAAAAGAAACAAAATAGCCAAACACTATGTAGACGATAAACAGAATTCCTACGATTAGAAACAACTGGTTGCGAACCAATTTTCGGATTCCCAAATGAAAATAGGCAACACCAATGAGAACTACTCCCACATAACCCGAGAGTCCCACAAAAAAACGATAAATCGGATCAAGAGCCGAGATCCCCAAAAAGTGGATGCTGCCCAATCCTGCGGAAATTCCTATGATAGCAAATGCGTAAGTTCCGGCAATACCTGATACGGAAGTCAGACGGTTCAACCGGAAAGCAGCATATAAAGAAACAATGCTTAGAAAAAAATCGGAAAAGAATGTGCTGAGTTGCATGGGGTTTCAGTATAGAAAGTAAAATAAAATAGCAATCCTTTCTTGCCGGATTTTGAAACTAAAAAACAGATTTAAAATTAAGTATTTTGTAGCAAACCTATTTCAAATCAAGTGTTTTGCAATAGACTAGTCTCTTCATCAGTGAGTTCGCGGTATTTGCCTATGGAAAGAGAAGGGTCCAAACGGATTGCTCCCATTTTTTCCCTTTTTAAATAAGAAACCTCTTTTCCTAGCATAACAAACATTCTGCGAATTTGGCGGAATTTTCCCTCTTTGATATACACTCTTCCTTTGGAAACTTCCCCGGATTCCAAGATTTCAAGTTTGGCGGACATGGACTCGTACCCGTCTTCCAATACTATGCCTTTCTCAAAGGAAGCCGAATCTTCCTCAGTCAATCTGCCGTTCACCTCAACATAATATTCTTTTTCCACATGGTGTTTTGGAGAAGTGTAATGATGACCGAATTTCCCGTTTGTGGTAAATATCAGAAGTCCTTCCGTTTCCTTATCCAATCTTCCTACTGGAAACAAATTCATATTTCTATGTCTTTCCGATAAATAATCCATCACCGTCTTTTCTTTGGAATCTTCCGTCGCAGTGATACAATCGGGAGCTTTATTCATCATAAAATAATAATGTTCTTTTCTATTTAAAATTTCATCTTTGTATTGAATTTTATCGGCAAGAGAAACGTTCACCGAAGGGTCCCGGACGATCACATCATTTACTTTTACTAGTTTGTCACGAACAAGGCGCTTAACATCCGTTCTTGATCCGATTCCTAAATGAGAAAGCACTTTGTCCAATCGTTCCGTTTTCATAATTTCCTATCTTTACTGACTATACAAATCCAAAGCCCGCAAAATAAGACAAAAAAATTGTTTTCTAAATCCAAATCCATGAGTCTAATCTTCAATATGTGGGTTCATTTGATTATAGCCGTTTTGGCTGCCTATCTTGCCTTTCCTCCCGTTTCCGGGAGCGAAATACAGTCAGGTTCTTCCCAATTAAAAATCAATGAGCAAATCACATTTCAATTAGGGAACGTCCCCGAAGGAGAAATCTACAGACCTGCTTTGGATTTGGATGAGTTTTCAAATTCAAACTACAGTTCACAAAAAACTCCGAACCTGCACCTTAATGACTCTTCTTATTCATCCCATAGAAAACATTCCGTTTCCAGTTTTTTTCAACCGTTAAGCACCATACGACTTCTTACCTAAAATCCCTAAGTATTATCCCCCGTTTACTTATTATATTTTAGGAGATATTTATGCGTACTTTATTTACTTATATTGTTGCTTCTTCCATTATCAGTGCCCCTGCAGAAGAAAAATTATTCGAACGTTTAGACCTGATGCAAAGAGACTTGTATTCCAAAGGGACGGATCAAATGATTCATACAAAGGGTATTTATCATTTAATCCAAAACCTGGAGTCCAGTTCCCTGGACTCCAAAAATATTTTAGCCAAGGCTTGGAGAAATATTGCTTTATTGGAAAATGCGATCAATCGCAAAGATCAAGAACAATATCTATCTGAGACATGTCTTATTTTAAAGGACCTGGCGGCAAATTTCAGATATGCGGCATATATTTGCCCTGTCACAAATAAGATCTGGATTACAAAAGCAAACATTGCGAACAATCCGTATCTGCAAAAAAAAGATTCTGGAAAAAGAATCAGTTAATTTTTATTGAGGTTAGATGGAATTCCAAATCAATATATTTGTACTCTCTAGTTTAATCATAGTTAGTATTGGACTATTGAGGGTTTCTACAAAGTTTGGGATTCCGTCCCTACTCATCTTTCTTTCCATTGGAATGCTTGCAGGATCGGACGGGATTCTGGGCATTCCTTTTACAGATGCCGATCTTGCCCAAAAAGTAGGTTCCGTTGCATTGGCATTTATACTATTTTCCGGCGGTTTGGAAACAGACTGGTCCAAGGTGCGCCCGATTCTAGGAAAAGGAATTTCCCTCGGAACCATCGGGGTATTACTGACTTGCCTGATCGTCGGAACGTTTACAGTTTATGTATTGAACTTTCCTCCTGTCGTAGGCTATTTGTTAGGTGCCATTGTCTCGTCAACGGATGCGGCGGCGGTATTCAATGTTCTACGAACCAGCAATACAGGCATGAAAAAAGAACTCACATCCCTTCTTGAATTCGAATCGGGCAGTAACGATCCTTTGGCAGTTTTGCTTACAACTACCATTTTGGGATTTGTAGGTGCCGGTTCGCCGAGTCTGGAAAGCATAGCTAAAGAAATTTTCCAACAGTTCAGTCTCGGAATCATTTCCGGAGTCGTTTTCGGTTACGTAATCTATAGAGGGATGAACCGAATCAAATTGGATTATGAAGGATTGTATCCTGTTTTGCTTTCCGCTTCGATCCTATTTGTTTATTCCGCGACAGAACTTGTGGGAGGAAACCCGTTCCTTGCAGTATATATTGCCGGAATGATCTTGGGAAACAGGTCGTTTGTACACAAACGATCTAACGTGCGTTTTATGGATGGAATTGCATGGCTTATGCAAATCATCATGTTCCTTACCTTGGGACTTCTTGTATTCCCATCCAAAATTCCGGCCGTAGTGGGAATCGGTTTTGCCTTTTCCATTTTTATCATGATCATTGCAAGACCTCTTGCCGTATTTCTGACTCTGATCGGAACAAAGATTCCCTGGAAGGAAAAGGTTCTTATCTCTTGGGTGGGGCTCAGGGGAGCCGCACCGATCATTCTTGCCACATTTCCTTTTGCCAAACAATTACCTGAATCGGAAATGATTTTCAATCTGGTATTTTTTACCGTCATCACATCCCTTCTTTTGCAAGGTACGACAATACCTTTCGTGGTACGTTTGTTAAAGCTCGAAACTCCTTTGGAACAGAGAGCCTCCTACCCTTTTGAATTCGAAAACAAAGAAACACACGGGACACAACTTTTGGAATTTATCGTTCCATACGGGTCCGCTTCGGTTGGAAAATTTGTATATGAATTGGACTTTCCCGAAAATTCATTGATCACTTTAATATACCGGGGAGATTCGCACATCGTTCCTACGGGAAAAACAAAAATGGAAGACGGTGACGTTTTACTCGTACTCACACCTCCGGGAGCTGAAAACGAGATACGAACCATTTTGTCCAAAATGAAAGAGAAAAAAGAAACGATCAGTTCCTAAATAACATATAACGGCCGTAAAACGCAAGAGAGATAAATGATAAATTTCCGAAGCACAATCCTAACCCTATATTTTTTGCAGATAGGTTTCACTTTATTGATGAAATATCTATCTTACCAAGGAGATAGTTCTCCGGAACTTCACGAAAGGATTTTAAAATACTTTTCCGAAGCGGACATCCAAAACGGAATCGACTACGGAAGAAGAGGATTTTTCGCATCCATCCTTTCTCAAGTTTTGGATTTCATTCTTACGGGTTTGTTTGTTTTTACTCCCATTTCCAAACGGCTTGAAGATTATTTGGCGCAGAAAACAAAAGATCGTTTCTATCTAACAGTAGTTTTATTCTTTTTGGTTTTTGCTTTTGCAAAAGCGATTCTATCATTACCGTTCAGCTATTATTTCGGATTCGTATTGGAACATCAATTCGGTTTTTCCAAAATGACCTTTATTGATTGGGTTGTCCGTACTTCAAAAACATTGACACTCACGATCGGAATCGGAATTTTACTGGGGGTCCTGGCGGTATTTGTACTGAAGCAGTTTAAAAAAACCTGGAAATTGATTTTGCCGATCGGCTCTCTCCTACTCAGTTTATTATTTACGATTCTATTTCCCATCCTGATCACACCCTTGTTTTACGATTACAAACCGATCGAAGAAGGAAGCCTGAAAAATAAGATCGTAGCTCTTTGCGATTTGGCAAAGATCAAAGTGGATAAGGTTTATGTGATCAACGAAAGCAAATATTCCGGACACACTAACGCATATTTTACGGGATTCGGAGACAATCGTAAAATATTTTTATACGATACGCTGATTCAAAACCATACCGAAGAAGAAGTGGTAAGTGTTTTAGGACATGAAATCGGACATTGGTCGCACAATCATCAGTTGAAGGACATAGCTCTCAGCACGATCGAAACGGCTCTACTATGTTTTCTTGTGGGGTTTTTATTTATGAAAACAAAAGAAGAAAATAACATCCATTTAAAGGAAATTCATTCTCCATCAAGCATTCCTTTTTTGTTTTTACTGATTTCCATTATCAGTTTTTTTTCCTCTCCCACTTGGAACTCTTTGAGCCGCCTTCAGGAAAAAGAAGCAGATTGGGAAGCACTTGTGTTGACCAAAGATAAAAAATCTTTTATCAGCACGGAAATCAAAATGGCAAGGGACAACAAATCCCGTTTGAATCCGAATCCTCTCAACGTGTTTTTGTATCATTCTCATCCCACCACTCTAGAAAGAATCAGGATGGCGGAAGAGTTTTAAGTCTTATGTGAGCCGGGCATCTCGTTTCTTTGGATGCCCATTTGCTCGGATCTTTCCAAACGAATCTTTGAGTAGTTTCGGTCGGACTTAGGATTTGCATATCGATCCCAAGCTTCGATGGGAATGTTTCCGCTTCGGGCCAGATTCGTAAGAAGATTGATTTCATCCTCATCGGAACGGGAAAATAAAAACGGATTCCGATACTCTCCATTTAACTCAGGATAGTTGGTATCGTTTTTCCCAACCAAAGAAATCATTTCCATCCCGCGGTGGCCGATGTAATCCAGAAAACAGACACCGTAAGGATCAGTTTCATCTCCTGGCTGTTTTTTTTCAAGTATCCACTTCAGCCAATCGTAACCGTAGATAAAATCATGAATGTACCGGAACTTAATTGCAGAATTTTTTCCGAAGATGGAAAAGATATTCAGAATTTTTCCGGCAGTCAGACTCATCGACTGAAGAAAGTCCTGCTCGGGATCAATTGAATTGTTCACTATTTTCATTATCATATAATCAAAGTCCCAAAAAATATTTTCTGGAAAATGATCCATAACGCTATGAACTATTTTGGAAGTAACTTCTGCCGAATATTTCCAGTTTGTCTCATTTTGTAAAAGATCGGAGATTTGATTGCCTATCTCTTCGAAACGGGTTACCTGATTTTTAGCCGGACACAGTGTACGCCGGGAAGGATATTTTAGATCAACAAACCTGTCTATCTCCGAGAAAGGATTCATATTTGAACCAATTGTTTGATTGAAATTAAAATTTCATAACCGGAAACAATACTTAAAGTTCCCCAAATCGCTTTGTGAATATGATCTTTGTAAATTCTTTGACCTTCGAATCGGTTTGTATCCGCATCCTTACTTCTTTGCAAAACACGGAAAACATGATAAATCAGATACAAGAGGGTAACAATACCGAGTCCGGGGGATATGATTTCCTTCCAAATGAAAGAACTTATCAGAAGATAAAGAACCGAAAAAACAAGTAACGATTCGATGATCTTGCGAACGAACCCATTGCCAAATAACGTAACAAAGGTGAACTTTCCTCCCTCCTTGTCACTTACCTCGTCGCTTAGACCGCTTGCTAGCGCACTTGCCAAAGCAAATAGGGTAGAAAGAATAAGAAATATACAAAAATGAAAACCAAATGACAGATTTGACTGAAGATAGAAATGAAATACGGGCAACATAAATCCCACTCCGATCATTTCCAAGAACTCTCCTCCTCCACGGTAGTTTAACCTGATCGGAGGCAAAGAATACGCTGCAAAAACAAAAATACAAAGTAGAGAAAAACCGATGACATAAGGTTTATGCAAAAAAAATTCAATAAACACCGAGGTAAGAACACATAACAAAGCAGAGACGATACCTGTGATCAAAACGCTCTTTTGGGGAAGTATAAGATCCGGAATCGTTTTAGGAGAACAATCATTCGGAAATAATGTTCGTTTTACTGTATCAACGTGGACATCGGCAAAATCATTTAACAAAACTATATAGATTAATAAAAAGACAGTAAATGCGAAACCGGCCAAAAAAGAAACCGGATGAACCAAACCTGTGTTTGCCATACCGAATGCCTGGCCGAAAAAGAAAGGGACAAGTAACTTAGGCCAGCTCTTGATTTTTAAGGCATAAAGCCAACGATCCAAGAGGTTCATTTTGGAAATTTTTTCTACTAGGCTCAACTTAAACTTCTTTTGCTCTTAGGTCAGTATGAATAATCGTTCATGAATCATGGATTCTGACGGAACAAGTTTACTTAGGGTATCGCAAGTTTGCAAAAATTTTAGTGATTTGCAAGTCCTACGAAATATCAATCTCACCCTTGCCCCTAAATCCAATTTTTGTCTATTAGGTCCTAACGGAGCCGGAAAGACAACGCTTCTAAAAATTTTAGCCGGTCTTATGATCCCCGACTCAGGATTCATCTTTCTCCGGGGAGAAAAAGTGCATAGCGAGAATTATAGACAAATCATAGGTTATTGTCCGCAAACACCCATCTTTTGGAAAAATCTTAATTGCCGGGAACAACTTCTTTTTATGTCCGATCTTTATGGATTCGATCGAAAGTCGGCCCAAATTCGAACGGATTACCTATTGGAAAAATTAGGACTGAGAGATAAGGCCAGAACGATCGTTCATCGGCTTTCCGGGGGAATGCAAAAGCGGTTGAACCTTGCCATCTCTTTGATCCACAATCCTGAAATTCTCGTTCTGGATGAACCCACCGCAAATTTGGATATGGAAAGCAAAGACTTGGTTCGAAGTCTAATCAATGATTTGGTCGTAAAAGATGAAGTCAGCATTCTTTATACCACTCATGATCTGGAGGATGTGGATCTGATCTCTTCCGAAATCGGAATCATGTCAAAAGGAAATCTAGTATTTCAGTCAGGGCACAATGAATACGGAAAATCGGAATCTTTGAGAAAAAAAATCAAGGAATTGTATCTTTATCATACCAGGAGAGACGAATCTTGAAAATCTTTTCTATTTTCCGACGAGGGCTTTTGCAGGAATTTCGAAACCCGCTTAACATGTTTTTGACGGTGTTTACCACTCCTTTTTTTATTTTTTTTTACTGGTTGTTAATCGGAAATTCTCCGAAAGAAACGATCGGTTTATATTTGCAAGAGTCCGCAAATATACCGACTTACAGAAGTCAAACGATTGTGGATTCGATTGTAAATCGGATGAAAGGTTCGCAAAAGGAAAAAATACAAATCATCCGATCCCAAAAAGAATTCGATACAAAACTAGAAGAGCGCAAAATTTTTCTGGGGATCAAAATCGGTGCCGAAAGAGATTTGGCAAAAAACAAATTTCAGAAAATAAAAATCGAAATCTTTACTTCTGACAACAATCTTAAGGAACAGAATATTTCTTTAAAACTGAAATCCGATCTTTTAGATTTATTTTCCACCGAGACGAACCTCCCTTTTTCGATTCAGATAAAAAACAATCGGGAAGTTTCCCCTCAATCCGACTTTGAAAAGTTTGTACCGGGATTGCTTGTTTTTTCAATAATCATGCTTGTCTTTTCTTCCTCAATGATGATGGCAGCGGAAATCGAATCTGAAACTTACCTGCGTTACAAGATGTCAAATACACACGTCTTTTCCGTCTTGATCGGATCAAGTTTTCTGCAATTATTCAACGGGACATTGTCCATTTTATTTTCACTGATCATAACAAAAATACTCGGTTATCAATTTCATGATAAACTAATATTTATTTTTCTTATTTGTCTCTTGGGTGCGGTCTCCTGTGTGGGAACGGGACTATTGATAGCAAGCTTTATGAAAACGTCCCAGCAGGCATTTTTGACTTCCAGTTTCATAATGTTTCTTTTTCTCCTCTTCTCCGGAATTATATTTCCAAAACCGACTTTGTTAATCAATATAGGCGATGGCTTCGATGTATTTTATTTGCTCCCGACCGCACTGATGAAATCTGCATTGGATAGTTTGCTCATTTGGAACAAAGGTTTCGATTTCATATTTTTCGAACTATCAGTTTTATCCGCATTATCTCTGTTTTATTATCTTTTAGGCTATTTTTCATATAAAAACTTTTTATTTGATAAGGACGGAAGGAATTAGCAATGAAACAAATCATGCCATGGATCAAGGCCTCACGACTGCCTTCCCAATCTTATATCTTTCTTCCCCTGTTACTCGGCCAATCGGTTTATTATTATAATGAAAATCACCTAAACCCGATAACATTTCTACTTGTCCAACTCTTTGGTATTTTCAACCAACTTTATATCGTTTATGCAAACGATTACGCGGATAGAGAGACGGATTTAAAAAATGAAACATTCACTATTTTTTCCGGCGGATCCAGGGTGATTGCGGAAGGAAAATTGAAATCACATAGTTTAAAAAAAGCCGGTATTCTTATGGCTATTTTATGCACGATCGTTTCTTCGGTAACGGCCGTTTATACCGGAAAGACGATTTTGATTGTATTGAATTTATGTGCAATTTTTCTGCTTTATGCTTATTCCTATCCTCCGTTTCGACTTTCCTACCGGGGAGGAGGGGAATTTTTACAAATGTTAGGTGTTGGTATGATTCTGCCAACCTACGGTTATTTGGCTCAATCGGGCGACTTTTCCCATTTTCCAATAGAACTTTTTTATATTCTTCTTCCGATGAATTTGGCATGTGCCATTGCCACATCCTTACCAGATGCGCCTTCGGATAAAATCTCAAAAAAGAAAACCATTACCGTTCTGCTAGGTGATCCTTTGGCAAAAACGGTCCTGCTTATTTTGGAAATCGTAACTTATCTTTTTTTCATTCGCTATTTGCAAATTCACTTTTCTTATTTTGAAAAAGATTTTTATCATTACATTCCTCTTTTGGGAATATTCGGATCCATATTGGGACGGAAGGGGAAACCGGGAGGATATTCAATCTCTCTATTTGTTTTCTTTTCCATCTTTTTTGCATTGAGTGTACAAATCGAACTCATTCTGTATTTCTTTTACGGATAAAAATGTTAAGATATAATTTTTTAATTCTATCTTTGATTTTTTCCGTCCCGGGGATTCTGATCTACTTATTTAGAAAGGATTTGCGAAAAACGATAAGGATTCTTGCAGTTTGCTCAGTGCCTTTTGGATTTACCGAATTCTTATTTTATCCTAGTTACTGGGAGCCTGTTTTTTTATTTAATTTGGTAAACTATATTGGATTCGGAATAGAAGATTTAATCTTTGTTATAGGATTGTCCGCATTTACTTCCACGGCTTACCCTTTCTTTTTCAACAAAAAACTCGTAGAGATAAAACTCAAAAGACAAATTTCATCCGCCACTATATTGTTCGGGATTCTCTTCTGTTGTTTCTTCTTTGTTTTTCTTTTCGCTGTTTCGGAATTTCCCATTATCTATGGAGCACCTATCCTTATGATTTTGATAAGCCTCGGAATTATGGCAATCAGAAACGATCTGATCCTACCTGGTTTGTTTGGAGGGGTGTTATCGATGATAATCTATGCTTTCTTATGTTTAATTTTATTACGGATCTATCCCGATCTATTCCAACTGATCTGGCATACTGAAAAATTTATAAACCGGAATATTTACGGAATTCCCGTAGAAGAATTAATCTATGGATTTGCTTCAGGTTCCATTGCCACACTCTTTTATCCATTTGTCTTTCGTCACGGATACGAAAAGATAATTTGAATTGCCACAGCACCCCTATTCTAAACTAAACTCATTCTAGGCATTATGGATCTTCGAGAGTGCATTCAGTTTTTAGAAGAGTTGGCAAATAACCCGGACAAACTCACAAACATTCCCGACAAGGAAAGACTTGCCCTTATGATTGCAGCAGGCAAGGTTTCCCGACCCGACCGTAATGAGATCCGAAGGCGCAATAAAACGATAAAACAGAATCGCCGTATTGCGATTGTTACAGAAGAAAAAAAAGCCAGATCATTGACCGGGATTCGTATTGCACGAACCGAGACAGTATTCAAAGCGCCGTTACAAATCACAGACCAATCGGGTGGTTGGAGTTGGGAAAAAGCCTCGGAACTGAAATCACCTCGCAACTGTTATATCTGTAAAAAAGAGTTTATCAAACTTCATTTTTTCTATGATTCCATGTGTCCGGAATGTGCCGATCTCAATTATGCTAAAAGGTTTCAGACTGCTCCTCTGGACGGACAAGTTGCCGTCATTACAGGCTCCCGATTGAAAATCGGCTACCAGGCCACCTTGATGCTGTTACGTGCAGGAGCACAGGTCATTGCAACTACACGTTTTCCGGTAGATGCAGCCCTTAGGTTTTCCAAAGAGGATGATTATGGAAAATGGAAAAACAGACTTCAAATCTTCGGATTGGATCTGCGCCACACACCCAGTGTGGAAATTTTCTCGAGCTATTTGGAACACCACTTAGATCGACTTGATATTCTTATTAACAACGCCGCGCAAACGGTTAGACGGCCTCCCGGTTTTTACAGTCATCTCATTGCCAATGAAAACTTAAATTATTCCGATCTACCGAGTGAAGCCAAAAAACTTTTAATGTTTCACGAAGAATGTAAAAAACAACTAACCTCATCATTGTCCGTCTCCCGTCTAAAAATAGAAAACCTTGCGGAAGAAAAAGCACTGCCGGTGAGTTGGACAGGAAAACTTCCCGGCATCGGAATCCGTTCCTCCGCGCAGTTATCTCAAATCCCCTACTCACATGACAATTCTCATGAGCTGGAAGCGGTTTTTCCCGAAGGTGAAGTGGACGCTGACTTACAACAAGTCGATCTCCGCAAAACAAATAGTTGGCGATTAAGACTGGGAGAGATCAACACTTCGGAAATGTTGGAAGTTCAGTTGGTGAATGCAGTAGCACCATTCGTACTCTGCAACCGACTTGTATCCATTATGAGAAAGAAAAACACTGGGAAAAAACATATTGTCAATGTTTCCGCAATGGAAGGAAAATTTCATCGATTCAAAAAAGAAGACCGCCACCCTCATACCAATATGGCTAAAGCTGCGCTCAATATGCTCACTCATACTTCGGCAAGTGATTTTGCAAAAGACGGAATCTATATGAATGCAGTCGACACCGGCTGGGTGACTGATGAAGATCCTATGGAGCTTTCAAAACGCAAACAAGAGTTACATGATTTTCAACCACCTTTGGATATAGTAGACGGTGCGGCGAGGGTTTTGGATCCGTTGTTTGATGGAATCAATACTGAGAAACATTGGGTTGGTAAATTTTTGAAAGATTACTTTCCTATCGATTGGTAAAACAGCCATTATCACTTTCCCCCACACTTCCGCCTTCAAACAGAAGCTCCTTCAAGCCTTCACTGTAACGTAAGTTCCCTAGAAAGCTAATCTCATCCAGATACAATTGTGACCACTTGGGAGAAATATAATGGTAAGACCTGAATGCTTGCTTTAACGTATTGTTCCTTGCCTCTGCTCCATTAGAAGTGACTCCTTCCTTAGTAATCCATCTTTCCCGACTCAAATTGTATCTATGATCATTACTCTTCTTTGAGTGATTCACCATTCGATGATTGGGTCTGTCCCAGATAAAAGAATAACCCTCATCAGTGAATAAAGGGATGTAAGAAGGAATTTTGGAATTTAGATCCTTCAGTAAGTAGGACTGATTATTCAGAGGGATACTTTTGTAAAAGGTCATTCCATGGTTCACTCCGACAGTATGGACTAAGACTCCCTTTTGTTCCCCTCCTAGATTGTTAGAAAGGTAAATACTGGAAGAACCTGTTTTGAACCTCCTAGATCTATGCTTATTGGCTCTTAAGGATGAAGAATACAATACTACTGAATCACATGTAGCAACTGGAATCCCTTGTAATAAAGGTCTTAAGTCCCCTTGTTTAGGTAATCTCAAAGGATTCTTTTCAGAGAAGGTTTCTAATTCATTATAGAGTTTCTCTCTCAGGGAATCATTCAATAGAGAACAAATGATTTGAATTCGCTTCTTTAGATAATAAGCAGTTTTATAAGGTAGGTTTAATTTCCTACTGATCTCAGTGGAAGTAATGACCTTTGGATATTGAAGAATTGAGTCCTGAAGGATATAGGAGAAGTAAGAGAGCTTTAATTTGTAATTATCTAAGGGAGTCTTAGCAGTGATGCTTATCTGTTTATTGCATACATTACATCTAGCAATCGAAGGTCTAGATTTGATGCATAAATAACGAAGTGTGGAACCTTCACAATCACATCCCTTAATGAATAATTTTGTAAGGATAGAGAGTGTCAGTAGAGAATAGTGTCTATCCAAAGTAGCATTGGTTAAAAGTGGATTTGTGTAAGAAGTGCCGTAGTGATTAGTGAATCCATTGCAAGGAATGAATTTATTTAAGAAAGGGTATGGTGATAATGACTGGTTTGCCGAGCCGATGGTGGGACTTGGGGATAAGGCTCTTGTCTTTTTGGCAACAGATTGATAACTCTCTGTGTTAGTCTCCAGAATTCCACTTTTGGCACCTGATTTAAGCAACATGAAAACATTTCTCTGTTCTAACTGGGATCAATGCAAGATGATTTTTGAGAGGAGAAGAAAAAACTTAACATATGTATTGTACATATGCAAATAAGTGTTTTTCATACTTTTTAGAAAAAATATTAGTAATTAATGCAAAAAGGATGAATTCGAAGATTTTCGACCGACTTACAGATATCATTCTACTCTAATTACGATGGAATTCAAATTCACTGATGTAAAGTATCCGCGAGAAACATAACCTCAATTAGAAGCTTACCAATTGCATTTTAAGCCATCCGATTTTACATCCATCAACTTATACTAAAACTATCGTAGAGACCGCTAGAAATCGAAAATAATCGCTTTAATAAAGTTACTATAGAATGTCTGAGACAATCAGATCACTAGAAAGTTTCTAACATAGAAGAAATCACTTTTTCTTCCATTATCAAAATGAATTACATTACAATCTTCATTTTCAATCCCGTTAGATAGTAGCGAGAAGAAGAAATAACGAATTTAAACTAATACATTTATACGGTTAGTGGCTAATCGCTCATAGACTTAAATAAATAGATCGTAGCAATGGTTAGATCTGTTTATAAGTCCCTATTTCGAAACGAACAATTTCAACTTAGTGGCGAAGCTTTAACTAATTTTACAAACGGAGTTAAATAATAACCAAATGAAAACAGTAAATAATCAAAAAATATTAAACTTAAAACAATACTTCATTAAAAAATCTGATTATGCAGATTTCATAACAAAAAGTATTAATTTTACAAACACTAGCAAAGTAGTTAAAGAAATTGATAGTGAAATAAACAATTATAAATCATTATACAAACCATTTTGGATTACATTTGCTCTCAGAAATAAATGCAAAAGTTACGAATTACCTTCAAAGGAATTATTATCAAAAGTCATCAACAGAACTTTCTGTAAAACACATACTGAATATTTTGGAAAAACAAAAAAAAATAAACATCTGGATTTTATGAGAATTGGTCATTTCGGAGATGGTAGAATCGAAGGATGTTTACATCATTATCATTTCACAATGGTTTTTCCAGTGTTTCTAATCCCTAGACTAATGGATAACTTCGAAGAAGCAGTTTCACATTATATTCCTGGTTTTAAAGGAGATTTTCATATAAAGGAATATAACAAGAGTATTTTCAATGCAATGGATTATGGAACTCGTTACTCCTCTGAACAATACTCAGATAATAGATTTTTTGAAGGAATAGATCCAGATGTAAGCAATTTTCATTTTTATTTCAAAGAAGAACCAATCAATTGCATGGATTCACACAAACAAGCAATGGATTACTATAAAAACAATAACCAAGCAATCTTTTCAAATTTAGAACAAAAGGCAAAACAAATACTCAAGGAATGTGTAAAGGATAAACCAAAAAGAAGAAAATGAAAAAGATCAATTTAGTCTCACTGAAACTAAAATAGAAGGAAAATATTATAATGAATCTATGGAGAAACAATGACTGAAGAAATATTTAAAGAGCAATTGAATAATACAAAAGGAAAACAAAATATGGAAACGAAAATTAACATCGAGTCAGACACCCAAGTATCTACGGCAAATAAAAGATTGCATTTTACCAAAGCAAATCTAAAGGCTAGAGGTTGGACAGAGAGAACAATATCAATTTTTTATCCAGAGCCTGATGAAGAACGTTTAAATGGATTCTCTCGTAATGGTAAAACAAAACTATATTTGTCAGAAAAAGTTACAGCAATTGAAGAAACGGCCACATTCAAAGAATTTAGAGCAAAAAACAACAACCGTGTTAAATCTGCAAAAGAAGGTGCCCAGAAAGCTGCAATAACAAGATGCCAGAGTTTACTAGATTACGTGTGGAATCTTAAAATAGAAATTCCTTATCTAGAAAAAGAACAACTTTTAACGTATACAATCGAATATTATAATAACCATAAGCGTGATAAAGGAGAATTTGATTTTCTAACCTTAAATTCAGATCCATATTTCTTGAATAGAATAGCAAGAAATTATATTTTTTATGAATTAACAGATTATTCAGAAACACTCAATTATGTCAAAAAACAAGGGGGAAAAGGATTTTTGTATGATCGACTATCCCGAAATATAGATGAAGAAATAAAGAATGTATATCCTTGGCTAAATAATTATTGATCAAAATAGTATAACTTCAGTCATATAACAACGAAACCTCTTCGAAGAAATGGAAATTAGTATTAATAAGCATTACTATATTTCCATTTCTTATGTTAAGATAATATTCACTTGATAGGGTTTGAAGAAGCAGTGGTCACATTTCCTCTAATCGAAAAAATGATTTTTCCACAAAACTTTATTCTTGGTGGAAGACTAATTAATAAGGATAGAACCAATTTTTATGAATCTGTTGAAGAGATTGGTAAGATCTACCGGTATTATCTAATACGGAAGAATTCCTTATCAATTACATTGGACTTACCCCCTTACAAACCATACAGTTTTCTAGCTCCTAACTAATAGGAGTAATGCTATGAATAGTACTAGTAACAGCGAATCGATTCACGTAATCACATCGGTTCATCGAAGAAGATGATCTTTCAAGGAAAAATAAGGAACAATTTTTTCGTTGGATTGATTGTCCAGATTTACATTCTGGAACGAACTTTTTAAACTTGATTTCTTTTGATTTCAGAAAACAATTAGAAACAAATTTTCTTGGAAATACTTAGTTTGCCTGAATCATGTTTACTGAAATAGAAATTAAAAGAATACAAAAATCTTTGGATGAATTGTTAAAAAAACGGAGACCACCTCCTGAACTTCGAAATCGGCTAGATATCAATTATAAAATAGAAAAAGGCAAGGTCGAAATTTTTACAACTAGACCTAAGTGGAATGATTCTTCACAATTTATTGAAAGTCCTATCGCGAAAGCTACTTTTGTGTTAAAAGATAATATCTGGAAAGTATATTGGCAGAAATCTGATTTGAAATGGCATTCTTACAATCCAAAACCTTTCGTTCGATACATTGAAGAATTTGTCAAAACTGTTGATCTTGATGAATTCGGATGCTTTTGGGGATAAGTCATTTCCCTTAATTTTCTTTCCCACTTTGAGCACACTACAAATGCTATCGAATCCATGAATATGGGTCTTAGAAAAATATTCAAAAATCGTGGTTCATTCCCAACAGATGAGGCGGCTATAAAGTTACTCTATTTAGCATTGAACAATATGTCTAAAAAATGGACCATGCCAATACAAGAGTGGGGAAAAGCGATGAACCAGTTCTCTATTATTTTCGGAGATCGGCTGGACGTGAATTCGATTTAAAGATAGGTCATTTACACAAATTTCCTTACACCCCCGGACTTGAATCGGCAGAAACCATTTGATCTAATTAAAATTAGATGTGTGACTGGTGAATACTATCTCTGGATAATTTATTGAGTAGAATTCGGTACAACTATATACGTACCTTCCAAACAATAAACAATTCCGAGAGGGAAAACTTCCTCTTTTAAGCTGATATCGACAAAGCTTTGCAAGATACACATTCCTTTTAAATTTTCTTCAAAAGAAACAGCAACATATTCTTTTGGATCGGTATGCATTCGAAGAGGGGCTGTTGGACCAAACGGGGAAATAGAAGCACCGTGTTCTGAAAAACATTTATGTTTAACTTTTTTGATTATTTTAGAATTTTTATTTTCACCATTACATGAATTCTTTCGAATATTGATCTGCTCACAAACTTCATCAAATAAGTCATCAAGTGATTCGTAAGTAAATCCTTCATATAACATTCCCTTGTAATTACAATGTTTGAATCTATCGGGAGCCTTTACGTCACTACAATTAGCGAAAGCGAAACAGATGATTAAGGAATAGCAATAGCTTTTAAATTTATGCATGTTTCCTATAGTGTAGCAATTATCTTTGAATTGATTTCGTTTGGACTAAATATGTTCCTTCTAGGCAATACGTGTATTGATATAGTATTCACCTGACAGCTTCGAAGAAGCAGTGGTCACACATCCTGTAAACGGAAAAATGATTT
>NZ_RQHV01000037.1 GCF_004771005.1 Leptospira ilyithenensis
TGGCTAGGGGACTTTACAAATTACAATCTGCGGCAATCATGTGGAAGTTACTTACTTATGGGTAACGGGATGGAACTGAACCCGCCGCCCAATGACTCCTCTCTACCACACCGCCTTCTCTTTGTAAAGCGATACGCCCATCTCAGGCAATTTTATTCGAATAAGTTCGCCTTTTTGACTTTGTAATTGTTTTCGGATGAGTTTTCGCGCCAGGATCGTAGCGGAAATCACAGACAATGATCAACTCTTAAAACACGGAAAACAATTCTCGCGGTGACGTAGACCAGGATGGCCGAAGTTTTTTCGTTTGATTGGAGCGGAGAGCCCGGTCGCCGCTTCGATCGCCTCGTAAGTTTTGAACGATTCCGAGGCGCCCAAGGCTGTTGTTTAAGTATTCGGTTTGGTTAATGTTTCGTAAGCGGAAGCGATATTGGGTTGTTTCATAAAATAAGTTCCTATGAGCACGGAATCCACGACTCCTTCGTATTGGATCAAATCCTGATAAGAATGTACACCCGATTCGGCAACCCGAACCAAATCTTTGGGAATCAAATCCGCCATTTCCTGAACCAAGCCTGAGTGTATTTGAAATGTATCCAAATCCCTGGTATTGATCCCGATCACATCCATCCCGAATGAGAGAGAAGTCTCGACTTCTGTTTGGTTGTGAGTTTCTACCAATACCCCGAGCCCTAGTTTTTTTGCGTAAAGGTAAAGTTCTTCGAGTCTGGATTTTTCCAAAATACGAACGATGAGTAAAATAGCAGAGGCACCGTTTGCGTATGCTTCTTCAATTTGAGATTCGTGAAGGATAAAATCCTTTCGGATGACGGGAATCTTTACCGCCCGACTGACATCGCGAAGGTGGGAAACGGACCCGAAAAAATAATTTTCATCGGTGAGAACGGAAATGGCACTTGCTCCGGAAATCTCATACTGTTTTGCGATTTCCACAGGAGAATAATCCGGCCGGATCACTCCGCCGCTAGGGCTACCTTTTTTGCACTCCGCAATGATCGTGAGTGAAGATTGTTTTAATGCTTTGGCAAAAGGATAGACCGGAACTTCCCTTTTGGGCAGGGAAGCAAGGTTGATGCGAAGAATTTCTTCGTGTTTGGTAGCTACAATTTTGTGTAATATAGGGTTCGTAAAAACCTATGCCTTAAAAAGAGCGGAGGGCTGCCTCTTCCGATTCATGAATATCAAACAAAGAAGTTAGCTCGATCACGTCGAAAATACGTTTTACTGCGGGTTTGATATTTGAGATTTTGAGAGCCCCTTCTTTGGAATTGAGCTTTCTCAATGTGGAAATACAAGCTCTGAATCCGGAAGAAGACATATACTCTACATCTTTCATATTCAGAAGCACTTTTCTATGACCACCGTTGTCTATCAAATCCATAAGGCCTTCCTCTACCTCATTCGCTACGGAAACGTCCAAGCGACCTTCCAAGTAAACAACTAGTTTTCCGTCTTTGATCTCGTGTTTAAGCACTATTTCACCCGACCCTGATATGATTTTACAAAATCACTCGTTTTTAACGGACTGTCAATCAATGTTTTCTATTAGTCTTCCTACTAAATCCTCATTACTTTCCAAGCACCGATTTCTGATCTTAGGAGGCGGGCTTTCGGGAGAATCTGCCGCAAGATTACTCTCTAAATATGGCAAAACGGTTATACTCGCGGACCAATCGGAAAAAGTATCTTCCGACTCTCCTTATGCCAAAATAGTATCTGATAAAAATATAGAAGATGCATTGGACCTTACCGAATGCATAATAAAAAGTCCCGGGATACCACCGACTCATCCGATTTTACTGGAAGCGGAAAAAAGAAATCTTATCATCCTCTCGGAAATTGCGCTGGGAAGAATTTTTTACCAGGGGCCTTTGGTCGGGATCACAGGCACCGACGGGAAATCCACTACAACTGCGCTCACTCATCATTTGATCCGGAGACATTTTCCCAATTCGCAAGTGGGTGGAAATTTAGGATTGCCGTTCACTTCTTTTTGCGAAGATAACCTGGATATGGTGGTCCTGGAATTGTCTAGTTATCAACTGGAAGATTCACCTAACTTACATTTATCGGTTTCCGCAATTACAAATCTTGCTCCCGACCATTTGGAAAGACATAAAACCATGGAAAGATACTTACTTGCCAAATGGAAAAGCAATGATTTGGAAAATCCGAATCATACATTTATCATCGGGAAAAAAGTCTGGGAAAAAATCCCCGATAAAAAACAAAACTACCCGGGAAAGATTCTGTTTTTCGGAGAAGAGAAAGGTTCCGATATTTTAATCGACTTTGATTCGAAAAAAATCACTACCAAAAATCATTCCTATGATACGAATGATTTTTCTTTACCGGGAAAACACAATCTATACAATCTAGCTCTCTCGATCGCTATCTCCGAAGCAGTAGGAGTTCCCGAAGAAAAAACGGGGAGCCATCTTGGAGATTTCGAAGGACTTCCCCACCGTTTTAAAAAATTAAATCTAAAAGAAAAATTGAATCCGTCTTTTCAAAACATTGAATTTATAAATGATTCCAAGTCCACAAACCTGCACAGTATGTTGTCCGGAATATCAGGATTCAGAAAGGAAGACTCTCTATTTCTTATTTTAGGGGGAGAACCAAAAGAAGAAAGCCTCATTCCTTTTTTTGAAAGGTGGAAAGAATTGCAAAATCCCGTTTGGATTTACGGAAAAGCAGGGAAAGTATGGAAGGAAGATTTTCTACGGAACAAAGGGGATCTTTCCTGTGAAATCGTTTCTACTGTAAAAGACGCCCTGGTCAATATAAAAACAAAAATGGAACCTAACAAAAAACAAACGATTCTATTCTCCCCTGCTTGTGCCAGCTTTGATTTGTATAAGAACTTTTCAGAAAGAGGAGAAGACTTTGAAAGACTGATTTCGGAGATCTTCGGATCGTAAAAAAGAATCGTACTTATACTCAAAGATTTTTTGGAGGGAAATTCTATTTTTTTACACTTGGTATTATCTTTTTTTTTAAAACTCCGTTCCCTTATCTGAAGGATAAAGGAAATGATTCAGGCAACAAACCAAGAAGGATTTTATAAGATCGAAAGAAAAAAACTGGATATAGAATCTATGGGACATTTCGAAAAAGAATGGAATTCCTTTGTTTCTCCTTTCGATCAGAATATCTTTTTAGATCTTTCCGAAGTGGAAGAAATTTCGTCCGCCATCCTCGGAATCCTACTTCACAAACGGATGAAGATGAGAAAACTCGGAGTGGAAATCCACCTTTTGAATGTAAATCCGAAGATACTTAGAATCTTAAAAATCATGAACTTAAGTTGTTATTTTTTATTCCAGCATACAAAGGCAAAGCAAGCCAACTTTTCTACGTTATATGGACAAGGAACTTTAGTCTTACCCGATTGAAGCGAAATTTAGGGTGAGAACATCAAAGTAATTTATAATCGCCATTTCCTTATGAACCTGCTGTGAAGCCGGGTTCGAAAAGAACTTATATCACTCTCTCAAATCTTCCAATTGGTATTTATGAGTAACATCAGTATAATGATAAATCTTTCCATCCGTATGGTAGAGAATCGCATTGTTTAGAATATTAAAAGAGCGGACTTGGTAATTAAAAATATCTTCTTCCGCAATATCCGCATACGACCCGGACAAGGTAAGGATTCTTTTATTTGTGATGATCGTTGCAAGAGTTCCGATGCTACCCATTCCGAGAATCGTTTCTCCTTCCAGACCTATTTTTGTAATGGAAGAATGTCCTATGGTAAATAAAAACAAACTCCTGTCCGACTTTGCAACAAATCCTTTGTTACCCAATCTAAATTGCATTTTTTCATCTGCAAAAAGATTTTCAGATATCCATTGTCTGGATTCGGTATCGATTGCATAAAGCCTTTTGGATGTAAGAACAATCGCGATTTGCCCATTGATCTCTTCATAAAGAAGAGTTTCTCCCATGATCTTTTGGATCACAACGGTTCCGTCCGAAAAAGTACCTCTCAATCTATCTCTTGCATGTACGATCGTAAGTGAATTGGTAATAGGAGGATAATCCGTGGTATCACTGATTGAGGATTTATAAACAAAGGGTTTGATGTCGAATTCAGAAGATAGAAGCTGATTCGGAATGGCCCCATTGTTGAGTCTGCCATGGACTGTAGTGAATTTTTGCGCGGAAAGGGAACCGACGAGAAAGAACAAAAACGACACAAAGAAAAACGGATTCATTGGCCCTCTAATCTTTTTTGCAAAACTTTATCGTACACTCTGTTTTCTATAAACACATCCAGAAGATCTCCGTCAATGTGTTGGTCTCTCACTTCCATCTTTAAAATATCAAAGGCTCTTTCCAAAGGAACAGCTTTCTTATAAGGACGGTCTTTGTCTGTGAGTGCGTCGAAAATATCGGCGATCGCCATCATCTTTGCCTGCACTGGTATCTCAACGGCGCTGAGTCCCCGAGGGTATCCTCCCCCGTTTAATTTTTCATGATGACCGTGTGCAATGGCAGGAACCATTTTCAATTCTCTGGTCCAAGGGATTTTGCTTAGGAACTGAAATGTATGTTCCACATGGGATTCGATTTCCCTTCTCTCTTCAAAATCAAGAGAACCTTTTCGAATGGAAAGAAAACTGAATTCCTTGGGTTGGAGAAGGGAAATATTTCCCCCTTCCGTAGTTTGGTATGTGAGTTTGGAAATTTCTTCTAAAAAATTGGAATTCCCTTCTTCCAAAATGGTGGGCTCGTTGGATTGGGAGATCACACGCACAATCTCTTCCATTTTTTGTTTTTCCATCTCATATTCCAACTGGATGGATTGTTCGAATTCCGAATAACCGGAGTTACCGTGTTTCTTCAGATAATCGATTTTCTTCTGAGCGAGTTTGGCTTCCACATCTTTGACGATAAAATGAAATCTCCAACGAATCAGATCCAATTCGTAGTCTTCCAGTTTTTTCGCCTTTACCAAAACTTTTTCACGAACACCTACTTTGCCGAAATCATGCAATAGAGATGCGTAACGGATTTCTTTGATTTGGGCCGGATTGAAAATAACATCTTTGAATTTGCCTACACCGATGAGATTTACGGATTCTGCAAGTCCTACTGTATACTGTGCCACCCGAAAAGAGTGACCTGAAGTCGTAGGGTCCCTGGATTCAATCGCGGATACGCTCGCTGTGACAAAGCCTTCGAATAATGTTTCGATTTCGTGTACAAGGTTATTGTTCTGAATGGCAACAGCCGCTTGGCCCGCAACAGCCATCACCAATTCTTCAGCATACTTGTCATATTCCAAAACATGATCGATTTTCATTTGTTCCAAGCTGAGTTTGGAATGGAAATTTTTCTTTCGGTTGATCAATTGGATGACTCCGACCACTTCGTCATGATGATCCTTCATAGGAACAACTAACATGGATTTGGAGTAATAATTGCTCATCTTATCGAAGTCATTATTGAAATGATATTCTTCTTTGCCGGAAAGCTCGTAAACATTCGGAATATTGAGTTGTTTTCCGGTAAAAGCAACATAACCTGCGATACTTTTTTTATTGATGGGAAGAATGAATTCGTCGGAAGTCAGATCAAGTGCGGATATTTTAAAACGAAGATTGCGGGGATTTCCTTTTTCATCTTTTTCCACAAGATACAAAGAACCGGAGTCCGAATTGGAAATTTCACGTGCAGAATTCAGAATGTCACGAAGTAGTTTCGTAAAATCCTTTTCATTGGCAAGACTGATCCCGATCCTTGTAAGTTTGGAAATTTCGTTCGTGGAAATATTGATTCTTTTTTGAAGTTCGAATTTATCCACAACCATCTGTAGGCTTGTGAATGCATTTACGATTGCTTTGATTAAAAAAATAACGGGAGCATCGTCCGGAACATTTGTAAAAAACAATTCCTCTTCAATGGACAAAGCCTGGAACCCGGTATAATCGATGGGGGCTCTGATAATAAAAGAGCACATCACCGAAGGGTGAAGTTTTAAAAATTCATGAATGGATGAATGGCTTTTTTCCAGCTCGTAATGGGAGAGATAAAAGAGCACCTTAGCAATGTTTTGCTGTGATTCTTCTTCTATTTTTACAAGCTCGGTGAGAGTGATTACTTTTGCCCGGATCTTTTTAAAGTGATCGGAAACTCTTCCCTCAAAATAGGGATCATCGGTGATGATATATTTATGTTCCCGTAAGTTTTCCCTATTCACATTTCAAATATCGTCGTAGCCTCGGAGGAATGTCTATTCTTTTAAAAAAAAATTCAATTCTTTGAATGTTTCCTGAAAAAGAAGAGAAGGGAAGCTGATAAGGAAGACAACAAAAACACTGTTAGGAAACCGATCGCTTGTACCCCTAACATGGTCAAGGGGGGATGAGGGAGGTCCATTCTTTGCCAAGTAAGAATGGGGGAAAAAACACCAGCAGTACCTGCCATAAGAAGACCGGTAAACAAACAGGCTGCTTTTTGCGACCATAACTTTGTTTCAAGCCACCAGTGAAACACTTGTAACAAAATCCCAAGTCCGAAACAAAGCGGCAAAAGTAATGCCAATGAAAGACCGTTGGATGTCGAACCGAATGTTACACCGGACAAAAATCCGGTGATGGGAGAAAACGAAACATTCTCTGGTTTTCTAATTTTAGATAATAGAAAAAAACCGAAGGAGGAAACTCCTCCCAATAGAAGGAGTTCCAACCCAAGGTTCAAGTACACTTCGTTTAGTATAAATTTAGACGAAACAAGACATCCCCAGGGTACAAAAATTAAGTAGGGAAAACCGACATCCGGTTGATTTGTCTGATTTTTTTTGTCGGGTTCCGGTTCGGAAAAAAAAGTTTCATGGAACCAAACCAAACTTCCAGAAGCCAGAAGGAAAGGGATAAATCCCCCTCTGTCTGCGAAGTGTAAATTTGTCATAATCCCGGTATGGAATATCCAGTAGAGAACGGGAAACAAAACGGTTCCTAAAATAAGAATATAGAAAACTTGAAACTTTGTTTTCAATTCGGGCAGAACCGAGTTGGCTCCAAGGAATGAAAATCCCAAAAACAAAATCAAGTGAGTTAAACTTAAAATAGGTTGTTCGGGATAAAAGAAAGGTATCGGACAAAGTCCGGAAATGGTGACTGCGTAAAAAAGAAAATAGGAACTCACCAAGTAAAATAAAGAAATGAATATATAATCGGACTGGAATTTTTTATCGTAAAAGCAGTTGAAAATGCCAATCAAAAACAAAATTGAAGAAGCGAACCCGATCATACTGAGTTCCGGTTGTAAGGGGTGAAGATTCATATCATTTATCATTTAACGTGTATTTAGCGAGAGTGTAAGGGGGCTCCCCGTTTCGATCCAGACTTTGGAAATTATGGTGAAATCCCCGGATGGACTGATATCCGATCAAGGTAAATTTGTTTTGTCCTTTCGGTTTCAACAAAATACTGCGATTGAAAAAATACAGAACTGGGTTGTCTTTCAACTCGCTCGCTATATCCTGAAAATGAGGCTGGATCTTGATATAAGTTTCGTAAATGTCGATGGAATTTGCGGCACGCATAATGACCGTTTTGTTTTTGATGCTGGGAATGTTCCGATTGCTTAAAATCCAATTTTTAGGTTCGTAATATTCCTTATTGAAACTTCCTACACCGTCTGCTGCGAGAATACGGATGTTCCGAAAGGAATACAACTGCTGTTTTTTATCCATAGGAACTTTTTTCAAAAACAAATCCACTTCCTTCGGCAATTCCCAAAGAACCACTTCCATCTTGGGAAAATGAAATGCTACGGATTGGGAAGTGATACCCGGTGCATCGGGATTGTTCAAAGCGGGACCGATGTCCAGGAATACCACATTCTCCCCTTTGTCATAGGAAAGATGTTTCGGAAAAATATCTTCTTTCAGAGAAGCAAGTGCCGGCGTTCCGAAATAATCTTTTTCCAATAAATCTCTCAAAAATTCATTTGTATCTTCCAACCTATTATCATAGGTTCTGGCACGGATCTCTTCTTCCTGACCTGAGAAAATATAACGCCCGGTATATGATCGGATAACAGACTCTTCCAAATTTGTAAAAAGATTCAAGTCGGGAGAATCCAAAATTCCCGGATAGATATAATCCGGAACCAGCGGATTGTTGTTTAATGTTTGGATTTGGCTATAAGGAGTGAGTCTCGTGTAATTTCTATAGAGATTGTCCGATTCGGACGCAGCACCTTTTTGCAAATAAATCAATGCAAGTCCGAATAAGGATTCGCGATAAAAGATCTTGTCTTCGCTGGGAAGTAGTAACCGGGAAGCAACGATCTCTTCCCATAAAAGCTTGGAATCATTCAGCTTGTTCTGTTTATACAGAATGGCAGCTTGCAATTGTAATACGAGAAAATTCAATTCGTGATTTGTAAGTTGTTTTTCAAATAATATACCGCGGGATTTTTGCAGAAAATCGAAGGCAGAAGGAAATGCCTTCAGATCGTATTCCAATTTGGCAAAATCAAAATAAAATAGCGCCGATTCAAAATCATTCTTTTTGGAAAAATATGATTCCAATTGGTAAAACCCGCCGAGTGCGACTTCCTTTTGTCCCAGGCTCGCAAGTAACAAAGAATGATACCAAAGATTGCGAAGCGCATCTTGGTCTTCTGCAAGACCCAGACTGGAATACATTTCTTTTGCGGAGGTAAGATAATAAACCGCATCTTCTTTTTTACCTTGGCGGATCAGTAATTGCCCCAAGAGAGAAAGATTATTTGCGTATTCGAAATGAAAAATCTGATCCGTAGCTTCCCGTTTTTTGCGTGCTAGTTGGAGATAGTCCCAAGATTTTTCCCAATCGGGAGAATGGAAAAGCCCGGTTGCAATCGAATACGCAAATTGGGATGCATAGATGGAATGGGTCGGATTTTTATTGTCTTCCCATTTTTTCCAAAGTTCTTTGTGACCCGAAATTCCTTTGATTGCAAAATTCCGTTTCATCTGTTCGTAAAAAACAAAGGAAGCCTTCGGAGAAGTAAGCGAAAGATTTTTAGCAATTGTTAGTTTGTCTTCATTCGATTTGGATTCGGAAAAAAGGGAAATATAGGCAGAAAATTCATTGGAAGAAAGAGCCTCTGAATCGAAATCCTCTGCGACAAGCTTGGGAGGATTCAATAAGATCCGATTGAGACGGATGGTTTCGGAAATCAAATGATGATAAGAACGGGTGACTCGGCCCGGCAAAGTCCCTATTTCCGGCCAGGAAACCGTGAAAGAATCTCCGCTATAAAACTTTTTGGTTTTAGGAAAATAAAGCTTGGGCTGGAATTCCAAAAAATCTTTGCTCAGAGAAAAATCACCCAATAGAATGATATGTAGATTGTCTTTTTGGGTTTGCCGCAAAGTCTCCGTTTCTCCGTAAAAAACGGAGCCCGACATCTCGGCAAACTGAAGGTACACAATATTCCGAACCGCTTTGGCAATCGAACCTTCATCTTTATAATTCCCCAATTTCCAATCCCCAAGTGCAATATGAGGAAGTAAAGCGGGTGCATTATAATTTTTCGGCAAAGATTCTTTTTGAATCGTGTCCCGAATAGAATAATATAACGGAGGATAGGCGATGGCCGCCAGGAGGATTAAAGTGAGTAGGAAGTTTTTTTGAAAATGGGACAAGGACTTGCAGTTCTAAAAATAATGATTTGACCCAGTATTCTTAGAATTTTGCATATTTCAAGGAAAAAATGGGGCTTATGCCCCATAGTTCAGTTTATGATTATCGTTTGAGACCTAGAACTTCCTGGATCATCTGATCGGATGTCACGATGGTTCTTGAGTTCGCCTGGAATCCCCTTTGAGTCACGATCATATCCGTAAACTGATCGGAAAGATCTACGTTGGACATTTCCAAAAGACCTGCGTTGATCTTTCCCCGACCTTGTGATCCTGCCTCTCCGATATTCGCTTCTCCCGAGTTCATGGAATAGCTGTACATTGTGTCCCCTTCTTTGTTGAGACCGGCAGAGTTTGTGAAAACCGCCATGGCAATTCTTGCAAGAGGTTGTCTCACTCCGTTCGAAAATACTCCGGTTACGGTTCCAGTGTTATCAATGGAAAAAGATTCCATATAACCCATTGTATAACCGTCTTGTTTCACCGCTTTCGTAGTGAAGTCGGAAGAGAATTGAGTGATTCCTCCCACAAGGCCCGCTTCCCCGAGGTTCAGACTGAAAGTCTGTTGCGTAGGGTTTCCGGGAATTCGGAAAGCGACTTTTGCTTGGAGTTTTCCTGTGGTTTGGGAATCCACTCCGTCGGAAACTGCGATGATTTTTCCGTCAGGTGTAAAAGATACTTCCAATTCGTTATTTTCGGAAACGGAAGTATTTTCTCCGCCCGTTCCGGATACGTCTACGGAAAGTTGAGTGGCTTCGTTCAGATTCATTCTCATCTTCCAAACATTGTCACGGACTTTGTAGAACTCTACTCCCAACTGACGAGTGTTACCTAGCTCGTCGTATACGTTGATGGAAGTCACATGACCTCTTCTTTGACGAGGATCCGGGTCGTTGATAAAACGTTTGATGTCGTCTTCAGTAGCATCCGGCGGAACCGCAGGAACGTTGGCATTCAAGTTGGATTGAAAATCCACATTCTGAGTCGCACGTGCCGGTTCTTTGGAATAAAGTGGGATGATGATGTCTTCGACGGAACCCGCAGAGTTGATATATTTATTGCCGCTGTCATCAAGTCTGGAATTCCAACCTTGAACTTTCAAACCGTTGGCAGGATTCACATAATAGCCGTTCTTGTCCACGTTGAACGCACCGGCTCTTGTATAAAATTGTTTGTCACCGTCTTTCACTACGAAAAATCCGTCGCCTGAAACAGCGATGTCCGTGTTCTTTCCCGTAGTTTGTAAAGCACCTTGAGTCATGATCTTATCAATTGCAGCGATAAGAGATCCAAGTCCCACTTGTTTCGGGTTTGTTCCACCTATGTTTTCTTTCGGTTCCGACGCACCTTGCAACTCTTGGGAAATCATATCCTGAAAGGTAACTCTTTCCGTCTTGAATCCGTGAGTGTTAACGTTTGATATGTTGTTACCGATAACATCCATTCTTACTTGGTGGTTTTTGAGTCCGGATACTCCGGAGTAAAGTGATCTCATCATAGCTAGTTACCTTATTTTCCTTATCGTCTACTTTCGATTAATCCTGATATGCTTCTTGTTTTTTTAACGTATTATTGGGAAGCGCCTGAGGTGCTTGCGGTTGCATCATCGTCTCAGCCTTTAATACTTCCGGGTCGGAAATCAAATTGAGTTTTGCGACATCAATCATTCTTCCGTTCACCCGAACATAGGTTTTACCTTCGTTATCGAATAGAATTGCTCCGGCGATTCCGGTTACATCTTCTCCCGATACCAGGTCGGGCCCCGAGACCATCTTGCCTACGACCGAATAACTTTGCTTAGATTCCATTCTTTGAATTCCGGAAGAGATATTTTTCATCTGCTCCAAAGAAGAAAATTGCGCCATCTGTGCGATGAAGTCCTTATCCTGAACCGGATTCGTCGGATCCTGGTGGGACAATTGAGTGAGAAGTAATTTCAAAAAATCATCTTTACCCAGCTCTTTTTGTTTTTCACGGATCTCGATACCTTTCAGTCCGCTCTTTTCTTCCTTCTCCATCTGATCCAGATGTTTGCGGATATTAAAAGTTTTCTCAGTGTCGAGGTATCTGCTTCGAACCGCATTCTGGCTGGATAGATCTTGTATTCCTTCTGGCATATACTATTCCTTTGTTTAAACGAAAATTTCGAGCCCGTCCTGGGCGGGTTTGAGTCGTGATGAAATCTCGGCTTCATCATCTAACGCTTGTTTTTTTGCATTGGAAGAATAGGACTGTACCGATTCCGGATCAAATTGTTTCCAACGGTCCTGACTGTTTCCGGATAGAGACGAACCGCTGTTATCCCAAATGTCCACGAGCAGATTTTCCAATTCCAAACCGGATTCGCGTAAACTCTCTGTCAATTTTGCGATTTCATTCGTGATAAGAGATTTCATCTCTTCTGACTCAACGAGGATTCTCCCTTCTACCTTTTCACCGTCTACGGTTACTTTCAAAGTAAGTCTTCCGAACTCTTTCGGGTTCATTATGATTTCAGCTGTGGACTTACCGTTTTGAACAATGTCAAACCGGGCTTGTTTTACCAATTCATCCAAGTTTTTTTGAATGTTTTGTTTGTTCGGCGTGGTCAGTTTTTCCGCACGTGCGGATTCGTCCGTTTTTGCAGAACTGCGAAGTTCGTTTTGAAATGAAAATCCTTCTTGTCTCAAAGATCCTTTTTTCTCTCCGCCGGCGGAACCTTCCTCTTTGGAATTGAATTGAGCGGAAGGTATTTGGATCTCGAGTGTTTCTTTCGGTTTCACTTTGTCAACGACCGACTGATTTCTGTTATCCGATTTATTAAATTCGCGATCTTTCACACCCAAAGAACGGATCATTTTTTCCGGAACCGCAGTAGATTCGGAAACTAAGTTCGATTTGTCTTTGGAAGGATCTTCTTTTGCAGACAACTTTTTAGAGGCTGAATTCTCTTTCGTTTTTTCAGGATTACGATCGGATAGGAAAATATTTTGTTTGAAATTGTCCTGCTTTACGGATTCTATTTCCGATTTGAAAACCTTTTCTCCGTTTGCTGGTGCACTGGATACCGTGGACGTTTTTGTTACGGATTCTTTTTTGATTTCTTTTGGTTTCGCCTCTTCTTTGCGAAACGATCCGATGATCAGTTTTTCGTTTTTAGAAACGGTTTTCAAATCCCAGCCTTCGGATTTTCCGTTCAGATCTTCCAGTCCCGATTCTTTTTTCAGATTCGGTTCCAATTTGTCTTTGGATTTGGTTTCTTTTGTCTCTTTGCGAAAAAAAGTTTCCGCAAGTTTTTTAGCATCTTCCAAAAAGCTACCGGCTTCCTTCGCATTACCCGCGTACGGTGGATTTTTGTCGTTTGATTTCAATAAAGCGAGTTTTTGCGGTGATTGTGCGGAATCTTTTAGGCCGTCTTCTTTGTTCTTTACGGATCTTTCGGAAGCAGAAGGAAAAAAAATCAGATTGGAAAGAAGCTCAGCAGAAAGGGCAAGATCCTCATCTTCGTCCGTTTCCTCCTCTTCCGAAGAGTCTTTGATTTCTTTTTCCGATTTAGGAATCTCCGTCTTGGAGGTTTCTTCTATCTTTTCTTTTTTATCCGAAGAGCCGGGCTCGGAAGGAATTTTAGTATCATCGTATGCGAGAATGGAAGATTTATTTGCAGAGTCGTTTGCAAGAGGAGCTGGAGAATTGGCCGGATCCGGGAAAAGAAAGTCCGAAAATTTTTCATTTGCCTTATTTGTATTCGTTGCCACAGGAACATCTAACACTGGTAATTTGAAATCCGGTGCGACCAGTGATAATTGTCTTTTGGGTTCTTGAGAAATATTCATAAGAAACTTCCTTACAAACTAAGAATCGAACTTCTGGAAAATTCCTTGAGACAATTATCTTCACTCTTGTAAAGAATATGTCTCCAGGAGAAAAAACGAGAGTGGGAAAGGAAATTTGGTATCCCCACCCCTCCTTAAGCGTGAATGAGAAGGGAGAGTTGAAATGATTCGATTATATGAGACATAAAGAGGAGTCCTAAACAAGCCAGATGTTGTCAGTAAGGGCGAATGGTGTGTTGAATGAGTGAGATTGGATCAAAGTTTTTTAGTAACTTTGAAATTTTATCGTAGCCGGACTTTATTTTTTTACCAGTTCTTCTGTGGAAGGCTTTTGTGATTCGTTTTTATCAATGAATTCAAAAAAGCTATCAGCATCTTTTTGCTTTGTTCGAAGGTAGTGTTTCCTTATAAGATGGGATTTTGGTATCCCCGCCAAACGTGAGATGTTCCTCGCTCTTTTTCGCGGAACATCCTGTTCCGACGAAAAAGCTTCGGCCGTCCGTGGCCTCCGCCGCCGCGAGAAACATCTCACTTGCTTGCGAAATCCCGAATTTCAAAATCCATCCCCCCCAAAAAGGGAAATTTTTTTCTAAAAAACGAGAAAATTCCAATAAAAAATGATCGCCGCAATTCCATAATTTTTTGACTTCTCGCTTTAATACGGCTTAGCTGACCAAATCGTAGGTCCCCCATGCAAACAGAAAACCCATCTGAACGAAGGTTCACAGGATTCACAAAAACACAAGGCGCGCTCGCGCTTTTTTCCTTTGTATTCTCACTGTTTTTTGCAGGTGCGGTCTTCTCCCAGGCAACGATCCCTCAGTTGCAGATGGATCCTTACAATTCGAATGTGATGAACCAGGTTTACGCTCAGTC
>NZ_RQHV01000004.1 GCF_004771005.1 Leptospira ilyithenensis
AATCTGCGGCAATCATGTGGAAGTTACTTACTTATGGGTAACGGGATGGTGAACCACCCGCCACCCAATGAGTCCCAACTAACACATCCAATCCGATTTGGCAATCCTTCTTTGCTCTTTACCAAAAATTCTCTGGAAAAGTTCGCCTTTTTGCCAACAGAGATTCAAATCTCCTTCCCTTTCCGAAAAACTCAAATTTCCAAATTCGCTTCCTTCAAAAAAGGGAAATTTTTTTCTAAAAAACGGAAAAATGGCAACAAACAATGATTCCCCTTTGGATGTATTTTTTTAACCTCTCGCTTTAATACAATGCGATTTACAATTAATGCCTCAGGCATCACTACAAGCGATTCGTATAACACCGTAGATGCGTATAAGCAATATGTTCAAAAGGAACTGGAATCCCAGAAAATGGTGGCCTTGAACAGTAACTACTTTTTAGCACATCCGAACAATACAGCTATCGAGTCAGAAATTTAAGCGACTTCGGTACGAAATCAACGTGGAATTGAAATATAGCACCATGGCCGGAGTCTGGGTAGACCACAAGTTCACTATTAGGAAGTCGTCTGGCCAAATCATGCGTATTTTTAGTGGGAACCATACGATCATTATCGCCATTGGCCACGAGTACTGGATGCAGAATCTTCGATAGATCTTCTGGCTCCTTCATGCCCCAGTTTTTAATCGCCTTGAGTTGTGCAAAAAACGCACTCAGAGTAATTTCTTTATCGCGGTTCTCCTTGCGCAATTTAATTCGAGCTAAAAATTCTTTACCTGCGCGAATTCCAACCGGGGATCTTGTAAAAAACAAAAACTGCTTTGGGTCTTGAAACGTGAAATAACCGCGAAACATATCGACGTAAGTGACGCTAGGTACATCTTTGATGCCCTCGCCTCCAGCGGGACCAGTGCCTGCAATGATCATTTTGCGAACTAACTGAGGTTCCATCTGTACAACTTCCTGAGCAATCATTCCACCCATCGAGAACCCAAAGAGATCAACCTTTTGGAAACCCTTTGCTTTGATGAATGTGATTGCATCCATGGCCATCTGTTCAATTGAATCCGCAGGCTCTCCACTAGATGCGCCAACGCCTCGGTTGTCGAATGCGACGATGTGATGCTTCGCCGCGAAACCATCCACGACACGAGGGTCCCAATTATCTAAGACTGCACCCAAATGAACGAGAAACACCACTGGTACACCCTTATTGTGAGCGCCGAGTTCTCTGTATGCAAACGTCACCTCGCCTCTTGTGACAAACTGGGTAGTAACGTTCTTCCAACTGATTTCTTGTTTCTGTGAATCGACAGGGCTTACATCTAATACTTCTTCTTGCCTTAATTCCAATTGAGAACACGCCGAGATTAACAATCCAAGGCTACTTAATAAAATTAATTTTTTTTTCATTGTGAATCACACATCCCTAATTTTGTAAGCGACGTTCCTTTTCATCAAAAAGTTGGCTGGAAACATCGATTGACTTACGATCATAATATTATATTGTGGTCGTAATGTAAAGGGGTATTTTCTACTTTTGTTTGGCTCAGTTTTAGCCAATGGCATTCGTGGGATTAACTTTTTAAGATTGGGAGAGTTATGAAAGTTTCAGGAAGCAATTTAGCAGTCACGCGAACTAATGGTCATATTAAAATCGAAGATCGTGGGGCTGTCCTCGTTGCCCATATAGACGGAGGGCCACATGCGTTGTTTGATGCTGCGCTTGTTAGGCAACTAAAAGACCTCGTTGACCGTGCAGACCGCGATCCGGACATTCACGCAGTGGTCTTTACGGGTACGCACCCCGATCGATTCTTAAGCCATTCAGATGTTACATGGCTCCAACAGGGTGGTGTCGGGTTCCCGCCCATTAATACACGTATCGCCGGTATTGTCTCGCGTATGGGGAGACTCATTAATAAAATACCTATTGTTAGAACGATTGCGGGAATGACCCGACTAAGGGCGCTTTTGCAGCTAGATAGCTTCCATGCAACCTTCCTGAAGATGAATGCAAGTGGCACACTCTTTGTCGCTGCACTCAACGGCTCTGCTCTTGCTGTTGGTGCAGAGTTCGCCTGGGCGTGTGATTTGCGCATCATGGCTGACGGTGACTTTGTCATTGGTTTGTCGGAAGTATTACTTGCGCTTACTCCAGGGGGTGGCGGCTCCCAACGATTACCTCGCTTAATTGGCACTCAAAATTCTTTAATCACTATTCTTGAAGGTAAACCTTTTACACCGGCAGAAGCGCTCGCACTCGGTGCGGTCGACGAGGTGGTTCCGCAGAATAAGGTAATCGAACGGGCAATAGAACGCGCAGAATACCTGAGTCTGCGATCAAAGCAATCAATAGGTGCGATTAAACGCTCCATATACTTTGGCAGTGCAATGTCGCTTGAAGAAGGTTTACAACTTGAGCATGCTGAGTTTCTTGTAAGAGACCAATCCAAAGAAGCTCAAAATCGGATGCTCGCATACATTGCCGCAACGGAAGCTACAGGAGAACTTCCTTTATTGAACCGCGAGATATACGCTCGGGCGCTAAAGGAAGGTCGAATAGGAGATTCAAAATAGGAATGCTGGTATAGGTCTGGAGTGGCTTCATTTCTCCTTTTCTCAGCATGATATCAATGAGATGGATCGCTACTGAACAGGCTTCGACTAGGACCTGTTCATCGCGTATCTAGGGTTGGCATGTCCTGAACTTGAACGACGTCTTATTTGTCGTATCCGGCCCATTACTGTTTCTCGCATTTGACTCCCCTTATTTTTGAAATCAATTCTTTAAATTTGCCAACTCTAGAGCGGCATCAATTCCACTTCTCAAAATGAGATTAGATTTCTCCTTATCTGTTTCAACTCGAGCGAGCTGCAAACTTCCGACGAGCTGCGCATAAATTGAAATGGCCTTACGCTCTCTTTTTTTCGGATCCTTGTCTCTAATCTGGCTAGAAAAAAGGTCAAGAAGCAAGTGGACCTTTTCAGAAAAAACTTTGCGCGTTGGCTTAGAATGGCGTGCGACTTCGGCCATCAACGCTGCAGCAGGACAACTATCTTCAACATTATCCCTTTTTTGAGGAGATAAATAATCACGAATCGCATCTTCCAATTTAAGTCCATGCTTCTGAGCTTCCGAGAGCATTTTCAATTGGGAATCGAAAGCGGCAACAAGCACTTCACGCACCAAATCTTCTTTGGATTTAAAGTGAGCGTAAAAAGCTCCATTAGTGAGACCAGCGTCTTTCATGAGACCAGCCAGTCCAACAGCTTCGACGCCTCCTTTACGGAATTGTTTTGAGGCAATGTCAATAATGTGCTTCCGAGTCGTTTCTTTATGTCCTTTTTCGTAACGGATCTTGTGCTCCTTAACTTTCATCCCGTCAAAGGACGAACGAAAAATACTATTTGATTTACATCTACAATATTGGATTATGATCGTAACGTAAAGAGATTTTCATTTGAACCTGAAACTTCCATAAGGTGTAGAGCCTCTAGGAAAAATATCAAAGTCCGATGGATTGGTTTGTATATTTTAGGAATGGTAAAATCCCGCAAAAATCACTCCATATTTTGATTGCTAAAATCGGAAAACTTGGTTCTATTTAAGGCTTCCGTCTTTTAGGAGGATACAATGAGAGTTGTAACACAAACGTTTATCAACCTGCCTGTAAAGGACCTGGACAAGTCCATTCAGTTCTTTACCAAACTGGGATTTACATTCAACCCGGACTTCACGGATGAAAAAGCAACTTGCATGATCATCAATGAACATTCCTTTGCAATGCTCCTTGTGGAAGATTACTTCAAAACATTTTCCAAACTTCCTATCTCGAAAGGAACAAGAGAATTTATATATGCACTCTCTCTTACTTCACGGAGCGAAGTAGAAGAGATGGTAAAGCTTGCTCTCTCTTCCGGAGGCAAACCAGCCAATGATGCGCAAGACCATGGGTTTATGTACAGTTGGAGTTTTTTGGATCCGGATGATCATCTCTGGGAAGTTTTCTTTATGGATGCACTTCCTCCGAAAGAATGAAAAAGAAAATCCCTTCGGAGAAATCGAAACAAGCTAAGAAGACTCCCAAAGAACCTATCAACTGGAAGGAAAAATGGGAAACCACCAAAGTGGTAGCGGATCAAACTGCGACTGCAAGCGTTTCCATTCTGAATGGTGCATTCGGAAACCATTTGGATTCTTTCGATCTTGCATCTCCCATGCAATTTTATTTGGGAAAAAAAAGAGTCTCTCTTCGCAAAGAAGATTTAAAATCATATCCTCATATTTCTTCTAAAGTCTGCATTCTGGTTCATGGCTTGGGAAGTGATGAAACCATGTGGAAATTCAGCGGAGAACAGGAAGACTACGGAACTCTCCTCCAAAAAGAAAAGGGAATGACACCGTTTTACTTGCGTTATAATACCGGGCTTCATATTTCCGACAATGGCCAGGCGCTTTCTTCTTTATTGGAAGAGTTGATTCAAAATTCCCCTGTCTCCGTCAAAGAAATTGTTTTCATCTCTCACAGTATGGGCGGACTTGTAACACGTAGCGCCTGTTACTATGGTGAAAAGGAAAGGTACAAATGGGTTTCCAAAACAAAGAAGATATTTTTCATCGGTTCTCCCCATCACGGTGCTGGTTTGGAGAAATTGAGTAATGTTGTTACAACTGTTCTCGGCAAAATTCCGAATCCATTTACTCATCTAACAAAAAAAGCGATCAATCTTCGAAGCGCGGGGATCAAAGATTTGCGTTACGGATATTTGGTGGAAGAAGATTGGAAAGGAAAAGATCCCGACGCCTTTCTGGAAAATTCGAAAAGACATGTCCCTCTTATGAAATCGGTGGATTATTATGTGATCACCGGAACTCTTACGAAAAATCCAAATCATCCTTTGGCTGATTTTTTCGGAGATGCCATTGTGGGGAAATGGAGCTCTTTGGGAAAATCGGGAAATGGAAAATATGATTTGGATTTTCCCAAAGAGAATTTGAAGGAATTATCCGGGATCAATCATTTGCGTTTAATGTACGATAGGCGGGTTTACGATGAAATCCGGAAATGGTGCAAATAGCTTCATTTCCTTCGTTGGAATATCCCGTATTCTGACGAAACCGGTTAGGTAAATCCTGCGGATTATTATTTAGTATATTTTGATTTGTTAATATACTTGTTATCTGATTGTAACAATAGATATTCCCTGCTAGGTAGATTATCAATTTTTTTCTGCTTTCCGTCTGCTTAATTTCTATACATAGAACGAGTTCTTTCCGGGATAAAATCATTGCATCGATTTTCTTTCTATTATCATGCCTAAGGGAAAACACTAGGGATCCACTAGGATTTTTACGCAGTTTTCGTCTATAACAACGAATAGACGGGTTTATATTTTAGGGATAACTAGAACCAAAAATAAACTGATGATAATAATTTCTTTCTTCTTTACACCTTGCGCCATTTTTTTCAACTGAAATTAACTTAAAATTTATGTTAATCATGTTCGGTTCAAATCTTATCAAATATGTCGTTCGTTCCACTTTCCTAATTATAGTAATCGTATTCACTAGCAACTGTAATGCGGTGAGCAATGCTGCGGATCAGTTCTTATTCGGACTTTCCGAGACAACGGACAAAGCTCCTGCCGGAGTGACTCTCAAGTCACTGACGGGAGGTTATTCTGTTTCGGAAAACCCTTCCCTTGGAACTCTCGGAGTTACATTGCAACTCAACAGACAACCTATTCAGGATGTTAAGATTCCCTTGAGTTTGGACAATCCCGCCATCGCAACTCTTTCTATTGATAGCATGACGTTCACTACATCCAACTGGGATACACCGCAAACTGTTACGATTAGCGGTGTTAATAATGACGAAGTGGATGGAAACAAAGAGACCATCATAGTCATCGGCAAAGGTGAGAGTACGGATGCACTTTATAGCGGACTCATTACACCCACACGACCGCTTACTGTCATTGATGACGATTCTTACAGCGTTGTCGTTTCTCCCAAGTCTCTTCAGACTACGGAAGCTGCAGGCGCGGGGAATACTGCTACATTTACTGTTGTACTTGCAAGTAAGCCGACTGGTACTGTCACAATTCCCACTCTCAATCCGAATGTAGATTCTACAAATAACACGAGTCAGGAGGGAACGATCGATAAGACTTCTTTAACATTCACAACTGCCAATTTTAATGTTCCGCAAGTGGTAACGGTCACTGGAATAGACGATCCTGTTTTGGATGGAAACAAAACGTATACGATTCAAATAGCCAATAGCACGAGCACTGATCCGAATTACAGCGGACTTTCCGTCCTTCCGGTAACGGTTGTTAATATTGACAACGAATTGCCGGGGATTGTTGTGACTCCGACGACACTTTCGATCAACGAGGCGGATACCAACGGAACATTTACCGTAGTACTGACAAATCCACCTACGGGAAATGTTACGATTCCTGTTACCAATCCGAATCCTACGAGAGCGACTGTGAATACGACATTACTTACGTTTACAACTGGTAATTATAATACTCCTCAAACTGTTACTATCACTCCTACGAATAATTTGATCGCAGATGGCAATTCCAGTTTCACTTTGGATTTGGGAGTTGCAACGAATTATGGAAATGAAAACGCTTCCGATGTTGCGATCACAATTGTAGATAACGATACTCCTGGCGTAACAGTTGTTCAGTTGAATCAGAATATTGTGGAGGGAACTTTGCAAACAGCATTCTTCCGTCTTCGGTTGAATTCGGAGCCCACCGCCAATGTTACGATTCCGATCAACGATACTTTCGATGCGAAAAACACGGGACAAAGACAGGGCAGTGCCGCAGTAACATCCGTTACTTTTACTCCTGCCAATTGGAACGTATACCAAGATGTTACTGTAACACCTGTCAATGATGATGTAGCTGATGGAAATTTTCAATGGATCATTGAACTGCAAAGATGCGTGAGTTCGGATCCAAAATACGGGGAAACATCCGGCGGTGCCGCCAATGGAATCAAACCGACTCCGAACATTACTGTGAATGAAGACGATGATGATATTGCAGGGTTTACAATCGTTGCTTATAACAAGATGGATGGTTCCACTTCGTTAATCCAAACCGCAAAATCTGCAACGACTGTGACCGGTTTTGCGACGGATGACAGCCATAATTTGGATCCGCAAGTTTATTCCCGATGGACGATCAGATTAAGATCACAACCGCTTGCAATCGTGAATTTAAGTTTAACAACAAGCACTAGCGGAACTACTAATGATGGAACCTTAAGCACCAATTCGCTAACCTTTACTACTGCCAATTGGAATGTGGCTCAAACTGTTTTTGTAACTGGTGCGTCCAATGGAGTCAATGAAGGGAACTTGGATTATTCCGTGAACGTTGCTGCTACAGGTGATGATTTGTATGGAAACGGATCTTATGGATACAGAGATTCCGCACAAGTAGCCCGTCCTGCATTCACTATCTACAGTTGTGATAACGACGTTGCCAACCAAATCATCGGTTGCAGAAGGTCAGGGACTTTCTCCACTACGGAAGGAGGGGGCACCGGTATCTTTCATTTGATCACTCAATCCGATCCGGGATCAAGTGTGACCGTTCCTGTTTCCAGCAGCAATCCTGCGGAAGGAACAGTCGGTTCCGCGACTGCAACGATCACCAGCGGCAGTGGAAATTGGAAAACGATGACAACAAGTGCATCCAACCAAATTACCGCAACCGGTGCGCAGGATGTTTCTATTGACGGAAACATCGCTTATACTGTTGTTTTAGGGACTTCTTCCGGAGGTCTGACAGTTGATCCTCCCGATATGACGATCTATAATATCGATGATGAGTTGGTTGTGGAAGTCAGCGCAGGAAGCAATGATACTACGGAAGACGGTACGACGGCAACTTTCGGAGTGCGTATCAGAAATACGGTTGTGCCAATTGCAAACGTAACCTTTACCATCTCATGCAAGTCGGGTAGTACGGAATGTTCCGGTCTGAGTGCAACATCTCTTACGTTTACAACGGCAAATTATAACACTTATCAGACGATCACAGTGACACCTATCGATGATAGTCGTGCAGATAATACACAACCGGTTTGTATTCAATTCGGAACGGTTGTTAGTACGGATCTGGCTTTGAGCGATTTTCAACCGCCTGACAATTGTCCTATGAATAATCTTGATAATGATAAGGTAATTTATGTAACGAATGTTACCTATAATCCGAACTTTAATGATTCGAACAACGATCTTACGGAACAGGACGGATATTGCCAAACGGATACCAACAGACCTGCCTGGGGAACTTATAAGGCTTTGATTTCAAACTCGGTCGGTCGGGTTGCTACTACTACCGGAACGGATGCCACAGGCCAGAATGCATGGGTATTGGCGGCAAGTAAGGGATATTATTTAGCAACAGGTTTTTCCGCACCTTATACAAACAGAGTCTTTACCACAAATGCCAATTCATTATTCAGTTTTGGAAGTTTGACTACCACGCTCCCTGCGGGGACATATTGGACCGGCTTTAATAGCAACTGGACCACCGCTACGAACAATTGTGTGAACTGGTCGCAGAATGATTCCGGTCCCTCGTTTCCTACAGGAGGCATTTACGAAACCAGTTACGGAATCGGCGGTTCTACAAGCGCTACATCGATCAATGCCGGTGTTAGCGATTGCCAAGTTGCGACCACCCGCAAACTTATTTGCGTTCAACAATAAATACAATCTATGAATCTTTACTCTATGCAAAAAAACATTATAACAAATGTAAGATGGAAACTCGGCTTACTTTCTTTTCTTTTGATCTCAAATTGTGTTTCAGATCAAAAACCGCAATGGACGCAGTCCAAAGCTTTTCAGAAGTTTTGCGGGTGTGCCGCTCCACTACCAATTAGCAGCGAAAAGGCGGCAACCAGGGAAGAAGCATTGGGAAGTCTTCCCGAAGGCGCTTTAGATGATATGGGTACACCGGATTATTTGGAACGTGTTTACTCGGGGATCAAAAACGATTTTGAATTCACCGGAACCCAATTCGAACAACATGTGGATGGGCTTGTGGCAAAAGGGGTCGAGCTCAAACGAATCGAAGAAGATAAAAAGTTACGGGAAATTCTGATCGTCATTGACGGGGACGTTGCTTTCCCTTCCGGAAAATCAACTATGACTCCCAAAGCAGTAGAAATGATCGGCAAAATCTCCGATGCGGTTTCCCTTTATCCCGAAACAAACGTAAGGATCGGAGGGCATACGGATTCTGCGGGTGCATTTACCATGAACTTAAAACTCAGTAAAGCAAGAGCATTTGCAGTGAAAGCGGAAATGCAAAGAACGCACCAGATTGCGGAGGTTAGGTTCAAGGAAGTGGATGGATACGCGGATTTGCGGAAGATCGTGGACACAATGGCACCGGAACCGAAAAACAGACGAACGGAAGTTAGGGTAGGAACCGTTCGAATCGTATTATAATAAAAATATATCTATGAATTTAAAATTATATTTCAAAACTATTTCAGTCTTTGTTTTTTCTTTTTTGCTATATCCCGCAATTTTGTTTTCCGAAGAATTAAAAACCAATACCACCACTGAAATTCCCAAACAACCTTCCGTAGCGAAGGAGGAACCTGTGAAACTCACTCCTATGGACAAATACGAGGGTGTATTTGAACATAGATTGCAATTCAGAATGGGTATTGGATTTGGAAAATTATCTCCGGCTATTTTGAATGAAACGGGTCCTGCCTGGTTTCTGAATTCGATTATGCGCCAAGCTAACGAGCCTACGGCGCCACTTGCGATTCCTTATAAAATCACCAAAGATTTGGACACCATTCCACAATACAGAGACATCACTTACGGATGGAAAAACAAATTTGAAATCCAATATGCGGAAGACCGGACCATTGGAAAATACGATCGGGACAAACCGGCATCGAATAATTTTTTTTCACCTAGAACTAATAATTATTGGGCATCCGCTTTCGAAGGAAACCGTTTGCTTCGATTTGAAGGGGAAAGTCAACATTTTCGATTCTCTTACACTCACCCCATCACGGATCGTTTTATGATCGGGCCTTCCATCAACTTTCATCGTTATACGGAGAAAAATAAAATCTCCTACGGATCCTATTCTACGAGTAGGCCCGAAGCGCCCGTGCCTGACAAGGCCACCTGGTCCATCGGAGGGGATGCAAATGCGGAATATTCCATGAAAGGAATTTTGCCAGGAATTTATACCAAGGTAAAACTGAAAGATTGGTGGGAAGTGAGAGGAAGGATCGAACTGCTCGACCGTAAAGGTGATTTTTCGGTTCTAGGATCTCAGATTATCCAGGAAACATCTCAAAGCATGAATGCTTTAACGGCCGTTCTTCCGGCTTATGGCGGTAAGGTGCATGATAAAGGAACTCTTTTGCAAATCGAATCCAGCTTTCGTTATTGCAGATTCAGTTTGGACATAGGAATGATTCGCCAGGACGTACAGAGAAAGTATTCCACATACCTGGGAGATACGGTCGGATCCGTTGCAAAAGTGGATTATTCCGCGAGAAGCATCGGGGTCGGATTTTCAGAAATGTCCAGTAGCATCAAACACACTGTCACTGAATTTTATATAATGCCCGGCGTATCTTTTATGTATGACCAAGATGGTATTTATTAAAAGATAGACCAGTATGAGTGAATCCAATCCGGAACGTCAGATTTATACCCCTCCTATGAATCCTCCCGGCCCCATACCCGGGCTCGGAGAACTTTGCCAGTTGTGGGGAGAAGAGGGGATCCGGGATTTGGTTTCAAGATTTTACGATCGGATTCCCGATTCTAAAATCAGGAAAATGTTTCCTAAAAATCTGGATCTCGCCAAACAAAAACAAGCTGATTTTATCATCCAAGTCACCGGTGGAAAACCACATTATTCCCAGAATTACGGGCCTCCCAGGATGAGGATGCGTCATTTTCCTTTTGTCATTGATGAGGAAGCCCGCATGGAATGGATTCGTTGTTATACGGAAGCATTGGATGAAGCGGATTTTTCCGAAGACTCCAAACGGATCTTTTCATCCTTTTTGGAAAGTTTCAGCCGATGGATGGTCAATTCGATTTGAATATTCCGATCGAAAGTGCTGGTAAAGTTTCTGATTTAGCTTCATTCAGCATAATATTTGCTATCTTAAAATCGAATCAAAAATCTGTTCTTGACGATTTCGTATTTATCCTATAGTATTTTAAGTCCAATCTTATGAATTTTAAACAAGAATGGATTCTGCATAAAGACAAACAGATTCGTTTCATCGATTACCGGAACCTTAACGAAGAGGAGATGATTGAGAGACTGCGGGCTTCTATGTCCGATTACCAGACAGTGACTACGAAGATTTTGTGCCTCGTCGATTATTCCAATTCGTTTATTTCTTCCAAATATTTCAATATTTTGTTATCCGAAGGTGCTGCTGAAATTCGAAAAGAAAAAATAGAAAAAACAGCGCTTATTGGTCTCAACCTCGCCAAACTCGCGTACCTCGATATTTACAAAACTCTTACACATGACCAACGCATTCGCGTTTTCGAACGAAAGGAAGAAGCCTTGGATTGGCTTGCCGAATAAAAACGTTCGATGCTTCCGACTCCTGTGTGCGTAACCTCCTGCCACGACGCACGAACTCGACCATGCATGGTCTCGCCACCGCCGATTGATCGGATATTCACCTTTGATCCATTAGGTGGGAGACCGGGCTCTTCGCTTCAATCAGACGGAAAAC